>CAZMGT010000012.1:8113-71306 GCA_964565895.1 uncultured Armatimonadia bacterium
TCCGCTCCTCCGCGCTTGCGCGAAACTATGAGTTTGCCAGCCGCGAATCACCCGACGCTGTGCACCGGCCGCAACTGCACGTTGAGCTTGACGACGCGCTGGCGGAGTTTACCCTCCACGGCGCGTTCGTGGCCGACTGGCGGCCTGGGCGGGAGGTCGTCGTGCGCGTGCGCAGCGTAAGGCCGGCGCAGGGGCTCGGCGCTGCGCGGTGGAGCTTTGCGCGCAAGCCCGGGGCGAGCAAGTTGGGCGACGCAGCCCTTGAGCCCTGCGCGGAGGGGGCGAAGTTCGTCCCCGACGCTGCGGGGCGTTATCGCGTGCGCTGCGAAGTTCCCCTGGCCCAGGCCCGGGCGACCGCGGAGGAGGCCGACGTTTACGTCCTCTCCCTGCGCGCCCACCCGCGCCTTTATGTCACCCCGGCGCGGCTCGCGGAGCTGCGCCAGCTCCCGCGCAAGCGCACGCCAGTTTACGAGGCGTTCATCGCTTGGGTTAACTCGGGCAACGGCGGCGTGGGCGAGGGGCGGTTTCACGACATGGGCGCGCGCGGCGGCTGCGAGGACAACGCTTTGGCCTATCTGATCACCGGCGACCGGCGCTATGCGCAAAACTCCATTGCCTATGCGCAGCGCATTTTGCAAAAGCCCATGCGCGAGCACTTTTCCGACGTGCACGCGGCGACGTTTAAGGGGGCGGGGCTGGCCCAGGCCATCGCCGTGCACTACGACTGGTGCTACGACGCGCTTTCGCCGGCGCAGCGCCGGGCCATTGCCGACTGGCTGAACGAAGCGGCGCGCTGGAGTTGGGTGCGCTCCGGGCGGCCCATTGCCCATAACGACGGCGGGGGGCGACAGCTTATCCTATCCTCCGCGGCCTATGCCCTGCTCGGCGACGACGCGCGCGCCGCGGAGCTGTTGCGGCTTTCGCACGAGAATTTCGACCGCAACCTCCTCCCGTGGCTGAACGACGGCGGCCGCGGGGGCCGCTGCGGCGACGGCGGAGAATACGAGGGGCTACATGGGTTTTATATCGTGCGCCACGCGGCCTTAGCCTACAGCGCCACGGGCGAGGACGTATTCTCCGACAGCCCGTTTTTCCGCAACCGGCTTAAGCACATTCTCTTCGGCTGGTACCCACGGCGGCTATATGAGCGCCACGGGCGCTATTCGCTGAGGCAATACTACTCGCCCTGCGGCGACCACATTCGCCTGGGCTATGTGGGCGACGTTCAGCCATATCAGTCTGCCGCGGCGCTGTGCGACCGCTTTCGCGACACGCGCGAGGCGCAGGAGGTGCGCTGGCTCGCGGGCGAGTGGCCCACGCAGTGGATGCGGTATTGCCTGAAGTGGGCGCTTTTGTTCTCGTTCGACACTGTGCCGCGGAGGGAGCCCCGGGAGCTGACGTATTTCGACGAGGGATTCGACACAGTCTATATGCGCAGCGACTGGAGCGACGACGCGACGTGGGTGCTCTTTGAAAACGGGCCCTATGTCTCCGTGCACCAGGCGCTGCACAGCGGGGGATTTGAGATGTTTAAGGGCGACCTCCTCGCCGCGCGCACGGGCAACTTAGACCACGGCAACGTCGGCGCCCCGCATACGATGAACTACCTCCATCGGACGATCGCCGCGAACTGCCTGCTTATCAACGATCCCCAAGAGCAGTGGAAGGGCTTTCTCGCAGGAGCCTCGGGGATTCACGACGGCGGGGGCCAGCGGACGAATTATCCCCTGAGCTCCACGCCGGACATCGAGACGTACCTCGCTTTTCGCAAAGTGTTTCAGCGAGGGAGGATAACGCGGTTTGCAAAGCTGCGCGCGGGCGACGGGGCGCCGGCGACATACGCCTTTTGCGACCTTACCGGCGCCTACAACAACCCCTGGTTTCACGGGGGGCGGCTCAACCGGCCGAAGGTTACCTCGGTTAGTCGGCAGCTTCTGTATTTGCGTTCGGTAGACTCCGTGCTCGTGTTCGATCGTGTGGCAAGCACGGGCGCAGAGTTTAAGAAAACGTGGCTTTTGCACTCGCTGGGCGAGCTCGATGTGCTCGACGGACAGGAGGAGAAGGTCGACGAGGGCGAGTTTCACTACACCGGCGCGACGAGGGCGGTAATTCGCTACGGCTGGCCGAAGCCCGTGCCCAGCTTTTGCCGCTGCCTCTGCGTAACCCTCCTGCCCGAGAGAGCGAAGATAGTGAAAATCGGCGGCCGCGAGGACCTCCCCCCAGGCCAGACCATGGGCTTTCCCGGAGACAAGTGGCACGGCAAGCACAGGCACCGGCACATCAAAGACTTCTGGGTCGGCGGGAGAAACTGGCCCCCGGGAAACCCGCCCGAGACGCGCTGGTTTGGCGACCCCACGAGCAAGTGGTACGTCCCGGGGACACCGGACGAAAGCGGAGGCCGGGGGAAGTGGCGCATCGAGGTCTCGCCGCCGGCGCCCGCGGTGGAGGATGTGTTCTTCCACGTCCTCTGCCCGCGGCTAGGGCGCGAGGGGCCGTTTCCCGAGGTGCGGGGTGTGTCCGCGGGCGAGTTCGTCGGCGCGCTTGTCGCGGAGGGCAAGGCGCACGCCGCGGCGTTCTTCTCCCTGCGCGAGAGGCGCCAGAGCGCCCTGCGCACCGCCCTGCCCAAAGGCGCGCCGTGGGAGCTGATCGTTGCCGACCTTGCCCCGGGGCAATATGTCGTTACCGTAGACGGCGCGCGGGTAGCTATGCCAACGGTGAGCGAGGAGGGCGCGCTTGCGCTAAGCGTCCCCGGGGGCGTGGTGGAGGTTAGGCAAGCGAAAGCAAAGGCCGCACGATAAGCGAAGGGCAAGGACATGTGTCCGGGCTGCGCGCGGGCATCTGCCTCGCCCCGGCCGCTCAAGCAAGGTCCGCGCTCGGCTCTCGCCAAGGGGAGCTTGGCTATTCCTCGCGCTTTAGGTTAAAGACCACCTTGCTCCCGTCGGGCTCGATGCGGAAGGGAAGCTCGCGAAAGCCGCGTAACGCCTCGCGCACGCGCTCTTGGTCCTCGGGCCGGCAATAGAGAAGGAGAAAGCCCCCGCCCCCCGCGCCAGCGATCTTGCCCCCAAGGGCCCCCGCCTGCCGCGCGCGTTCGTACATCTCGTCGATCTCGGGAAGGGTAATCCTGCTGGCCAGCCGGCGTTTGTGCTCCCAGTTCTCGTGGAGCAGGCGGCCCACCTCGTCGAACTGTCCGCGGCAAACGTGCTCATACATCTCCCGCGCCAGGGCGGCGATCGCTTGCAGGTGGGCGGTGTTTTGCGCGGTGCTCTGCTTTTGCTCGGCGAGAATGGTCTGCGCGTCGCGTGTAATGCCTGTGAAAAAGAGCATAAGCGAGCTTTCTAACCTGCGCTGCTCGCTGGGGGAAAGGGCGACCGGAGCCACGGACACCGAGCCGTCTTTGCGGAACTCGATAAAGCGCAGGCCGCCGTAGGCGGCGATATATTGGTCCTGCTTGCCCACGGGCCGGCCGAGGACGTCGATCTCAATGCGGCACGCCTCCTCGGCCAGCCGCTCCGCGGTGACCAATTGCCCGGTGTAGGCGTAAAGCGCGTGGAGCACGCCCACGGTGACCGAGGCCGAGGAGCCGAGGCCAGACCCGCGCGCGGGGATGTCGGCCATGGTGGCGATCTCTACCCCGCGCTCCACGCCGACAATGCGCAGGGCCTCGCGCACGAGGTCGTGCTGGACCTCGTCCACGGAGTCGACCATCTCCGTGCGCGTATAGCCTACGCGGATTTTGCTGTCGAAGCGCCGCTTGACAACAACGTAGACGTACTTGTCAATCGCTGTGCTGAGCACACAACCCCCGTGGTCGCGGTAAAAGTCCGGAAAGTCCGTGCCTCCGCCGCAGAGGCTCACGCGCAACGGCGTTTGGGTGACAATCATCACTTCTCCTCCTCGGGTGGCACGGGTCTCACCCGTGCGCGGCGCAGGCCCGCTTACGCTTTCAGCCCGCTGAGGTCTGCCTCGAGCTTTTCGTTCTCGTTAAGCATTTCCTCCCAAGTGACCACGCGGCCCCTGTACGCCGCGATGCGCCCGAGGATCGAGGCCAAGTTCGAGCGCACGCTCTCCTCGGCGTTGTTTAAGAACTTGCCCGAGTTAATGCTCGCCCAGAAGTCCTTAATGTTGTTAACCGCGCCCTCGGTGTAGATTCTGTCCGTGCGCCCGCCCTTCCAGGGGTTGGGGCCCTCGATGCGCACCTCGCCGCCATAGTGCGTGTCCACCGTGCCCTCGCTGCCGTAAATGCGCACGCACATGTCGTGGTAGCCCTTGATGAACTGGCCGGAGCAGAAGTCGACGATTACATCGTTGGGGAACCAGTAGGTGACGACGAAGTGGTCCCAGCAATCGCCGACATCGGTGCGCGCCTTGCGCCCGCCCGTGCCGCAGGCGCGCAGAGGGGCGGCGTCGAGAAGCCACGTGGCGACGTCGATGACGTGGATGTTTTGCTCCACAATGATGTCGCCGGAAAGGTCGATGTAAAATACCCAGTTGCGCAGGCGGGCCTCGGGCGTCCCCGGCTCGGCCTTTTTGCGCAGCCTGCCCGTGACGTAGTAAACCTGGCCGAACACAGGCTTGCCGATCGCCCCCTGGTGCACGCGACGCGCCGCCTCGCGGAAAAACTCGTTGTTGCGCGTTTGAAAATCGACGAGAAACGAGAGCTTGCCGCGGGCTTTTTTCGCGCTCTCTAGAATTATCCGGCAGCCCGGGACATCTACCGCGACGGGCTTGGCGAGGTAAACGTGCTTGCCGGCGTCTACCGCGGCCTGGGCCTGCTCGGGGTGGAAGTAGGGCGGGCTTTCGATGGCCACCGCGTCGACCTTGCTCTCCAGAAGCTTCAAGTAGCCCTTTAACCCAGCGTAGCAGCGGCCGGCGGGGACGTTAAGCACCTCGCGCGCGGCGGCGAGCCTGTCCTCAAAATAGTCGGCGAGAGCGACGACCTTGGTGTTTGAGTTTTGCTCAAACAGCTTGCCGATCCACTTTCCCCGGCCGCCGCAGCCGATGATGCCCAGCTCTAAGCGAGAGTTCGCCGGCGCCCCCCGCACGGAGCGAGGGTTGACGACCGTTAGCGTGGTTGCTGCCGCCGCCGCGGCGCGCGCGAGAAACTGCCTGCGGCTGAGCGTTGCGCGGGACTTATTGTCGGCCATTTCTGCTCCCTCCAGCAATTTTCTCTTCGCTTGCCGCCTTTTGCGCCTCGCCGAGCTTCCTACTCGGCGAGCTGGCCCTCGTAAAGGGCAACGTAGCTTTCCTTGGCCCCTTGTTCGCGGAGAAAGCGCACCAGCTCCTCCTGCATGCGCCGGGCGACGTCGGGATGCTCGCGGGCAATGTTGTGCAGCTGGCCCGGGTCGGCGCGCAGGTCGTAGAGCTCGGGCGGGTGGCCCTCCTGGGCGGCGATATAGGACCAGCGCTGGCTGGTGACCGTGGCGTAGCTGCGCACGATGGGAATGTCGCCCTCGCCCCCGCCGTTGTGGATCGAGGTAAATACATAATCCCAGTTCTTGCTCGTCTCGCCGATGATCAGCGGGACCCAGGACCTGCCATAGGTCTCCGGCCCGACGACGCCGCAGACGTCGAGGATCGTAGGCATGAGGTCCGCGGGCTGGGCGAGGGCGGAGATGTGCTGCGCGGGGCGGGTTAGCCCGGGGATGTGCACAAGCAGGGGGATGCGCGCGACCTCCTCGTAGATGGGCCAGGGGTCGCTCGGGTCCACGGTGTGCTTGCCCGTGCGGTTGTGCTCGCCGAGGGACATTCCGTGGTCGGAGAGGAAGACGACCATCGTATTCTCAAGCAGGCCCATCACCTCGATCTGCCGCAGCAGGTGGCCCACCCAGCGGTCGGTAAGCGTCACCTCGGCCATATAGTGCGCGCGCATGTGGTTAAGCTCTTTTTCGGTATAAATGTCGGCATAGCCGTAGTTGGGGAAGTCGTAGTCCAAGCCCTCGTATCCTGGGTCATACATCTCCACGTAATACTCCGGCGTATACCACACCTCGTGGACCTCGAACGTGTCTACCCAAAGGAAAAACCGCTCGCGCTTGTAGTTCTCCTGCAGCCACTGGCAGGCCGTGCACATTGTGCGTGCGACGAACCAGTCCTCCTCGTGGCGAAAGTGGCTCATGTTCGCCATCTGTCGTGCGCGCTGCTTGCCCCCTTGGCGAATGTTCTTGGGGTCTACGGGGTGAACGATCGTTTCCGGGTCGGTGGTGTTTGTGGGCGGCTTTTCGATAACGTGCACCTCGTGAAAGCCGCGCGGGAAGTCCGTGGGGACCATGTTCGTGGTGTCTAAGACAAGGCCGGTGTAATAGCCCGCCTCGCGGAGGACCTCGGTGAGCAGCACCTCGTCCTCGCCGAGCTTCTTCCAGCCGTAGCGGGGGAAGTTGCAGTTGCCTGTAAAGCAGTCCGTGCGCATGGGGACCGTGGGGAACGAGGCGACATAGGCGCGGTCGAAAATCGCCGCGCGGCGGGCGAAGGCGTCGATCGCCGGCGTGCGAATCTGCTTGTTGCCGTTATAGCCGAGGTGGTCCCAGCGCAGGGTGTCCACGACGATAACGATGACATTCATCGGCGCGGTCTCCCTTCTCCGCCGGGCGGGGCGGCGATGGGCCATCGTTGGCCTGCGCCTGAGACGGGTGATATTATGGGTTCAGCCGAGGGATAAGCGAGACCTTTTCCGCGAGGCGATGTTCAGATGAGTAGCGAGCGGCAGACGTTTCGCCTGGGTGCGGTTTGTTTTTCGCCGTGCTATGACGAGCCGGAGCAGGCCTGGCCCGCGCTGGAGCGATCCGTGCGCCAGGCCGCGGCCGAGGGGGCGCAGCTTATCTGCACCCCCGAAGATTGCTTCCTGGGCCTTGTCCCCGACCCTACCCTGGAGCAGATCGCGCACATCCGCGAGCACTGCGAGGAGGTGCCCGGGGGCGCGCTTTTTGAGCGCAGCGCGGCCCTCGCCCGCGAGCTTGGCGTGCACCTCGTCCTGTGCTTGGATGAGCGCGCCGATGAGAAGCTTTACAAAACGGCGGTGTTCATCGGCCCCCGGGGCGAGGTTATCGGCCGCTATCGCAAGGTGTTCCTCTCGCCCGAGCCGGGCGTGCGCGAGGACCGCGCGTTTTCGCCCGGCGACCGGTTGTGCGTGTTCGACCTGCCTTTTGCCCGGGTGGGGATAATGATTTGCTTCGACCGCCGGCTGCCCGAGGTGGCGCGCGAGCTTGCCCGGCGCGGCGCGCAGGTTATCGTTTGCCCCGCGGCTGCGCTGAGCGAGCGCGACCTCGCTCGGATGAGCTTTCGCGCGGAGGATAACGGCGTGTTTGTTATGCTTATTACACCGTTTGGCGCGGCGGCGTTTGCCCCGGACGGGAGCACCTTGGCCGAAAGCGCGCGGCGCGAGCTGGGCGACCCTCCGGCGACGCTCGTCTGCGACGTAAACCTCTCCCTATGCCATACCGCCCCCTGCCGCCGCTGGCAGTACTTCGAGCTGCTCGAGCGCCACAAGCATGTGTTCTCGCGATGAGCCGCGGCGGGGCGTTGCGCCTTCAGGCCACGCTTACTGGGAACTCCGCCTCGCTGTGGCTGCTCGACCCCGCGAGCTAGCACATCGCCGCCGCGCAGGACATTAGGCAAACCCGCCGAACTTTACGCCTGGAAAGGACAAAGTGCCCGGCCTGCGTGGAGGGAGCGATAGGTGTGGCAAAGCTCGTGGGTGCGCGGTTGTCGGTCTTCTCTTTGGCTATCGCCGTAGCATTTGTTGCGGTTTTTTGCCTGCTGAGCATCGCTGCTCGCCCTGCGCCGGATACGTCGTGGCCGACGTATCTGCACGACAACGCGCGCAGCGGAATAACAAGCCAAAGCCTCTCCTATCCCCTAAGCCAAAAGTGGGTTTTCCGTAACGCGGGCAAGCCCGTGCCCGCGTGGGCCGACCCGCAAGATGCGCCGATCGAGGGAAACTATGAGCTCCCGCGGCTGCGCTTCGACGACGCCTACCACGTGTCCGCGGCAGGGGGGCTGGTGTTCTTTGGCTCGTCGGCGACGAACAAGGTTTACGCCCTGGACGCCGCAACGGGCGAGGAGCGCTGGTCGTTCTTTATCGATGGCCCGGTACGCTTGGCCCCCACGGTGGCCGGCGAGCGCGTATATTTCGGCTCCGACGACGGCAACGTATACTGCCTGCGCGCGGCCGATGGGGCGCTTGTGTGGAAGTTCCGCGCCGCGCCCTCGGACGAGCGCGTCCTCGGCCGAGGGAAGATGATCTCCCTCTGGCCGGTGCGCACCAATGTGCTTGTAGACAACGGCGTAGCCTACTTCTGCGCGGGGATCTTCCCCGCGGAGCGCATTTTCATCTACGCCGTTGGCGCCGACGACGGCTCGCTCATTTGGAAGAACGACACGCTTACCGACCAAGACGCGGGGCGGTTCGACATCTCGCCCCAGGGCTATCTGCTCGCCTCGCCGAGCATCCTTTACGTCCCCTCCAGCCGGACGCTGCCCGCGGCGCTGGACAAGCGCACGGGCAAGCTGCTTTATAAGCGCAAGTATGGCTGGCGCTCGGCGGGGATCGTCGGGGGAACATACGCTCTGCTTGCCGACAACAAGCTGTTTAGCGGCTCGGAGCAGCAGGTGCGCGAGTTCGACCAAGAGACGGGGCAGATCGGCTTTGCCTGGTCCCCTGGGCGGAGGCTGATCGTTACCCCCGACACGACGTATTTGCTCATGCGCGACAAGCTCGCCGCGCTGGACAGAAAGGCTTATCCGCCGGCCGTGGCGCAGTTGCGCAAGGTTAAGCAGAGCATTAGCGACCTGCAGACGAAAAAGCCGGCGGGGTATGAGGAGAAGCTAAAACAGCTTCAAGCGCAGCTAAACAAGGCGCAGCAGGCGGTAAACGCAGCCATCCGCTGGCAGCGGCCGCTTGATAACTTCCACGCGCTGATCCTCGCGGGGAGCGAGATCCTCGCCGGCGGGCCGGGGAAGATCGTCGCCCTCGATGCGCGCACGGGCAACGAGCGCTGGGCGGCGGCCGTCGAGGGCGTGGTGAAGGGCCTCGCCGTGGCCGATGGCGCGCTGTTTGCGAGCACGGACACAGGCGCCGTGTACTGCTTCGCCCCCGGCGCTCCGCGCGCGGCTCGCCCCGCAGTCGAGCGCCGGCCGGGCGCCGAGGCAGCGGCGCTCGCCCGCGCCTACCGCTCCGTGGCGTCGCGGATAATCGCCGAGACGGGCGTGAACAAGGGCTACTGCCTCGTTCTCGGGTGCGGGACGGGCGGCTTGGCCTATGCGCTGAGCCAAGCGGCGCCCGAGCTGCAGATTTATGCTGTGGAAAGCGATGCGCAGAAGGTCGCTCAGGCGCGGCGCGCGCTCGACGCCGCCGGGGTATACGGCATTCGGGTGACCGTGGACCGCGCTGCCCCGGGCCATCTGCCCTATTCGGATTACTTCGCGAACCTCGTCGTCTCGCAGGAGGCGCTGGACGAGGGCAAGCTGACGTTTTCCGCAGCGGAGGCCTATCGCGTGCTCAAGCCCGTGGGCGGGGTGCTCTATGTGGGCCAGCCCGGGCCGGCGCCGAGCCGCGGCCCGCAGCTTAGCCGCGACGTCCTCGCCCGCTGGGCCCGCGCCCTGCCCCTGAGCAAGAACGACACCATGGAGATTACCACCGCGGGCGGCCCGTGGCTAAAGGTCGTTCGCGGCCCGCTTGAGGGCGCGGGAAGCTGGACGCACCAATACGGCGAGCCAGGGAACACCGCCTCGTCCGAAGACACGATCGTTAAGTGCCCGTTGGGCGTGCTTTGGTTCGGCGACCCCGGGCCTGACTGCGCCGTCAACCGCCACGCGGGAACCGTCGCTCCGCTGACGATCAACGGCAGGGTGTTCTTTCAGGGGATCCGCATGCGGGGCAGCGTCTCGCGGCACATTGTGATGTGCTTCGACGCATATAACGGGGTGAAGTATTGGGAGCGGGAGATCCCCGGGGCGTATCGCGTGCGCATGGTGCGCGAGTGCTCGAACCTTGCCGCAAACGAGGACAGCTTGTTCGTGGCCATCGGGCCAAACTGCCTGCAGCTCGACGCAGCGACGGGCGAGACAAAGCGCACTTTTGCCGTTCCCGAGGGGGCTGGGCTGCGCGGCAAGTGGGGCTACGTGGCGGTGGTCGGCGAGACGCTCTACGGGAGCGCCATGCGCTACTCGGAGTATAGCGAGGCGATTTTCGCCTATGACCTTGCGAGCGGCAAGCTGAAATGGACGCACAGCGGAAAGAAGATAAAAAACAACACGATTACCATTAGCGACGGGCGGATGTTCTTCGCCGACATGCGCGCGACAAGCGAGCAGCGGCAGCAAGCGCTGAAGGAGAAGATCGACGAGCTGGTCAAGCGCAAGGGGATTAGCAGGGAGCAGGCGGAGAAGGAGCTTTCCAGTGCGGACGTGCGCATTGTCGTGGCGCTCGATGCGCAAACGGGGAAGAAGATTTGGGAGAAGCCGGTAGACCTCACCGACTGCGGGGGCAGCGTGCTTTGCGCGATGTGCAAAAACGGCGTGCTCGTGTTCTGCGGGGCGCACTCAAATGGGCACTTTTGGCCGCAGTTTTTGGCCGGCGAGTACGCCTCGCGGCGGGTCACGGCGCTTTCTGCCGAAGACGGGACGCTGCTTTGGACGAAGGCCATTGGCTATCGCATCCGCCCGCTTATCGTGGGCGACACGCTATATGCCGAGCCGTGGGCGTTTGACCTGCGCACGGGCAAGCAAAAGACACGCATAAACCCAATCAGCGGGCGCGTGGCCAACTGGGAGTTTGAGCGGCCGGGGCACCATTGCGGGAACATCGTGGGCTGCCCCAACGCGCTGTTCTTCCGCTCCTATTCGCTGGGCTACTACGATCTTGTGCGCGACTACGGGACGAACCACTTCGCGGGGCAGCGGCCCGGGTGCTGGATTAACTTCCTCCCCGCAAACGGGCTGTTGGTCATGCCCGAGGCGAGCTCCGGCTGCGTGTGCTTGTTCTCCCTGCACTGCACCACGGTGCTCAAGCCGAAGGAGACGAACAAGGCGTGGGGGATTTACGACTGCCCGGGGCGGCTGACGCCGGTAAAGCGGCTGGGGATAAACCTTGGCGCGCCGGGCGACCGCAAGGACGCCCAGGGCAAGCTGTGGCTGAGCTACCCTCGGCCGTGGGGCCGGATGCGCGTGGACATTAAGCTGCAGGTGAAGAGGATCGCCGGCGGCGACTTCTTCGTCAAGCCCGCGGAGTTCTTCCAAGTCCAGGGCACAGACACGCCGTGGCTATATGCCTCGGGGTGCACCGGCGTGCAGCAGTGTGTCGTGCCGCTTTTGGACAAGGGCGACGGCAAGGCGCTATATACCGTGCGCTTGGGTTTTGTGGACACGGAGAACGACCGCCCGGGCGTGCGCGTGTTCGACATTAAGCTTCAGGGCAAGACGGTGCGCAAGGGGTTTGACATCGTGCGCGCCGCAGGTGGGCGAAACAAGGCTGTGGTGCTTGAGTTTCCGCACATTGAGGTGGAGCGCGAGCTGGTTATCGAGTTCGTCCCCGCGCTCTCTAAGCCCACGCTCGCCCAGGCCCCGCTGCTGAACACTATCGAAGTGGTCCGCGAGAAGATGCTTGCCCTGGGCCTGAGCGTCCCCTCGTTTACGCTAAGCGACGCAGACAAGGAGAAGACGGGCGAGGTTATCGTGGCCAACCGGCGCGAGACGGCGTTTTCGGGCACGCTGCGCATTGCCGCGCCACAGGGGTTTTCGGCCACCCCCGCGGAGCGGCAGCTTAACCTTCCCCCAGACAGCGAAGTGCGCGTTCCCCTGCGCGTGCGCGTGGCCCAGCCGGGCAAGCCCGCGCAGTTGAGCATTGTCGTCTCCGTGCTGCGCGACGACGGGTCGCTCGAGATACAGAGGCGCGCGACGCTCAACTACCTGGGCCCGCGCGGGCGGATGGTCATTAAAGTGTCCGAGGACGCCTATGTGAGCCACGGCTCGCCGAACAAGAACTACGGCACGGCGGCCTCGCTGCTCGTCGACGGCGGGGCGAGCGCCATGGGCGACGAGAGCCACAATATCGCTTACCTCAAGTTTCCGCTGAACATTCCGGGCAAGCCCATTTCCGTCGTGCTGCGCATTCACGTGGCCAACTCGCCCTATGCGGAGAGCAGAGACTCGGGGCGCATCTGCCTCGTCGAGGAGCCGTGGGAGGAGTACAAGCTTACCTATAACAACAGGCCCAAGCCGGGCAAAGAGCTGGCCAAGCTCGGGCGGATCTCGCGCAACAGTTGGCTCGAGCGGCCGCTGAACATTAACCTTGCGGGCCGGCGCGAGCTGAGCCTCGTCCTCGAGCCCACGACGACCGATGGCGCCAACTACGATTCGCGCGAGGGCGGCGCTCCCGCGGAGCTCGTCGTGGAGTATATCCCGAGCGCTGCCGGGGGCAGATAGGGCGCCGGGGCTAGCGCAGGGTTAAAAAGCGGCTCCGCTCTTTAGCGGAGCCGCTTTTCTCGCCGCTATCGCTCGGGAAGGCAAGCCTTCCAGTCGCCGTGCAGCAGCTTGCGGTGCTCGGCGACGACGTCGGCATACTTGGGGTCCTGCGCCAGGTTAAACCACTCCCCGGGGTCGTTCTCTAGGTCGTAGAGCTCGACCAGGCGGCCCTGGTTCGACTCGCTGTAGCGGAACCTCTCCGTGCGCACGCGCGTGCCCGTGCGGATATAGGTAAACGCGCCCTTTTTCCAGCGCCGCTGCGGGTCGTCTAGCAGGGGGGCGAAGCTAATTGCCTCCACACGCGCGGGTTGGGGAAGGCCGCACAGCTCGGCGAGCGTGGGGTAGATATCAACCGTCTCCACCAGCCCCAGGCACCCGACCCCGCGCTTTTTCCCCGGCGCGCTAACGATGAGCGGGATGCGGTCGGCGACCTCGTAGAGCGTCCCCTTGCGCCAGCGGCCGTGGTCGGTAAGGTGCCACCCGTGGTCGCCCCAGAGCAGGACAATTGTGTTTTCGGCCAAGCCCAGCTCGTCTAGCGCGTCGAGCACGCGGCCCACCTGGGCGTCGACGAACGAGATACACGCCTGATAGGCGAGGATGAGCTGCTTGGCCGTCTTGTCGTCCACGCCCTCGTTCCAGCGCGGGCTTTTCATTTGGTCGCGAAATTGCTCGGGCACGGGGGCAAGCTCGATGTCGTCGAGCGAGTAAAGGTCGAAGTACTTCTTTGGCGCGACGAACGGCAGGTGCGGCTTGTGAAAGCCCGCGCAGACGAAAAACGGCCTGTCCTTCGGGCGCTGCTTTAAGAAGGCGATGGCCTGCTCGGCGATGTGGAAGTCGGGCTGGGACTCGTCCGGGCCGTCAATCGCGCGCCAGATGAGGGGCGAGCCGCCGCGGCCCAGCGCCATGCGCTTCTTCTTGTCGTTGGGATACTTCAGGTCGATGGGGTGGCCGCCCTGGGCGAAAATCTTTGCCTTGCGCCGCAGCTCCTGAGGCACGGCGGGGTGGTCTACCGCGGCGTCCCAGCCGCGATCGTCCTCGTTGCCCCCGTGGTAGATCTTGCCCGTGCGCGCCAGCCAGTAGCCGTGGTTGCGAAAGTGCTCGGGAAGGGTGATAAAGTCGGGCATGACCTTGCGAAACGAGCCGTCGGCGTTGCCGTAGATCTTCGTAGTATACGGCCGACAGCCGGTGATGAGGCAGTTGCGCGAGGGATTGCACACCGGCCCCTGGACATAGGCGCGGTCGAAGCGCACGCCCCGCGCGGCGAGGCGGTCGATGTTCGGGGTAACCATATACTCCTCGCCGTAGCAACGAAGTCGCGGGCGTAGGTCCTCGATGGCGATGAACAGGATATTGGGCCGCTGGGCCTGCGCGCCGCGCGCCTCGCCCCGCAGCGCCGCGCCCAAGAACGCTCCCGCGGCGAGCGTGGCCATGCGCCTGAGCGCCTCGCGGCGCGCGGGCCGGCGCGGCGAGAGTTCGCAGTTTTGCACTTGGGCTCACCTCCGCAAAGAAAACGGCGCGCCACGTGGCGCGGGACCCCCCCCGCGGGCGCCTACTTCTCACCGTGCTCGGCAAGCAGCTTGAGCACGAGCTCTGAGGGATAGCGAATGGCACGATATAGCGGCTGGCGGCGGTTTTTTTTGCCCCAGCGGTCAGGGTTCAAAAATTCCCAGACGATCTCGCCGCTCGGGGTAACCTCAAACAGCCTGCCCGAGTCCGACTCGGCGATAAACGTGTTGCCGTTTGGCAGCCGCTGGTTCGACCCGCGCGTGGGCGAGAAGAAGCTCTCCGGCGGGTCGGCGCGATACTGCCACACGATCTTCCCCGTGGCCGGGTCCATCTCGACGATCCTCGTATAGCCGCGGTGCATGCCATTGTCGTAAACGAGGATATGGCCGTTGGGGAGCATGGTGGGCATGTGCTGGCGGTCGAGCACGCCCGGGCCCCAGGCCCAAACAACCTTCTTCGTCTTCTTGTCGATTACCCCGATGGTATCGATGTTGCGCGCGCTGAACAGGATGTTGCCCGCGCGAAAGCGCGGGTCTTTGCGCCCGAGCGGAGTGTCGGGCAGGGACTCCACGGTGTTCGTATGCGCCCAGTCGCGCTCCGGCCGGGGGAGCTTTACCGGGACGAGGCGGGCGATCTCCTCGATGTGCCGGTCGATGTGCCACTCCCAAACCCGCTTGTTGTCTGGGGTAAGCTCGACGAGCCAGTCGCTCTTAATCGTCCCCTCGCGGATCTTCGGGTTTTTTACATATTCGCGACAAAGGACGATGGTGTTTCCGTTGGGCAAGCGCTCGAAGTCGTGGTGCGCGGGGACGTCGGCCTTCCAGACGAGATTGCTTTCCCAGTCGAGCTCGATGATCATCCCGGGAAATTTGCCCTCGACTTCCTTAATGATCGCCACAAGGTGGCCGTTGGGGAGCATCTCCGCATAGTGCCACGTTTGCCCCTGCTTGTAGGACCAGCGGTGAACCTCGCGCCCGGTAATGTCGATCAGGTGCGCCACTTCGGTTTGGCGGCTGGAGTAGAGGGTATAGCTATGATCGCACTTGTCGAGTTTCTTGATCGTTACCCCAGAGGGTTCGTCGGCCTTCTCGCCATAGCCGCAGACCGCCGCAATGCATAGTACGCCTGCGCCAAGCATAGCGCACAGGGCACGCCAGGCCGCACACGACATCATCCGCCATCACCCTTTCCGTTGCCCGCTTGTGCTACGGGGTTATTCCCAAAGGTTTGCGGAAAAACCTCGGTGCGCCGTTGAAGCTACACCTCGCGCGGCCGAAGCAGGCGCAGGCCGTTGACGATGACGAGCAGCGAGGCCCCCGTGTCGGCCATAATCGCCGCCCACAGGGTTGCCTTTCCAGCAAAAGCGAGAGCCATGACCAGGGCCTTTACCGCGAGGGCGAACCACACGTTTTGCTTAACCGTGTGCAGGGTCCTTCGCGCGTGGCCGACAAGCCAGGGGAGCTTTAGCAGATCGTCGGACATTAGGGCGACGTCGCTGGCCTCGATCGCCGCATCGCTTCCCGCAGCGCCCATGGCCACGCCAAGCGAGGAGGCGGCGAGCGCCGGGGCATCGTTTACCCCGTCGCCGACCATTGCTGCGACGCCGAAGCGCTCCACGAGCTTTCGCACGGCACGGACTTTGTCCTCGGGGAGGAGCTCCGCATAAACCTCGTCCGCGGCGCAGGCGCGGGCCACCGCGCGCGCCGTCGCTTCGTTGTCCCCGGTGAGCACGACGATTTTCTCAATTCCCAGCACCTTTAGCCGGCGCACGGCCTGCGGAGCAGCGGGGCGCAGGCGGTCGGCGATGGCGAGCAGGCCGCACACGTGGTCCTCCTCGCCCAAAGCGATCAGCGAGTGGCCGGAGCTCTCTAGCTCGCGCGCCTTTTCGTGCAGCTCAGGCGGCTCTACCCCGCGCTCGTGCATTAGGCGGTGGCTGCCGATCCAAAACGGCCGGCCGAAGAGGCGCGCTTGGGCGCCTTTTCCGCGAATGGCGCGAAACGCCTCGGCGGGGCGAAAGGTTAGCGCGCGAGCCTGCGCGCGGCGCACGACGGCCTGGGCCAGGGGGTGCTCGCTGTGCGCCTCGATCGCCGCGGCGTAGGCGAGCACCTCGTCCTCGGTATGCCCGTGCGCGGGAACGACCGCGGCGACCTCGGGCCGCCCCTCGGTGAGCGTGCCCGTCTTGTCCAGAGCCACGGCGCGCAGCCGCGCCGCGATTTCCAGGTGCGTTCCCCCCTTAATGAGCACGCCGGCGCGCGCCGCGGCCGTTAGCCCGGCGACGATGCTCACCGGTGTGGAGATGACCAACGCGCAGGGGCAGGCGATGACCAAAATAACCAACGCTTGATATACCCAGCGCGACCAGGAGGCCCCAAAGGCCAGCGGCGGGACGACGGCGACGAGGACGGCGAGGGCGATCATCGCCGGGGTGTAATAGCGGGCGAAGCGGTCGACCCAGCGCTCGGCTGCCGTGCGTCGGGCTTGGGCTTCGGCGACAAGGTGAATGATGCGCGCCAGAGTGGTGTCTGAGGCCGGTTTTGTTGTGCGAAACTCAATCGCTCCCTCGCCGTTGATCGTCCCCGCGAAAACCTCGTCGCCAGGCTCTTTGGGCACGGGGAGCGACTCGCCCGTTATCGGCGACTGGTCCACCGTCGTCTCGCCGGAAACAATTACCCCGTCTAAGGGAATTCTTTCCCCGGGGCGGACGACGACAAGGGCCCCCACGGGGACGTCCTCGACGCGTGCTTCGGTAAGCTGAGCGTTCGCCTCGCGCTTAAAGCGCGCCAGCGGCGGGGAAAGGTCCATTAGCGCGGCGATCGCTCGGCGGGCGCGCTCGGCGCTCCACGCCTCAAGAAGCAACGCGAGAGCAAACAAGAACGACACGGCGGCAGCTTCGAAAAACTCGCCCAGGGCCACCGCGCTGGCGACAGCGATAACCATAAGCAGGTTCATGTCGGCGCGCAAGCGCCGGGCAGCGCGAAAGGCGTTCGGGAGAACGAAGAACGCGCCGGCAGCCACTGAGCCCAGATATAGGGCGACCGCAGCGAGCGGAAGGCCATCGTCCGGCTCGGGGCCGCCGAGCAGGGCGTGGACAAAGCCGCCGTGCAGTGCCGCGTGAACGGCAATGGCGCAGGCCAACAGCGCGCCGCTTGCCGCGCATAGCGCCGCGCGGGCGCGCCGGGCTAGTCGCTCGCGCGCGGGGGCGCGCTCCGCTTGCGCTTCGGCCCAGGGGGCGGCGCGCAGCCCCGTGCGCGCGATAGCGGCGAGCACCGCCTGCTCGTCGGCGGCATGGGGCAAGCGCACCGTTAGCTTTTGGCGAACGATGTCGAACGCGAGGTTTGCCTCGCCGACGAGCGGGGCAAGCTCTGCCCTGAGCGCGGCGACTTCCTCCGCGCAGTCCATGCCGTTGACTTTAAGCTCGAGCTCTCTCATGGAAGCAATCCCACGCGTTGCGCTGCCTGTGCTTCAACACACCGCGGGCGCGCGGCTCTCCCAAAGAAGAAGTGCTGAGGCGGCGGGCGGCGCGTTTTTTTATCGCAGATCTTATATTTTTCACCAAAAAAGGGCCATCGTCGGTTCCCGCGGGGGCGGCAGAGCAGCCATGCTCGGCAAAGGCGAGGCAACACGGAACACTCACGGCGCACTGCGCGCGAGAATGGCGTACGGCGAGCGCGGACCCCGCTCCGGGCAACGCCGGGGCGCTCACAGCCGGCGGGGGTCGAGCACGATGTGCTTAATGCGCTCGCGACGCCAGGTATAGGTTATGTGCACCAGGCCGTCGGAGGCAACGATTACCGCGGGGTAGGAGTATTCGCCCGGCTCGTCTTCGAGGACAAGCGCGCTGCGCCAGGCCGTGCCGTCTGCGGAAAGCGCAACGTTAAGCGGCGTGCGGGCGGTTTGGCTGTGGTTGTAGACGAGCAGCGCCCGGCCGTCCGGGAGCATGGTGGCGTCGATGCCCGAGTTGGGGTTAGGGAGCGCGGTGAGGCGCAGCTCGCTCCAAGTTTTCCAATCGCCGTCGGACCAGGCCTCGGCGATTCTTCCCTGGTGCGTGCGGCAGAGGATTTGCATTCTGCCCGAGGGGTAGACGAGGATCGTGGGCTGGATGGCGGCGAGGGCCGCGCCGTCGTTCAGCGGCGCTGTTTTCTCCCACGTTTTGCCGAGGTCAGCCGTGCGCTCCATGTGCACGCGCCAGCCGTCGTGCTCGGTAGAGGAGCCGCAGAGCAGCGAGCCGTCGGGCAGGAGCACGGGCTTGTTCTTTATCGGGCCCAAAATGCCCTGAGGCAGCCGCCGCGCGGGTGACCAAGTGTTGCCGCCGTCCGGCGATGTCTTGACCATCCCCCACCACTCTCTGGGGTTTGGACCGACCTTGTAAAAGAGGAGCAACGGCCCGGCTTTCGCTTGGAACAGCACGGGGTTCCAGCAGGGAAAGCGACCGCCATCGGGCTGCGCACCGCTGGCCACGGGCAGGGGCGGGGCCCAGCCCGAGCCAGTGTTTTGCGAAAGCCAGATTTCTACATCGGGGCGGCCCTCCGCGGTGCCCGCAAACCAAGCGCAGACGAGCCCCGCGGGAGTTTCGGCAATAGTCGAGGCATGGCACGAGGCGAAAGGCGCTTGCTCGAACACGAACTCGCTAGTGACAACCGCCTGGTGCGCTTGGGCCACGGCGAAAGCTCCTCTCAGCGAAGTTTCCGCGGCGACGGGCCAAAGTGGCGAAGGCAGCGCCCAGCCGGGCGCTCGATGTGCGGCGCAAGGGGCATTTATGGCAAGCGCCAGGGCGACGCCCGCCAGCAGAAAGGCAGGCTGCCCCGGAACAATCCGCAGCTCTCTTACACCTGAGCGAGAGAGACGGCACGACATAACTTGGGACCTCCGCGTGTCCGCCGGCACAGGTGGCAACCTTGCCGCGCGCGACAGAGAACTCCGAGCGCAGCGCGACGGAGGCAAGGCTTTTGGGATTTTGCGGCATTTTCCTGCACAGTTCATCTTGCTGGGCCAAAAGCCGTTGCGCAATGCTGCGCGGCTGTCGGAACGGCAGCGACTTCGCACAGTCGCCTCCGGCCTGGCGCGGGCAGCTTTGCTTGAAAGTGTCACGCAAGCGACTTTCAGCAAACCCCGCCGCGTTACGAACGGGAGCAACGACTGTTGCTTGCGGGCTATGCTCTTCCGCGCGCTGACAGCCTTTTCCACGAGCCCCAGCAGTTGTCTCAAACGCCAAGTGTTGTTCTGCCAAAGGCGCAAGCTGCCCGCGACTCATCGAGCCCCTGTCTCACGCCTTAGTTCCTCACCGCCTGGGCCAGGGGGACGAGGAACGGCTTGAGCACATCGTAGTGCCTCGCCCCGGGCTTGCGCGGCCAGTCGCTGCCCGCGCGCGCAGCGACAATGTCTAAGCTGGGGATAACCACGATTAGGCTGTCGTGCAGCCCCCACGACCAGAACGCGTCGCGCGGCAGCCCGGCGATCGCTCCGTCGCCGTTGTTCCACCACAATAGGCCGTAGTGGCTGGATGCATTGCCGTATTTTTCCCCGACCACGGGCAGGCCAACGATCTCAGGCACGGGCTTGCTCGCCGCCTCGACGAAGCTCTCCGGGATAATTTGCTTGCCCTGCCAGCGGCCCCGGCGCAGATACAAGTAGCCGATGCGCGCCATGGCGTCTACGTTCGCGCTAATCCCTGAGCCAAACTCCCGGCGCATGATCCCCGCGATCTTCGCCGGCCGGTAGGCGTTCTTGCGCCAAGCGAGGTCGCTGCGCTTGATCCCCAGCGGGCCGAACACGCGCTCGAACATCAACTCGTAGAGGTCGCGGCGGTAGATCAACGTGAGGCACTCCGCAAGCCAGTTCGGCCCGCCATCGCTGTAGGCCCATTTTGTCCCGGGCTCAAAGATGAGCTTGGTATAACCCCCGGGCTTTTCGAACCCCGCGGTGTGCGTGGCCAGATGGAGAATGGTGATTTTGCCCAGCCAGCTCCTGTCGCGATTGCTCTCCGGCGGGACGCCAAAGCTCGGGTGAAACTTCGCCGCTTTGTCGGAAAGCTTAATCTTGCCGTCGGCGATCGCTAAGCCGAGCGCGGTTACCCCGATGGATTTTGTCGTAGACTTCAGGTCGTAGCGCTTGGTAGGGCTGCCCCAGGACATGACGAGCTTGCCGTAGCGGATGATATAGCCCGAGCCCCCGCCCGTTAGCGCATAGTCGCGCGCTTGGGCGAGCTTTGCCTCGTCCATGCCCACCTGCGCCGGCTTAGCCCGAGGCCAGGCGGGCATGGGCCAGAGCTCCTCTGCGGCCCAAGCGGCGGCGCAGGCAAGCGCAGGCGCCAGGCAGAGCAGAAGGGCAGCCCTGGCAATGTGCATTCGCGACCACACCCTTTCCCGGTGGGACAATTTCGCGCTCGCTATTGCAGCTCCTCGAGCGAGAGGTCGGGCATGGGCATGCGCCACGGCGGCGTGGGAGGCGGGACGCACGCGGCGATCGCCGTATCGCGAATGCGCACATAGTCCCGGCCGCCATCCCAGCCCGGCGGGTCGCCACCGCGGTTGCGCAGGACGACGACCTCGAGCTCGAGGTGCGGGATGAGCACGAGGTGGCAGTGCGACCAGCCGGCGGCAAGGAAGCTGCCGCGGAAGTCGTCGAGCCAGAGCAGGATGCCGTAGCGCAGGCCATTGCTCGGCCCGGGGCCCGCCGGCGGCTGGGGCCAAGTCATCTCGCGCAGGCTCAGCGGAGAAAGCAGGGGCACGCCGCCCACGCTGCCCTCGTTCAAAAACAACAGCCCAAACGCGGCCAGGTCGCGCGCGGTAAGATATAGCCCGCTGTGGCCTCGGCCCCGCGGCCCATCGTAATAGATTTGCCCCAAGTCGTCGCGCCCCGAGCGCACGAGTTTAACAAGCATCGCTTCGGGGTCGCCCGGGGAGACGTAGCCTGTCCCAGCTAGCCCCAGAGGTTGGGCGATCCACTGGTCGATCATTTGGGCAATGGTCATCCCGCTCGCTCGCTCCATTGCTTCCGTGAGCAGCTCAACCGCGGGGTCGGAGTACTCAAAACGCGTCCCCGGCCGAAACTTCAGCGGAGCCTTGAGCACGTCGACAAACTGAATGTCCGGCGGGATGCCGCTGGAGTGGCTCGCCAGATGGCGAATGGTCACCTCGTCCTTGTTCCACTTGCCGCCGCAGGTCCCCGTAAACTCTGGGATGTATTTGCGCACAGGATCGTCGAGGCGCATTTTCCCCTGCTCTACCAGGCGCATGAGCGCCACGCCGCAGTAGGTTTTGGTAATGGAGAACACGGGAAAGCGCGAGAGGGCATCGGTCGGCCGGGCGTCCTGGGCGAAGCTGTGCGCGCCGTAGTAGCGCTCGTAGATGATTTTCCCCCGGCGCACAACCAGGAGCGCGGCAGCCGAGGCGGCCTTTAGGTCGCGCATTGTCCCCGCGACATATGCTCCCAGCTCATCGAGCTTTGCCTGCGACACACCCACCTCGCGCGGGTCGGCCGTCTCCCAGTCGAACGCCTGGGCCAGCCCGGCGCAGGCCAAAGCCAGCGCCACAAGCAGCAAGACCAAGGCCCACCTTGGCCCGCGCGACCTCTGGCGAAGCATCGGACCCATCGCCCACCTGTCGATCATTGTCTTGTCGTTTGACTCGCTTTGGGCGGATCTGTTTCGGGCGCGCGCAAGACATTCCTCGAGCGTTAAGGCGCTGTGCGGTTCGGCAAGTCTGCGCTGGCGTGGGCGCAGGCCCAGGCGTAGGGGCAGCGCGAGCAAGGCGCGCGCGGCGCAGGCTTGAGCGTGCCGTTTTTCAGCGCCTCCACGAGGTCCACGGCACGCCGGACGAGGTCCGCGAGCTGGTTTTGAGGATCGAGGCGCAGGGTCGTCCCCGGCTCGTCAACGGAGAGGACCAGGGCGGAGGAGGGACGAGGCTCGCCCGCGCCCTCGACGGCGTGGCAGTAGAGCGCTACTTGAAACAGATACTCTTCCTCGCGCTCGGGCCCGAGCCGTCCGGTTTTGTAGTCGAGCAGGTGCAGCGCGCCGTCGGCGGTGCGCACAACGGCGTCGATCTTCCCTTCGAGCACCGCGCCGTTGAGCTGAAAGGCAACGACAAGCTCGGGCTGGACTTGCGCCTCGCCGCCGAACGTTTTGCGAACACCGCTCCAGAGCGCGGCAATGTTCGCGGCAAGCGCCTGGAGCTCGCGCTCCGCGGGAAGCCATCCTGCTTCGTCTGCCGCGGCGGCGAGGAGAGGCGCGACCTCTTGGGCGCTCGTCGCATCAGCGCCACGCCGCGCGAGCCACTCTAGCACGCGGTGCGCCGCGGCACCGCGGGCAAGCGCTGTGCTCTGCCCCTCGCCGGCGGAGGGCGGGCCGTATTCTGCGATGCCCTCGTTGACCGAGAGGTGCAGCGCCCAGGGGCAGCGCAGCCCAAGGGAAACCTCCGTTACGGCAAGGCGCGGCTTGGCCACCCGCCAGGGAAGCGGAAGGATGCGCCGGGCGATCGCCTCCGCGGGCATGTCGTGGCGTGCGGGGGCGAGGGGCACCGGAGCCTCGCGCTCGGCAACGGCCTGGGCAAACACGAGGTTAAACTGCTCGCCCTGAGGCGCGCCGGGGACGGGATATGGGCCGGGCTCGGCGTTAACGTCTACCCCAAGTGCTTCGCATACGCGCGCGAGGCAGGAGTTTTTCGCCGGCCCTTTTTCGCTTTTCGCCGAGCCGCTGAGCACGAGGTGGTCGCGCGCGCGGGTGCAGGCGACGTAGAACAGGCGGCGGTTTTCGTACGCGCTAAGCCGCTCCTCGCGCTCTTTCGCTTCGCGATAGAGCAGCGGCCATTTGCGCTCGCCGGCGGCGTCCTCGCCACGCAGAACGAACCCCGCGGAGGGGTGGAGCAATACCTTCCCCGCCCCAGACGGCCTCTCGTCGCGCCCGAGGTCGGCGACGATGACGATAGGCCACTCCAGCCCCTTGGCGGAGTGGATCGTGGTTAGGGTAACGACGTCGGCGTTTTCCGCGAAGATCGGGGCGGCAGCCTCGCGCGGCTCTCGGGTGACGAGATCCCTGAGGTAGTTGGCCAGGTCGCAGAGGAGCATGTCGCCTGCGGCGTCGAACTCCGCGGCAACCTCGATCACCCGGCGCACGTTGGCCACGCGCTGCTTGCCTGCGAAAAGGCCGGCGAGGGCCGCGGTGTAGCCGGTAAGCTCCATCGCCCGGCGGAGCAGCTCGCTTGCGGGGAGGCGGTCCTTAACCTCGCGCAGATGCGCGAGCACCTCAAGCCCGCGGCGCAGGCGGGCCAGCTCCTCAGGCGCAATGTGCCGCAGCGCGCCGTCGTTCGTCGCCCCGCGCTCGACGCGGCGCACACCGGCGAGCAGCCCCCCGTCGCGGGCAAGCCAATACAGCGTTTCGTCGGACAAGCCAACCATCGGCGAGCGGAGAAAGCCCATCAGGGCCACGGCGTCCTCCGGGCGGTCGATGGCCAGGAGGAGGTTGATCAGGTCGCGCACCTCCTGCTGATGATAAAGCCCGCGTCCACGGACGGAGTGAAACGGAATGTTGTGTTCGCGTAGGGCGCGCTCGAAGATGGGCATGGGCGTGGAGGCGCGGAACAGAATGGCGAAATCCGCGTAGCGCGCGCGCCGGCGCTTGCCCCGCTCGGGGTCTTCGACGGCGAGCGTGCCGTGCAGCTCGAGGATTCTCTGCGCCACGGCGTGGGCTTCGATCTCCCGCACTTGGTCAAGGCTGGGCTTGTCCTCGGCGTCGGGGGGAGGGAGAGCGACGATGAGGTCGAGCGCCGGTGCGCGCGCGGGAAGCCGGCGCTGGGCCGTCATGGGCATATATCGCGCCTCGTGGGGGTCCTCCGGCTCGCCCGTGCCCATTAGCGCGGGGTGGGAGAACATAGGGTTGATTATTCCGTGGACGAGGGCCTCGGTCGAGCGATAGTTGTTGTTTAGCTCGGCGCACAGGCAGCGTTCGTCGGCGCAGGCGCGAAACTGCTCACGCGTCTCGCTAAACACCGAGACATCGGCCCGCCGGAAGCGGTAGATGGACTGCTTTTCGTCGCCCACGACGAACAGGCGCGCCCCGCGCGGGGGGAAGCGAGGCCCCGCGGCGCCGGGCTGCGCTCCGGCGAGATACCACAAAAGCTCGCGCTGTATGCGGTCGGTGTCCTGAAACTCGTCGATGAGCAAGTGGCGGATACGGCGGACGTACTTCGCACGCACCGCGGGGTTGTCGCGCAGAAGGTCGCGACAGCGGACGAGGAGGTCGTCGAAGTCGAGCGCGGGGAGCTCCTCTTTGGCGCGGTCGTATGCTTCGGCAACGACGCGCAGCTCGGAGAAGAATGCGGCGCTCGCCTGCGCAGCGAAAAGCTCAACGTCCTCGTCGTACTGCGGGGCCGACTTTAGCGGCTCGCGCAGCCGCCTCAGGGCCGCGGCGACGGCCCCGCCCTTTTTGCCTCCGCGGCCCTTGACAATTTCGCGCAGGATGAGCAGCGGCTTTATGCTAGCAAGCGCTTGGGCAAGCGTCTCGCCTTTGGCGCTGCTTCCCTTAGCCGCCGCGTAAGTGTTAAAAGCGTTAAGCAGCTCCTCGGCGATTTGCTTGCCCTTTGCCGTCTCCTGCGCCAGGGCCTCTGGCGTTAGCCCCTGGACCGCGCGGCCGAGCGCCGCGACGACGCGCTTGCGCCAGGCGTTGATATAGGCCACCGTCGCCCGCTCGAAGGCGCGATCGTCGGGGTTAATGTCTTGCCACTGATCGCGGTGGTTGAGCCAGCGCACGAACTCCGCACACAGGTCGTCGAACCCTAGCGCGCCGAGGAGCAGGCGCATGTTCGGGCTCTCCTCCGCGCGCAGGAGAACGGCCTGCTCAACGACCTCCTCGCGGAGGAGCTCGGCGCGCTCCTCGTCGAGGACCTCAAAGCTCGGGTCCACTCCCGCGGCAACGGCGTTTTCGCGCAAGATTTGCGCGCAGAGGGAGTGGATGGTGGACACAGGGGCGTTTTCCAACCCGCGCTCGCGCTCGCGCCAAAAGCGCGCGCGGCCGTCGGTTTGGGCGAGCTCGCGGCAGCGCTGGCGCACGCGCTCTTTCATCTCCGCGGCGGCTTTTTCTGTAAACGTTACGGCGACAACCTGGTCTAAGCGCAGGCGGGGGTCGGCGAGGCAGCGCACGTAGCGCTCGACCAGGGCGCGCGTCTTGCCCGAGCCGGCGCCCGCGGCAAGGAACACGTGCGCGCCGAGGTTTTCCGTGGGGGCGAGCTGGCCGGTGCTACTCATATTCTTCCTCCACGACTTTGGCGGGCACGCGAAAGCGATCGCAGCGGCAGGCAAGGTAGAAGGGACAAAACTCGTCGCAGGGCACGCTCTCGCCCTGGACGCCAAACTGCCCCTCGCGGATAAGCTGCGCGCAGCGGGCGATGGCCTGCCGCGCCTGCTCGAGCACCTCCTCCTTTCCTTCCTCGCCCTCGCGCAGGGGAACGTATCTTGGCGGCCGGGCGAGGTAGCAAAACGCCCAGTCTTCGCACACAGCCTGGGGGTTGTTCAAAACTACCTCGCGCGCGGCGAGAGCGTATAGCGCAAGCTGCAGCCCGCCGTCTAGGTCCACCGATTTCGCGTTGCCGGGGGCCCGATACTTGTAGTCGTAGACGGCAAAGCGCCCGCCGGCGTCGTCGCAGTCTATGCGGTCGATGCGCCCGCTCAGGCGCACCTTTTCGCCGTCTGCCGCGATGGTCAGCGGGGGCGCCTCGCCCCTGCCATAGGCGAACTCGAGATAGCGCGGGCGGAGGTCGCTTTGCTCGCGGAGCTCCTCCTCCGCCGCGAGCCACAGGCGCAGGTTGCGCAGGCATTCTTCGCGCTCGATCTCGCGCAGCGCGGGAGGCACGAGCGCCGCCGGGCCAAAGGGGTCGGCGAAAGCTTGGAAGATGATCTCCCGCAGGCGAGGCCAGCTTAGGTCGTCGCCCGAGGAATAAAAGCGGCAGACGATTTGGTGATACAGCGTCCCCCGCGCGATTGGGTCCAGCCCCAGCACCGGTTCGGGGAGCTCATCCACGCCGAGCACGTAGCGCGCGAAGAACTGAAATGGCGAGATGCTATATGCCTCGAACTGGTGGAACGAGAACAAGTGCTCCGGGCCAAAGCGCTGGGCGAGGTCGGCGAGGATGTCGGGGTCGCTAAGCACGCCGTCGTAGGGCCCGAGGGGATGGAACGACCAGCGCTCGGCCTCCACCGCCCAGCCGTGGCAGGCGCTGGCGAAAGCGGCGCGGGCTTGGCGCGCGCCGCCCGTTTGGGCGTCGAATGTCTCCAGGGCGCGCTCCGCTGCGCGGCGCTCAAGCGGCCCCTCCTCGGCGAGCGCGCGCTCCATGCACTCCAGCGGGTTGGCCAGCTCCTCGGGCGGCGCGATGACTTGCGAGATGGGGATAATTTTGCGCTGCGGCGGCGGGTCTAGCGTCTCCTCAAGCGCCTCGACGTAGTGCGAGGTAAGCAGCTTCTCGCCGCGCGAGTCGGTCGCTGGATAGGCGAGGACGAGCCGGCTCTGCGCAGCGGCCAGCGCGCCGAGAAACAACAGCGGCTCCATTGCCTGGCGCTCGTCGGCCGTTTGCAGGGGGACGCCGGCCTCGGTGAGCTTGCGCCGCTCGTGGTCGTCGTAGAACGGTCCGGCGCGGCGCTGCGCGGGAAACTCGCGCTCGGTCAGCCCGGCGATGATGACGACCTTGTAGCGCAGGCCACGCACGGAGCGGGCGTCGGTAACCAAGACGCGGCCCTCGGGGCGCCCCCCGTCGCTCGGCACGGCTGCCTCGAGGATGCGCTCCAGCTCGCGGACGAACGTCCGGCGGTCGATCTTTTCGGCAAAGCTTTCGTCGGCGGCAATTGTCTCCAGCTCCGCGCGCACGGCGTCAAGCGCGCGCATGTCGGCCGAAGCCCAGCGCGGGGCAGAGCGGCAAGCGAGCCGCCGCTCAATGCCCAGGGCCTCGATTAGCCGCAGCACGCCGTTGGCGAACTCCGGCCATGGTGCGCAGGGCGGTATTGCTTGCTCCACGGCGGCGACTAGCCGAGCGAGATGCTCGCGCACACGAGCGACGAGCGCCGGCGGGCAGTCCGGCGCGTGGCCCGCCTCCTCGCGCGCGCGCATCTGGCGCTCGTAGCAGGCAAGCTGCTCGGCGAGCGCCTCCGCGCCGCGGACGAGGTTAGCCAGGCGAGTCACACGGTCGATCTCCGCAGGGGTTGGGGCGTGGGGCTGGCCCAAGGTGTGGTCTACGTAGGCCGAGCTGAGCAGAGAGACGAGCGCCTCGCGCCGGTAGTCCCCAAGGGGCAGCTCGACCAGCGTGCGCAGCACGCGGAGCACGCCCGGAGTCACCGCGGGAGCATCGGCAAACGCGGGCACGCCCGCTTGCTCCAGCTCGCGGGCGACTGCGGGGGCATGGGCCGCGGCGTCGCGGAACACGATGGCGATCTCCTCCGGCAGGGCCTCGCCGGAGAGCAGCAGGGTTTTGCACAGCCGGGCGATCTCCTGCGCCGCGCGCTGGGCGCTGGGGCACTCGACGACGTGCACGGCATCGGGGTCGGCGGGCGTGGCCGGCGCCGCGGAGAAGTCGAACAGGCGCTCGGCGACGGCGCGCAGCGTGGGCGAGACGCCCTGCGGCTCGAGGTCCGAGGCGGTGATGGTAGCCCCGGGGAGCAGGCGGGCGAGCGTTTGGGCCGTCTCGCGCACGGGGGCGAAGAGCTCCTCCTGGCCCGCGGGGATGTTTAACGGGAGGGTGACCACCGTCTCCCGCGCTTGCTCGGCAAGGAGCTTGAGCAGGTCGAGCTGGGTGGTGGTGAAGTCCCAAAAGCCGTCGACATAGACCGCCTCGACGGGCTCAAGAAACGGCGGCCGGCCGCGGCTCAGCTCCTCGCACGCCGCCCAGAACGCCCCCGGCTCGTCGTACCATTCGCGCCGGGCGAGCTCCCGCTGATAGACGCGGTAGATGGCCACGATCTCGCGCGTGCGGTCGTCGCGAAAGCCGGCGCGGGCGAAGGTTTCCTCCAGGCCCTCGGGGTGCACGGCGGCGCGCTTTAGCTCCGCGATAAACTCGGCCAGGGCGTCGAGGTAGCCTGGGGAGTTAATGGCCCGGGCCAAAAACGAAAGCCCCAGGCTTTGGGCAACCTCGCGCACGGCGTGGCGGAGGAGCAGCCGCGCGCGAGCAGGGCTGAGGGGGGTTATCCGCTGGCGGGCGGCGCGGAGGATGTCGCCCGCGAGCGCGGGAAAGGTATACAATAGGGGGCGGATAACCGCCTTTGCTCCGGAGCGTTCGAGCAGCGCGCGGCTGAGCTGAAAAACATGCCTTTGCGTCGGAAGAAGTACAAGCGTCGTCACCGCAGCTCGCGGGACGCGCAGGAGGCGTTCCTCGAGCGTATACGCGCCAGCAGCCAGGCCCGGCTTGGTGGCCACGATCCTCGCGCCCACCGTTCGTCCCCCTCCGGCGCCCGCTACGGGGAGGGCTCCGCGGACGATCTTCAGGAGCGGCGCGGGCGCTCCCTTCCCGCGGAAGAAGAGAAAGTGTTTGACTTTTGGCCCCTCGCGCAGTGGCGCTCGCTGGCCCTCGCTGGGGGCAGCGTCGTTGTGCTTGTCGCCTGCGCGCGCGGCTTTTCCCCACGTTTGCCACGCCGAGCTTTCACGTGTTCGTTCTCGCGCTAGGGGCGCTGCTCGGTTACTTGGCCTGGATGCGCATTGGGCGCGAGTATCGCATACAGGTAACGATAAACAGGAGGGCCGTGGCCCTCAGGCGGCACCGGCGGAAGGTGAAGATCTCCCTGCGTGCGCTGCGCGCGGCGCGGCGCGTGCGCTGGGGGCTGGGCGATTCGCTTTATGTCGTTTATGGCAGCGAGGGGCACGTGCTGCACGTGCCGCTGTGGTGCCTTGCTCCGCGGGCGCGGGGCGAGGTTGTGCGCGAAGTCGTCTCAGCGGCGAGAATGGAGCCGACGACGCCGCGCTGGCTCGCTTGGCTTTTCGGCATTGAGCGCTGGCGGGCGGCGCGGAAGGAAAAGCAGCCTCAGCCCGAACCTCCTACGGATAAACAACAACCTTAATCCGCTCCGGCGTGGCCATAATCTCAAGCGCACGGTGAATCTCGCGCAGGGGCACGCGGTGGGTGATGATTTTCTCCGGGTCAACCAAGCCCTTGCGCATCAGCTCCAGCGACTTGACCATTACCCGAGGTGTCACGGAAAAGCTGGCGTCGACGCGCGTTTCGCGAAAGTGCACCTCGGCGGGGCTCACGGGGATCGTCCCCGGGACGATAACCCCGAACATGTTAACCCGCGTCCCGCGGCGGCAGAGGTCGAACGCAAGCTGCGCCGCCTCGTGCGCGCCGGCGGCTTCGAACACGAGGTCCGGGCCCTCGGGGAGGATGCGAAATACCTCTTCTTTGGCATCGGCCTCGCGCGCGTTGATTGTGTGCGTCGCCCCGCACTCGCGCGCTTTGTCCAGCTTGTATTGCTCGATGTCGATCCCGATAAGCGTCCCCGCGCCCGCCGCTCGGGCGATTTGCATTAGCAAAAGCCCCATGCTGCCACAGCCGATAATCACCACATCCTCGCCCACGGTCATTTGGCTGTAGGCGATAAGGCCCTTGTACGAGCCGGCGAGGGGTTCGGCGAGGGCCGCGGCTTCGAACGAGACATTTTCCGGCTTGCGATAGAGCACGCGCTCGGGGGCGAGGACGAACTCCGCAAAACCGCCATCGCGCACGTCCTCGAACCCCTCTCCGCCGATGACATAGCCGTTTTTGCAATAGTGCTGCAGGCCGCGGCGGCAGTTGTCGCACAGCCCGCAGAACACCGCCGGCGAAAGGCACACGGCATCGCCCGGGGCGAACGTTTTTACGCCCTCGCCCACCTGCTCCACAACGCCGCTGATCTCGTGGCCCAAGATCTGCCCCGGGCGCCAGTTTGTCCGCGCGCCGGTATATGCGCAATAGTCGGTTAGGCAAATACCGCATGCTTTAACACGCACGAGCGCCTCGCCCGGCCCGGGCACGGGGTCGGGGACTTGCTTTACGGTCATCTTGCGCACGCCTTCGAGCACGGCGGCAAGCATAACATCACCCCCACAGTCCGCGGGCAAGCGCGTCGGGCGCGCCGCCTAGGGCTTGCGCGCGAGGACGAGGTCGAACTCCTCCGCGCAGGGCCGCGCGCAAACATCGCAAAACCCTGCTCCCTCGAGCAGCTCGCGCAGCTCGGCCACGCTATATACCCGGCCCGTCTCCGTGTTCACGAGCATGTTAATGGCAAACAGCGCAGCGCTGCGCGGGCCGGTGTGATCGTCGTTTGCGATAAAGTCGCGGATGACGACCACGCCCCCGGAGACAAGCGCGCGATAGGTTCTCGCGAGAAGCGCGGCGTTCTCCTCCGGCCCGTGGATGTGGACGATCGACGAAAGGAGAGCGAGGTCAAAGCCCTCGCCCAGCTCATCGCAAAGGAAGTTTCCCGCGCGCGTCGCTACCCGCCCGGCAAGCCCCGCGCTGGCGATGTTTCGCTCGGCGAGCGGGACGACCTCGGGCAGGTCGAACACCACGGCAAAAAGCCGCGGGTTGCGCCGGGCAAACTCGATAGCAAACGCCCCTGGCCCGCCGCCGATGTCGATCATGCGCGTCGCTGCGGAAAGTTCAGGGGCGATCGCCTCGGCGACGAGTTGGGCGCGCCTGTCGCTTAAGAACTGCATTGCCCCGACAAAGTCCTGCGTATAGTGCTTGTCGCGCAGGCCGCGGGAGTATTCGCGCACGGGGCATCCGCGGATGACGACCTCGGTAAGCGTGTTCCAGGAATGCCACAGGCGGGTGCGGTGGCGAAACATGTGCAGAGGCGCGCCGGGGCTTTCGTCAACGAGAAACTCGCGCGCGGGCGCAGCGTTGGCAAACCGCCCCTGCGACTTGTTCAGCAGGCCCAGGCAAACGAGCGCGTTGAGCAGAGTTTCCGTGGCGCGCGGGTCGGTGCTCAGCTTCTCGGCGAGCTGCTCCGCGGTGGCGGGCTCGATTTCGCTCAGCGCGCGGAACAGGTCGAGCTCCACCGCAGCGAGAAACACGCTTGCCTCTTGAAAGCCGCTCGCCATGCGCGCAAGGTCGTCGAGAGAAAGCTGCTGTTGCTCGGCCACTTTCTCGCTCCTCTTCTGCGCGGCTTGCGCAAAAACCGGTGCCCCGGGGGCACGGGAAGGCGACCCGCGGGGCACGGCTCGTGTGCTCGGCTTTGGCGAAAGCTACTGTGCCGCAGGGGCGGCGGGCGCCTCCGGGGCAGCAGGCGGTTCCGGAGCAGCAGGCCCCGGGGCGGCGGGCTGCGCGGGCAGGGGCTTAAACGAGACGATAAACCCGACGACCTTCCACTGCCCGCCCACCTGCGCAAGGACGACCATGTTGTGCAGGGTGCGCCGCTGGCCCTGGTTGGTAATCGCGGAGTCGAAAATCTCTGCGGCGACGGTTGAGCCGAGGATCTCCGTGCGCTCGCCGACAAGCGCAACGTCGGCGGGCGGGGGCCAGCCGCTCACCGTCTGTTGAATGGCGTCGCGCCCGGAGAGGACCATGACCTGGTTGTCCAGCCCCAGGGCGAATACGGCGGGGGTGTCGCCGAGATAGTTGAGCGCGGCCTGCATGCCCGTTTGCCCCTCGGCCTCGATGTCCTCCCAGATGGGGCGCACGGCGGCCTGAATGCCCGGCGCTTCGTCGGCCGTGGCGGGAGGGATAATCGCCGTAAACACAAGCTTCCACGCCCCCTGCACCAAGGCAACCGCGCCGAGGCCGGTCATCTTTTGGCCGGCCTGGGTAAGCGTCGCCCGGGCAAAGGCCATGCCCGACTGGATGAACACGTCCTCGATATTCACAGCGAGGGGCTCGGCGGGCTTGTTTTCGATACCCATCGGCCCGAGCAACGCCTGCAGGTCATAAACATCGGCGCCCATCGGCCCCGGGACAACGGAAACCATCCCCTCGTGGCACAGAGCGCCAAACGCCTGGGCGTCGCCCGCGTTAACCGCGGCAACCATGTCCTCGATGACCTTAGTTACCGCGGCCTTCGCCTCGTCCTGCGCCTGGGCCCACGCCGCCCCCGCGCACAGGACGAGCAGAGTACCAGCCAGCGCAACGGCGGTCCACCTTCTCATAGCCAAACCCTCCCCAGATGTTTATCTCCCTCACTTTCCCCGCGCCCCGCGGGACGACCTTCGCTGCTATGTTCTCTTGATGCTGTGCTCCACGCGAATGCTCGCGCAAATTTTGTTTACGCAGGGCAGGGCTTTAATCCCGGCCAGGGCCTTGTCGAACGCCTCCTGCTTGCAGGTGTGGGTAATCCAAATGATCTCCGCCTCGCCATTTTCCGCCTCTTGCTGGTGCACGGCGGCGATGCTTACCCGGTGCTGGCCGAAGATCGTGGCGATGCTCCCCAGGACGCCCGGCTCGTCCACGACCATCGCGCGGACGTAGTGGCCGGACTCGAACTCGCTGGGAGGGACGAGCTCGGCGCGCGCGGCACAGGTGCAGGGGACGCGCCCCGCCGCACCGCGGAGGATGTTGCGTGCGGCGTCGATAACGTCGCCCAAAATGGCGCTTCCCGCGGGAAACGAGCCCGCCCCCGGGCCGTAGAACATCAGGTTGCCCGCATATTCGCACGAGAGAAACACCGCATTGTACGCCCCGGCCACCGAGGCCAACGGATGGTCCTCGGGGACGAGCGCGGGATGGACGCGAATCTCCAGCCGCCCGTCGGGGGCCTGCTTGGCGATGGCCAGGAGCTTGATTACGTAGCCGCACTCCTGCGCCGCCTCATGGTCGCGCGGCTCGATCTCGCGGATCCCCTCGCGCACCACCTGGTCGATGTCCACCGACTGCTCCCAGGCGATGGAGGCGATGATCGCCAGCTTATAGGCGGCGTCGTGGCCGTCGATGTCGTCGGAGGGGTCCTGCTCCGCGTAGCCTTGCTCTTGCGCTTCGGCGAGCGCCTGGTCGAACGGCAGGTGGTCCTTGGCCATGCGCATGAGGATGTAGTTGGTCGTGCCGTTTAAGATGGCGAGGATGGAGTTAACGTTGTCCGCCTCGATGCTCTCCTTCATGGGCCGGATGAGCGGGATGGCGCTGGCCACGCTGGCCTCGAAGTTCACGTCTACCCCCTTCTCGCGGGCCAGCGCGAGCAGCTCGTGGCCATATTTGGCCAGAAGCTCTTTGTTTGCGGTAACCACGCTCTTGCCACGCTCGACTGCGGCAAACACGAGATCCTTCGCCGCGCCCACGCCGCCGATGCATTCCACGATAATGTCGATCTCCGGGTCGGTGACCACAGCCATGGCGTCGGCGCAGAAAATGCCGCGGGGCAGCTCGGCAATGGCCTCTTTCTCTGGATCGAGCACGGCCACGCGCGCGATGTTTAGCGCGGCACCGAGGCGCCGGCGGATTTTCTCCGCATTGGCCACGGCCATGCGCGCAAACCCGCTGCCCACCGTGCCGCAGCCCAAAAGCCCAACGTTAACCTGCTCGCGCGCCATTGCTCTTACCTCCACAAGCGGCGGTCGAAAAGCGCAACGGCGAGTGCCCCCTAGCGCAGCGTGCGCTGGGTAAGCACGAGCACCCAGTCCTCGGGGTGCTCGCCCGCGCCGCGCGGGGCGGAAAAGCCCTGCTCCGGGCTCCCCCGCGCCGGGCGGAGCTCGCCTGTGCGCGGGTCGAACCAATACGCGTTATACTGCCTCCCGCGGGGCAGGTTAAGCTTTACCGCGCCCCCCACAGGGAGATAAACGGCGACCTCAAACCGCTGTTTGTCGGCCAGGCACAACGGCTTGCCCCCCACGGGGTAGTTCGCCGGGGCGACAAGCTCGGGCGCCGGGCGAAGCGCGGCAAAGGGCATAACCTGCACAAAAAATTTCTTCACCAAGGCAAGCTGGGCCACGCCGGGCATGTCGTGGTCGGCGATGAAATATGGCCCCCAGGTAAAGGCAAAGCCGTTGCCCACGCACAGCCCGCAAAACGCCCCGCGCCACGCTCCGCGGCGGGTGTGGTCGACGAACAAGTACTGGTGCCAGGGCGGGAGGCAGTCTACCTCTAGGCTGCGCTCGTAGCCATATTCCACGAGCATCGCGCTCCCCGGCCAGCCGGCAAGGCTTTCCGCAGCGTTCTCCTCGAGCCCTGCGGCGAGCCAGGCGTTATCCTTTCCCGTGCTCCCCCACTCCTGGAACATAATGGCGTCAATGGCCCCCGGGTCGGCGGCGAAGCGCTGGGCAAACGGCGGCTTGCGCGGCCCGTTGTGCACGGCGACGATGTGCCCGTGCGGGGCGATGGACTTTAGCCAGCGGGCGGTGCGCAAGGCCCACTCGTCGGCCTCTTTGTTGTAGCTAAATTTCCCATCGGGGTAGTATTCGTACTCGTTCATTAGCGTCCAGACGTAAACGCTGGCGAAGGCGTCCCAGCGGGCGACGCAATAGCCAAGCCAGAGGCGCTCTAGCTCTTCGGTAAAAACCTTGCGGTTGTTAAACGGGAACTCAAAGCCCCAGGCCTCGAGGATCATCTCAAAGCCTACGTCGAGGCTCTCGGCAAGGCGCAGCACTTTGTCCACGGTGCGGAACCACTCGAGGTTCAGGCGGTCGAGCTGGGGGTTTTGGCGCGTGCCGCCCCAGGGCCAGAGGGGGCGGGTTTGCCAGACGTTTTTCGGGCTTTTCGGGTGTTGCGGGCTAACCTGGCAGCGCGCGCGAAAGATGTTAAACCCCTGCTCGGCGCGGCGGCGGAGCAGCGGGGCCACGGCCTCGTCAAGCGACTTTGCGCAATAGGCCACGCCGAAGATGTTGTAAAACGTCTCACCTAGAAGAAAGCACGGCTCGCCGGTGGAGTAGCAAAAGCCCCAGCCTACGCCGGGGGTGGCCAAGAGAAAGCGCGGCTTGTCGCTGAGCCGGGCCACGGTCAGCTCGCCCGCGGTGCACAGGCCGGGGTCCTCCGGCTGCGAGGCAGCGCGCCAGCGCCAGCGGCCGGTCTCGTCCGGGCGAAAGCGCACGCGCCATGTTTGCCCGCCGTCGTAAAAGCCAAGCGCCGTGCGCTGCTTGCCCGAGGGGGCGGTGAACACGGCCTCTACGCGCACATCGGCAAAAGGGTTTGCGTACTGCCGCTGGGCGGTGAGCTCAAGCTCGATCATCTCGCCATAGCGCTTGGCCAGAGCAGCCGCGGGAACGGCGGCGCAGAGCAGGAGCACTGCTCCCCCTCCCCACAAGAGCACCCGGGCAAGGACGTTTCGCGACATAGGGTATTCCTCCTGCCAAGCGAAATGGCACACGCGGCGGCGCCGTTGCCCGGCAGCCCGCTAGCGCGGGCGAAAGCTGTTCGTTGGACGCCCGCGGCGAGGCGTAGTTTCTCGCGGCAGGAGGTTTTCCCCTATATTCAACAGCACAGGCCGCTGCGGGAAACCGCGCCCGCGCGGGCGCGTCTTTTATGACAACAGCGCCGGCACAACAGGTCGCCAGCCGGCGGACTCCGGCCCGCAGGGGAGGGGGCTTTGGTGCATCGCTCGCGCCGTGCGTTTTGCGCCATTTGCGCAGGGGGGTTGTTTGTCGCTCTGCTCGTCGTCGCCTGCGGCGCGCAGCCCCAGGCCGATGTTACGGCGACCATCGACCGCACAACGGGCTACCAAACGATTCGCGGGTGGAGCGCAAACCCCCACTACCTGCGCATTACCCCGGAGCAGCGCGACCAGTTGCTCGACGAGGCGGTGAACGAGCTCGGGCTAACGCGCCTGCGCTGGAGCATGCCCGTGGGCAACCGCGCCGTTTCGCGCACGTGGGAGTGGGAGAACGACAACGGCGACCCGGAGAGCATTAACTGGGCGGCGTTCTCGACGGAGTACGTGGACAAGTTCGTCAAGACGTATATCTTGCCGTTCAAAGAGCGCGTCGAGGCAAACGGCGATCCGTTTGAGCTGTGGATTAGCCCCTCGTTTTTCGACGGAGGCAGCACGGGAACGGTCCCCGCGTGGCTTTTGCACAGCCCGGGCGAGTATGCCGAGTTTGCCACATCGTTCTTGCTCTACCTTAAGAACAAGTTTGGCCTGGTGGCCACGCACTATGTAATTTGCAACGAGGCGGGAAACCACAACGCCTTTTCGCCCGACGTCGTGCGGCGGATGATCAAAACCCTCGGCCCAAAGCTCGCCCAGCTCGGCCTGCCCACCAAAATTCAGTTCCCCGACTGCGTTAACGCCCGCGTGAGCTGGCGCTATATCGAGGCCACCAAAGACGACCCCGAGATGTGGCGCTATATCGGCCCGCTTACCTACCACTGGTATGGCAAGGAAAATCAAACGTGGATGGCCAAGATCGCCCAGTTCGCCCGTGCGCGAGGCTTGCCCACGGGGCAGACGGAGTATATGTGGCTGAAGATCGACCATCTTTACGACGACCTGACCATCGGGGGAGTGTCCTATTGGTCCATCTACGGCCTGGGCGGGCCTGCGCCGCGGCAGAATTTTTATATCCACCGCAACGGGACATCGTTTAGCCGCGGGCCGCAGTTTTGGAACTTCCGCCAGGTAATGCACTATGTGCGCCCGGGCGCGGTGCGCATTGGCGCGCGCTCGAGCGACCCGGCGCTGCGCTGTTTGGCGTTTGAGCGCGAGGGAAAGATCGTTGTCGTGCTCATCAACACAAGCGGGCCCAAGCGCGAGCGGAGCGTGGTCGTGGCCAACCTGCCCGCGGGGCGCTACGGGGTGTGCCAGACGGTGGGCACGAAGCCCTATCGCGAGTTGGGCGTGCGCGAGGTGGGGGGCGAGGGCAAGCTTGAGGTTACCGTCGCCGCGGGCGGGGTGCTCACCATCTACCCCCACCCGGGGGGCAATCTTCCCCCAACGGTGACGCAGTGGGAGGCCAAGCCCAACTACCTCACCGTCCCGCAGAGCAAGGTAACGCTTGTCGCTGCGGCGTGCGACCCGGAGCTCGACCGGCTCAGCTTTTCCTGGAAGGTAAGCCGCACGCCCGCCGGGGCAAACGTGCGCCTAGCCACGCCCAACGAGCCAACGACCGAGGCCACGGGGCTTACCGTTCCCGGAAAGTATGGGTTTGTCGTGGCTATCTCCGACGGGACAAGCGTCGTTCGGCGCGAGGTTTTGCTAAACGTGTTTTCCGAAAACCAGCCGCCGTTCATCATCGACTTGCACAACCGCATTCCCGTCCAGGTAACCCTGCCCACAAGCCGGACAAACCTGCGCGCGGGGGCGTTTGACCTGGAGGACGACCCGCTGCGCTTTCGCTGGAGCATCGTGCGCCAGCCGCCAGGGGCCAACGCGCGGCTGGAAAAACCCACCGAGGGCGCCTGCCCAGTGTCGAACCTGACCGCGCCCGGGGAATATGTGTTTCGGTTCGAGGCGAGCGACCCCACGCATACCGTGTCGCAGACGCTTACCGTGCCCGTCTACCCGCCGAACAACGCGCCGCGCATCCTCTCTATCTCGGCCGCGCCCCAGCTCCTGGCCCCTCCGCAGAGCACGGCCACGCTGAGCGCGAAAACCGACGACCCCGACGGCGACGTGATTACCCACTGGTGGGAGGTAAAGAGCGCCCCCGCGGGGGCGAACGTGCGCTTTGAGCGCCAAGGGGCGGCGACGACGAAGGTGTTCGGCCTCACGGCCCAGGGCACGTACACGTTTACGCTGACCGTTGTCGATCGGACGAAGTTCGTGCGCAAGGACGTCTCCCTGGTCGTTGGCGGGCAACCCGGGGCGCGGCCGGCGGGGGCGTTGGAGCTGCGCGATCCGCCCGCGCGGCGTTCGCGCGACGACCGGGTAATCATCGCCCGCGGGGTAGTTCTGGGAACGGTTACAGCGAAGGGCGCGACATGGGTCGAGGTGACCTCGGACACGGGCCACTGCGCACGCTATATTCCGGAGTTGCGGGGCGGGCCGCCGCGCGCCGGCGGAGGGCCGGATAGGGCGATCGTCGCCAAAATTGCCCTGCTGCGCGTGGGGCAGCGCGTGCGCGTGGTGTGGTATGTGAACGACCACTTGCGCATCGAGGACATCGCGGCCCTGCCCTAGGGGAGCAGGGGCAAGTTCACCGCTCCGCCGCCCCGCTTGCGCGGCCAGAGCTGCGGCGGGCAGGGCGCGGCTGGGACTTGTTTTGCGGCGGGGCACCGATCGGCTCGCTGAAGTGTCCATCAGATAACGCTGCTCGGGCGAGAACAGGGATGTCGTCTCGTCGCTGCGAACAAGCGATGGCGAGGTGGTTTTGGTGCGCACAAAGGTTGCCTTAGCGCTGGCGCTGGCCGTTGCTTTGGCCCAGGGGTGCTCCGCTTTCGACAACGTGCCGCAGCTTAAGGAGCTGGCGCAGCAGCTTCAGGAGCTGTTGGCCAAGTGCGAGGCAAACAAGAGCCCGGCGGAGTGGGAAGTGCTCTCGCCGATGTGGCTGTGCGCGGAGGCGGTGCTCGCGGAGAACTGGCAGAAGGCGGCCGACGCCGACGCCTGGCTGCGCGCGCGGCTTGCCCGAAAGGAGTGGTTCGAGCGCCTGGGCCCCAACGCGCGGATGTGGGGCGGGGACATTTTGCGCGAGGCGGCCGCCGAGGAGAAGCTCGACCTGCACGCCGTGCTTGCGCGCATGATTAACCTCGCGAAGGCCATCCCCTGGGACCAGCGGGCGCGACTGGGCGTCGAGCGGTTTCGCAAGGGCCAGGCCACGGTGCGCGTCGTTGACGCGGACGGCGCGCCGGTCGCTGGGGCGAAGGTCGTCGTGCGGCAGGTGTCGCACGACTTTTTGTTTGGCTGTGCGTTTCCCAACTTCTCAGCAATAAAGCGCCGGCTGGGCGAGGAGGGATGGAGCAAGTTTCAGCGCTACTTTACCGCGCTGTTCAACTATGCCACCTCGGAGAATATGTTTAAGTGGATCGTAATGCAGCCGCGCGATGGCCCGCCCTCGTTCGCGGACACCGACCAGTGGGTGGCGTGGTGCGAGGCAAACGGCGTTGTCCCCAAGGGGCACTGCCTGGTTTGGGGAAACAAGGGCGGCCAGGGGGTGCCTCCGTTTTTGTTCGCCCTTGCCCCGCAGGAGGTAACGCGGCGCGTGGAGCAGCGCATCAGGAGCACCGTGGGGCGCTACGCCGGCCGGGTGAGGTTCTGGGATGTGGTCAACGAGCCGCTGCACTGCCACTGGTTTGAGCAGCGCATGGGGCCGGGCTACATCGCGCAGTGCCTCTCCTGGGCGCGTGCGGCCGACCCCCAGGCGAAGCTCATCGTCAACGAGTTTGCCAACTTCGTCGGTGGCGCGCCGCGGTTTCGCGACCTGCTCCGCCGGCTGCGCGAGCAAGGGGCGCCGATCGACGCCGCGGGGCTGCAAACGCATGACAACGGCTATTTTTACCCGCCGCAGGTGATTTTTAACACGCTGGACACGGTGGCCCAGGCGGGGCTGCCCCTCCACCTTACGGAGATCACGTTCAGCTCCGACGGCCGGCCCATCCGCGGGGGCTATCGGCAAGGGCGCTGGACGCCTGAGGTTCAGGGGCAGTTTTACGAGTATCTATATACCATGGCGTTCGGGCACCCCGCGGTAGAGGCGATTACTATGTGGGCGCTGTGGGATGGGGCGAGCTGGCAGCCGCAGGGGGGCATTGTGGGGGTTAACTGGCAGCCCAAGCCCGCATATCAAGCGCTCGACCGGCTAATCAACACCAAGTGGCGCACGAACCTTGAGCTTACCGCGGGGCGCGGCGGGGCGGTTACCTTTCGCGGGTTTTACGGGCGGTACGAGATCGAGGTCACCGCGCCAGACGGCCGACGTAGCAAGACAGAGGTGCACCTGAAAAAGGGCGCGGAGAACAGCTTTGTCGTGAGGATTTAGCGCGCGCGGCTAAGTGGTCGGTTGGCCGTTGGGTGGCCGTAGAGAGTGGGTTTTGGGCAAAAGTTTTGTCTGCCTAATATTTTCTGCGAGGAAAACCCCCAAGCGAACGGGAATAACAAGCAACGCCGCAGGAAGTGTCGTCGGCCACGCGGGCGGCTGTGCTGCTCGCGGCCAATACGCCCTCTTGAAGGGAGGGCCGCGATGCACGTTTACTTGATCGCACCCAATTGGGCGAAGACGTATGACGAGTCGTATCCCCCCGCGCCGAAGGGCTTCTTCCCTCCGCTGGGGCTGCTTGCCGTCGCCGCACTAACCCCGCCGCACATCGAAGTAAGCCTTACCGACGAGAGCTTGGAGCCCGTGGACTTCGACCGCGACGCAGATCTCGTCGGCTTGACGGCGACGACCTGTGTCGCGCCGCGGGCGTATCAGATCGCCGACCGCTTTCGCGCGCGGGGAATTAAGGTCGTTATGGGCGGGATGCACGCCTCGGCGCTGCCCGAGGAAGCCCTGCGGCACGTGGACGCGGTCGTTGTCGGCGAGGCGGAGGGGCTCTGGCCGCGGCTGCTCGAGGACTTTGCCCGCGGCGAGTTGCAGCCGATCTATCGCCACCGCGAGCTGCCCCGGCTGGAGGGCCTGCCCGTACCCCGGAGGGAGCTCATTGACCCCGGCCGCTACGTCGCCCCGTTTACCCTGCAGGCCACGCGGGGGTGTGTGCACCAGTGCACGTTTTGCAGCGTGCACGTGTTTTTCGGGCGGCGTTTTCGCACGCGGCCGGTGGATGAGGTCGTCGCCGAAGCCGCTCAGCTTGAGGGGAAAAACCTGGTCTTCGTGGACGACAACATTATGGGCCACCCCTCCTATGCGGAAAAACTGTTTGAGCGGCTGAAAGACCTGCGCAAGAACTTCCTCGCCCAAGCCTCAACGAGCATTCTCAAAACACCGCAGCTTATCCGCAAAGCCGCCGAAGCGGGATGCAAAGCGTTGTTTATTGGCTTGGAGACGCTTTCCCCGAAAAACCTCGCGGACATCGCCAAGCGCGTAAATGTCGTGGAGAAATACAAGGAGCTCGTTAACCGTCTGCACGACAACGGCATCGCGATCATCGGGGCGTTTATGCTCGGCCTCGATGACGACGACGAGGGCGTGTTTGAGCGCACGGCGGAGTTTGCGGAAAAGGCGCAGATCGACGTCCCGCAATTCTCCATCGTCACCCCCTTGCCGGGCACGGTGTTTTACGAGCAGCTTGAGCGCGAGGGGCGGATTATCGAGCGCGACTGGTCCAAGTATACGGGCAACCACGTGTGCTTCCGGCCGCGGCGGCTGTCCGTAGACAAGCTCAACGACGGCCTGCGCTGGATATACGAGCGCTGCTATTCCTGGCCGAGCATTATCAAGCGCACCGCATTTCGCCTGCGCCCGCTGGTGTGGACGCTTAACGCGCTTTATCGCAAGCAGGTGATGAACTGGCTCAAGCGCGTGCGCGGGCAAGCGCAGGCGCGCGGGCCGTATACCCGGCTGCGGCGCAAGGGCGACCGCCCGGCGACGCCCTAGGGGCCGGACCGCCCCGCAGGAGCGACGAACAAGTCGCGCGGAGAGCAATGCACAGGGTGCGGGTGCTGCGCTGAGGGAGGTTTTTCGAGCAGTGAGCGATCCTCGCGCTGTGTGCTACGAATGGCTAAGGCCGCACGAGATCGTCGAGCGCCGCCAGGCCCATCCCCTGGCATATCTGCCCCTGGGGACGCTGGAGTGGCACGGCGAGCAAAACCCCATTGGCCTGGACGGGCTAAAGGCGCACCATGTCTGCGTAATGGCCGCGCAGCGCGGCGGCGGGCTGGTGTTTCCCACCCTGTTTTACGGCGAGCACCGCGAGTCGCACCTGATGGAGTCGGACCACGACCCAGACGGGGCGATCGCTCGGGGGTTGGGCCTGCCTCCGGAGAACTTCCGCAAGGGCTATATGCACGGGGGGACGGTTTTCGACCAAGCGCAACTGTACAACGCCCTGCTCTGGCACATTACGGCGCAGATTAACTCGCTGGGGTTTAAGGCGATAATCTACCTCACGGGGCATTACCCGCTGGCGCATTATGCAAAGTTCGTGGCGCACCTGGCGGAGCGGACGTTTGGGCTAAGGACGTGGTGCGGGCACGAGGGGATGATTCTGCCCGAGTTCGGCTACGAGCAGCGCGGGGACCACGCCGGGCCGTGGGAGACGTCGCTGATGATGGCTGCCGCGCCGGACCGCGTGGACCTGGGGCGGCTGGACCCCAACCCCGAGGTGAAACCGGTGGGTTGCCGGCCCGATCCGCGGAGCGCCACGGCGGAGAAAGGGAAGGAATGGCTCGAGCTGATCGCAGACTGTCTGGCCCGCATGGGGCGCCGCCTGCTGGGACTTCCCGAGGAATAACCGACCTCGCCGCGCTGCTCGTCCTCGCCGAGGAGAAGGTCGCCCCGGACGATGAGCGCGGGCGCGAGGCCCTTGCCCGGCTGCTGCGCGATGTGCTGTGCGAGGCGGGCCTGAGGCTGGGCGGGGAGGCCGCGGCAGAGGCCGCGGCGCGGCTGCGCGCGGCGCTCGCCGAGGTGCACTCGCTGGGGGAACATGCGTGGTGGTACGCCGAGCACGTGCTTGGCTTTCGCGCGTGTAACTGGCGCGTGGAGCAAGCGCTGGAGGAGTTTCTCCACGCGGTGGGCGACGGGCGGCCCCCGAGCCTCGCTCCGCCGGCGGGGCACGACCGCTCGGTTACCGAGGAGCGCTGGCTGAGGATTTGGAGCTACTACTTTTACCTCCGCCGTTGGCTTTTGCCCCAGGACCGCCTGGCGAGCATCCCCAACCCCCTGCTCACGCTAGGCGACCCCACGGGGGAAATCGGCGAGCAGGTGCACCACATGCTTGGGGAGCCCACGGAGCTAAAGCGGCTTTACGTTAGGCGGTTTACCCTGTGCCTGGAGTTTTGGCTGTTTCGCCTGCGCCACGGCGGGGTAACCAACCTCGTCTGGCCCTACCTTGCCGAGCGCGAGGTCGAGGAGCGCATCGTTCAGCTTCGCCCGGACGACGACATCCTGCGCCCCATGCTCTGCTTTTGCGAGCGGACGATCGGGCGTTTGCCCCCGTGCCATTTTCTTCTGTTCTGGCGCTACGACGCCCTGCTGGAGAGCATCGGCGCGGAGCACTGGATAGAGCACAGGGAGCAAGAGCAGGCGCTGTGCCGGGAGCGCGGGGCGCTCCTGCGCACATACCTGGACGCGCTGGAGAGCTGGCTTTCCGGCGCGCGGCGCGGCGACGAGTTCTCCGCCCGCCTGCGCGACCTGCTCGGCCGGCCAGACCCCACGAAGCGGTTCTGGGCCACGGTGGCCCTCGCCTGGTATCGCCCGGCGCAGGTTATTGCCGAACGCGGCGAGGCGTTTTTCTAACGCAAAAGCGGGCACCGCCACGGGCGCCCGCGAAAGTTGCCCGCCCTGGTTTGCTGCTGTTTACTTGCCCATCGCCCGCAGCGCTTTAAGGCAGCGCTCGACGCATTCCAGCGGGGGGTAGGCGTAGCTCTCCTGCTCCACGATATACCACTCGGTGCCGCCGATGGTCTCGCACAGGCGGAAGATGTCGTTCCAGCGCACATCGCCCTCGCCGATAAGCGCCTTGTCGTTGGTTTTGGAGTATTCCTTAAGATGAATGGTCACCGCGCGGCCAGGATATTTCTCGAGGAACGGGACGGGATCCGCGCCTCCGTGGAGGGCGTTTCCCGTGTCGAGCTGCATGATCACGTCGTTGGAGGTGTTGGAGAAGAAGATATCCCAGGGGATTTCGCCGTCGATCGGCGTAAACTCGAAGGTATGGTTGTGGTAGCCGGTGCGCATGCCATAGGGCTTGAGCTTTTCGGCGATTTCGTTAAACAGCTTGGCCGTGTCGAGCCAGGCTTGCTTGCTGTTGCGCCGCTCCTCGGGAAGCCAGGGAACGATAAGATACTTGTTGCCCAGGGTTTGGTTAAACTCCACGGTTTTCTCAAACTCGTCGCCGAGCAGGGTGGAAAGCTGGGTGTGCGTGCCGCAGCACTTAAGGCCCACCTCATCGAGCAGGCCGCGGAGCTCCTGCGCGGAGCGATCGTAGTAGCCGGCGAATTCCACGCCCTCGTAGCCCATCTTAGCTACCGCGGCGAGCACCGCGGGCAAGTCCTTCTCGCATTCCTTGCGCACGGAGTACAGTTGCAGGGCAATCGGAATCTTGGCCATCGTCATCTCCCTCTGCCAGGCAAATCGTTGAGCGCGGCGGGGCGCGCCTCTCTCGCCCACTGCCTTCCCTGGGGCACGGGCGTTTTCCTTCGCCGCGCAGCTATCCCCCCGCTACTGGATGACGAACTTCGCGCGGACGACGGGGCTGTCGCGGAAGCCCAAGCGGCAGGCCTTCGCGGAAAGGGTTACGCTGCGCTCGATGAGGATCTCGCCCGTGTAGAGGTTCCACCGCCCGCGGCCGCCGTCCAAAGCGTAGGCGATCGACGCGCCCTCGGTGGGGCACTCGATGCGCACGCGCACGGGGCCGCGGAACGTCCCCCCGTTGGGGACGATTTTCGGCGCCTCGGTCGTGGACCACTGGCCCCCGGGGCGCCGCCGCTCGTCCAGCTCCGCCTCGGGGATGAGGCCCAGGTCGCCCGTCTCGCGCATCCAATCCTCCAGCGCGCGGCGCATTCTGCGCAGCACTTGCTGGTGCGCGGGCGAGTCGGCGAGGTTGTGCACCTCGTGCGGGTCAACGGTAATGTCGTAAAGCTCCTCGATGGGCTTTGTTTCGCTAAAGAACAGCTTTTGCGGGCCTTTGAGCTTGCCCTCGGCGTTCAGCCGGCGCCACTCCTGCAGCGTGGGCATGAGGTCCATGTATTGGATGTGCTGGGCATAGGGCTTTTCCCACTCGAAGTTGCGAATGTACTTATAGCGCTTGTCGCGCACGCAGCGGATGATGTCATAGGTCTCGTCCATGCGGTCGCGCGCGGCGAAGATATATTTGCGCGGGGGCGCCGCCTGCTCGCCGAGAAACGCCTGGCCCTGCATATACGAGGGGACCTTTACCCCGGCGATGGAGAGCACCGTCGGGCCAAGGTCAATGAAGCTCACCAGGTCGTCGCGCACCGTTCCCGGGGCGATCTTCCCCGGCCAGCGGACGATCAGCGGAACATGGATGCCCGAGTCGTAGATCCATCGTTTGGCCCGCGGGAGGCCGCGGCCGTGGTCGGCCCAAAAGAAGACCACGGTGTTCTCGACCAGGCCGTCTTGCTCGAGGTCGCGCAAGATCTCGCCCACGCGATAGTCCAGCGCGGTGACCAGGTCGTAGTAGCGGGCCCAATCTCTGCGCGTCACTGGCGTGTCGGGATAGTATGGGGGGAGCTGGGCCTTTTCCGGGTCGTGCCGCTCCTCGGGCTTGAGGTCTTGTGTGATTTGGGCAAACTGCTCCTCCGAGCAGCGAATCTTGCTCTCGTGGGTCATCGTTAGGTTGATTACCGAGAAGAACGGCTTGCCCCGCGGCCGGTTGCGCCAGTGCGCCTGCCTGCTTGATTCGTCCCATGCGGTAACCGGTGGGGCGAACTGATAGTCGGTTTTCACGTTGTTTGTGCAATAGTATCCTGCGGCGCGCAGATACTCGGGAAAGCACTTAACATAGGGCGGGGGCACGCCCTGGCAGCGCATGTGGTGCGTGCCGATCGATGTGGGATACATTCCGGTAATGATCCCCGAGCGGCTGGGAGCGCACACGCCGGCGACGGTAAACGCGTTGGTAAACCGCGCGCCCTCGCTGGCCAGGCGGTCGAGATTCGGCGTGTGCGCGTAGCTGTCGCCGTAGCAGCCGAGGTCCGGGCTGACGTCCTCGCAGGAGATCCAGAGGATATTCGGGCGTTCGCGCTCGGCACGCGAGATAGAGGTCCAAAACGCGGTCGTGGCCACGGCGGCCGTCGCCGCTTGAAGGAAGTCGCGCCTGGTTAGCGCTCTGTTCGCCCTTTTCGCGCGTTTGGGCATATTGGTCACCTCGCTAATTGTTCGCTCGGCCGGGCGAGCGGAAAGCTTGGGGCAGCTTTCGCCGATGGGCCTGTGAGCATTTTGTTATCTGCTCCTCCGGGGCCGCCGTCCCCTCCTTCGTGAAAGATAAATGCCGGCTTTCAGCGAAGCTCGGCCGAGGGAGCTTAAAGCCACAGCTTGCGGTCGAGGCTGCGGTATTGCACGGCCTCGGCGATGTGCGCGACCTCGATGTCTGCCGAGCCCTCGAGGTCGGCGATCGTCCGCGCCACTTTAAGGATGCGGTCATAGGCGCGCGCGGAAAGCGCAAACTGCTCGATGGCGCTCACGAGCAGCGACTCGGCCTCGGGCGAAAGCTGGCAAAACTGGCGCAGCTCCTTCGGCCCCATGCGCCCGTTGGTATAAATCTTGCGCCCGCTAAACCGGCGGAGCTGAATCTCGCGCGCAGCGATGACGCGCTGGCGAATTTTCTCCGAGGGCTCGCCCGGCTGCTTGGACATGATCTCCTCGTTGGTCAGCCGCGGGACCTCGATGTGGATGTCTATCCGGTCGAGCAGCGGCCCGGAGAGCCGCGCGAGATAGCGCCGCACCTGGTCCGGCCGGCAGGTGCACTCTTTGACGGGGTCGCCGAGGAACCCGCAGGGGCAGGGGTTCATCGAGCCCACGAGGGTGAAGTTCGCCGGGTAGGTGAGCGAGGCCTGCGCGCGGGCGATGGTTACCGTGCTGTCCTCGAGCGGCTGGCGGAGGATCTCCAGCGCGTCGCGGCGATACTCGGGCAGCTCGTCGAGGAAGAGCACGCCGTGGTGGGCGAGGCTGATCTCCCCCGGTTTGGGGACCGGCCCGCCGCCGCACAGCCCCGCGGTGGACGTTGTGTGGTGGGGCGCGCGAAACGGCCGGGTAACCATTAGCGCCGTATTCTTGGGAAGCAGCCCGGCCACGCTATAGAGCTTGGTTACCTCAAGCGCCTCCTCGAGCGAGAGCGGGGGGAGGATCGTGGGCAAGCGCCGGGCGAGCATCGTCTTCCCCGACCCGGGCGGGCCGATCATCAACACGTTGTGCCCGCCCGCAGCGGCGATCTCCAGCGCCCGTTTAACGTGCTCCTGCCCTTTTACCTCGGAGAAGTCCACGTGGTACTCCGGCTGGTAGAGGTTAATCGCCTCGTCGGAAAGCTCATACGGCTGGCGCTCCTCGGGAGAGCAGAGGACGGCGACGGCGTCGTTTAGGCTGTCCACGTCGTAGACCTCGACGCCCCCGACAACGGCGGCCTCGGCGGCGTTGTCCTTGGGGACGAGCAGCCGCTCGCCGCCGAGCTCCTTTACCTTAATGGCCACGGGAAGCACGCCGGCAACCGGGCGCACGCCGCCATCGAGCGAAAGCTCGCCCAAAAAATAGGTGCGCTCGAGCGTGCGCGGGTCGACCTCGATCTGCTCGCTGGCAAGGAGAATGCCCACGGCGATGGGCAGGTCGAACGCCGGGCCCTCCTTGCGCACGTCTGCGGGCGCGAGGTTTACCGTGATTACCTGCGAGGGGAAGATAAAGTTTGAGTTGCGAATCGCCGCGCGCACGCGGTCTACGGACTCGCGCACCGCGGCATCGGGGAGGCCGACAATAGCAAACCGGCGCTGACCGCGCTGAATGTCTATCTCAACGTTAACCTCGTAGGCGTCGATGCCGAATACCGCCCCGCTGTTGATCTTCGCGAGCATACTTTTCACTTCTCGCTCGCTTCCGCGCCCTCCTGCTCAGGAGTGCCGGCCTGGGCTTGCGCGCCGCCTGGCGATTGGCGGCCGGCGCGTTCGCCGCTTGCTGCGGCGCAGGAGCAAGCGTGCGCCGCCGCGAAGTGCAGGCGAGGCAAAGGAGGGAGGCTTGTGCGCTGGGTGGCGTTGCTTGGCTGTGTTGCCCTTTGCGCGGGGGCGTGCTTGGCGAGTGATCTCCGCGCGCTGGTCGGCCGAATAAACGCAAGCGAGGACGACGCGCAGGTGCTTGCCCTGCTTTCCGAACTGGCGCAGGCGGCCCAGGGGCAGGGCGATGCAGCGCTCGCTCGCGAGGCGCGGGAGTTGCGGGCGCTTGTCGCCACGTTTCGCGAAACGCTTCTCGGTCGGCCGGTAGACTGGCGCCGGCGGCGCGAGCTGCGCGATGCTCTCGACGCCTTTTCACGCCAAAGCCCGCTATTTCCCACGGCGGCGTTCTACGCCGGACGCGTGCACTACTGGCGCGGGCGCGAAAGCGGCGACGAAGCGGAATACAAGCGTGCGGGGGAGTACTTCGCCGCGCGGGCGGAACGGGTCGCCCCGGGGCCGCTTGTGCGGATGTACTTGGGCGAGAAGGTCGCGTGGAGCGCGCCGGAGGTCGTTCCCCCACCCTGCCCCGCTCCGCGCTGGGCAGCCCTGCAATATGAGCTTTTGCAGCGGCTGCTTTATGTAATCCACTATTGGGTAAACGAGCGGCAGCAGGAGGATGGCCAGCTCGGCGGCGGTTGGGGCGACGACTGCGAGATTTTGCGGCGCTGGCCTGTGGCCTTGCTCGGCGCGGACGACGAGCTCGCCCGCCGCGGAATGCGGCGCTTGGTGGACGGCCTATGGGCCGCGCAGAACCTCGACGAGTTTGGCTTTCCCACGCGCGTGTCCGACGTGGAGCACGTGGCCGAGGACGTCTCGGATACACAGCCGGCGATGCTCGCCTATGCCTACGGCGACCCGCTTTATGTCGAGCGGTGCATGAAGCCCGCGCGGCTGATGCGCGAGCTGTGGACGGGGGTCAACGGCCAGGGGCAGAGGCTGTTTCGCAGCGCGTGGTTCTCTGCGACCGAAGTGCGCGCGGAGAAGCCGTTTTGCGCAGATGTGTTTTACACCGCGCGGGCGGCGAAGCCGGTAATATGGCTCGCCTGGTATGGGCGCTATCCCCAAGCGGTGGAGCTGCTTGGGCAGTGGCTGCGGAGTTGGGTCGCAGCGGCGCGGAGCAACGACCGAGGAAAGCCGCGCGGGGTGCTCCCGCCGGCGATCGGCTTTCCCGATGGCCGCATCGGGGGCTACGGCCCCACGTGGTGGGACCCGGACCTGCGCTGGAAATACTATGTCTGGCCTGGGGCGATCGATTTAATGCACGAGGCGCTGCTCGCGGCCTATACGCTGACCGGCGAGGAGGAGTTTCTCTGGCCCATCGAGGCCGAGGCGGAGCTTGCCCAGCAGGCGCCTCGCGGGGCGGCCGAGGAGGGCTCGGCAAAGTGGTGCGCCCAGCGGCTGCGCGGCATACTGGGCCCGGCCCTGGCCAAACGCCGCCTGCTGTGCGCCGATGAACGGTTCGACCCCTGGCTGCTGCAGTATGGCACGCCGTATATGAAGTTTGTCCTCAGCGGAGAGATAAGCCACTTGGAGCGCGGGCTGGAAAGCGCGCTTGGCACCATGCGCTATAACCTGCCCATGATGACCAGCGAAGTGCGGTTTACCGACCGCGTGGCAGTCGCCGGCGATCGGCTCCTGTTCTCCATGTTTACTGGCGCGGAAGGGGTGACCCACTACTACCCCGTTTTCGCGGTCACCTGGGAGGCGACGGAGGGCAAGGTTTGCGTGTGCGTGCGCCGCGCCGAGGAGGGAAGGCTTTCGCTCTGGGCGTTTAACTTCGACGAAGGGCCAAGGCGCGTTGCCGCGCGGCTGTGGCGAATGCCGCGAGGGAGCAAGGCGCGGTTTGTCCTTAGCGCAGACGACGACGGCGATGGCCAACCCGAGGCAACGCTCGCCTCGGGCGTGCTAACCGTTCGCGAGCGCGGGCAGCGGTTGCCCCTCTCCCTGCCCGCGCGCAGGTTGGTTTTGCTTGAGGTTCGGGCGACGGAGAGCGCGGGGGAAAAGCGCGAGCTGCTCGCCGACGTGGCCGTTGCCCGGCGCGACGTTGCCCTGAGCCGCGGGCCGGGCGGCCGGGTCGTCCTGCGCTGCGCAGTGCACAACATCGGCCCGCGCGAGGCGCGACAGGTGAGAATTCGCATCTCTTGGCGCACGGCGGAGGGCAAGGAGAGCGCTGCCGCCGAGCTGGGATGGGGGGCGCTCGCCGGCTGCTCGGGGTTTGCCCCGGTGGTGCGCGAGGCGACGGTGGAGCTTCCCGCGCCGCCCGCCGGCACAAGCGAGGTGCTTGTTGCTTGCCGCTGCGCAAGCGCGGAGATTACTCTAGACAACAACCGCGTGGCGCTGCCCCTCGGGCAAAGGTAGCGCGACCGGGCTGGGCAAGCCGTGGGCGGGCACTGCGGGGCGAAGGCTGGGGCCCGTGCGCGGCGAACAGAGCCTTAGTAGGTGGGAAGCCATGGTTTTTTTGATTATTGCCGCTGTTGTCGTCCTCGCGGCCCTGGGCTGGGTTGTTTATGTGTTCAACTCGCTGGTAAAGCTCCGCGCGTTGTGCCGAAACGCATGGTCGGACATCGAGATTCAGCTTCGCCGGCGGCACAACCTCGTGCCCAACCTGGTGGAGACGGTAAAAGGCTACATGGCGCACGAGCGCACGACGCTGGAGGAGGTAACGCGGGCGCGCGCACGCGCCACTGAGGCGCGCACGGTGGCCGAGCGCGGGGAGAACGAGCAGGCGCTGTCCGCAGCGCTGCGCCAACTGTTTGCCCTTGCCGAGAGCTACCCGGAGCTAAAGGCCAGCGCAAACTTCCTTGAGCTGCAAGCGGCGCTTGTGGAGATCGAGAACACCATTCAGCAGGCGCGGCGCTACTATAACGCCGTCGTGCGCGACTATAACATTCGGCGGCAGGTGTTTCCCGCGAGCTTGGTCGCGGGAGCGTTTGGATTCGGTCCGCTGGAGTACTTCGCCGCGGAGGAGGAGGACCGCGAGCCCGTGGCCGTTACGTTTGCCCCCGGAGGTGAACAATGAGCTTTCGCACGCTGTGCCTGGCGCTCGCGTGGGCGGTTGCTGCGGTTGGGGCGCGCGCTGAGGTGGTTGAGCGGTTCTCCTCGTACATCGATGTCCAGCGCGACGGCACGCTTGTCGTGCGCGAGGAGATTACCGTGGACTTCGGCCCCGTGGCGCGGCACGGGATCTTTCGCTATATTCCGGTGAAGTACCAGCGGAAAAGGCTAAGCTATAACCTTCGCCTGAAGTTCCTCTCGGTTACCGATGAGCGCGGCCGCCGGTATAAGTACGAAGTCTCCCGCTGGGGCAGGAACAAGGAGGTGCGCATCGGCGACCCGCGCAAAACGGTTACCGGCCGGCACGTATATGTGATTACCTACCGCGTGGGCCGCGCGCTGAACTTCTTCAAAACCCACGACGAGCTCTATTGGAACGTTACAGGCACGGAGTGGCGCATGCCGATAAACTCCGTGGAGGCCGCCGTGCGCCTGCCCGACGGCGTAGAGCGCGCGGCCGTGCGCTATCAGGCGTTTGTCGGAGCGTTGGGCGAGCGGAAAGGGGCGTTTCGCGCGCGGTGGCAGGGCGATTCGCTGCGCTTTTTCGCGGGCCCGCTTGCCCCGGGCGAGGGACTGACGATCGTCGTGGGTATTCCCAAGGGCGCGATCGCCCCGCCGAGCAAGCTGCGCGAGGCGCTGGCCTATGTTGGGGACAACTGGCCCGCGGTTGTCCTCCCCCTGCTTACCCTGGTCGCGATGACCATGCTCTGGCTGCACCGGGGGAGGGACCCCCTGCCCGTGGGGCCGGTGCCCGTGCAATACGAGCCGCCGGAGGGGCTAAGCCCCGCCGAGGTGGGGACGATCTTCGACGAGCAGCTCGACTCCGACGACGTGCTCGCCACGCTTATTGACCTCGCCGCGCGGGGATACATCAAGATCCGCGCGCTGCCTGCGCAGAAGCTGTTTTTGTTTTCCAAAAGAGACTACGAGTTTGTCCTCCTCCGGGACTATCACGGCGACGAGGCCCTGCAGCCGCACGAGGAGGCGTTTTTGCGCGGCCTGTTTGGCTATAAGGGCAAGCGCGCGCCTTTCGGCGCTGAAAAACAGGTTCTATGTGCACATCCCCACGATCCGCAAGGCGGTGCGCAAGCAGTTGCTAAAGAAGAAGCTGTTCGCAGACGACCCGGAGGCGGCGCAGGCGAAGTATCTTGTGCTCGGGGCGGTACTCGTGCCCCCAGGGGCGTGGCTGGCGGCCGTGTCGCTACCGTGGGGCATTGGGCTCGTCCTCTCCGGGGTGATCATTATCATCGCCGCGCGGTTCATGCCCCGGAAAACGCGGCGGGGCGTTGCTGCCCTGCGCCACATTTTGGGGTTTAGGGAGTTTATTGAGCGGGTGGAGCGGGAGCGCGTGGCGAAGATGGCGCGCGAGGACCCGACGATTTTCGGCCGCCTGCTGCCGTTCGCCATGGTGCTTGGCGTGGCCGACGAGTGGGCGGAGGCGTTCGAGGGGCTGCTGGCCGAGCCGCCGCAGTGGTATGAGGGCTACGACGGCCGCCCGTTTGTCATGGGCACGTTTATCGACGACCTGGGGCGCACGATGCACAAGATCAGCGGCACGCTCCGCTCGTCGCCCGGGTCTTCCGCGGGCGGCGGAGGAAGCGGGTTTAGCGGAGGGTTTAGCGGGGGAGGGTTCGGCGGCGGTGGCGGAGGGTCGTGGTAGCCGCGCCCGTGAGCTGGGGCGGCCGCTTTGCGCAAAAGCAAAGCATTGAGCAAAGGAGGCCTAAGAACAATGCCGATTATTACAGTGGACGGGCCGGCGATCGCCGAGCTTGAGCGCAAGCGCGCGTTTGTGAGCAAGCTCACCGAAGTGGCGAGCGAAGCGTATGGGCTGGAGCGGGAGAAGATCATCGTTCTCCTGCGCGAGAACGCGCCGGAGAACGTCGCGGTCGGCGGGAGGCTAATCGCCGACCTACACCGCGGGGAGTGAACTTCGCCGCGGGAGATTCGCGTTTTCTGCGGGGAAGGGCGTTCTTGCTAAACGCGCCGCTCTTTTGCCAAATCGCGGAGCGGACGCAGGAGATGCACGGCGAGCGTGGAATGAAAGCGGCGCAGGCCGTTTGCGTTGCCCTCTGGCCGGTGCGTTGTGAGCGGCGGAGGACTGTGCTATCATTGCGCTGTTTAGCGCAGGGGCAAGTTTTGGCACTGGGCGGCGGTGTGTCCCGAGGAGGATCTCAGTGGAGCGTCTAGTCTGGCTGAACGGTGAACTTGTTCCCCAGTCTGAGGCGAAAATCTCGGTGCTCGACCACGGCGTGCTTTACGGCGACGGTGTGTTTGAGGGGATCCGCGCCTACAATGGCCGCGTGTTTCGCCTGGAGGAGCACCTTAAACGCCTGTTTAGCTCGGCGAAGACCATTGGCCTGGACATTCCCCTAAGCGCGGAGGAGCTGTCGCGCGCGGTGTGCGAGACGGTGCGCGCCAACGGGCTGCGCGACGCTTATATTCGCCTGGTCGTTACCCGCGGCGTAGGCGACCTTGGGCTCGACCCGCGCAAGTGCCATAAGCCCACGGTGTTTGTCATCGTGGACGAGCTTGCGCTTTACCCCGACGAGTTTTACGAAAACGGCCTTGAGCTGATTACCGTGAGCACGCGGCGCAATTCACCCACGGCGCTTAACCCGGCGATCAAATCGCTAAACTACCTAAACAACATTCTCGCCAAGATCGAGGTTAACCGCGCGGGGCTGCACGAGGGGCTAATGCTCAGCCACGATGGCCATGTCGCGGAATGCACGGGCGACAACATTTTCATGGTTTGCGGCGAGGAGGTCATTACCCCGCCGGTCACCGCGGGGATTCTCGAGGGCATTACGCGCAACGTGGTTATGGAGCTGGCCGCCGGGGAAGGGTATCGGGTAACGGAGAAGCTGTTTTTCCTGCACGACCTGTATAACGCCGACGAGGTGTTTCTTACGGGCACTGCGGCGGAGATCGTCCCCGTGGTCAAAGTCGACGGGCGGACGATCGGCGAAGGAAAACCGGGGCCGGTAACAAGGAAGCTGCGCCAGGCATTTCGCGCGCTGACGGAAACCGAAGGCACCCCGATCGGCGAGGCGGAACAGGTGATGAGGTGAACGGTCGTGCTCTGCGACCAGTGCGGCGAGCGCGAGGCTTCGCTTTATGTCCGGCTAATGCTTGACAGCTCCGCCGTGGAGCTTAACCTATGCGAGCGCTGCGCGCGCGAGCGGGCGGCCTCTGGGCTGTGCTTCGACCTCGTCGTGGGCGAGCTGTCGCAGGAGTCCGCGGACAACTCGCCGCTGCTGTTTGACCCGGCGAGGTACGCCTCGGTGTGCCCGCGCTGCGGGCTAACCGCGGAGGAGCTTGCGCGGGGCAAGCTGCTCGGCTGCGCGGACTGCTACGACGCCCACGCCGAGGCCCTGGGGGTCGTTCTGCGCCTCGTCCAGGGCGTGGCCCCGCAAGGGAGGCGGCCGCAGCTCGCCGAGGTCGGGGCGCGCTTGGCAAAGCTCCAGGCCGAGCTTAACGAGGCCATCGCGCGCGAGGAGTACGGCCGCGCCGCTGCCCTACGCGACCAGATCAACGAGCTGCGCCAAACCGGCAACGCTTAGCACACTGCCCCTGCTGCTCCCCTCTGCCCCGGCGGGAGGTGCGCCGCGTGTCTGTTCTCTCGCTTATCGTCGCCGCTGCCGAGCGCTTGTGCGCCGCTCCGGAGAGCGAGGTTGTCTTTTCCTCGCGCGTGCGGCTTGCCCGAAACTTTCGCGACATTCCCTTTCCCCACCGGGCAAGCACGGGGGAGCGCTCGCGCGTGGTGCAGCGTGTCCTGCGCGTGGCGCGCGAGGCGCGTGGGAGGCGACTTCTCGTCCTCCCCGTGGGGAGCCTGCCCCCGCTCGAGCTGGAGGCGCTTGCCGAAAACCACCTTATCTCGCGGGAGATGGTCGCCGGCGGGAGCGAGCGCGCGGTTATCTTCTCGCCGGAGGGCGACCTGTGCGCGATGGTTAACGAGGAAGACCACGTTCGCGTGCAGGCGCTCGTGGGCGGGCTGGACCTGGAGGGGCCGCTGCGGCGCGTGAACGAGTTTGAGAGGATGCTCGGGCGCGTGGGCGAACTGGCGTACAAGGAAGGGCTGGGGTTTCTCACCGCGTGCCCGAGCAATGTGGGCACTGGTCTGCGGGCCTCGGTACTCCTGCGACTGCCCGCGCTTTACTTTACCAAGCGCCTGCAGAGCGCGCTGGACAGGCAACTGAACTCTTCCATCACCGTGCGCGGGATCTATGGCGAAGGGAGCAAGCCGGCGGCGTTTTTGCTGCAGCTTTCTAACCAGCGCACCGCGGAGCAGGACCCGGAGGCGATCGTCGCCAACGTCTCCCGTGTGGCGCGCGCGCTGGCCCAGGCGGAGCACGCGGCGCGCGAGGCGCTTGTGCAGCGGTTTCGGCCGGAGGTTGAGGATCTCGTCCTCCGCGCGGCGGGAACGCTGCGCTCGGCGCGGCTGATTAGCTCCGAGGAGGCGATGGAGAAGCTGGCCCAGGTGCGCCTCGGGCTGGACCTGGGGATCCTCCGCGGGGTGGCCCCGCGGGAGGTGGACCGGCTGATGCTCCTCGTCCGCCCGGCGACGCTGCAGCTTGTCCTGCGCCAGAGGTTGGCCACGCGCGAGCGAGATTTTCGCCGGGCGACGTTTATTCGGCAGCGGCTAAGCCAGTTGCGCGCGGCGTGCTAGCTGCCGGACGGCAGAGGGTGGAGGGCCATGTGGCAGCGGTTTAACAGCGCGGCGCGAAGTGCCATTGTCCGAGCGCAGGAGGAGGCCGCGGCGCGAGGGCAGGAGGAGCTCTCCGGCGAGCACCTGCTCTTGGGGATCCTCTCCGACGACTCCTGGCCCTCGAGCACGGCGCTTGTCGCGTGCGGAGTGGATCTTGGCGCGCTGCGCGCGAACCTGGAGCAGGAGCTTCCCCAGGGCGGCGAGCGCCACCCCGAGCCGCGGCTCTCGCAGGAAGCGCGGTCGATCGTTAAGCGGGCGCTGCGCGAGGCGCAGGAGCTGAACAGCAGCGACGTGGGCGCGGAGCACCTGCTGCTTGCCTTGGCTGAGGAGCGGGAGAGCCTCGCCGCGCGCATCCTCGCCGAGCTCGGGGCCACCGCGGAAGCCCTGCGCGAAATTATCGTGCGCGGGGCGCGCCCGCGGCCGCAGCAGCATATCCCGCGCTTCTCCGCTCGCGCGCGGAGGGCGATTTTGCTCGCCGAGCGCGAGGCGCGCGCCCGCGGGCACGCGGAGATCGAGCTGCGCCACGTGCTTTTGGGGATCGTCCAGCAGCGCCAGTGCGCGGGCGCGCGCATGCTTCAGGAAAACGGCATTGACGCCGGGGAGTTGGAGCGCGAGCTGGGGGAGGAGCTGGAGGCCGTGCCCGAGGACGAGCGGCGGACGCCCACGCGTATCTCCGCGGAGGTCGCCTCGGTGCTCCGCCGGGCGCACGAGGAGGCGGGGCAGGCGGCGGAGGAGGAGATCGGCACGGCGCACCTCCTGCTCGGGTTGATGGCCGCGGGGGGCGAGCTGGGGCGCAGGCTGCTTTTGCGGCTTGGGGGATCGCTGGAGGGCGTGCGCCAAGCGGCGCGCGCCGCGCAAGCTGCCGGCGAACCCCCGCTGAGCGCGGAGGAGCAGGAGGAAGAGCGCCCCGCGGAGGCCGCGGAGGAGGAAGAGGAGCCCCTCGCCTATCTGCCGTTCTCCCAGGGGGCGCGGCGGGCGATCGCTCGCGCGTGTCAGGAGGCGCTCGGCCAAGGGCGCAGTCCGATGCCCGCCGATGTGCTCATCGAGCTGCTTATGGACGAGGAATCTGAGGTAAACGCCATGCTCCGGACGCCGCCGGCGGCGCTCATTCGCGAGCTAAAGCGCCTGGTGACAACGATGACCTACGCGCCGGAGGTCGCCCCGCGCTGGGACAGCGTAGAGGCTCTGTGCCGTGCGGCGACGCGCCTGGCCCGCTCGCGGGAGTGGACGCACGTGCGCAGCAGGCACCTGCTTGCCGTGATGCCCGCGGTGGATAGGAACCTGCGCAAGCTGCTGGCGAAATTTAGTCTGGAAGAGGAGGTTTTGCTGCACCGGCTGGAGGAGTTCGAGGAGCGGGAGTAGGCGGGCGGCGGAACTATTGCCCCCTCCATAGCTTTAAGTACAATGGGAGCGGCGAGGTGTCTAACGAGATAGGAGCGCGTGAAAAGCGGCGGCGCGGGGCACGGCGGCAGGTCCTTTGCTGCAGCGCGCGAATTTAGGGTACAATACAAGCAGCCGTCAGCGCTTTGGCCGCACCAAGGAGCAGAGAGATGTATAACGCAATAATTCCCGCAATGATTGCCGATATATCCAAGGGCCGTGAGGCGCTGGGCAACCTGGCAAGGAAGGGGGGCAGAGGCTGATGCAGACCTGGGAGCGGTTCAGCGACCGCGCGCGCCGCGTGGTCATCCACGCGCAGGAGGAAGCGGCGAAGCTGGGCGTTGAGTTCTTCGACACCGAGCACCTCCTCCTGGGGCTGATCCGCGAGCGCGAGGGCATTGCCGTGCGCGTGCTCAATCGCTGCGGAGTCAGCCTGGCGCGGTTAAAGGCTGAGGTGGAGAAGCACATTCAGCGGCGGCCCGGGGTCAGCACAACGAGCCCCCGCCTTGCCCCAAACGCCAAGGAAGTGCTCAGCCTGGCCCTGAAGGAAGCGAAGAACCTGGGGCATACCTACGTGGGCACGGAGCACCTTTTGCTCGGGCTAATTGGGGTTGGCCGAGGTATCGCCGCGCGCGTGCTTACTGAGTTTGGCCTGGACCTGCGCACGGCACGCCAGCAGGTTTTGGAGTGCTTAAAGGAGGGCGCCGGCCCCGCCCCGGCCACGGAAACTAAGTCGCAAACCCCCGCGCTGGACCATTTCGGCCGCGACCTGACTCAGCAGGCGCGCGAGGGCCTGCTCGACCCGATCATCGGGCGCGACACGGAGATCGAGCGCGTAATTCAAATCCTCTCCCGGCGGACGAAGAACAACGCCGTGCTCATCGGCGAGCCGGGCGTGGGCAAGACGGCGATCGTCGAGGGCCTCGCCCAGCGCATCGCCGAGGGCCGCGTGCCGGAGAAGCTGGCCAACAAGCGCATCGTTATGCTCGACATGGCCAGCGTTGTCGCGGGAACGAAGTATCGGGGCGAGTTTGAGGAGCGGATGAAGAAGATCCTCGAGGAGATTCGCAACTCCAAGGGCGAGGTTTTGCTGTTCATCGACGAGCTGCACACGCTCGTCGGCGCGGGCGCCGCGGAGGGGGCAATGGACGCCTCGAATATCCTAAAGCCCGCGCTTGCCCGCGGTGAGATCCGCTGCATCGGGGCGACGACCCTCGACGAGTACCGCAAGTATATCGAGAAAAACGCCTCGCTCGAGCGGCGCTTCCAGTCGGTGCTCGTGCGCGAGCCCACCGTGGAGGAAGCGATAAAGATCCTCCAGGGGATTCAGGAGCGCTACGAGGAGCACCACAACGTGCGGTTTACCCCGGAGGCGATCGTCGCCGCGGTGAAGCTCTCGCACCGCTACATTACCGACCGCTGCCTGCCGGACAAGGCGATCGACGTGATGGACGAGGCGGCCTCGCGGCGCAGCCTGCTTGCCCCCGGCCCGCCGCCGCGGACAAAGCAGCTTGAGCGCGAGCTGGACGACGTGCGCGCGCGCAAGATGGCCGCCGTGGAGGCGAGCGAGTTTGAGCTCGCTCAGGTGCTAAAGGAGCGCGAGGAAGAGATCGAGCGCGAGCTGGCCAAGCTGCGCGAGGAAACTAAGGAAGACGACACGATTTGGGTGGACGAGGAGGACATTAGCCAGATCGTCTCCAGTTGGACGGGCATCCCCGTGGTCAACCTCACCGAGGAGGAGAGCGCGAAGCTTTTGCGCATGGAGGAGGCCCTGCACAAGCGCGTGGTGGGCCAGGACGAGGCGATTCGCGCGGTGGCCCGCGCCGTGCGGCGCTCGCGCGCGGGGCTGAAGGACCCGCGGCGGCCGATCGGCACGTTCATCTTCCTCGGGCCCACCGGGGTGGGGAAAACGCTGCTTGCCCGCGCGCTGGCGGAGTTTCTGTTCGACGACGAAGATGCGCTCATTCGCATCGACATGTCGGAGTACATGGAGAAGTTCGCCGTGTCGCGACTGCTCGGCGCGCCGCCGGGCTATGTCGGCTATGACGAGGGCGGGCAGCTTACCGAAGCTGTGCGCCGGCGGCCGTACTCCGTCGTCCTGTTCGACGAGATCGAAAAGGCCGACGCCGAGGTGTTCTCGGTGCTCCTGCAGGTGATGGAGGACGGCCGACTGACCGACGCGCAGGGGCGCGTGGTGGACTTTAAGAACACGGTAATCATCATGACCTCGAACATCGGCGCGCGATCGATCAACCGTGGCCGCCCGCTGGGATTCTCAAAGACCGAGGGCAGCGAGGGGCCGCGCGAGCTGAGCGAGGAGGAGCGCAAGCGGCAGCACGCGGCAATGTCCGCGCGGATTATGGACGAGCTGAAGCGCGTGTTCCGGCCGGAGTTCCTAAACCGTGTGGACGAGGTGATCGTGTTCCACGCGCTGAGCGCCTCGGAGCTGGCGCAGATCGTGGAGCTTGAGCTGAGCCGGGTGGCGGAGCAGCTCCAGAGCAGAAACATTACCATCGAGTTTACCGACAAGGTGAAGAAGATGCTCGCGCGGGAGGGGTATCAGCCGGCGCTCGGCGCCCGGCCCCTGCGCCGCGTCATTCAGCGGCGGATCGAAGACCCGCTGTCCGAGGAGTTGCTTCTGGGTAAGTTCGAGGATGGCTCGCATATCGTCGCCGATATGGAGGGCGACAAGGTCGTCTTCCGCTTGAAGAAGACGGTTGAGCTGAGCACACAGTGAGGCGGGCGGCGGTGAAGTTCCGCTGCTCTGAGTGCGGCTTTCAATCCGTTCAGTGGTTTGGCCGCTGCCCCCGCTGCCAGTCGTGGAATACTCTGTCCCCTGTTAACGAAAGTGCACCTCAAGGTGAGCGCAGTGCACGCGCCGTGGTGCTTTCCGCGGCGCGGGAGGATTCCGGCCATCGGCTGCGAACAGGCATCGGCGAGCTCGACCGCGTGCTCGGCGGGGGCCTGGTCTGCGCCCAGGTGGTTTTAGTCGCCGGCGAACCGGGTATAGGTAAGTCAACGCTGCTGCTTCAGATCTCCGACCGTCTGGGGCAGCCCGAGCGCCCAGTGCTTTATGTTACCGCGGAGGAGTCGCTGGAGCAGATCCGCCTCCGCGCGCGGCGCTTGGGGGTAGGTGGCGACGGCGTCGTCGTTGTCGCGGAAAGCGACCTGGACGCCGCGCTGGAGCACGCCCAGGATGGAGAGCTAAGCTGCCTTGTCGTGGACTCCATCCAGGCGGTGCGCCGCGCAGGGGTCGCCTCGCTGCCGGGGTCGGTGCAGCAGGTGCGCGAGTGCGCCGCGCGCGTTATCGAGCTGGCCAAGGGAGCGGGCTTTCCCGCGCTCATGGCTGGGCACGTGACAAAGGAGGGAGGGGTCGCCGGGCCGCGGGCGCTGGAGCACCTGGTGGACACCGTGCTCTACTTCGAGGGCGACCGGAGCTATACCTATCGCATCCTCAGGGCGACGAAAAACCGCTTTGGGTCGACGGAAGAGATCGGACTGTTTGAGATGCGCGAGTGCGGCCTGGTGGAGGTTCCCAACCCCTCGGAGATGCTGCTTTCGCAGCGGCGGCAGGCGGTCCCCGGGACGGCCGTGTTCGCCGGGGTGCAGGGGTCGCGCCCGTTGCTCGTCGAGGTGCAGGCGCTGACCACGCGCGTGCAATATGGCACGCCGCGGCGGCTAGCTGCGGGGTTGGATAGCAATCGGCTGGCGATAATTCTCGCCGTGCTCGAGCGTCGGCAGGGGCTGCCCCTGTTTGAGCACGACGTGTTCATGAGCGTTGCCGGCGGGGTGCGTGTGGCCGAGCCGGCGGCGGACTTGGCCATTGCCGCAGCGATCGTTTCTGCGCTGCGGGGCGAGGCAATAGACCGGGAAACCGCGTTCGCGGGTGAGGTCGGGCTCACCGGGGAGTTGCGTGCGGTGAGTCACCTGCGGCAGCGGGCCGCGGAGGCGGCGCGGCTCGGTTTTCGCCGCCTCATCGCTCCCTCGCACGGCCTGGATTCATTCGGTGTTGATCGGCTCCCAGGGGTGCGGGTGGAGGGCGCGGCAGACCTGGGCGAGGCGCTGGCGCAGTGCTTCGCTCGGTCATAGGGGTTCATCCCGTCATAGCGTTCATTTCCCGGGGGGATATTGAGTGATCAGCGGGCGTTATCTGTTTACTCTATTAGCCCTGGTGTTTGCCCTATTCGGGGCGGCGGCGGGGATTAAGTTCGGGACGTACTATGTCTCCCTCCCCTCGATCGAGGACAGCCTGGAGGCGCCGCTGCAGCATTTTTCGCTCTGGGGTTTTGCTGTAGCGGGCGCGCTGCTCGGCGTGCTCGTGGCCTCGCTTTCCTTCTCGCGCATTCAGCGTGTGTTCGGGGGGCTGCATCAGGCGCCCGTGATAGACAAGATCGCTGGCGCCGTGGGCTGCCTGTTTGGGATGATGGTTGGAGCGATAATTTGCATCCCCCTGCTTGCCTCGGGGACGATACCGGCGATCATCATGGTCGCCCTACTTATTTTGTTCGGCTTTGTCGGAGCGAGCTTTGCCCTGTCCATGAAGGACGAGCTGTGGCAGGTGTGGGGAGGGAGCGCTCCTGCGGAGCGGGCCAGCGGCGTGGAGGAGAGCGCCACGGAGGTGCCGACGCGGCCGCAATTGCGCCCGAAGATTTTGGACACGAACGTGATTATCGACGGGCGGATTGCGGACATTTGCAGCACGCGGTTTGTGGAAGGGATAATTTACGTCCCCGGGTTCGTGCTCGAGGAGCTGCAGCACATCGCGGACTCCGCGGATTCCCTACGCCGGGCGCGCGGGCGGCGGGGGCTGGTTATGCTCAAGAAGATGCAGGACGAACTGGACACCCCCGTGGAGGTGAGCGAGGACTATCCCCCGGACTACGACGAGTCCGAGCCGGTAGATGTGCGCCTGGTGAAGATGGCCAAGCACCTGGACGCGACGATTATCACCAACGACTTTAACCTAAACAAGGTGGCCCAGCTTCACGGTGTGCCGGTAATGAACGTCAACGAGCTGGCCAACGCGCTTAAGCCGGTGTTTTTGCCTGGGGAGCAGATCGAGGTGGAGCTGGTGAAGCTGGGCAAGGAGCCCCGCCAGGGCGTGGGGTATTTGGACGACGGCACGATGGTTGTCGTCGAAAACGGCGACCGGCGCGTGGGGCAGACGGTCGTGGCCAAGGTGACCAGCGTCCTGCAAACGATCGCGGGGAAGATGATTTTCGCCGAGCTGGAGAGCGACGATGACCGCGACAGGTCGGACCGCGCCTCGCACAACATGCGCCCTAATTCCCGCGGCGGGCGCGGGGACTAGAGCCCGCCGCGCGCAAAACAAAATTCTCGAACCCCTCGCCGGCGTGCCCCTCATCGCCTGGGTGCTTGCCACGTTTCAGAGCTGCCCCCCCGTGGACGAGCTTTTCGTCGTCTGCCGAGCGGAGGACCGCACGGCGATCACCACCCTTGCCTGGCGCTATGGGTGCACGAAGCTTAGGGCCCTCGTCGAGGGCGGCGCGACGCGCGCGGAGTCCGTCCTCCGCGGCCTGCGCGCCATTCCCGAGCAGTGCGAGATCGTCGTCATCCACGACGCGGCCCGGCCGCTGGTTACCCAAGAGCTAATCGCGCGCTCAGTGGCCGAAGCGCGGGCGGCGGGCGCCGCGGTTGCCGCGGTCCCTGTTAAGGACACGATTAAGCTCGCCGACGCCGAGGGCAAGGTGGTCTCCACGCCCGAGCGGGGCAAGCTGTGGGCGGCGCAGACGCCGCAGACGTTTCGCCGCGAGCTGATCCTCAGGGCATATGAAACCGCGGGCACGGGAGAGGATGTCTCCGACGACGCCTGCGCGGTGGAGCGCCTGGGGCATGCGGTTGCGTTGTTTGTGGGGGCCGAGGAGAACATTAAGATCACCACGGAGCTCGATTTCGCCATCGCCGAGGAGCTTGTCCGGCGCACAGGAAGGAGGCCCCCCGTTGCCAGAGAGTAAGCGCGAGGGGACGGTGCGCGTGGGGCTGGGGTATGACGTGCACCGCGTTGCCCAAGGGCGGCGGCTCGTCTTGGGCGGGGTGGAGATCGCCGCGCCGTTTGGCCTGGAGGGGCACTCCGACGCCGATGTGCTAACTCACGCTCTGTGCGACGCCCTGCTTGGCGCGGCGGGGTTGCCGGACATCGGCCAGCAGTTTCCGGACACCGACCCCGCCTATCGCGACATCTCGAGCCTCGTCCTGCTGGAGAAAGTAATGGAGCTTGTGCGGAGCGAGGGCTTTGCCGTAGGCAACGTGGACTGCGTGGTCGTCGCCGAGGAGCCGAAGCTCGCGCCATATGTAGCGCAGATGAAGCAGCGGCTGAGCGAGCGGCTCGGTGTCGTTCCGCAGGCGGTGGGCATAAAGGCGACGACGACGGAGGGGCTGGGGTTTGCCGGGCGGAAAGAGGGGATCGCCGCGTACGCTGTTGCTTTGCTGCGCGCGGCGGTCGACGAGGGCGCCGGCAGGGGACGT
>CAZMGT010000013.1:0-46764 GCA_964565895.1 uncultured Armatimonadia bacterium
CAGAACCACACCTAATTCCCAAGGGGAATTGAAACTCTTGCGAGAGGGCATAGGCGGCGAGCGCGCCTAACACCAGAGGGTCAGAACCACACCTAATTCCCAAGGGGAATTGAAACCGGCCGGTAGACCCGGTAGCTTGTACTCCACCGGGCCCCGTGTCAGAACCACACCTAATTCCCAAGGGGAATTGAAACGTGAGAATCCAATCTTTCCGGGTTCCCCATGCCCGTATTCCCACGGGTCAGAACCACACCTAATTCCCAAGGGGAATTGAAACCGAACGAGGTCGCCGATAAGGTCGAGTTCCCTGCATACAATGTCAGAACCACACCTAATTCCCAAGGGGAATTGAAACAAGACTACGCAGACGCCGAACACGTTGCCAATCGCATCGGTCAGAACCACACCTAATTCCCAAGGGGAGTTGAAACGGACCACCTCCCTAGGCCCCGGGCGGCCTTCCAGAACCACCCCGTCAGAACCACACCTAATTCCCAGAAGGGACTAAAGTCCGTACCCAGCCTCACAGCGGCACCGCTGCGCCAATCACCAACCCGCGAGGAAAACAAAGGCTTTCCGCACCCACTGGCCCCCAAGAGCAGGAATCCCTGACCCGAGCGGAGCGCTCGCCCGTTCCCGTATCGGGCCGTCCGCGCCGCCGCGTGTGAGCACCAGTTCGTTGTCGAAGTTGCCCTTGAGCAAAGATGTGTGGTCCCGTCGCAGATAAAGCGCTGCTTCTGCCACTGACTACTTACCTTGCGTGCGCCGTGTCTCGCGAACAGCACCCTCAAGATGTTGCGAGCACTGTAAGCTTTGCCAACCAACTACGAACTGCCCCTTCCCTCCCGCCGTTTGGTTGACAAACAGCGCGGGGGGCGGCGTATGATCTTCGGCGATCGTTGGTTTGCGGCCCGCTGTTTTGACCCTGCCTGCGGAGGGGCGCCGGTGGCTCAAGTTAGGCGTATCCGGCCGAGCTCGACCGCTCCCACGGGCCTTCCGCGGCCCGCGCCTCGCGCTGCGCCGCCGCGCCTGCGGCCGCGGCGGCGGGCGCTTGTGCGCGCTGTCGAGGTCTTCGTCTGGCTCCTCAGCCTCGCTGTCATCGCTACCGTTGCGTTTGCCACCTATGTGACCATCGCCGGCAACAGCGAGCGCGCCCCGGGCGTCGTTCGCCTGCTTAACAAAGCGATTACCGCCAACCCGTTTGCCCCGCAGAGGGTGTTTGCGCAAACAGGCGGCAAGGCGACGATCCTCGTCTTGGGCACCGACGCCACGAACAACCTATGCGACACGGTTATGCTCGTCTTCGTCAACGAGAACACGAAGCGCCTGGGGATTATCTCGCTCCCCCGCGACGCCCGCGTGCACATCCCCGGCAATGGGTGGAGCAAGCTGGCCCATGTCGTCCCACTCGGGATGGAGAAGTTTCGCTCCATGAACGAGGCAATTGCCCTCGTCCGGCAGACGGTTGAGGAAAACTTTCACATTCCCATCGACTACTACGTCCGCGTCGACGTTAAGGGCTTTGAGAAACTCGTTGACTTAATCGGCGGCGTGAAAATCTACGTAGAGAAAAACATGGTTTATCGCGACCGCGAGCAGGGGCTTTATATCAACCTGCGCCAAGGGGAGCAAGTGTTAAACGGCTACAACGCAATGTGCTATGTGCGCTTTCGCGCAGACGAGCAGGGCGACTGGGGGCGGATGCAGCGGCAGCAGAAGTTCTTGCGCGAGCTTGCCGCTCAGCTCGGGGCGAAAATCCGCAGTGGCAGCCTGGCCAGCCCGAAGAAGCTCTATACCCTGGGCAAGCTGGTGAACATCGCTCTCGGCTACTGCCAAACCGACCTCCGCCCGGAGCAGGTTGTGGGCCTGGCCAAGCTCGCGCGCGACTTCGACCGCGCGGGGATCGAGACGCGGCGCGTGCCCGGCCATGATGCTCCGAGGGAAGGCATTTATTACTTCCACGTCGACCAGCAGGGGCTGGTTGAGCAAGTGGCCGACCTGAAGGCGACGCTGGCCAAGAAAAAGCAAAAGGAGCTGCTCGCCAAAGTCTCCGTGCTCAACGGCTGTGGGGTAAACGGATTGGCCGCCGACGTGGCCGAGATCCTCAAGGCCAGGGGTGTGCGCGTGGCTAAGGTTGACAATTACTCCCGCCAGGACCTCATTCAGTCGGAGATTCGCTACGCCCCTGGGTTTGCAGCTTCCGCGCGCTACATCGCCCAGGTTCTCAGCCCCTCGCCGTTTCAGTTGGTGGAGGATTTTTCCCTGGACAACGAAGAACATGATGTAGAGGTTGTCCTTGGTCGGAGCTATAGCGCGCACGAACTTCCCTGAACCGAGGGAGGAGCTCTTGGAGAAACAAGCTCAGCGGCTGGCCAACGCCCTGTTCGACGCCGCCGATGAGGAAAAAGCGCAGGACATCGTCCTGCTCGACGTAAGCGAGCTAACGATTATTTGTGACTACTTCTTGATCTGCACGGGCGCGTCGCTCACGCACGTAAAAGCGATTGCCGAAGGCGTGCTGGAGCGGCTCGAGGAGCAAGGGGTCACGCCGCTTTCCCTGGAGATGCCGCGCGACGCGCGCTGGATCGTTCTCGACTACGGCAGCGTCGTCGTCCACGTGTTCACCGCCGAGGCGCGCGCGTTTTACGATCTCGAGGAGCTATGGAGCAAGGCCAAGCTCGTGCGCCCGAGCTTGGAGCCACAGGGGGCGGACATAAGTTGAGCAACTCCTCCGCCGACGAGGCGCGTAGCCGTAGGGTGCGCGTGGAGATGCTCCTCAGGCAGGCCAACGTGGAGATGCACCGCCAAAACTATAAGGCGGTGGTTAAACTCTGCGACGAGGCCCTGGAGCTAGACCCCAACTCTCCGGACATCTACGAGATGCTCGGCGATGCCCTCGCTGCCGACGGACGCTATACCAAGGCCATGGAGGCCTACCGCTACGGCTTGCGGCTGGACCCTAGCCGCACGTTGCTCGAAGATAAGCTCGCCCGGGCGAGCCTGCGCCAATACGAGGTGCAGCGCAAACTCGAGCGGGCGCGCAAGATTATCGAGTCCGGCGCGGCGCACGAGAAAAGCCTGCGCAAAGCCGGCCAGCTCGCCGCTGTGCTCTCGTTTATCGCCCCCGGCCTGGGCCAAATCCGCAACGGGCAGCACTTTAAGGGCCTGGCAATCCTCATGTCTTGGCTGTTGCTCGTTGTGCTCGTGGTAACCATTCTCACCCAAGCCGTAAACCAGACGTGGAAGGAAATGCGCGAGGACTATGCCCTGCGCCGCGCCACGCGAACGCGGCTCGACGTTTGGGCCGCCGCTTTGGCGCATGTCCATCGCTCCGCGTTTTCGGCGATCGTCTTCTGGTCCGCGGTGACCTGCGCCCTCGGGTTGCATGCCTATGCGATGATCGACGCCAGCATCGTCGCCACGAAGCGCGAAGAGGAAGACTTTCTATGACGCGCTCGGCCGAGCGAGGGCTAGACGGTATTTTTCTTGCCGCAAAGCGGATTATGCTTGCCAACGCCTCGTTGTTTGTGCCTCCGCTAATCTTCCCCTGGGCTGCCGCATTGTGGTGGCTGCTCGTTAGCGTGGGTGCAGGGCTCGTTGCCGCGCTGTTTGCTCGCGGGGCGCTTGGCGCTTTGGCCGCCGTTGTCTTAGGGGCGTTGGGGACTGTCCTTGCCCTGCTCGTCGCCGGCGGGTTTATGGCCGGCTGGGGAGAAATGGTCGCCCGCGCGGCAGGGACCGGCCGGTGCACGGTGTGGGACTTTTTCCTGGGCCTTGCCCAGCACACGTGGCGCTTTGCCACGGGCATGGCGACCATCGGCCTGTGCCTGGCCGGCCTCGGGTTGCTCTGGGCAATGGGGCTTTATGTAGCGCACCAGTTGCCCCCGCTCGTCTTTGGCCCTTTTGCTGCGCGGTGGCACCTGGTGGCCATCGCGGGCATGTTTTGGCTTGTCTGCGGCATTGTCTTTGTGCTTTTCGCGAGCATGTGGCAGCCCGCTGCGGTCGTCGACCGGCTCGGGGGGAGGCACGCCGTGGCCCAGAGTTTCGCCTTCGTTAGGCGGCACTGGCCTACCGTCGGTGCGATCTTAGCAACCTCGCTTTTCGCGCATGGTGTGCTCGCCGCAGCGGCATATGTCACAAAACTTCCCATAGACGTTATCGCTTTTGCTGCGACGCGCTCGACCACCGCTGGGCTGGCGTTCTTCACCGGGCTTGTCGTCCTCGAGCTATATCTCATCGCCTGGGCCGCGTTGGCCACGTTTTTCAAGCTCGCCCAGTTTATCGCCTATATCGACCTCTCCGCAGAGCCCGCGCCGGCCACCGCCGGCGTCGCACCGCATAGCGCGCGCTCTCAGTCGGCGGCGCAAGCTGGAGTTTAAGCCATGGCGCGTGACAGCGGCGTGCAGCAGTTTGCCTCGCTGAGCATCTCCGAGTGCCTTGAGCGTATTCGCAAACCGTTTTTGTTTGAGATGCGCGCGGGATATCGTGACACCGTTGCCGCGCACGGGCTAAGCGCATATTCCCGCCCCCTCATTCGCGCCGCGCACGCCAAGGCCTCAAGCCCTGCCCTACGCCACCTCCTTGGGGAGCTCGCCGACGTCCTCGGGCGCTACAGCAGGCTCGAGCCCTCCGCGCGCCGCTCCGCTCTGGCGCGCGCCGACGAGCTAATCCAGCGCGCCCTGGAAACGCTCGCCGGCGGCAAGCCCCACCCTCCCCCAACAGAGCAACCCGCACCGCCCGCGCAGCCGCGCCAACTATCGCTTACCGACGCCCTGCAAACAAAGGTCCAATATCTCAAGGGCGTGGGCCCGCGGCGCGCGGAGCAGCTCAGGCAACTGGGGATCGAAACCGTCTACGACCTGCTCTATCACGTTCCCCTGCGCCACGAGGACCGGCGGCACATCGCCCCCATCGCCTCGCTCGCCCACGGCCAGACAGCGACCATTCGCTGCGCGGTAAGCTCCTCGCCCGAAGTCGAGCAGCCCCGTCGAGGCCTTTCTCTGCTGCGCGTGCTTGCCGCCGACGGGTCGGGCATGGCCGTGCTTGTTTGGTTTAACCAGCCCTGGCTCGCCGAGCGCCTCGCCCCGGGCACGGAGCTGTTTGTCACGGGCAAGGTGCGTCGCCGCGCAGGGACGATCTCCATCTCCGTCTCCGACTTCGAGCCGATCTCCGACCCCGCGGATCCCCTCCAGGCGGGCCGTATCGTGCCCGTCTACCCCCTCGTCTCGGGGATAACGCAGCGGCGGATGCGCGCCTGGACGCACGAGGCTCTGGAGCGCTTCGCCCACGGGAGCTTCGACCCCATCCCGACCCATCTGCGCCGGCGCCATGGGTTTCCCGACCTCCCCGCCGCCCTGCGCGAGGTGCACTATCCCACGAGCTGGGACAGCTACGAGCAGGCGCGGCGCAGGCTTGTATATCAGGAGTTCCTCGCGCTGCAGTGCGAGCTTGCCCGCCGACGGCGCGCAGCGCGCGGCGAGGAGGGCGACGGCGGGCTGGCGCTAAAGGTCGACCCCAGCGTCGCCGAGGAGCTTGCCCGTGCCCTGGGGTTTACGCTTACCGCCGCGCAAAAGCGGGCGATTGGCGAAATTTTCGCCGACCTCCGCGGGCCGGCGGCAATGAACCGCCTGCTCCACGGCGAGGTGGGCTCGGGCAAAACGGTGGTTGCCCTGGCGGCCATCGCGGCTACCGCGCGCGCCGGTTTTCAAGCCGCGCTAATGGCCCCCACGGAGATCCTCGCCGAGCAACACTTCCGCCGCGCGCGCAAGCCGTTGGCCAAGCTGGGCATCTCCGCGGAGATCCTCACGGGCAGCCGCCCACCTCAGCACAAGGAGCGCGTGCGCCAAGCGCTGCGCACCGGCCAGCTCGACGTTGTCTTCGGAACTCACGCGCTCATCCAGGAGTCCATCGAGTTTCACAACCTCGGCCTGGCCATCGTAGACGAGCAACACCGCTTTGGCGTTCTTCAACGGGCAAAGCTCATCGCCAAGGGCCGGCGCCCGCATGTGCTCGTAATGACCGCCACGCCTATCCCACGCACGTTAGCCCTTACCGTGTACGGCGACCTCGACATTTCCGTGCTCGACGAGCTGCCCGCCGGCCCGCGCGACGTGGTTACCACGATATGCAGCAAAAAGGCCGCCTATGAGCTGCTCCGTCGCGAGGTCGCCGCCGGCCGCCAGGGCTACGTCATCTGCCCCATTATCGAGGAGTCCGAAGCGCTTGAGGTCGAGGCGGCGACAAAGCTCGTGGGCCGCCTTGCTGCGGGGCCGCTGAAAGGGTTTACCGTGGGCCTGCTTCACGGCCGCCTCCCCCCGGCCGAGCGCGAGCAGGCCATGGAGCGCTTCTATTCCGGGCAGACGCAGGTGTTGGTGTGCACCTCCGTGGTCGAGGTGGGCATAGATGTCTCCAACGCCAGCGTAATCGTCGTGGAAAACGCGGAGCGCTTCGGCCTGGCCCAGCTCCACCAGCTCCGCGGGCGCATCGGGCGCTCCGGCCATCGCGCCTATTGCGCGCTCGTTTGCGGAAGCAAAAACGCCCAGTCGCGCCGCCGGCTCGAGGTTCTGGTGAATACCTCCGACGGTTTCCGCATCGCCGAGGAGGACCTTCTCCTTCGCGGCCCGGGCGAGTTTTTCGGAACAAAGCAAAGCGGCTTGCCCGACCTGAAGATCGCCGATATCCTCAAAGACGTGGACTTGCTCAGCGCGGCGCGGCGCGATGCGTTCGAGCTCGTGCGCGCCGACCCCGACCTCCGTCGGCCAGAGCACCGCGCCCTAGCTCTAGAGATCGAACTTCGCGTGCACGGCAAGGTAAACATGGCGCTGATCGCCTAGGAGAGCCATGAGCGGCGTACGGATTATTGCTGGGCAGTACAAGCGGCGGGTGCTGGGGCTTCCCCGCGGGGCAAACATTCGCCCCACGTCCAGCCGCGTGAGGGAGTCGCTCTTTGCCATGCTCCACCCTTGGCTTGCCGAGGCGCGGTTTTTGGACCTTTGCGCGGGGACAGGAGCCGTCGGGCTAGAGGCCGCCAGCCGCGGCGCGGCGCGCGTCCTGCTCGTGGACAACGACAGGCGCTGCGTGCAGGCCATCCGCGCGAACGTCGCAGCCTGCTCCGCGCACGACGTTGCTCAAGTGTGGCACATGGACTGCCTGCGCGCCCTGCGCATGCTTCACGAGCGGGGCGAGGCGTTCGACATCATCTTCGCCGACCCGCCATATCGCAGCGGGCTGGTGTTTAAGATCGTCTCGGCCCTCGCCCGTCGGCCGGAGCTGCTCGAGGAAAACGGCTGGCTCTGCCTGGAGCACGACCCCGGCCATCCCGACGTTGCCGCTCCCCCCGGCTTTGGAGTACAATCCCGTAAATCCTACGGAGACCAGGCGCTAACCGTATTGCGCAAGCTTCCCCCGTAGCCGTTGCGCCGCCTGGTCGCGAGAGAAGAGGGCGATGGTGTGCGACGCGCAATTTGCCCCGGTAGCTTCGACCCGGTAACCAACGGTCATCTCGATGTAATCACTCGCGCAGCCAAGCTGTTTGACGAAGTCATCGTTTCCGTCGTAGAAAACCCGCAGAAACAGTCCCTGTTTACGCTAGAGGAGCGCGCGGAGATGCTGCGCGAGGCGTGCAAGCATCTGCCTAACGTGCGCGTGGAGACGTTTAGCGGGCTCCTCGTCAAGCACGCCCGCGAGATCGGCGCCCACGTTATTGTCAAAGGCCTGCGCGCGCTGTCCGACTTCGAGTATGAGCTGCAGCAGGCGCAAACGAACCAATTGCAAGATCCGACGGTTGAAACGGTGTTCCTGGTAACCGACGTGCAGTATTCGTTTTTAAGCTCGAGCATGGTTCGCGAGGTGGCCAGCCTCGGGGGAAAGCTCGACGGCATGGTCCCACCCTGCGTGGAACAAAGGCTGCGCGAGAAATTTGCCAAATAGCGGGAGGTCGCGCCTGTGGACGTTAACCGCATTATCGAGGAGCTAGAGGAGCTCGTCGCTCATGGCTCGATCATCCCCTGGTTTGGCCGTCGGTGCATCGACGAGGACCAGTTCCTCAAGCTAATCGAGGAGCTTAAGCGCGCCCTGCCCGAGGAGATCGCCCAGGCTGCCGCGCTCCTGCAAACGCGCGACCGCGTGCTCGCCGAGGCCAGCCAGCAGGCCCGCGACATCGTGGAAGAGGCCCACCGCCATCGCGACGAAGCGCTCGAGGCCGCCAAACGCCAATGCGAGCGCATGCTCTCGCGCGAGGAAATCGTAAAAAAGGCCGAGCAGCGCGCGCAGGAGATCATCGACGAGGCCGAACGCGAGGCGGCGATGATCCGCAGCGATGCCGAGCGCTATGCCTACAACGTCCTCGACCGCCTGGACACGTTCGTCAGCGCCATCAGCCAGCGTATCTTGGAAAGCAAGCGCTCCTGGGGCGAGCCGTTGGGGCTGGAAACGCAAACGACCGCCGACCGCGGCGACGGCCAAACGCCGCCCGCCTAGCCCGCTTCCCCGGGCTCTTTTCCTCGCGTGCAGTCGCTTAAAGCTTCCCTGGGCTGCGCCTAAAACCGCGCGGGCCCGCCCAGCTTATCCTCTTCCCCGCCGCCGTTGCACTCCCAAACCTCCTCGCCATCCTGCCCCAGGACAACGAACGTGCTCGGCGCTGGCTGGCGCACGATGAGGTCGGCCACCCGCGCCAGCCGGCGAATGGCGTCCTCCGCGCTTACCGCGCGCATTCGCGTGGTCACCCGCCCGCGCAGCGGCTCGGCAATGACAATCGTCGTGTTAGACACCTTGGCCACCGTGCGCAGGGCGAAGGTTACCGAAACGTTGTCTAGCTCGAAGTTGTATGTTCCGGAAACAATTCCCCGAAACTCGCCCTCGGTAACGGGCACGACGACATGATCTACCACAGCAGCAAGCGAGGTCACCCCAACGGGCGGCTCGACGGCCGGCTCTGCGCGTGGTTCGGGAAGCGCCACCGGCGGCGCAGGTGCACCGCGCGGACCTCTCCCCCCTGCACGCCAGCGCGGCGCAGCCTCGACCTCTAGCGGCCCAGCAGCTACCTCGGCCGGTGCCCGTGGAGCGACAACATCCGCCGCCCCTTCCTCTCTTGCGGGCATAGCGCGCAGGGCAACCGGCGCTCCCGCCGCGCTCTCCCGCGCGCGCTCTATCCCCGGCGCAGGGGCAAGCATCTCCCGCGACAAAGCCCCTTCCCCTGCCGGCCCTGCCCGGCCGCGCGGGGCCGCTTCGGGCGCCGCGCTGGGCCGAGCCTCCTCCTCCGCTTCGCCAACCCCTATCTCCTCCGGCGCGCCCGCCTCCGCCCTAGGTGCCGCCGTTCGCCGCGTAATCCGTGCCGCCCGGCCCTTGGGCGGCGGCACAGCTGCCCGGGCTTCCGTTGACGGTGCTGTCGCACGGGCCGCGGGCGTGCCCCGCGTTGCCTGGGCCTCAGGCGTCGGCGGCGTTTGCTCAGCGCGCAGCCCTTCCTCTCTCCGCTCGGCGCCCGCCTTCGCCGGCGCTGTCGCCACCGCGCTTGGCGCAGCGGCAAAGCGCCGCGGCATGGGCCGCAGACGCCCCACGCCGACAACCACCAGCGCAGCGACGATCGCCCCCACAGCCACCACCGCAGCGGCCCGCGGGAGCACCACGGGAAGCAGGCTCCACACCCGCCGCTCGCGCCGGCGCGCCTCCTCCGCGCGCACGCGAGCCATTACCCGCTCGGCAAACAGTGGCTCGACAGGCACCTCGGGCAGCGCGCGAAACGCGTTAACGAGGTAGCAAAACTGCTCATATGCCCTGCGGCAGCGCGCGCAGTGGGCCAAGTGCGCCTCGACCTCGGCGCGCTCGCGTTCGCTCAGCGCGTCCTCGAACAGGTCGCTGAACATTTCCCGCGCCCGCTCGCAGGTCACGGTATTCACCTCTCCCCAAGATCGCTTCGACCGCCGCGCGGGGCGAATTGTTCCAGTTTTCCGGCAAGCTCCGCGCGCAGGGCAAGTCGCGCGCGGCTCAGCCGCGACTTAACCGTGCCCAACGGGCAGCGCAACACTTCGGCGATCTCCTCGTAGGAAAGCCCCTGGAGGTCATACATCACAAGCACCGCGCGGTGCGTGGGCGAAAGGCGCGCCACGGCCCTTCGGATTTCTCGCTGAAGCAGGCGCACGGCCACTTCCTCGGCGGGGTCCGGGTTAGGGTCGGGGACGTCGAGCATGGGCGAGTCGTCCGCGGCGTAGAAGTTGTCCAGGCTATGCTCCGCGGAGCGCCTGCGCCGTCGGTTAAGCTCGTCCAGGCAAAGGTTGTAGACGATGCGATAAAGCCAGGTGGAAAAACGGGCCGCCCCGCGAAACTTCCCTAGCGCGCGATAGGCGCAGACAAACGCCTCCTGGGCAACGTCGTGCGCAGCGTCGAGGTCTCCCAGCAGCCGATAGGCGAGGTTAACCGTTTGCCTCTGATAGCGACGGACAAGCGTGTCGAACGCCTCTGCGTCCCCTGCCCGACAGCGCCTAACCAGCGCCGCGTCTGACTCCGGCAACCGACGCGCCCCCTCGCCACCTGCGGACGCGCGCCCCCGCCCCGCCCCGCGCACACCGGGCAGCGGAGCATGGCGCGCTTGCCGCCCGTCCTCTATACCCTGCTACGCTTTGCTGGGCTTGGAAATTCGCAGCCCAGGGCAGCCGCCCTGCGCCTAGCCCTTCGCCCCCGGCTCGCCCTTGCTGCGCGTGCGCTGCACAATATAGCGGCAGGCGCGCTTAAGCTCATCCAGGGTTATCCGCCCGCCTTTCATCGGCTGCTTGCACATTTCCGAAAGCTCCGCCCACATCTCGCGGCGCTCGCGCCCCTCTTCGATCCACGAGTTGATGTATGACTTCAGCCGCTCCCAGCGCTTTTCGGGAATGGCCTCAACGTGCTTGCGAACAAGCTCCATGACCTCGTCTGTGCGTGCCAGCTCTACCTCTTCCGGGCTATACACCTCGGGCAGGCGAAAACTCTGCTTCCCCCGGTCATACTCCACCATAATCTGGTTCGTCGAGCCCGGCGGCGTCTCGTAAATTACCCCAATGCGCACCACCGGGTCGCCCTCGAAGTACTCATAGCGCACATTGCCGTAGGTAACACTCTTCTCCCGCCCCAAATCCGCCGCCGAGACGTCGCGATACGATGCGATAAGCACATGAAGGCGCGAGAGAAATTCCTCAAGCGGGTCGCTCACGCAACAACTTCCTCCCGTCGGGCAAAACGCCGCGCCCAGGCCGCCGTTCTGTTCGTCACGCGCGCTGTTTCTCCTCCACACGCTCCTCCCCCGCGCGCCGCGCGCGAAGCTGTCCGCATGCCGCCTCCGCCTCCAGCCCCACGCTCGCGCGCACCGTCGCCGAGATGCCTTCTCTCGCGAGCAGCCTTTGGAATCTATACGCCGCCCCGGGGTCGGGGGTAAACCGTGCGTCGCCGATCGGGTTAAACGGGACGATGTTCACCAGCGCCCCGCGATACTTCAACAGCATAGCCAGCGCCCGCGCCTCCTCCCGTCCGTCGTTTACCCCGGGGACAACGACATAGGCCACCGTGAGCCGTCGGCGCGCCGCCCGCGCATACTCAAACCCCGCGGCGAGAATCTCGCGCACATCCGCTGGGGCGTGGGGCACGAGCTTTTGCCGCAGCTCGTCCGTCGGCGCCTGCAGCGACACCGTCAGCCGCACGCGCAAACCCGTTTGGGCCAGCGCGCGAATCTTCTCCGGCAGGCCCACCGTGGAAATGGTCACGTTGCGCTGGGGAAGACCCATCCCCCGCTTGTCGCACAGCACCCGTATCGCCTGAACGAGGGCGTCGAGGTTAAGCAGCGGCTCGCCGATGCCCATGAACACGACCCGCCGCACGTCGTGCCCCTGCTGGCGCAGGGCAATAACCTGCCCGGCGATCTCCCCCGCGCTTAGGTTTCGGCGCAGGCCCCCGCGGCCCGAGGCGCAAAACACGCAGCATATCGGGCAGCCCACCTGTGTGGACAGGCACGCCGTCTCGCCCCACTTCTGCCCCAGGGCCACGGCCTCGATCTGCTCCCCGTCCGCCAGCTCGAGGAGATACTTTACCGCCCGCGGGGCACGGCCGCCGCGCGACTCACCTGCCACCCTGTCCACCACGCGCAGGGGAAGCGCGCAAAACCGCCGCCCCAGCTCGCTGCGCAGCGCCGCGGGCAGGTTTGTCATCGCCCCAAAATCGGTTACCGCTCGCCCGTGAATCCAGTGGAAGATCTGTTGCCCGCGAAAGCCCGGCTCGCCCAGCGGCGCGAGCTCCTCGGCCAGCTCCTCGGGGAGCATCCCCGTAATTTCCCGCTGCTCCCTACTTGGGCCAGAGGAATTCGACAAGGAAGTAGTTGGACACATAGATGGCGATGATCGAGATGACAACCGCCGAAGTCGAGGCGCGGCCCACCCCCGCCGCGCCCCCTTCCGCCTTTAACCCCGCGCGGCAGCACACGAGGACGATTATCACCCCGAATACGATGGACTTGATCAACCCGCCCGTTACGTCGTCGATCTTCAAAAACTCGCGCACGGAGTTAAAAAACATAATCGAGCTAACCCCAGCCTGCTTGCTCGCCACAAGATAGCCGCCCAGGCAGCTCCCATAAAGCCCGACCACAAACAAAATGGGCATCATAACCACCGCCGCCAAAAATCGCGGCACGACGAGATATTCCACGGGGTCTACGGCAAGCGAGCGCAGGGCGTCGATCTGCTCCGTGACCTTCATCGTCCCGATCTCCGCGGCCATTGTCGAGCCCACGCGCGCCACAATAATAATCGCCATGGACACGGGCACCACTTCCCGCGCCATGGAAACGCTTATCGCCCCGCCCACATACTCGCCCAGGCCAAAGTCCATCGCCTGCTTGGAAACGTGATAGGCAACCACCGCGCCGGAAAAGAGCACCGTAAGGAGCACCGCGGGCAGCGAGTCTACCCCCATGTGCGCCATCTGATGCGCCGTGTCGCGCACGTTAACGGCGAGCCGGCCGATATAGCGCACCGTGTCCCAAAAGAGCAGGCACACCTCGCCCACCCCGCGAAACACGGCTGCTGGAGCTCCGCTCAGCGCCGCTCGCGCGTTCACCCTTCCGCTCCTCCTTCGCCTGGGCCGCGGAGGTTAACCACTGCGCTGCGCTCGCCGCGAACGACGTAGCGCGTCTTGAGTGTACTACGCGCGACAAGAGTCCACAACCGCGCCAGGCGGCGCAGCTCGGGCGCCGCCGGGGCCTCCGGCCGCTCGGGCAGGTCCCTCAGCTCCGTCGTCGGGCCCTCGAGCAAAGGCAGGGCGCGCCCCACGGCAAAACCCATAAGCTCCTCCAGCGGCGAGCGCTCCAAGTCGCACACCACCTCGCTCCGCCGGCCAAGCGTCGCTACGCCCTCGACCACGTCGTCCAAGCTCGCCGGCGCGGGCTGGTCGTCCCACGGCTCATATTTCAAAAGCTCCGCGCAGCTCTTGCCATGGACCCGCACGCGCAGCGCCCGCGCCCGCACATCAGCGGGCACGGCTATGCGCAGGCGAACCATCTCCTCCGGCCGGCGAAAAGGCTTCAGCACAACGCGCACCTCAACCTCTTCCCCCGGCGAAACCGTCTGCGGGCTTGCGCTCACCCCCGCGATCTCCGCCTCGGCCAGCTCGCGCGCGCAGTTCACCGCGAGGCGGATCGCGCGCACGTCCGCCGGACGCACGGGGTTTTCGGTCAGCGCAAGGAGAATGTCCTGCACCTCAAGCCCCACCTGCCCGGCAAGGTCCTCGCTGTCGCAGACGACGTCCTCGCGGCGCGCCACCCGCCCGTCTTCGAGCACGACCTCCGCGCGATACGCCGCCGTGCCTCCGCCCGCGCGGTCGAGCACGGCCTCGATCAGCCCAAGCACAGCGATCCCCGCGAGCTCCGGGGTAAGCTGCCGATCGCGCACAAGCTCGCAGCGCAGCGTGCGCGGCTTGGCCAGCTCCTCGCCGCCGAGCTCCAGGGAAAGCTCCGCCAGCGCGGGCTTTTCGCCCAGTACGCCGCCCACCCCAGCCTCGCGATCCTGCGTCACCGTCCCGATCACCGGCCCCAGGGGGCTGCCCACGCGAAACGGAAGCTGCGTGCTGGGCACCGACTGGTGAATTACCGTGCGCACCAGGGGAAAGTTCGCCCGGCCGTGGTGGATAAAGCTGTGGCCAAAGGCGACAAACCTGTTCCCCTGAACATAGGTCATCGTCCCCAGCGCGGTAACGTTTACCGCGCCGCGGATGAGCTGTATCCCGATCGCCGCCCCCGGCTCAACGGCCTTGCTCCATCCCCCTCGCCCCGCTCTCGCGCTCCCTCCCCCCTGCACGGCGCGCAGGCCACAGCGCGAAAGCCGCTCGCTTAGCCGCAAAAAGCCCCTGTGCGAAAGCCCGGCGACCATTACCGGGCTCTGGCAGCGGGCAAGCGCTGCCCAGAGGCTGCTCCCCGCGCCGCGCCCGGCGCTCGCCGAGTTTTCCCCCTCAAGCAGGGGGAGCATATACTCGATCGGCGTGGCATAGCCGTAGAGCGTGTTGGAGTACTCTGTGGTAAACGCCACGGCGCCCACGAGGTTGTTATTGATGTAAATCGGGCTCCCGCTCATCCCCGCGGAAATGCCGCCCGCGGCCTCGATCTCCGCCCCGCCCACCTTGATAAACAAATAGTCCGGCGTCGCCCCATCGCTGCGCATAATGTCTACAATGCGCACATCAAACCGGCTGATTTTCGTGCCGGAGATAACCGTCTTCCCATAGCCGCGCATCCCGGGCTTAATCTGGTCCAGGGTCAAAATGCCTCGCGCCGGCGTGGCCACAAACCAAGCCGCGACGAGCGCAAAAACAAGGGCTGCGCCCCCGCTCGCTCGAACGTTCATCGCGATACCCGCCCGCGTGTGCTGTTTTTGCCTGGCTGCGGCATTATAGCCGCGTGGGAAAATCGCTGTCAAAACGGACCCGTGAGGTTGGCGAGGGTTTGCCGTGCGCATGCATTTTGGACAGCAAAGCCGCTCTCTGCGCGCCGCGCGGCCGCCCATTTTCCGGCGGCCCGTGTGCCTCGCTCTCGCTTTCGCGCTGGGGTGTTTGCTTTGCGCGGCGGCTTGCCCCCGCGCCTGCGCCGACGACGCCGACAAGGCCCGCCAGATCGCCCTCCGCACGCACGCGGCGCTCAACGCCGCGCAGGCGGTCTCCGCCACGTTTACCCGCGACCTGCTCTCACCGACAAGCCCGAGCGACGACCGGCCCTACGTCCAACCCTCGACGTGGCGCCTGCTTTGGCTGCGCGACGTGGGCTGGCGGCTGGAATGCCCCGACCGACTCGTCGAGATTTGCCGCGGCGAGCGGCTGTTGCTCCTCGACAAAGCGCGCCGAGTATGCGAGCTGCGCGACTGTTTTGACCCCCCGCTTGCCGTCCTCCGCCGCGTGCATCTGCTGGAGGACGTCGCGGCCGGTCCGCCGCCGTATCCCCGTGTGGGCTACAACGCCTTCTTCCGCGCCGGCCCGCCCACGTTTTCCGTGCGCGAGGATAGCCTCGGCCGGCGCCCGTGCTTTGTCGTCCAGCTCAGCTATGCGGTAGACCGCGAGAAAAGCGCTCGCTTCCGCCTGGGCAGCCAAGTCCAAGCCGAGCGCATAACCTACTTCCTCGACCGCCAAAGCTTCCTCCCCCTGCGCCGCACGCGCGAGCTTTTCGTCGCCGGGGAGTGGAAGCTCACCGACGAGCTGAAAGACGTGGCCTATGACGACGACGTGCGCCTCCCCCTCCGCGCGCTTTCCCTGCAGCCCCCGCCCGACTACCTTCTCGCCGACCTGCGCACGCACCGCGCGCACCCCGCGACGCTGAAAGTGGGCGCGCGGCACGAGCGCTCCGACCTGCCCTTTCCCGAGGGTGGGGCGGCGTGCAACGCCGCGAGCTGGTGGCAGTGGTTCGCCGACCAAGTGCTCGACTGCCAGGACGCCGCGCAGTGGCGCGTTGTCGTCCACGGCCTGGAGCTGCTCGCAAATAACGAGATGTTCGTCTACCTCACCCGCTGGAACAAGCAGGGGGCGGAATATTGGCGCGACGTGCAGCCCGATGTCGTGTGTCGCGATGAGCGGGGAAGGGTGTTCGTCTCCGTGCTCGGCGCGGAGCACATAAGCGAGCTGTGGAAGATCTGGCTCGTGCCCCTGGCCGCGGCGACCTACGACGGCCCGCCGCCGGAGCAGCTCACGCTAACCGTGCGCCCGTTCCCCCAGAGCCTCGCCCCCGCTCCGGACGAGCCCTCCGTCGTCTTCTCCGCTCTCCCCGCCCCGGAGCCCTTGGGGTTCGCCGTTCCTCCGCGCTGGGTTCAGGGGATGGACAAGCAACAGCGCGAGCAGTTTCTCGACGAGCTCGCGCAGAGAAAAGCCCAGGCGCGCCAGCTTTTCCTTTTGCGCAAAGAGGGCGGGTAGGGGGAGAAACATCGCTGGCGCGCGAGTCCCCTGGGCCGGCCTGTGCGCAAGGCGCGCGCGGCGTGCAAAAGCAAAAGCGGCGCAGCTTGCCTTTTCCCTCGCTCCGCCGGGCTAGCTACGAGAACTGCGTGGTGGACAAGGCAAACCCCGCCGCCGAGAGTGGGCTATTCCTCTTCTTCTTCCTCCGTGGAGGTTTTGGGCGTCGCTTTCTTTTGCGCCGGTTTTCTTTCCTGGGCGCTCTCTGCCGGCTCTTCCTTGCTCGTCTCTTCTTCTAGCGAGATCTCCGTCGCCGGGGGCTTAATATAGCCGATAGCTTCGGAGAGCTTTTTCTGCGCCTCGGCCTTCTTAAACGGCGGGAGCAGCGCGGAAAGCGCTTGGTCAATCGCCGAAGTAGCGCTGTCGGCCAGGCGCTGGTTTTCGGGGTCGAGGCTAAACGCGGCCTTCAGCCGCTCCCGCGCCTGCATGGCCATCGTTGCCGCGTCGCCGAAGTTATTCTCGCCCAGCTCGCGAATCGCCGCGTTAAGGTCGTCCACGGCCTGGTTGCGCAGGCTCAGCGACGTGGCGTGGGCCACGCTGCGCACGTTGTCCAGCTCGCCCGCAATGCGCCGCACCTCCGCCTGGTCCACGCGGTGCACGACAAACCCGGCGACCACGGCACCCACGACCAGGCCGAAGATCAGCGCCGAGACGGTCAGCCCTTGGCCGCGCGTGGGCCGCTCCGCCACCTCGCCGATCGTCTCCACCGGCTTAGCGGTAACCTCCACTTCCTCCTCCGCTTCTTCCTCCCCGTGCACCGACACGTTGCGCCGCTTCTCCTCGTTTTCGTTGCGCTGCCTTCTCATGAGCATCCCCTTCCGCAGCCCAGGCGAAAATGTCTAGCCCAGATTACGCCTTCGTCCGCGCCCTTTCCTCCACTGTTTTCCCCTCTTGAGCACCTAACCCCCGTCCTCGACCACCAGCCGCGCCACGCGCCTGCGCCCCACCGCGACAACCGTCCCCGTGCATACCGCGACCTGCTCCAGGGCGGAGCCCACACGCTTGCCGTCGATTTTCACCGCCCCCTGGGCGACCATCCGCCGGGCTTCGCGCCCCGAGGGCACCAGCCCGCACAGGGTAAGCAGCCGCGCCACCTGGATCTTCCCCTCCCTAAGCTCCGCGGGCGAAATCCGCTTCTCCTCGGCTACCTCAGCCAGGGCGTCGAGCGAGCGCAGCTTGTGCTTGGCGTCGAACTCCTTTTCCGCGGCGATCGCCGCCTCGCGCGAGTCGAAAAAGGTGACGATCTCCCGCGCCAGGCGGCGCTTGGCCTCCGCGGGGTGGACAGTTCCCTCGGCCAGCCCGCGCTCCAGCTCCTCAAGCTCCTCCGGCGGAATGTCGGTAAGCAGGGCGAAGTACTTCATCATCAGCTCGTCGTTTATGGACATAATCTTGCCGAACTTCTCCGCCGGGCTGTCTAAAATGTCAATGGTGTTCCCCAGCGACTTGCCCATCTTCTCCACGCCGTCCAGCCCCTCGATGAGCGGCACGGTAACGAAGCACTGCGGGGGCAGGCCGAAGTTGCGCATGAGATCGCGCGCGCAGGCGAAGTTAAACGTTTGGTCCGTCCCGCCAACCTCAATGTCCGCGTTAATGGCCACCGAATCGTACCCCTGCACTAGCGGATAAAGCAGCTCGAGCACGGTAATCGGCGTGCGTTTGGCCATCCGTTGGGCGAAGTCGTCGCGCTCTAAAATTCGCGCTACGGTATACTTCGAGGCGAGCTCGATTACGTCGGCGAAGCTCATTTTGTCAAACCACTCCGAGTTAAAGCGCACCTCGACCTTGTCCATGTCCAAAATCTTCCCCGCCTGCTCGGCAAACCGCTCCGCGTTGCGCTCTGCCTCCTCCTTGGTGAGCAGGCGCCGCGTTTGCGACTTGCCCGAGGGGTCGCCGATGCGCCCGGTAAAGTCGCCGATGATAAACACCACCTGGTGCCCGAGCTCCTGAAACTGCCGCAGCTTGCGCAGCGGCACGGCATGGCCCAGGTGCAAGCGCGGCGTGCTCGCGTCCGCCCCGTGCTTAATGCGCAGGGGCCGCCCCTCGCCCAGCTTCTCTCGAATCTCCTCCTCCGAGACAACGAGCTCCGTCCCCCGCCGAATTATCTCCATCTGCTCCTCAATGGTCATTGCGCGTTCCTCCTGGCCGTCTGTCCGAAAACCGCCTGGCAAGCCCGCTGGGTCAGCGCCTTTTCCCACGCAAAAGCGGCGCAACACCTCGCCCCGCGCGCCGCGCGGCGGTCATTATAGCACGCTTCGCTGCCCCATTCGACCGCGCCCCCGTCTGCGCTGTAGTATACTAAACGCGCGCTGCGCCGCGCTCGGGCAGGGAGAGTTCCGCCGTGCGTTCGGTAATTTCCGCTTCGCGCCGAACAGACATCCCCGCGTTTTACTCACAGTGGCTGCTAAACAGGATCGCCGCAGGCTTTGCCGCGTACTACCACCCGTTTACGGGCAGGCGCTATGAGGTGTCCCTCGCGCCCGACGATGTCTCGTGTTTTGTCTTCTGGACGAAAAACCTCGGCCCCCTGCTCCCCGCTCTGCCCCGCCTGGCTGAGCGTTATCGCTTTTATATCCACTTCACAATCACCGGCCTGCCCCGCTACCTCGAGCCCAACGTTCCCCCGCCCGAGCAAACCATCGCCCAGTTTCGCCAAGCGGCGGCGCAGTTCGGCGCGCGCTGTATGCTCTGGCGGTTCGACCCGATTATCTTCGACCAGAACATAGGCGCCCAGGCCACCATAGCCCGGTTCGACAGGCTCTCCGCTCTGCTCGAGGGCTATACCGAGCGCTGCTACACGAGCTTCGTCAGCCTTTACGCGCGCACCCTGCGCAACACGGCCCGGGCGGGCGTTGCTGTGCGCGACCCCTCGCTTGAGGAAAAGCTGGAGCTTCTCGCCCAGCTTGTGGCCATCGCCCGCGAGCGCGGGATGACCATTTTCTCCTGCTGCGACGATGCCCTTGTCGGCCGCGGGGTGCGCAAGGCGCGGTGCATCGATCCCGAGCTCGTCCGCGCTATCGGCGCCCCGCCCCCGGACGACTTCCGCCCTGCGCCGAGCAGGAAAATGTGCGGCTGCTATCGCTCCGTAGACATCGGGGGCTACGACCTCTGCCCCGCGGGCTGCCTTTATTGCTACGCCAACGCCAACCCCAAGCGCGCCCGCGCTGCCTGGCGCGCGCACGACCCGCAGGCCCCCGCCCTGCTCGACCCCGCGCACGCCACCTAGCTCGCCCCGAGCGCCGCGCTACTGCCCCAGGGCCTCCGCCGTCTCCTTAAGCTGCTTGATAATCGGGATGTTCTGCGGGCACTTGGGCTCGCACTCGCCACACTCCTGGCACTCGCTCGCCGCCAGCCCGCGCCGCCGCTCCTTCTGGTCTGGCTTGTCAAACCGCGCATATTCGCGCTTGGCATACTCGGTCAGCCCGAACACGCGGTGCAGGTTCATCAGCGCGAAGTTGCGGGGAATGTTTACCCCGTGCGGGCAGGGCATGCAATACTCGCACCCCGTGCAGTAAAGATCGGCGAGCTTTTTGTTCTCCTCCAGCGCGGCTTCGATCGCCTCGCGCTCCTCCGCGCTCAAGGGCTCGGGGCGCGAGGCTACCTCCAAATTCTCTTTCACCTGCTCCATAGTGCTCATGCCAGAGAGGGCGCAGCTTACGTTGGGGTTGGCCAAAACGAAGCGCAGGGCGACCTCGGGCGTGCTGCGCGCCGCGCCGGGGAGCATGGCCATGATCTTCTCCGAGGCAAACCCCAGCCGGCCGCCGGCGACCGGCCCCATAATGACAACGCCCAGCCCCTTTTCGTGGGCGTAGGCGATGCCCTCCTCGTTCGAGCGGTCGAGCAGGTTATACTGCACGGTAACCACGTCAAAATGCCCCGTGTCCACCAGCTTAAACAGCGACTCCGGCTTGTCGTGAAACGAAAAGGCGATATGTCCGATGATTCCCTGTTCCTTTGCCTTATACATCTGCTCGATGGCGCCGCCGGGTTTGCTTAGGCTCTCCTCGTATTTCTGCCAACTTATCCCGTGCTGGTGGTAAACGTCGATAAAATCCACGTCCAGCTTCTTTAGCTGCGTCTCCAGCCGCTCCCACCACTTCGCCGCATCCACCTCGTGCACCAGGTTTTTCGTGGACAGCATCACCTTCTCGCGATAGCCGTCCTTCAGAGCCTTGCCCAGAACTATTTCGCTTTGCCCCTTGTTATAGCCAAACGCCGTGTCCACATAGTTGACGCCGTGGTCGATGGCGTAGCGGATCATGGCAATGGCCAGCTCTTCGTCCACGTTCTCCGCGTCGCGCATGGGCAGGCGCATGCACCCAAACCCCAGCGCGGAAACCTTTTGCCCTACTCTCCCGAAGTCCCGATATTGCATTTCCGGCCCTCCTGCTTTGCGTGAGGTGCGCAGTATACCGCCTGTCGCCCCCTGCTCCGCCTCGTTTCGCGCTGCCTCTTGGCCAATTTCTCTTCCCCGTCGCACCGTTCCCTGCAACCGCTAGCGATCGGCTACAATACACGCAAAGCTTACCGTGGGGGGGCAGATGGCTCACGCCGAAGTGCTTTTCGACGAGCGCTTTGCGCGCGACCTGCGCCGCAAGTGGCGGGGCTATGTCACGTTTCCCGATGTCTGGGCTGTGCTGCGCGGCCGCTCTGCCGCGCAGCGCAACCTGCGCGCCTGGCTCGAAGAGCAGTGGCAAAGCATTCCCCCTCGGGCAAAACGGGCCTCGCTCCGCGGCGACCTGCGCTCGGAAAACATGGACCCCCCGCAGCACATGGGCGCGCGGTTTGAGCTCGCCGTGCGCGCTTGGCTCTTGCGCGTCTCCCCGCGGGTAACGGTCGAGCCCAAGCTCCCGGGCACCGCTCGCCGCCCCGACTTTCGCGTATGGCTCGGCCCGGGGCAAAGCTTTGTTGTAGAGTGCATCGCGCGCAGCCCCTCCCCCGGCCTCGCCGACGCCCTCTGCTCGCGCGCCGTCCAGCATACGCTCGAGCGCCTGCTCCGCGCCGAGCACCCTCTGCTCCTTCGCCGCTGGTCGCTTGCCGTGCGCCTCAGCCCGTGGCAGGCGGTAAGCGCGCGGCAGGTGCGCCAGCTCGCCCAGCTCATCGCCAGCGAGGCGCAGCGGAGCCGCGCCTCACAGCTCCGCCTCCCCCTCGCCCCCGTCGGCCTACGCGGCGAGGTTGTCCTTTGCCGCGGCAGGCGGCCCGCGCCTCACGCCCCCGAGGGCCCGGAGCAGGCGGCGGACTTCGTCCTCGCCCGCGCCGCGCAAAAGCTGGCGCGCTTCGCCCCATTCGTTAACCAGCCGTTCCTCGTCGCCGTAAACCAGCAGATGCTCGGCCAGTGGAACGATCGCGTCTTCGCCCAGCGCTGGCGCGCGGTCGCTCCCACGTTCGCCCCGGCCCTCAGCGCTTTGTGCTTGTGCACGGCGCAGGAGCTGCCCGATCGCCTGCGCTTTTGCTTTTCCGTCTATCATAACCCCGCCGCGGCGCACCCCTTGCCTCGGCGCTGGCTTCCCCCGTGCGCCCACTATGTGCGCTATGGCGCACGCTGGCGCTGGCTGCGCACGGGCGAGGGGGTTTTGGACTGCCTCCCCGCGGCCCGCTAAGCCGCCCTGCTGCCCGCGAAGCGCTGGGCGGCACGCAGCGCTTTTCGCGCCCCGCCGCGCAGGAAACTTGCCCCGCGCGCAAGAATTCGCACAGCGCTAGTCGCCCATCGCCACGCCCAGGAGTCGCCCCGCCGCATGGAAGCGCGCAAAGCCGAAAAAACTGAGGAAAAGCCCAGGCCGCGCATCTTGCCCCGCGGGGTAACGTTTCGCGCGGTGCTTATTTCGTTTCTCCTCGTCCCCGCAAACAGCTACTGGCTGATCCAAACCGAGGCCGTGCGCTACGCAAGCTTTCCCACAACGATCTCGCTCTTTTACAACGTCATTTTCGTGCTTTTGATCTTCACCGCGGCAAACCGCCTGCTCCAGCGCTTCTGGCCGGAAAAGGCGCTCTCCCAAGCGGAGCTTTGCGTGGTCTACATCATCCTCTGCCTCACCTCGTGCTTTGCCTCGCACGACTGCATCCAAGTGCTCGCCCCGATCATGGCCCATCCGTTTCGCTTCGCGAACCCGGTAAACCAGTGGGCAGAGCTGTTTTTGGACTATATTCCTCCGTGGCTCTCCGTGCGCGACGAGGTTAGCCTGCGCGGGATGTACGAGGGAGGGACGAGCATTTTCCTCCCGGAGAACTTTCGCCCCTGGCTCATCCCCGCGGCATATTGGGTGGGGTTTACCTCCGCGCTTTATCTCGTCACCCTGTCTATGGCAAGCATCTTTCGCCGGCGGTGGATCGAGAGCGAAAAGCTCACCTATCCCATCATCCAGCTCCCGCTGGAGATGGCCGCGCCAGACACGCGCGTGTTCCGCGACCGCATGCTCTGGCTGGCCTTCGGCATCGCCTTTGGCATTGACCTGCTCAACGGCTTGCACGTCATCTATCCCTCCGTGCCCCAGATCCCGGTTAAGGCGCGCGCCATTCCCGCGTTCGACCTTGCCCAGCACATCAAAGACCGCCCCTGGAACGCCATGGGGTTTACGCCCCTTTCGTTCTATCCGTTTATCATCGGCCTGGGGCTTTTGCTTCCTAAAGAGCTGGTGTTCTCGTGCTGGTTTTTCTACTGGGGGTTTAACGCCCAGCGGATCATCGCCGCCTACTTGGGGTGGACGACCCTGCGCGGCCTGCCCTACACCAACGAGCAGGCCCTCGGGGCCTACGTCGGCCTGAGCCTGTTCATCCTCTGGACGAGCCGCCGCTACTTGCGCGAGGTGTGGAAGAAAGTCCTCGGCCGCGAAAGCTCCCTAGACGACTCCAAAGAGCCCGTTAGCTATCGCATGGCGGTAATTTACATATTCCTTGGCTTTGCTTTCCTAATCGGCTTTTCCGTCAAAGCGGGGATGGCCTTTTGGTACGCCATGCTCTTCTTCGCCCTGCACTTTACCATTGCCCTCGCCGTAACCCGCATCCGCGCGGAGATGGGCATGCCCGCGCACGACCTGCACTATATCGGCCCCAACGTCTCGCTCACCAGGTTTATCGGGACAATACACTTCGACCGCCGCACGCTCACGATAAACCAATTCTACCACTGGTTTAACCGCGCCTATCGCGCCTATCCCATGCCCCACCAGGCGGAGGCGTTCAAGCTCGCTGAGCGCACGGGAATGTCCAACCGCGCGCTGTTTAGGGTAATGGCCGCGTGCACGACGATCGGGATGATCGTTGCCTTTTGGGCGGCGCTGCAGTGCTACTACAACTATGGCATACAGGCCAAGACAAGCGGCAGCCCGCGCGGCTTTGGCAACGAGCCCTGGGCCAAGCTCGCCGGCTGGCTGAACCACCCCGAGCACGGCAACCGCCCCGCGTTCGCCGCGAGCGTCATCGGCATGCTCGTGACCATCGCCCTCATGGCCACCAAAATGCGCTATACCTGGTGGCCCCTGCACCCTGTCGGCTACGCCATCTCCGAAAACTGGTCTATGGACTTTATCTGGTGCCCGCTGTTCATCGCCTGGGCGATAAAAGCGGTAATTACCCGCTACGGCGGCGCGCCGGCCTATCGCCGCGCCGTGCCCTTTGCCTTCGGGTTAATCCTCGGCGACCTCGTCGGCGGAAGCTGGTGGACGATCTATGGCATTGTCCGCCAAATACCAACATACAGTATTTGGCAGTAGCTGGAGGACAAACCGCCTGCGCAAAGCAAACATCATTATGGGACGACGGCGGGGGTTAACGATGAGCGACGCGCGCACTGGCAAGCTTTGTTTGCTCCCGTTTATTGTCGCCTGGGCGTGGGCTGTGCTTTTCTGCCTCACTGCCTACGGCGCCCCGCAAAACGCCCGCCTCGACCCCGCGCGCGTCGAACAAACCGTGCGCGAGCTCGCCGCCCTGGGCTGTCGCATTACCGGAACGCCGGGCTGCGACGCCGCCGCGCGGATGATCGAGCGCCGCTTTCGCGCCTACGGCCTAAAGGACGTGCAGGTCGAGGAGTTCGAGGTAACCATTCCCGTAAACCACGGCTGCTCGCTTCAGGTCGGCGGCGAGCCACCGCTAACCATCTATCCCCTCTGGCCAAACCTCGTGCGCACGTGCAGCGTGCCTCGGGAGGGGGTAACCGCGCCGCTGATCGACGGCGGGCGCGGCCGCTTGGGGCACTTTAACGGCAAGCCCGTCGCGGGAAGCCTTGTGCTCATGGACTTTAACGTAGGCTCGGACTGGTTTAACGCCCCTCTGCTCGGCGCCCGCGCCGTGCTGTTTATCGAGCCCAAAACGACGCTCCGCGGCGAGGTCGAGTCGAAGTTCCTCTCCCTCCCCGCGGACATCCCGCGGTTTTGGGTCCCGCGCAAGGCCGCGCTTAGGCTGCGCCAGCGCCTTGCCGCGGGCGAAAAGCTCGTCGCCACGCTTAAAGCCGACGTGCGCTGGGAAAAGCGCAAGGGCCGCAACATCCTCGGCTGGGTGGACGGCACCGACCCCGAGCTAAACCAGCAATACATCGTCATCAGCGCATATTACGACAGCATCTCCGCGGTGCCCGATCTTGCCCCGGGGGCGGAAAACGCCTGTGGCATTGCCACCCTGCTTGAGATCGCCCGCTGCTTTGCCGCCAACCCGCCGCGGCGGACAACCCTGTTTTTGGCCACCGCGGGCCATTTTCAGTGCCTCGCCGGGGTAAAGCATTTCTTCCGCCCCCCGCCCGCGGACATGCCCGAGGAGCCCCCGCGCACGATGTATCCCGCGCGCCGCGCCGAGGCGTTCATCGGGCTAGACCTGTCCAGCCACAGCCGCCTGGTCTGCCTGTTTAACCGCGGCTTTTTCTATAACTTCAACGAGGATACGCAAAACTGGAAGTTCTCCGACTTCGGCAAGCTGTGCACGCAACTGGCCGAGCGCGAGAAAAAGCGCATGGGCGTGCGCGACGAGGATCTCTTCGCCGATGCAATAAACACGCTAACCGGCAAAACGTGGCGCTCGTATATGGTCGGCCGGCTGGCCCTCGATGCCGAGGAGGCGAACCTCGTCGGCGTCCCCGGGGTAACGTTCGCCACGGGCAACGACATCCGCGAGGCCGTGGACACCCCGTTCGACACCCCCGAGCGCATGGACTTCGACAACCTCGCCCTCCAGGCCCAGCTCGTCGCGGGAATGCTCGCCGACTTGCAGTGCCAAAACGACATCGGCGGGCTAGAGGTCGCCGATATCCCCGCGAGCAACTACTGCAAGATTACCGGCGAGCTCGTGGAGTTCGACCCCAAGGTAGACTACTTCCCCAACAGCCCCGTCGCTGGCGCGCTGGCCGTCGCCCGCGGCCACCCGAAGACGAGCGTCGGCGTGCGTGGCGACATCGTCCAGAAGGTCGGCACCGACGGGCGGTTTGAGTTTATCGGCCTCCCCAAGCGCACGTGGTGCTGGCTTAACTTCTGGGTCGAGGGCTATTACCTTAACCCCAAAACGGGTGTCATCGAATACGCCCCGGACCTCGGGCGCACGGGCGACAAAACCTATAAAATCCACCAGGTCCTTGATGTAAACGAGAAAAACATGCGCGTCGTGCTTTTCCGCTGCGCCCCCGCGGAGCTCTACGATGTCGTGGACCAGCGGCACTTCAACGTCTACACCCACGCCTCGGTGCTCGACGCGGCAAGCGACAGCGAGCCGTTTGCCTATGGCGCGGTGCTTCCCGAGCGCCGGCAGCAGTGGAGCTCGTACTATGAGCCTCTGGCGGTAGTCTTTGGCAAGCCCGGCGAGCGGCTAAAGTTCGCCCTGGGCACGGCCATCCAAAAGCCCTATCTCTTGCTTAACTCCACGCGCGAGCAGCCCCTCGGCCGGGGCTTCGACCTCGCCCAGTCCCCGCCCATCGAGCTCCCTACGCCCTACCAGGCCGCCCGCGACATGTGGCTTTTGGACGATTTCCGCATCCGCCGCCTCCAGCGCTACGGCATCGAGCAGCGCCGCATTAACGAGCTGCACGCCGACGCCAAAAAGCACCTCGACCAAGCACAGGTCGAGCTCGACGCCCAGCGCTACGACAGCTTCTTCGCCAGCGTGCGCGCCGCGCTCAGCTATGAGATGCGCGTTTACCCCGACGTGGTAAAGACCACCAACGACGTCGTCAAAGCTGTGCTCTTTTACCTCGCCTTGCTCATCCCGTTCGCCTATTTCTGCGAGCGGCTGTTTATCGCCGCGACAAGCATGGGCAAGCAAATCCTCGGCGCGGCGGCGTTTTTCGTGGCCATCTTCCTCGCCCTCTGGCTCGTTCACCCCGCGCTGGGGATTACCCGCGCCCCGCTCATCGTCCTCCTCGCCTTTATCATGATGACCCTCACCGCGCTTGTGGTGATCATCGTCGTGGGCAAGTTCGACCACCGCATGCGCGTTTTACGCCAGCAGATCTCCGGCGTGCGCGACGCCGACGTCGGGCGGCTGAGCGCCTCCGGCTCGGCGTTTACCCTCGGCGTGTCCAACATGCGGCGGCGAAAAATCCGCACCGCGCTCACGTGCACCACGCTTATTTTGGTCACGTTTACCATCCTCTCGTTCACCTCGGTGCAGCCCGAGGTACGGCTTAACCGCGTGCCCATCGAGCACAAGGGCGACTACATCGGCGCCCTCGTGCGCGACCGCGCCTGGGAGCCGCTCGGCCTGGCCTCGCTGCGCATTTTGCAAAACGAGCTCGGCCGCCGCTTCCCCCTCGCCGCGCGCACGTGGTACCTCCCCGCGCTCGTGGGCAACGTGGGCTATGTGGAAATTCGCCACGGCGGGCGTAGCGTAGACTGCCGCGCCTTGGTTGGCGTGATGGCCTCGGAGGTAAACATTACCAACCCCGCGCGCGCCCTCATCGCCGGGCGCTGGGTGAGCGACGATCCCGAGCAGCCGGAGTGCATCCTCCCCCGGCACCTCGCCTCGCTGTTAGGCATCTCGCTCGATGAGGTGGGCCGAGCGAAGGTCCAGATCCTCGGCGCGGAGCTCCTCGTCGTGGGCATTGTCGACGGCAAGCGGCTGGACAAGCTCGTGGACATCGACGGCGAGCCGATTACCCCCGTGGACTATGAGAAAATGGAGCAGGTCGTCCGGCGCACGGGCGCGCCGGAGGAGACCGACGTTATCTGGGAGTACGAGCACCTGCCCACAGATCAGGTGGCCTTCGTCTCGTTCGACTTCGCGCGCAACAGCGGCGCCGAGCTGCGCTCGATCGCCATCAACTTCGGCGACACAGAAACGGCGCGCAACGAGCTGAAATATCTCACGCGGCGCATCGAGCTGAACATCTACGCCCGCGAGGCCACCCAAAGCTTTCTCGTCAGCTCCGTCGGGGCAAGCCGCGTCCATGGCGCGCACACGGTAATCATCCCGCTGTTCATCGCCGCGCTCATCGTGCTTAACACCATGCTCGGCTCGGTTTACGAGCGCACGGGCGAGATAGGCATTTTCAGCGCCGTGGGCCTCGCGCCGGTGCACATTGCCTCGCTGTTCGTCGCCGAGGCGCTTGTTTACGCCGTGCTCGGCGCGGTGGCCGGCTACCTTCTCGGCCAAGTCGTGGCCAAGCTGGTGGTCACCTTCGGCATCTTTCCCGAGCTCTCGCTCAACTACTCTTCGGTGAGCGCCGTAGGCACGGTAATCGTGGTCATGCTCACCGTTCTTGCCTCGGTGGCCTATCCCGCGCACCAAGCCTCGCGCCTGGCCACCCCGGGCGTCGATCGCCGCTGGCGGCTCGTTGACCCCCAGGGCGGTGTGTTTGAGATCGAGCTCCCGTTCTCGGCCACTGGCGACCAAGTGCTCGGGCTTGAGGCGTTCCTCTACCATTACCTCGAGGCTCACGTGGAGTACTCTACGGGAAACTTTACCGCGGGCAACGTCCGCTTATTCGAGCTCCCGCGCGACGATGGCGGCCCGCCGCAATATGGCCTCGCGGCGACCATTTGGATCGCTCCGTATGACCTCGGCGTGCGCGAGCATTTTGAGCTGCGCTCCGTCCCCTCGCCGGACAGCGAGAACGTCCACGAGTTCGTGGCGATTATCGTCCGCGAAGACGGCGACGAGGCGTCGTGGATCCGTCTCACGCGGAACTTCCTAACCATCCTGCGCCAGCAGTTCCTCCTCTGGCGGACGTTCGACCCCGCCACCCAGGCGGAGTATCGCGAAAAAGGATATGAGCTCCTCGCCCAACACCAAGCACAAGCCCCCGCGGCAAGCGACTAGCGCCGCCCGCCGTTCCTCGCTCGGGCGCCGCGCCCTGTGCCCCGCGCTCCTGTTGCTCTCTCTCGCTCTGCTCTTCGCTAGCCCGTTCCTCGGCTGCCGGCGCGCCGCGCGGGCGCCCGTGCCACCGGCCGCTGCCCCCCGGTGGGTCGTGTCGACCGTCGCGGGCACTGGCGCGCGTGGCTTTGCCGACGGCCCCGCGCAAAAGGCGCAGTTTAAGGAGCCGCACGGCCTGGCGCTTGACCCCAGCGGCGCCCTGTTCCTCGCCGATACGGCAAACCAGCGCATTCGCAAGCTCGCCGCGGGCCAGGTGCTCACCGTCGCTGGCTCGGGCAAGCAGGGCGCAGGCGACGCTCCCGCGCCCACCGCCGCCACGTTCTACTTCCCCGCGGGCCTGGCCATTGACCAACGGTGGACGATCTACGTCGCCGACGTGCGCAACAACGCCATCCGAGCCATCGACAGCACAGGCGTGCGCACCGTCGCCGGCACGGGCGAGCCGGGGTATGCCGATGGCCCCGCGGAGCGCGCCCTGTTTAACGAGCCCTACGACGTCGCTGTCGATCGCGCCGGTGCCGTTTACGTCGCCGACTCTGCAAACAACTGTATCCGCAAAATCTTCCGCGGCCAGGTAACGACGGTCGCCGGCGACGGCCACGCCGGTTTTGCCGACGGCCCGGCGCGCAAGGCGCGCTTTAACCAACCCATGGGCCTCGCCGTTGACGCCCGCGGTAACATCTATGTGGCCGACTCGCTAAACTTCCGCGTGCGGCTTATCTCGCGCGGGCGCGTAACAACCATCGCCGGCTCCGGCGAGCAGGGCCTGCGCGACGGCCCGGCGCACGAGTCGCGCTTTGCCTTCCCCACAGGCATCGCCGTAGATGCCCAGGGGAACGTCTACGTCGCAGACACCGCGAACAACTGCGTGCGCCTCATCGCGGGCGGCGCGGTGACGACGATCGCCGGCAGCGGCGCCTATGGCTCCGCCGATGGCCCCGCGCGCCAGGCGCAGTTTCGTGAGCCGTGGGGCATCGCCATAGACAGCGCGGGGAATGTTTATGTTAGCGAGGTTGCCGGGCACCGCGTGCGCAAAATCTCGCCCGGCTAGCGCGTGGGCCGTGTCGCGCTCTCGCGCAGGTCAACGAGCTTGAAGTCTGCGAGAAATTCGAAAAACTCGCCCAACCACTCCGGGCACTGCCTAAATTCCACAGCCACCAGCCGCGCGATCTCGTCCACCGTCCGCTCTCCAGTGGCCAGCCACCACGCCCACAGCGCGGGCGACCACCACCGCGGGCTCGAGCGCACAACACGCCACTGCTCGCGCGGGATGCCGTCGAGCGTTAGCGCGCCGACCACCGTGCGCCGCGGATAGCGCCTCCCCAAGGCGCCGAGCGGCGGCGTCCCCCGCGCCCCGTCGGGAAAGCTCGCCGCCAAGTCGCGCAGCATTTTGCTTACCGATGTCCCCGCGCGGCGGATCTTCTCCCGCGCGGCCTGCGCGCCGCTGAGCTGCTTCTCCAGCGCCGAAAAAGCGGCCCTTGTGCGCTGGGCGAGGAGGGCCGCCTGCTCGCGAAACGAAACCTGCGGCGGCTCCTCGGCGCGCGCCGCTGCAAGGAGCAGCTCCCCCGCCGTGCGGCTCGCCTGGCGCATAAGCTCCTCGCTCGCCAGCTCCGCCTCATCCGCCCCAAACCGCGCGACAGCGTCGGCAAACGCGGCGATCGTCGCCGCCGCCCTCCCCAGCGTGAGCGGGTCCACCCTCTCCGGAACATCCGCTGAGTTGTGCCACACCCGCTCGCCCGAGCCCACCTCGAGCCACGGGTTGGGCACGCCGAGCAGCGGCTCGCACAAAAAGTTGTCCCCGGATAGGGTATAGCGCTTGGCCTCCACCCGCTCCGCGGCGTCCCACTGCGCAAACATCTCCCGCACCACAGCGCAGACCAGGGCGTCCGTGGCATTGGCGCAACTGGGCAGCGAGCGATACACGTCCACGTTCGTCCCCACGTGCGTCCAGCGCCCCGCGCCGCCGTCCACGTTTATCGCCGCCGCCGTGCGCCCGATCCTCTCCCGCTCACGCGTGACATAGGCCATCACGCCGTAGGACTCGGGGAAAAACAGCGCGCGGATCGTCCGCTTGGGCGGGGCAAGTTCGCCCCGCTTGGCCATGTTGCGCAGCACGCGCACAGCTTCGATAATCGCCGAAACGCCCGTGGCGTTGTCCTGCGCCCCCTGCTCGTTAATGTGCGCGGTAAGGAGGACCTCCTCCGCGTCCTCCCCGGGGAGCACGCCCGTTACATAGTGCAGCGTCCCCGCGTAAAGCCTGCTCCGCACCACCGCGCGCACGCGCACCGGCCCCTGCTCGGCAATCAGCTTGCGCAGCCAGCGCCCGCGCCGCGGCGACACGGTAAACCCCCAAATGCGCCGGTCCTCGGCGTGCATCGCCCAGCCGCCCGGCTCGTCGGCCCACGTGTTTATCCACTGCACCGTGTTCTGCAGCTTGGGCGTCGCTGTGTAATAGGAGACGATCCCCAGCGCGCCGGCATCGGCGCAGGCGGCCTTGATTTTCTGCGGATGCTGCGGGCTAAGGGCAACCTTTCCGCGCAGCTCTCCCGCGCGCCGCGCGCATTCCTCGGGCGTCCCCTCCTCCAGGGCAACAAGCTCACCCTCCACGCCTTCCCCGGGCGTGGGGGCGCTCCACATAGCCACGCTGCTTGGCACATCGGTATACCGCGCAAGCAGCCGCTGCCGCTCAGGCAGCTCCGGGGCGACGATCTCCAGCGTCGCCTCCTCGCAGTCCCAGGCCAGGGGCATGCGCCAGTCGCCAAACGCCGTGTCTCCGTCCGCGGGGAAGGGGACGACCTCCACGCTCTCCAGCCCCGCGGCCTCCAGCTCTTCCGCGCACACCTCCGCCGAGCGCGCGTAGCGGTCGAAGCTCGACCAGCGGTCCTCCTCCCAGATCCGTCGCAGGACGGCAAACGCTCGCTCGCCCGAGGCCGCGGCGCTAATCGCCGCCAGACGCCGGCGCAGTTCCTCGCCTGGCATTGCGGCATACCTCCCTCGCCCGCGGACACACCCGGCACGTCGGCCGGTCGCAGAGCAAAATCGTCACGTCGCGCTTAAGTAGGTCTAGCGTCGCCTGCAAAATGTCCTCCCCGCGCGTAAGCATCGCCTGCGCCTCGCCCACCTTCCCGTGGCGAATTACCCCGCGCCGCTCGCATTCTTCCTGAACCACGAGAAAGCCGCTGCTATCGCCCGGGTTCTCGCGCGGGGGAACGACCCGCTCCCGCCCGTCGGGATAGACCACGGTCATCGGCCGGTCGTAACCCGGGTAGAACACGGGCTCGAGGTAGGGCACGCGGGCGATGGCCTCGGCCACGTGGATTAGGGAGCATGTGCGAAAGTCCACGCCGATCTGCAGCACATAGCCCCCGGCCTCGGCGCAAAGGTGCATCGGGCTGCCCACGCCCAGCGCAGTCGCTCGCTCGTGCCCGGCGATAAATTCCGCCGCGCGCTTTCCCCACGCGGCAACGGAGTGCGTGGGATGCGCGCTACGCAGAACATCGTTGCGCTTGCGGAACGTCTCCGTGAGCAATCCCGTGCGCGAGGGGGTCTCCGCGATATAAAACCGGTCCACGGGCGGGTTAAACGTGGGCATAAGGATTGTCCCCTCGGGCCCCACCGCGTCAATGAGCGCCTCGATCACCGCCTCCGGGCCGCCCTCCACCCAGCCCATGGACTTCATCGAGCTGTGAACGATAACGCTCATCCCTGGGCTTATGCCCAGGGCGAGAAAGTCCGCAAGCAGCGTCTCGCGCGTTACTGCCACGGCCGACCACCGCCGCCCACTCTCTCGCTCCTGCGCTTCGTCTGGGGCGCGGGAATGACCTTCTGGCGCGGCGAGCGGCGAAATTTGCACGCGCTAATTTTTTCCACCGGGGAAAGGACAGCGCTCCCCGTGCAGCGAAGCAACATTTTGAAATATCGCTGAGCCGCTGCTCGCGCGATACTGGCCGGGAAGGGAGGTATGGAGACCACGCGGCCCGCGCGGCAAACGATGCCCTGAGTTCGACCGAACCTCAGTGGTTGGAGGTGTCTGCCGTGACCAGGCGAGGCTTCACGCTTATTGAGCTGTTGGTCGTGATCGCGATAATCGCGATCTTGGCCGCGATCCTCTTCCCCGTGTTCGCCAAGGCCCGGGAAAAGGCCCGCCAAGCACAGTGCCTGAGCAACATGCGCCAGCTCGCCACGGCGCTGCTTATGTACGCCGAGGATTGGAACGGGACCTTCCCCTCCGGCTCAATCCCCACGCCTTCCGGCAAAACACGCAGCTACCGCATGCTCATCTATCCCTACACGAAAAATGCCCAAATCCACCACTGCCCTTCGGCTCCGGCCGCTTCCGGCCTCTTCGATGGCACAGTAGATCCCGACCGTCGTCCCGACGGCTTCTGGCAGAGAAGTTCGATTTCCGTAAACGTCGTCCACGCCAAGGGGGGCAAGTCCACTCCCGAGCCCCCCATGCAGGGCGGGCGCAAGTCCTATAAGCTCGCCGAGATCCGCAAGCCCGCGCAAACCGTGCTCCTGCTTGAGGACAACCCCAGCGGGCCGTTTACCTGGCACCCCTGGGGATCCGCCTCACGCGAGAACAACACGCTGGACACGTTGATCGGCACCGCGGGCGACCCGCTCAACCCTGACCCGTCGGTTAACCCGCTGGTGCGCCACAACGGCGGTGGCAACTACGCCTTCTGCGACGGCCACGCCAAGTGGGCTCGCCCGGATCTCATGATCTGCCATGCCGGCGACCACCAGAAGGGACCAGACGGCTGCGACAACTGCATGTGGTCCATTCAGTAGCCTCTCCGAGCGCGCGCGGCGGGCCGAGCTCCGGCTCGGCCCGCGTTTTTTTTGCTGTTTGTCCTAGCCAGCAAAAGGTTAGCATCGCATAAGTGCTCCCCGGTCAAGCTGCTCTGTTACGCAGGTTTGCCTCGCTCCGTAGCGAAGTAACAATCTGGGCACTTCCCTAACCGCTTAACGCAGCGCAGGAAGGGAGGGGCGAAATCGTCTTTAGCGCGGGTTGTGCGTTGCTGCGCAAACATTCCTTAGTTGCGGAGGTGCGAACGTGAAAAAGCACGGGTTTACGTTAATCGAGCTTTTGGTGGTCATTGCCATAATTGCCATTCTTGCAGCGATTCTCTTCCCGGTGTTCGCCAAAGCGCGGGAGAAAGCTCGCCAGGCGCAGTGCCTGAGCAACATGCGCCAGCTCGCCACTGCGATTCTCATGTATGCCGCGGACTGGGACGGCACGTTCCCCTCTGGCGTTCAGCCCACTTCATCTGGCAAATCGCGCAGCTATCGCTTGCTCATCTACCCCTACACCAAAAATGCCCAAATCCACCACTGCCCCTCGGCGCCCGCGGCCAGCGCTCCGTTCGACGCTACCGTGGACCCCGACCGCCAGCCCAATGGCGATTGGCAGCAAAGCTCTATTTCCGTAAACGTTGTGCACAGCAAGAACGGAGTGACCACCCCAGAGCCGCCGATGCAAGCCTTGGCCAAGTGCTACAAGCTGGCGCAGGTGACCAAGCCTGCGCAAACCGTCCTCCTGCTTGAGGACAACCCGAGCGGCCCGTTCACCTGGCACCCTTGGAAGTCCGCCTCATACGAGGACAACACGCTGGACACGTTGATCGGCACCGCGGGCGACCCGCTCAACCCCGACCCCACGGTTAACCCGCTCGTGCGCCATAACGGCGGTGGCAACTACGCCTTCTGCGACGGCCACGCCAAGTGGGCTCGTCCGGATCTCATGATCTGCCGTGCCGGCGACCACCAGAAGGGACCCGACGGCACGGACAACTGCATGTGGTCCATTCAGTAGCCTCTGCGAGCGCGCGCGGCGGGCCGAGCTCCGGCTCGGCCCGCATTTTTTGCCGCTTGCAACGCGCTAGGCAGAAGATTACAGTTGCATAAGCGTCCTGGCCTTGGCGTTCTCTTTTTATGCAGGTTAGCGCCGCCCCGTGGCGAAATAAACATTGGCATAATTGCTGACCGCTTAAAGTAGTGGACGAAGGGAGGGTGCTCTTGCAGAATTGTCTCGCGCGAGCCGCATTTTCGTCGGCAAACATCCATCGTTGGGAGGTGCCAGCGTGAACAAGCGTGGATTTACGTTAATCGAGCTTTTGGTGGTCATTGCCATAATCGCCATTCTCGCGGCGATTCTCTTCCCGGTGTTCGCCAAAGCGCGGGAGAAAGCTCGCCAAACGCAGTGCCTGAGCAACATGCGCCAGCTCGCCACGGCGATCCTGATGTACGCCAATGACTGGTCGGGCACGATGCCCTTCGGCGTGGACAGCAGGGTCTCCCCCAGATACAGTTGCCGTGTGCTCATCCAGCCCTACATTAAGAACGTGGGCATTTTCCACTGCCCCGCCGCTCCTGCTGCGACCAGGCCGTATACCGGCCAAGACCCTGACATGAACCCCAGCGGCCAGTGGTATCAGTCGAGCATCGCGGTAAACGTCATCCACTCCAAAGGCGGCAGCAGCACTCCCGAGCCGCCCATCTCGCCCACGCTGCGCTCGCCCAAACTTGCTCAAATCAACGCCCCGGGCAACACCATTCTGCTCGTCGACGACAACCCAAGCAGCTTCCTCCTCTGGCATCCCGTCCACGCTGCGGGGCGCGAAAATGCTACCCTAGACACCCTTATCGGCACCGGCGACGACCCCCTCAACCCCGACCCCACAGCCAACCCCTGGGTCCGCCACAACGAGGGCGCCAACTACGCGTTCTGCGACGGCCACGCCAAATGGTTCCGCCCGGAGCAGACCATCTGCCGCGCCGGCGACCACCAGAAGGGCCCCGACGGCACGGACAACTGCATGTGGACCATTCAGTAGCGGAGCAAGCAAGACAAACCATGGCGCGGGCCGGCCTGCTCGTCGGCCCGCGTTTCTTTTCTCCTACTGCCAAATGCTATAGGTGGGCACGGAGCGGATGATACCGTAGATCGTCCACAGGTTCCCACATACCAGGTCGCCCAAAATCAACCCAAACGCAAAGGGCACCAACCGCCGATACGCCGGCGCTCCCCCATAGCGGGTGAGCGTGGCCTTTATCGCCCAGGCGACGAGCAGCGCGCACCACATGTGGTCCATCGCCCAGCTCGCCGATACGGCATAGCCCACGGGGTGCAGCGGCCACCACACATAGCGCATCTTTACCGTCATTAGCCCGAGGGTAAACAGAAAGCCCAGAATAACGGCGGCCACCGTCCCGCGGCTTGCGGGCAGGGGGTTGTTTAGCTTCCCCGCCAGCCGGTTGCACGTCTCAAACCCAAAATAGTTCGCCACCCACGACATCTTCGCGGAAACGCCGTAGTTGTAATAGCACTGCAGCAGCGCCCAAAACGCGACGATCGTCCCCCCGGTAATGCTGAAAAACATCACCGCGGCAAGCGGCCGGTTGGCGATCCCCGAGCGCTCCGCCAGCTTAAACGCCTCCGCCTGGTGCGGCATGGCATAGGAGCGATACGCTCGGTTAAACCAAAAGTAAATCTCGTTTATCGTTAGCGTGCGCGGCGAGATGTTCTTCGTCCCGAGGACCAGGGGAAGCATATTCGTCGGCCCGATATAGTGCATGTCGTGCGCGGGCAGCCCCATCTCCGCGCGAATGCGCGTAACGGAAAGCGCGATGGTAAAGTGGATGAGAAAAAACGCCAGCGCAAACGCCACTGCCATTCCCGCGCGCCAGGAAAACCCCACGAGAAAGACAAACCCCAGGACAATATAAAACAGCGCCGCGCGATAGCTCATTGGCTCCTCGCTATCCTCCAGCTCCCGCGCGGTGCCGATCGCCGTGCGTAGCACGCGCCTGAGGTAATGCCTGCTCGTCCACAGGCAAAACAGGGCCAGGCCTACGTAGCCCCCGAACGTCTGCTCGTTGACGTAGGGAAACCCGCGCAGGTGCGTCCAACCCAAATATGCTGCGAGCACTCGCTGCGCCTTCCACTGAAAAAAGAAAAACCAGCACGAAAAGACCAGGTCCTTGGGCAGCAGGAGCCCGATCCCGATGATAAACGGATAAAACCCGATCATCAGCCGCCCCACCGCGTTCCACGGCCGCTCCACAAGCTGCTGCGCCAGGTTAAACTGCGGGATCGCAGTGGCCTTCACCGGAATCTGCGGCACCGAGGGATAAAGCACGTGCAGCCCATTGAGAAAATCAATGGCGAACACAATCCCAAACGCCAGCCACAACAGCCGGTTGCTGAACACCTGCGTCCGCGGCGAGGCCATCTCCAGCGGCAGTTGAATTATGGGATAGGTCAGCTTCTCGCTCTCGATCCACCGCCGGCGGAATATCGCCGTCATGGAGAGCGTCACCAGGTACAGCGCCGAGGCAAACGCCGACCAGCTAATCACAGGGACAAGCCACGGCCGAAAATTCTCCGGCAGCCAAATGCTCGAGTTCCCCTCATACATCCCGCGCAGCGCCTGCTCGTCGCTCACGAACAGCCACGAGGGCAGATACTTCATAAACAGCTCCTGCCACTGGTTAACGGGGTTCGCATAGCGAAACGGGTGGGCAATGATCGGGGCAAGCACCTGAAACCCGTCGTGCGAGGGAAGCGTGGAGCTCAGGCAGAGGATGATGTAGATTACGCAAAGCTCGCCCTGCGACAGGGCCTTCGCCGGCCAGAACCGCCTAATGAGGTGGTTTACGGCAACCAGGATAAGCAGAATAAAAATCACGTTGTAAAACAGCGAGACCGTCGTGGGAAAGCTCGCGTAGCGCACGGTCTCCGTCTGGACGATCCAGTAGCTGTTAAACGGCATAATGAGAAAGCCGATAAGCACGGCGCGAAACGTAACCCCGCGCCGCTGGGGCGCCGGCTGCTCCACGGGCCGCACACGCTCAAGCTCCCGCGCTTCCATGTGGCGAGCCCCTTGAGGGTCGGTGGAGGAGTTTGCCTCGCTTTGCTCTTCGAAAAATCCCGCGAGACAACCTTTTCGCCGCGCCCTTCTGCCCTTACTGCCCCATCAGCGCCCGCGTGAAGAACACGTCGGAGCAGCCCTCGTCGACCACCGCGGTAAGCGCGTCTACCCGCCCCCAACCAAACAGCTCATCGCGCCCGGGCGGGCCGAGGTCCTTCGCCGTATCGCGCAGGTGCTGGCGCAGATTTGCCGCCGCCCGGTAGCGCCCCGTGGAGTAAACCAGCGCGGCGACGCCCGCCACGTGCGGCGCGGAAAAACTCGTCCCGCTGCGCATGTCATAGCGGTCGGCATATAGCGTGGAGAGGACGTCCTCGCCCGGCGCGGAAAGCTCCACCGCAGGGCCCGTGCTCGAGAAGTCCGCCAGTTCGTCGCGCCGCGTCGTCGCCCCCACGGAAATCACGCTGCCATAGTTTCCCGGCCAAACGTTCGGCTCGTTGTTCCCCGACGCGGCGACCAAAATCGCCCCGCCGTGCGGATGGCTCGGGTTGTTCCACGCCTGGTCGCAGGCCTGCTTTAGCGTCTCGCTGTTAAACGTTACCCCAAGGCTGAGGTTGATAATATCCATCGGCCCCTCGGGCAGCGGATTGCCCGCGGCGTCCGTGGGGCTGATGCACCACTCAATCGCCCGCACCACGTCGGAAACCTCGCCCAGCCCCTGCGAGTCCAGCGCCTTTACTGCATACAGCTTGCACTCCGGGGCAATGCCGATTACCCCAATGCCGTTGTCCCGTGCGCCAATGATCCCCGCGGCGAGTGTTCCGTGCCCCATGTCGTCGTCATACGACGCATAGGGGTTGATCGCGTTATATCCCCCCGCTACTTCCAAGTCGGGGTGGTCGAGGTCAATGCCCGTGTCAACAACAGCGACTTTAACATCCCTTCCCGTAACCATTCCTCTGGCCACGTGCAGCCCATCCTCAACCCCTGCCCAAACGCGCTCGGCGTCGACCTGGTCCACACCCCAGGGGAGCACCTGCTCCGCGTTGGGGTCCTGGCGCACGGAGACCTGAGCGTCGGGCTCAACGTAGGCCACGCGCGGGTCGTTCGCCAGCTCGCCCAGCCGATCATAGGGGACCTCCGCAGCCAGCGCATTTACAAAGCGAAAGCGCTTGGTAACCACCCCGCGCAGGCTGACCACGGTGCGCGCCGCCTGCGTGCTCACCACGCCGGGGCGCAGGCCGACAAGCACCTTTGTCATCCCGCGCTCGTCAACGGAAAACTGCGCCGAGCCCGCGGGCGGCGTGCGGTCCGGCTCCTCGACTACGTCGCAGGCGACGCACGTAACGCTCGCCGTGGCCACCTGGCCGCCGAGGGTCGCGCGCACCTCGCCGCTCCCCGGCGCCGTTGCCGTAAACACCCCTCCCGCGGAGATCTTCCCCATCTCTCCGACCACGGAAAACGTAGGCTCCAGGCTCACTCCGCTCGCCGTGTCTACGCGAAACTGAAACTGATACGTCTCGCCTACTGCGAGCCGCAGCTCGTGCGGCGTAAGCTCTACATCTTGGACGACCACCCCTGCCGGGACAAGGCGCACCTCGATCGTGTTCTGCGCCCCGCGCACCGCGGTCATCCGCACAACGCCCTCCTGCGCCAGCAACTCGTCCGGGGGGACGACGCGCAGCTCCACGGTTCCCGCCGGGGCGTTGCTAATGGTAAATGTGCCGTCCTCGCGGCTTTGGGCAAGGGGCGTCGCGCCGGCCGCAGCGGCGCCGCTTGTCTCCGCCGCGGTGACGAAAATCTCAGCGCCGGCGATAGGCGTGCGCTCCGCCGTGGCCAAGGTTACCTTGCCCGAGATAGTCGTCCGCGCGGGGGGCCGCAGACCGGAAAACAGCGAGGGGCAGCCGGCGAGCGCCAGCGCCACGGCACACGCTAAAAGAAAGGCCTTTGCTTTGCCCCAAAAATGGCCCATAGCCCAGCTCCTCTTGTGGAAGACCCCACTGGATACGACGTGCGGCGCGCGGCAGCTCTCTCCGTGTTCTACTCCACGATATCCCGTTTCCCGAAATTGTTCAATGTCTGCGTTGCGGCTTGCCGTGCCGCGCCAAAAGCGCCTCCGCATGGTGCGCCCGGCCCGTGGCCCGCAGGCGCTCGCAGTACATCTCCAGCCGCCCGCGCGTGTGCAGCGGCCCGCCCTCGCGTATCACGTTCCACAGCGGGTCCACCTCGTCGTCCGAGCGCCACATCATCTCCGCGTGCCAGCGGTCGAGGAGCGCCAGATGCTCGTTTACCACCTCGGGGTGCTCCTCGGCGAGGTTGCGCGTCTCGTGCGGGTCCTCCTCCACGTTAAACAGCATAATCTCGGGGAAGTCCTTTAGCCCGTCGTGATAGGTGCGAATGGTCAGCCACGGCCCCTGGCGCACGGAGCGCTGGCAGCTCCAGGCGCAGTGGCTGAGCACGAGGAACTCTCGCCCCTGCTCCCGCCCCTCGCGAAACGCCGCGGCAAAGCTCTCCCCATCCCACGCCGCGGGAATGTCGATCCCCAGCAGCTCAAGCACCGTCGCCGCCACGTCGCACTGATAGTGCAACGCCCTGTCCACCCGCCCGCCGGCAATCCCCGGCCAGCGGATGATCATCGGCACCCGCGGGGTAATGTAGTCCGCCGTGTGGTGGTCGCCGTAAATGTTAAGCTCGCCTTGGTTTTCCGCATGGTCCGCGCTGACAATGATCACCACATCGTCCAGCACGCCTTGCCGCTCCAGCGCCTGGAGGATCTTCCCCACGTAGTCGTCTGCATAGCGAATGCCCACGTCGTAGCCGTCGATCCACTGTCGGAAGTCCTCCGGCGTGCGAATCTCGCTGGGAATCCGCGGAAAGCGCGTGTTGTCCCGCGGGCCAAACCCGCCCAGGTCCTGCGCGCTCATCGGCCCGTAGCCGTGATAGTGCGCCTCGATCTCCTCCGCGCTTGGCCACTGCGGGGGCGGATCGTCAGCAAACGGGTTGCCATACTCCAGGGGCGTGCGATAGGGCGTATGCGGGTCCCAAAAGTTAACGTGCAAAAACCAGTCCTCGCGCTTGGCGTTGCGCTCGATCCACTGCAGGGCATAGGGCGCCGTCTCGTCCGCGCGCTCCATCCCGCCCTTGCCCGGGTTATACATTTCCCTAAACCCCGCGCAAAACCACCACGCGCTGTGCCGTTCCGCAAACGGGCTTACGGAGACGGTATATATCCCCGACTGCTTCATCGCCATAACCCAGCCCCAGCGCTCGGGTGAGGTGCGAAAGCCGCGCGGCGGCCCCTCGATGCGCAGCTCCGCCGCCGTCCCCCCGTGGTTGACGATCCCTGTGTGAATGCCAAACCGCCCCAAAAAAAGCGAAGCGCGCGAGGGCAGGCACGGCGTGTCCGAGGCATAGCAGTTCTCAAAACGCACGCCCTCGCGCGCGATGCGATCGATGTTCGGCGACGTATTTCGCTCGTAGCCGTAACATCCCAAGTGGTCCGGGCGCAGTGTGTCGATATCGATGTAGAGAATGCGCACTTTGCTGTTCCTCCCTTTGCTTGAGCTTCCCCCTAACCTGCCCGGCGCACTTTACCACCCTTCGGCGACGATCTCCACCCCGCACAGCAGCGGCGGCTTGCTTCCCGCCCCCCGCGGCACAAGCTCCACGCGCAGCTCTGCTCCCCCAAGCACTCCGCGAAACTCCTTAACCAGCTCGCGCAGCTCGCCACCCGCCTCGCGCGCAATGTCCAACCCGCGCAACACCGTCTTCCCCTGCAGGCGCACGTCAAACACACGCTCGCCGGGCTTCGCCGCCCAAGGCTCGGCGAAATGCAGGCGCACGGTATATGGCCGCGGCTCAACGGTTCCTCGCGCCAGCCCAATTCTCAGCTCGCGCAGGCCCTCCCCGCCCGAGGCAGCGACCCACTTCTTCTCCCCCTCCCGCATCCTCAGCGAGTGCCTGCGAAACCAGCGCACTTCCTTCGGCGCAACGCGCACATCGATCTCCGGCGACGGCCCCCCGACAATGGGATATTCCAGCCACAGCGTCCCTTCATCAGACACGCGGTCGCCCGGCGCGCCCAGGTTCACCCCCAACCGCTTGATTCGCCCCTTGCTCAGGTCAAAGTCGTTAAACGTCCACACCTCAACCTCGGGCATGTGCACCAGCGCCAGCGACGTTTGAATCTGATAGCTGCACGTGCACGTCCGCGTATAGTCCGGCGCGTTAAGCACGCCGTCGGCGGCGATCAAATTCGATGTGCATCCAGAGCGAAACCCGCCAAAGTTTCCCGTTCCCCCGTCGCGCTCTAGGTCATAGTAGCCCGCCGCCGCTGAGCGAAAGGTAATCAGCCACTTGCTGGCAATCGCCGTATTGCACCCATAATTCCTTTCATACTCCCACTCCATCAGCTCACCGGTAAGCGGGTTTTCGCGCATCTTCCTCTCGCCCGTTAACAGGTCCACCGCGTAGTCTTGGGTAATGATCGTCCTTCCGTGCAGCATGCACGGCCCCTTATAGTCTCTCCGTTTGTCCCACAATACTTTGCCCTCGGCGCCGCGATAGGCAATCATTCTGTCGTCCGGCTCGTCGTCCAACATATCCCTCGATGGCCTTCCCGCTTGAAGCAGAACATCGTACTCATCGGAATATCCGAGCCACGTTCCAAAAACGTTCTCCTTTGTCTTCCACAACTCTTTACCCGTGCGCACATCGAAAGCGTAAAGTACGGGCTCTTCTTTGCTAACAATTCCTCGCCGCTTTTGCTTCTTGATAATCGCGTCCGGCAAGCGGTCGATGCAAAATAGCTTTCCCCCACCCACGGCTATTGCATTGTGCCTAAAGCAGTGCGTCGCCTCTTTTTCCCACAACACTTTCCCGGAAACTCTGTCCATTACCACGATTCTCTTGCTCGCTGTTCCGTCCCAGTTGTCCTTCACCCCAAATCTCACAATACCGTCGAAAACCACGGGCTCCGCCCCGGCAATAAGCAACTCGCGCCACACCCCAATATACCCCCAGCGCGGCGCTTGCTTTTCCCCCGCCCTCCGCGGGAGGAACAGCTCGCCCATCTTCCTCCCCGTCGCGGCGTCCAGAACAACGCAGCGGTCGCCATAGGCCACGTAAACGCGGTCCTCGGTAGCGACGAAGTTCGTCCCCAAAGCGTTTGCTCCGGGCTGATGCGCGGTATTGTCGTATGCCTCGCCCACGCCGGGCAGTTCCGTTCGCCAGAGAACGCGCCCCGTGTAAACGTCCATCGCGCGCAGGCTGTCCGGCCCCTCGATAAACAGCCGCCCGGCAATGACTTGCTCCGGCGGCCCGTGCCCGTGCCGCGGCAGTATATCCGCGTTCGACGAGCCCCCAAACCAGAGCACACCAAGCGGCAAGCGCACAAGCTCGTCGCTCGAGACGCACGTGTTCGCGGGGTTACCATATTGCTGCGTCCAGGTCCCCGCCCCGGCAAGCGGCCCCTCGCGCACAACCACGGCAAAATCGCCGCGCTGCTCCACGCGGCAGCCTTCCCAGCGCAGCCTCTCCCTCGCCTCGGCCAACGCCCTGTGCGCCTGTTCCCCTCGCCCTACGACGGCCACCCCACCGTATGGCCGCAAGCAGTGAAACGCCGCCTGCAACACCCTGTCCTCGGGCGCTTTTCCGCTGCGCACGGCATCGCCCAACACAACGAGGCTCGCCAAGTACGGCGGCAAAACCTCCGCGCTGGCCCGCGCCTGCAGCACGGCCACCCTCGCCCCATAAAGCCCGGTCCTCGCCAACACCTCCCGCGCGGCAACAACCTTCCTCTCCTCTTCGTCTATCCCCACTACGTGAAGCTGCGACCCGCTCGCCAATCCCACGAGCAAAGACGGGTCGTCCACACCGAAAACGAGACAGTACCCCTCGCGCACGCGAGAGCTTCGCAGAAGCTCCTCCGCAGCGCCAGAGCGCGGATCGCTTTGGTCTTCCTGCGCGCTATAGCGATACACTCGCGCCCCGCGCGCATCGCCGGAAAAGCAGCAGATCTTCCCTTCCTTCGTGGCAATAATCAGCTTCCCATTGCCGGCAATGGCCGACCAGGGCTGCCCTTCCACCTCTGCCAACCACGACAGTCTCGCTTCTCTCCCTTGTTCGCGCAGCTCAACCGCGCCGATCCTTTTCCCTGCGCTAACATAAAGCTTGTTCCCCGCACGTAAATAAACGCGTTCGACACCTTTTATCCTCCACAATTGTTTCGGAACAATCTGTTTCTCCCCGCGCTCCTTCGCATCGCCCTCGACATCGATCTTAAATTGCGTCATGTCCAGCGCCTTCAGATACCCACGTTCAACGGCGTACACCACATTACTTTCCACGACAACAGAGCTCCCGATGTCCCCCAGCGATTCACCGTCGCGCAGCCGAAATATCGACCCGTTGTTTAAGAAAAACTTCTCCATTGCGCAGACGTCCGCGCCGCCACGGTGCTTTGCATGCGCCAGCCTAAAATACATCAATTCCCCTGTGTTCTTGTTAAAACACGCTGCCACCGACCTACTACTTGGAACAAGAAGGTTGTCACCGATAATCGCGAAATATCCCTGCGGCGCAACACCGGCAAACGCAGGACTATTGTGGGGCTGATCGATGTACATCATCCCCGCTGTTTCGTTTACCCACAATACTTTTCCCGTTCGCGCGTCGAGCGCATAGATAAACACCCCCATAAATGGCCAAATCCCGGCCGCAAAATACACCCTCCCCTCGTCAACAACCGGTCCGCCCCGCGCCGGCCACATAGAGATGAGCCTTTTGTTTCCGAGAACCTTTTGTTCCGTCGGCGCACCACAAAACTTCCACAACACCTTTCCGTCTTCCACCTGAAGACAATATAAGTAGCCGTCGTCCGACACCACATATGCTTTTCCTCGCCACACCGCAGGCGCAAAGCGTATCGGCCCCTGCGCGTAAAACCTCCACTTCTCCTCCCCGGTCTCTGCGTCGAACGCCATGAGGCAGTCCTCGCGCGGCGAGCTCACCAAGACCAGTTCGCCCACGAGCACCGGCGCGTAGGCGAGGTCGAACGTCATCCGCGGCTCGTCGGGCCACGCCGGCTCGAGCGGGGGCAGCTCGCGCACCCAAGCCAAGCGAAGCGTGCGCGGCAACTGCTCCTCCGTCGTCGCGCTCCGCCGGACATCGCAGCGCCACATCGGCCAGTCCGCACCATAGGCGTTCTCTGCACCCAGCGGGCAAAAAGAAAATAGCGAAAACGTCGCTGCTGCTCGGGCTACGATGGCAATCGCCGTGGCTCGCCTGCGCACTTGCTGCATTCCTTCGCCTCCTCGGTTGTGTCTCAGCGGCACAGTATACTCCACCCGAGAGCGAGTCACCTGCCGGGGCGCGCGTCTCTTGCGACGATCGCGAGCCCAGTGGGCAACAGCGGGCACTAAAAATCAACACATGGTATAGACGCCTGGGAGGAGGGGCGCCGACTGCGCCAGGGCCAAACAGCGAGGCTGCGGGAAAAATCGGCCCCAAAGAACAGTTATCGGACGACTCTGAAACTTACTTCCGTGCCCATTGCGCTTTGCCAATAGCCGCCGTCGGAGTACGTCGTCCCCTGGCTCATGCCGTTGTGAAAGCTTTCCTCTTGCAACACGAACAGCGCGCGATAGTCGCCCGGAGGCAGGGCAATGGTTACCGGGTGCTCGATCTCCGCGTATATGGTCACTGTCCCACTAGGGATCGGCCCGCTATATCCCCAGCTCCCGCCGACCATGTGGTGGGTCACAGGCTGGGAGTCGTTCGCCCGCCGCGGTCGCTGCGTTGTCCGCCAGAGGACGTGGTAGCTGCGCAACAGGCGGAACTGCTTTTGCGCATCGCCGTTCTCGTCGGTAATGAAAAAGTCAAAAATGAAGTATCCCCGTGCGTTTAGCTGCCAGTTGCTTACGTTGCCCACGCCGTCCACCCACCACCGGCCGAACTGCCCGAGCTGCTGGCTCGCCCACGTGCTTAGCTGCGGGTCGCCGACGATCTTCATCTGATAGGCAAAGTTCGGCTTAAGCCCGCTGGCGTAGAGCGTTCCCGTAAACGTCTCCGCGGTCGTTTTGTAGACAATGCGCACGTCGGCCGTGGTATACGGCTCGGGGCTGTGCGGCGTCCACTGCGGCCAGTAGCGGTTGTCGGCGATGTCGCGGCAGCGGTAGCCATAGTCGTGCTGGGGCTCAAACGCTCCGAAATAGCAGATGTTGGGCATGGAGCGCAGCCGCGCCGAGAGCACCGGCGGAGGCGTCGGCGTTGGTGTAACGATCGGCGTTGGCGTGGGCGAGGGCGTAGGCGTGGGCGTGGGAATGGGCGTCGGGGTGGGCATGGAAAGCGGCAGGCGCACCTCGGGCTGCCCGCAGCCCAAAATTTCAAGCACAACAATCAGGGCAATACCTAACACAAGCGCCAAGCGTCGGACGATTGTCATCGCGTCCACAGTTCCCTTCGCGGCGAAACTCCGGCGGCCGTGCTGTTCCGCCTGTCTGGGCTTCGTGTCTTAGACTCCGCTGCCTAGCGCTCGGTTTCGCGCAAACGACGCTGGAGATGCCTAAAGTCGCGCCCTCCTCAGCTCACGGGGCGACGCCTTTTGCGCGAATACCGCCCCTCTCTTGCGCCCACGTTTTTGCCCTGCGCCCGCCTTCGTCGCGCAGGTTGTCGCCTACGCTATAGACGACGAAGCTCTCGCCATCCGCGGCGGCCAGGCGATACACCCCAAGGCCAATCGTCCTTTTCCCGGCGACCAGCTCGCGCGGGTCATCCAGCTCCGCCTCCTCCGCGAGTTTTTCCGCCACGGCCCGCCCGACGTCCTCCGGCAGGTCGCTCACGTTGAGCATGGCCTCCGCGCAGCTACATAGCGCGAAGCAGGCGTTGTAGTAAACGAGGCACTCGCTGGCAAATGGGCGTCGCTTAAGCCAGCGGGCAAGCGCGAGCATGTCCGCGATGTCGCCAACCGCCCCGTGATAGTCCCCCTCGCTGATCTTTACCGCTGCGGACGCATGCAGCAGACGTTGCGCGCTACGAAACGCGCCGATGTTCCACGAGCTTTCCAGCGCCGCCTTGGCGTAGCCGTAGTCCGTCGCGCACCTCGGCCTGCTCGGCCGCCTCGCGCACCAAGGCAAGCGCCCTTTTGTTCTTGCGCACGTGTCGGCGCAGCGCG
>CAZMGT010000013.1:46864-68918 GCA_964565895.1 uncultured Armatimonadia bacterium
GCGCAGCGCGCCCACGACGTTCTGCTCATTGGCTACCGGCCTGTCGTTTAGCTCGCTCGGGTCAACGGGGTATCCCTCGGCGCGAATGCGCGCCAGCTCCGCGCGCAGCTTCTGGCCAATCGGCAGGTAGCGATTTGCCAGATATGCCGCGCCTCCCAGCGCCGCTATGATGTCTACACCGACGAGGCAGAGCAGGGCGACGACGGCAATCCTCACCGGCCAAGGCCGCAGCGTCGCCAGGCAAACAGGCCGGTTCGGCCGCCACACGGGGGGTTGCGCGGTATACGGCTTGCGCCGAGGTGGCTGTTGGTTTGGGTCCATTTTCCGCCCGCCGTGCCCACAGCAGACCAATAAACTGGGCCGTTAGGGGTTAGGCGGAGGATTCGTCGCCGGGGATGAGCACGCCGTCGGTATAGATCTCCACGCGGTTGCGGCCCGCCTGTTTGGCGCTCTTTACCGCGGCCTCGGCCTTGGCCAAAAGATCGTCCGCCGTGGCGCTTTGCTGGGGATGAGCGGCGACGCCGATGCTTGCCGAAAGGTTCCCCCCGGGCAGGGCCTCTTGCCCCTCGAAATACCGCTGCTCGACGATCGCCCGCAGCCTCTCCGCGGCGTGCGCTCCCATGGCCAGCCCTGTCCCGCGGAAGAGCACGACAAACTCCTCGCCATCGTAGCGAAACACCGCGTCCGAGGCGCGCACATTGCCCTGAATCAGGTCGGCGATCTCGATAAGCACTTGGTCGCCGGCCTCCTTGCCCATCGCGTTGTTATATGTGCGGAAATAGTCGAGGTCGAGCAAGGCCAGCGCCAGGGGATGCCCGTGGCGGTCGCAAAACGCCAGCTCGCGCCGGAGCTGCGTCTCAAGCTCGCTTCTGTTGGGCAAGCCGGTTAGCGTGTCGCGCACGCACAGCTCAGCGAGGCGCTTGTTGTCGGCAAGCAGCGCGCTTCCCCAGCGCCGGGCGGCCTCCAGCTCCTTCTCCAGCTCCCTGTTCCGCCGCTCCAGCCCGCGGATCATCCGCCGCTCTTCGCTGCGCCTTCGTCGCGCCTCAAGCGCGCAGTTTAAAATGTGCTGGAGCTGCTCCTGCGCCCCGTGGCCAAGCCCCACCGGCTTTTGCACATAGTGGTCCGCGCCGGCCCAAAACGCCTCCGCGGCATATTGGCACGCGTCGTGCCGCGCGAGGAGGATCACCGCCGTGTCTTGGTTGTCCTCGCGAATCTTGCGCAAAACTTCCAGACCATCGGTGTCGGGGAGAACGATATCGGTAATTACCGCGGCGTAGTTATCGGTCCGCAAAAGGGCGAGCGCGCTTGCCCCGCGGTGCGCGATCTCTACTTCCCACCCCAAGCTACGGTACCGGTCGGCAAGAAGCAGCGCCTCAGACTGGTCGCCGCAAACCACCAGTAGTCGGCCCTTGCTGCTCGCTGCCACGACGCTCCCCCTGGAGTTCTCGGCCTGCGCCCCACTGCCTGCAGCGCCGCGCGTGGTACATTACATAGGTCCGCCCCAATGCGCCCCCCATTTCCGTCCTCAGCGCATGGGCCGGTCTTTTCCCTCTCTTGTATGTTACTCTCACAAAGGCAATTGGTCTACACCTGGTTCATCCGCCGCCCGCTTTCTCACTCCCCTTGCTGCACGGGCACCGGCGACCACGCCGGCGCCGTATCCGCCTCCTCGGACTCCGCCAAAACCTGCTCGTTTGAGCCGTCAAAGTCCATTACGTATATGTCGAAGCTCCCCCTCCTGAACTTCTGAAAGGCAATCTTGCTCCCGTCTGGCGAAAAGCATGGCTGCGAGTTCCGCGCCCCGTCCGTCGTTAGCCGCGTAATGTCCGTGCCGTCCGGCCGCATGCGGTAAATATCCGTGTCCTCCGCCGCGCTCGGCCGGTAGGCGTAAACGATCCACTCCTCGCCGTTGTGCACTCCCCAGCACGGGTGCTGCGCCACCTCGCCCGGCTGGTGCTGCGTAAGCTGGACCTCGTTCCCGTTGCCGCTGGCATCGACGATCACCAGGTCTCCGTAAGAATCTTCCCCGGTCGCCCCGACAAGCGTCACCCGCGAGACGACCAGCCTCGTGCCGTCCGGCGACCAGCTCGGCGAGTTGTCCGACTGCTCGTTGTTCGTTATCCGCCGCACATCCGAGCCATCGATCGCCGACATGGTGTAGATCTCATAAAGCTCGTGGTCGCGGTTCGACTTAAACGCAATGCGCGTTCCATCCGGCGACCACGCTGGCTCCAAGTCCTCCGCGCGGTCGTCGGTGAGCTTCATTGGGTTTGTTCCGTCCGCGTTCATCCGCCAAATCTCCGGGTTGCCCGTGCGGTTTGAGACAAACGCAATCTGCGTCCCGTCCGGCGACCAGCAGGGGTCGGTCTCGCTTGAGAAAATGGCCAGGGTAACGCGGTTTTGCTCGTGCTCCTCGGAGTTGGCGTTTACGTAGTAAATCTCGGAGTTAAAGTCGCGCGTCGTGGCAAAGAGCACGAGCCCGGCCACGCTTTCCAGAGTGATCCCCGGGCCAAACGATTCGCCGATCTGCCCTCCGCCCGCGCCGCACCCCCCGAGCGGGGCAAGCAGCGCCGCAGCGCCAAGCGCCACCGCAGAGAGCGCGGCGGCCGCCCCCGCCCAGCGCAGGCCGATCCTTGCTGCCCCCCTTGCCCATCTCGCATTACCCTGCCGCTTGTCTTCTGCTCCGCGTTTTGCCCTCACCTGGCAACCATCCCTTCCTTCCCCGCGCTGCGTTAAAGCCGCTCCAGCTCCTGTTTTACGGCAAGCAAGTTCTCCTCTGGCGTTGGCGTGGGCATGGCGCATCCGCAGGCGACGATCAGCTTCCGCCGCCCCGCCTTCGCCACAGCGTCGCGCACCTCAGCCCTAATCTCTTCCGGCGTAGCGATATCCGTATGCACCTGATTAATCCCGCCGGCAAGGCAGCGGTCGGTCAGCTTCCGCGCCTCGGCGAGCGACGGCTTTGTTGTGCGGTCGCTCCAGTTTATCACGTCACCCGGAATTTCAAGCAGCATCTCGAAGAAGATGTTCACCCCGTGAAGATGAACCACGTTAAACGTCCCGACCTTCGCCATCTCCTCCCCGATCCATACATCTAGCGGCAAGAATACTTCGCGAAAGTCCTCCTCGCGCATGATGTCCGGCGTCGCGCCGGTGACCGCGAGAAACATCCCGTCCAGCACGCCCTGCTCCACGCAGAACCTCCCGAATGAGACGATCGACTCCGCGATTGCCCTCAGCCCTTGGCGCACGGCGTCTGGGTCCTCGTAAAGATGCTGCAGCACGCGGTTGTTGCTAATCCTTCTCCCATAGGCAAACGGGTCGAAAAATGTATCCACCATGGGCCGGTCGTCGGGCAGGCCCTCGCGGATGGCGCGCAGCGCTTGAAAGTGCCTCCCGTAGTTTCCCTTGTCCGGGGGCAGGGGCTCGAGCATCTTCCAGTCCGCCGCGCGCTCCAGCCGCTCCACTCCCGCGGGCAGCTCATAGGGAATGTCGTGCATGACCTTGAGGAAGTCGACGTCGAACTTCTGGGCAAACTCCAGCTCGCAGCGGACAAACTCCGGCCCGCTCGGGTCGTCCTTTAGGTGGCGAAAGTGATACCAGAACGAAAACGGTACTCGGTCGACTTCCTCCCCACGCACGGCAGCGAGGCAGCGCTCGCGCTTGGTCATCTGCGGCGACCTCCGTGCTAGAGATCTCAACCTTGCCCCGGCCGTTTGGCGGGCTTTTTCGCCCGCGCGCTCCTCTAGGCCTTCCTCCGCCTGCCGAAGGAGCACCCGCCCGCTTCGCCGAAGCCGCTGCGCACCCTCTTGGGAGATGAGCGACATGGCTGCAGACAAACACACGACCGTGCTCTGCCGCGGGCAGTACCTTGAGCTTGTCCGCCGCGATATTGGGCGCGGCCGCGGCTGGGAGTTCGTCCGCCGGCGCAACATTAGCGGCGTCGTCGTTATGCTCGCCGTTACCCCCCAGGACGAGGTCCTCCTTGTCCGTCAGTTCCGCCCACCGGTAGACGCACCCGTGTGGGAGCTGCCCGCGGGGCTGGCCGACCGACCGGGCGAAGACCTTGTGCGCTGCGCGCAGCGCGAGCTCGTCGAGGAGACCGGTTTCCGCGCGCAGACGATGGAGCTTCTCGCCGTGGGGCCTGCCGCCGCTGCCTCCAGCTCAACCATCCTCCACGTCTTCCTCGCCACCGGCGCGCAGCCCGTCGCCGAGCACCCTACGGGCGACGAGCTGTTCCCCATCGAAGTCCGCCGCGTCCCTCGCAGAACCGCCGCCGATTGGCTCGAGCAGCGCATGAGCCAGGGCGAAATGGTCGACCCGCGCATCTTTGGCGCTTTGCTTCTCGCCGAGCGTCGGCTCGCCGGCCGCGGCCGGTAGCCTTCGCCGGCCCGGCCGCAAAAGAAAAGCCGCCCCGGCCCGCGCCGGAGCGGCTGCTTGCCTGCTTCCTCTTAGTCCGTGGGAATGCCGTTATAGTCGGTCTTGGTATACACGTCCGTGCGCCCCGCGGGCACGGCGTTTTTCGAGTTCCACTTTACGTGGCAGTCCACATAGGCCACATTAAGGCCGTCGTTGTGCCGCGGATCTGGGGGAAAGACAAATTGCGTCCAGTCCGAGTTATCTACCTTAAATGCGTCGTAAAAACACACCGTCTCAGCAGGCAGGGGGACGATCGCCGTGATATGCGTATATGCGCTCGGCATTACCCCGGCGCAGCGCGGCGAGCCGAACAAAACCATGTTCGCCCCATAGCTATACCGCCCAGCGTCTAGCGCCGCAGCGTTGATCTTTCCCTGTGGGTCGCTCTTGCAAAGCAAAATCTGTCGGTTCCTGACATACGGCTGAATAACGTCGAACACAAGCTTCGCCGGCCTGTCCGGCTTGGTCAAAAACGGGGGAAACAGCTCGTCGTAGTCCATGCGATACATCTGCACGGCAATCGCTAGCTGGCGCAGGTTGCTGTTGCACACGGTCTGGCGCGCCTTCTCCCGCGCTTTGGAGAACGTGGGGAACATGATCGAGGCCAAAATGGAAATAATGGCGATTACCACCAAAAGCTCAATTAGCGTAAAACCCTTGTTCCCTCTAGCCATTTTCTCACTTCCTCAAACCGACGAATCCCAGCGCCGCGTGGCTCCCCCTCCGCGTTAGCCCCGCTCTTGTCCCTCATTTCCTTGGACACCGCCGCCCGCGGCATGTTCCGTCGCTTGGCTCTCCTCGGCGCTGCCCTGCTCCATCCGCTTGAGCACTTCCTCCAGCGGTGGCGCGGGCTGCGGCGTCCCGCTAATAGGAGGATGCCCCGGCGGCAGCTCTTCTAAACCCGGCATTTGCAGCCCCACCTCCGCACCCGCCCACTGCCCGCGCGCCCCTCCGCTTGCCCCGCGAACCCAATATCCCAGGGCAAACCCCAGAACAAACAGGCAAATGCACAGCCAGACAACCGCCCCCCGGCTAACCTCCCCGGGCCTCCGCGCCCTGCTTGCGCTTGACCGCTTGGCCTTTGCCGCTTCCTCCCGCGGCTCAGCGCGGGCAACAAGCGCGTGGCACTCAGGGCAAAATTCCTCCCCGGGGGCAACCTCCGCGTTACACTTTGGACAGCGCACCGCGCTCATCCTTCCCTTCTCTCTCCCCCAGGCATTATAACCGCTTCCCTCTTCGCTCAACAGCAGGCCAGCGGCAAAGGTCGCCGCGCCTTCGCCCACGAACTTTCAACGGCAACCATAGGCGAGGTGATTGCCGTGCGCTTTTTCTTCGGCGCCGACTACTACCCCGAGCACTGGCCGCGCGAGCGCTGGCCCCAGGACATCGAGCTGATGAAGCGCGCGCACATCAACGTCGTGCGTCTGGCGGAGTTCGCCTGGTCGAAGCTCGAGCCGCGCGAGGGCGAGTTTGAATTTGCCTGGCTCGACGAGATAGTAGCCCTGCTCGCCGAGGCGGGGATCGACGTGGTCATGTGCACGCCCACCGCTGCCCCGCCCGCCTGGCTTTCCCAAAAATATCCCGAGATCCTCGCCCTCGGCGCCGACGGCCGCCGCGCCGCCCACGGCGCCCGCCGCCATTACTGCATCTCCAGCCCCGCCTACCGCGAGCTCTGCGCGCGCATCGTAGAGGCCATGGCCAACCACTACCGCAACACGCCCAACGTCATCGGCTGGCAAATCGACAACGAATTTGGCAACCCAAAATGCTTCTGCCCCACCTGCGCCGAGGAGTTCCGCCGCTGGCTCAAGCGCAAGTACGGCTCGCTCGACGAGCTAAACCGCGCCTGGGGCAATGCGTTTTGGAGCATCGAGTTTCAGTCCTGGGATCAGCTCCCCCCGCCCGGCTGGGAGGGCCTCCGCTCGCAAAACCCGCATCTTAAGCTCGACTTCCAGCGCTTCTTTTCCGACACGACAATAAGCTTCCTCCGCCACCAGGCCCAAATCCTGTTCGACATCTGCCCCGACCACTTCGTCACCCATAACCTCATGGGTCGCTTCCCCGAGCTAAACTACTTCGACCTCGCCCGCGAGCTCCATTTCGTCTCCTGGGACAACTACCCCAACGTCGGCTACGACTACCGCGAGGTGGGCTTTACCCACGACCTCATGCGCGGGCTGCTCGGCAAGAACTTTTGGGTAATGGAGCAGCAGTGCGGAATGACCAACTGGGGGACGATGCGCCAGCCCCCGCCGGGACAGATTCGCGTCTGGACCTACCAGGCCATCGCCCATGGCGCCGACGCCATCGTCTACTTCCGTTGGCGCCAGTGCCTCTGGTCGCACGAAATGCACCACAGCGGAATTCTTACCCCAGACGGCCGCGACGACAACCGCCAGTTCGCCGAAGTCGCTCAAATCGGCGAGGAGCTCGCGCGCCTCGGCGAGGAGATCGCCGGCACGCAGGTCGTCGCGGAAATCGCCATCGGCCACTCCTACGACAACCTCTGGGCCCTGCGCAACACCTGCTACGCCCGCGCTGTAGACTATTGGCGCGTGCTTACCCCCGTTTTGCGCGCCGCGGCGAGCCTCGGCCTGAGCGTCGTGGCCGCCAACCTCGAGGGCGAGGACCTCCCCGACACGCCGGTCCTCTTCGCTCCCGCACCCTACCTGCTCAGCGCGAAAGCCCGGGAGAACCTCCGCCGCTACGTCGAGCGCGGGGGCACGCTGGTCGCTACCTTCCTCACCTCCTGGGCCGACGAGCACGGAGCGCTTCTGCCCGATCCTCGCCCCGCCGGGCTGACCGACCTGTTCGGCGCGCGGCTTGTGGAGTTTACCCCGCTGCTTCGCGGCGAGACATCGTCGGCCACCTGCGCCTTGCCGGGGATTGCGGAAAGGGATTATTCCTGCGCGGCGTGGTGCGACTGGCTCGCCGCCGACGGCGCGCAGGTGCTCGGCAGATACACCTCCGGCTACTGGGCGGGCCAGCCTGCGGTTGTCGAGCACGAATTTTCAGGCGGCCGAGCGATATACGTGGGCAGCCTGTTTGGCGAGGATTTTTACCAGGACCTCCTACGCTATCTTGCCGCGCGGCTCGCCTTTCCCATCCCCGCGCGCCCGCCGGAGGGCCTGGAGATCGTTCGCCGGCGCGGCGACCAAGGCGAGCTCCTTTTTGCCATTAACCACACCGACCAGCCGCAGCAGGTGCACCTCGGCGGCCAGTTTTTCGAGATGCTCTCAGGAAAGCGCTGTCGCGAGGCGATAACCGTCGCCCCGCGCGACGTGGCGATCATCCAGCGCCCCGTGGCGCCGAGCTAACCGCTGGGGCGAGCCTCTGTGTCCCACCGCTGCCAGCGAAAGAGCAAGCAAAACGCCGCCGCCCGCGCCTGCGCCCCGCGCGTGGCGGTGGTCGCCCTGCTCGTCGCCGCGGCGTTCGCTGTGCCTCAGCCGCGCCAGGCGGCGCGTGCTGCGCAAACCTATGGCCCTGCGCCAACGAGCTATTACGACTGGCAGCAGCTTTGCACCGCCCACTTCCAGATTATCTACCCTGCGGAATATCGCGAGCTGGCCCTCCTCGCGGCGCGCATTGCCGAGGGGCTATGGCCGCGCATCGTCTCCCTCTGCGGCGTCGCGCCGCGCGAGCGCACCCCGCTTATCCTCGACGACCACGGCCTGAGCACGTTCGCCGCGTTCGCCGTCCCCCAGAGCCACTGCGTGGTCGTCGCCAGCTTCCACCGCAGCAACCGCGTAGACGCGGCAACCCAGCTCCGCTATCTCATCGCCCACGAGATGGGGCATATCGGCAGCTTCTGGGCCGCGCGCGGACCGCTGGGCGACTTTGGCGAGCTCGTCAACCGCTTCGACATTCCGTTTTGGTTTAGCGAGGGGTTTGCCGAATACGTCGCCTCCGCCCCCGCGTTCCTCTTCCCCGACCGGCTCGATCTTCTGCGCAGCGCCGTCCTCCTCGGCCATCTCCCCTCCGTGGCCATCATGCACGACCCTTACTTAGGCGACCGGCCCGATTCTTTGCTCGGCTATTCCGTGGGCGCCTCGCTTGTGGACTATATCGCGCGGCGCTATGGCCCCGATGCGCCGGCGGAGATTCTGCGGCGAACGTCTACGCGGGGGCCATTTTTCGAGCCCGCCCTGCGCAAGGCCCTCGGCTTGGGCGAGCGGCACCTGTTCCGCCGCTGGCGCGCCGAGCTCGCCGAGCGCCTCGCCCGCCTGCGCGCGCTGAGCACCGACACACGCGCCTTTGCCCAACCCCTCCCCCTGCCGTACGACTATGTCGTCTCCGCGCACCCTTCGCCAAACGGCGCGCGCCTCGCCATCTGCGCATATGCCGACTATGTCTCCCGCGACGAGCTGCTCCTCGAGGTCGTGGACCTGCGCACGGGGGCGCGTCAGCTCGTCAGCCGGTTCGCGCACCCGGCGTTCGGCTGGTCGCCGGATGGCTCGGCGCTCGTTTACGCCCGCGAGGTATGCAGCGGCCGCGGCCGCGTGGCCACGCGCCTCTTTCTCTGGGACGCCGCCTCGGGCTGCTCGCGCGAGCTGCCCTTTTCCTTCCAGGCCACCGCCCCGTGCTTCATGCCCGATGGGGAGCGCATTGTGTTTGTCCTTAAGCCCAATCGCTGGGCCAGCGCCCTGGCCCTTGCCTCACTCGACGGGGGCGAGCCGCGCGTCGTATTCTCTCCACGCTCGCTTAACGAGGCCTGTTATTGCCCGCGCCCCTCGCCCGACGGCGCCTTCCTTGCCTTCGAGCACATCGTAGATGGCAACAGCCGTATCGCCCTGCTTAACCTGGCCACCGGCCAGCTCGCCGAGCCCATTCCCCTTGACGCCGCCCAGCGCTGCCCCGCTTGGTCGCCTGAGGGAAAGCGGCTTGCCTTCTTGGCCAACCCCGGCGGCGTGCCGGACTTGTTCCTCTACGACCGCGCCACGGGCGCCGTGCGCCAGCTCACCGAGGAGGCGCTCGGCGCGCTGCGCTGGGTCGCCTGGGACCCGCGGACCAGCGACCTTCTCGCCGTCCTCGCCTTCGATCGCCGCAGCGATCTCCTCCGCCTCTCCCCCGAGCCGCGCATCGCGCCGCACGATCAAGCCCAGCGCCGTGCGTTGCTCGAGGGCGCCCTCCCGCGCCCTGCGGGAAAAGATCCTCTCGCCCGCTACGCCCCGCTGGACGAGGTGGCCATCGTCTCCGAGGGCCCCTATCGCGGGCTGGCGGAGCTCCAGCTTCTCGGGCCAAACCTCGCCTATGTTTACCCGTTCGCCCTTGGCCTGCAGCTCTCCGCAGAAGACCCCCTGCGCGAGCACTCGCTCTCCGTCGCCGCTGCGCGCGATGTGTTCTCCGGCGCGACAAGCGTCTTCGCGCAGTATCTCAACACCTCCCGCCGCGTCCCCCTGCGCCTGCGCTACGCCTGCGGGGCCTACGTCTCCGCGGCGCCCTGCTCAAGCTCCTCGCCGGTGACCTTTACCTCCCTGCTCTCCGCCGACGTCCGCCTGGGCCACTTCCGCCACGGCAATTTCTTCGCCTACGACGAGCTTCGGCTGACCCTCGGGCGCGGGCTGGGCGCGGCGCGCATCCCCAGCCCCCGCGCCGCCGCGCGCGTCGTGCCTGCGCGGTGCTCGTTTGCTAGGGTCGAGCTCAGCCGGGCGCGCGCGTTCTCCAACGCCGGCCAGTTGCGCCTCACCCTGTTCGCCGAGCGCGCGTTTGCGCGCCTGTCCACCGTTGACTTTTGCGCAGGGGGCCTCTGCGCCTCCTACCAGCGCGCGTTTAGCGAAAACAGGCGCAAGCTTGGGCTTGCTCTGCACTGCTCAGCCGCCTCTGTCCGCGGGGGAGGTTTAACCGGCCGGCAGATGCGCGTGGAGCTCGCCGTAGACCTCCGCCAGCGCCTCGCGCGCGACTTCGCCCACAGCAGCTTTCCCTATTTCTCCGGCGACGAACTAAACGTGCACCTGTGGTATCGGCCAAGCGCGGCGCGCATCGCGGGCACGAGGTGGCGCGCCACGCACATCGCCGGCGTCGCGGTTGAGGCGTGGTTTAGAGCCTTGGGAAGCTTTAAATATCGCGCGGCGGCGGGCTATGAATGGGGCTTTGGCGCGGAGGGGGACAACGCGCGCGGGCTGTTCTTTGAGCTTTCGCCGGCGTTCTTGTTCTAGTGCGGAGCGGGGTTAAACCTCGTGCTCGCCTGCGGGGCGGTTTTCCTGAAGCTTTTTCTGCAGCTCGCGCAACTGGTCGCGGATGCGCGCGGCGAGCGCATAGTCCTCGCGCTCGATCGCCTCCTGCAGCTTTTGCTCCAAAACCTCCGCGGGGGCTCTAATTGCCGCGTTTTCTAGGTGTTTGCGCAAAGAGTTTAGCGCCATCAGCTCCACGCTAAGAATAATCAGTTGCTCGTTGCCGTGCGCGCGGTAAAACTCCTCGATTTGCTTCGCCCCGCGGTCGATCCTGCTCAGCGCCGCGCGGATCCGTCCCTCCGTGGCAAGCATGAGCGCCTCGGCCTTGGTGTTCATCATGAGCACATACGGCCGATAGCGCTCCAGGGCGAGCTTGTCCTCCTCGCTCGCCGCGTGCTTCTTCATGAAGTCAAACAGGCGCAGGTTGCGCGCCGTGTCGCGCGCTGCGCGGCGAAATTCCCCAAGCTGCAAGCAGCACAGATAGCGGTAATAATATTGCGTCCCCTCCGCGCGCAGGGCCTCGCACTCCTCGGAGTTCAGCTCCAAGCATTCCCGCCCCTCTTGCTCCGCCTTCGCCTCGTAGTAGTCCAGCAGCGACTCATACCCGTGCGGCCGCTGCCCATCCGGCCGGCCCTCAAGCTCCATCTGTATCAGCCCGAGGTCCAGCCGCATCTGCAGCTTCTCCTTGCCGTCCAATCCCTTAATGATCCGCGCGTTTACCTCGCCCGGCTCATAGGGAAACGAGTCCAAAATGGGTTTGATGTCGTAGTTCATCGCACCCCACCGGCCAACCGACGGCCGAATGTGTACTTCGCGCCGTGCAGGGGGCTTCCTTCCCCAGCCCCTGTGTTTGACCGCGCCCTACGCCGCTGCTATAATCCGCGCGGCCTACCCTGCCCCCTGCGCGTCTTGCGTATGGGTACCTTAATCTTACCAGGGAGCGACGCCTGCCAATGCCCAGAGCAAAGAAGTTTCGCGTAGGATTTATCGGCGCGGGCGGCATCGCCCGCCGGCACTTCAAGCATCTGCTGCAGGTCCCCGGCGTAGAAGTGGTCGCCCTGTGTGACCCGAGCGACGAGTCGCTCGAGCGTTTCGTCCAAGCTTGCCCCGAGGCGAAAGACCTCCCCACCTATCCCGACTACAAGAAAATGCTCAAAAACGAGCAGCTCGACGGCGTGCAAATCCACAGCCCGCACACCGTCCACTACCGCCAAATCATGGACTCCCTCGCCGCCGGCCTTCATGTACTTACCGAAAAACCCATGGTGTGCAAGACAACCCACGCCAAAAACGTCGTTGACGCCGTGCGCCAGTCCGGCAAGGTCCTCGTCATCTCCTATCAGCGCCACCTCATGCCCGAGTTCCGCTACATTAAGCGCTGCATCGAGGAGCAAAAGTACGGCCCCGTGCGCTTTGTCACGGCAATGCAGTCGCAAAACTGGTATAACACGCAGGTCCTCCGCGGCACGTGGCGCAGCAAGCTCAAATGGTCCGGCGGGGGGCAGCTTAACGATTCGGGCAGCCACCTCGTAGACATCATCCTCTGGTGCACCGGCCTTCAGCCCGAGGAGGTATTCGCCGAGATCGACAACCTGGGCTCCGAGGTCGACATCCTCACCGCAGCCTCGATCAAGTTCACCGACGGCGCGTTGTGCAACATCTCCGTCATCGGCCACGCCACCGCGTGGTGGGAGGATATTAGCTTCTACTGCGACCGCGGCGCGTTTCTCATCCGCCACGGCCACGGGCTGATCGAGATCAACGAGCAGGGCAAGCCCGTTCAGCCCAAGCGCCTGCCCAAGCCGAGCAACCCTGACGTGCACTGGATCAACGTCATCCGCGGCAAGGAGGAAAACCTCATCCCCGCGGAGTGCGGGCTGCGCGTAATTCAGCTTACCGAGGCCGCCTGGCGCTCCGGGCGCACCGGTCGCCGCCAGAAGGTGAAGATCGACTAGCCGCCCGGGCGTTGACTATACAAAGCTTTCGCTCGCACACGGGGTGGGCCAGATGACCCGACGCCTCTCGCCTCTGCTTATTCTCTTTTGCGCCCTGCCGCTTCTCGCAAGCTGCGCGCGCACGCGCGCGCCGGGCGAGCTCGCCTCGTCCACGGCGCTCGCCGCGGCACAGCCCACCGCCCAGCCCCTTGCCCCCACGCTGTGGTTCGAGCCCCACGAAATCTGGCACGGCATTTACTTCGGCAAGGCGAAAATCGGCTATCAGCAAATAAAGTTCTTTCCCGATCGCCTCGACGGCCAAGATGTCCGCGGGGTGAAGCTCTACGCGACAATGAGCTTTAAGGCGCTTAACGTCCAGCTCAAGCAAGAGGTCGAGATGACCCAGTTCCTCGACAAACAAGGCAGCCCCCTCACCCTAACCTACATCCAGCGCTCAGGGGGCATGGAGCAGCGCGTCGAGGCCGAGTTCTTCCCCGACCGCATCGACTGCGTGAGCTACATCGGCAACCAGCCCAAGAGCAAGGTTATCCCCATTCCCCCGGGCGTTAAGCTCTACGACCCAGAGTACGGCCAGACCGAGTTCACCATGAAGCCCGGCGACCGCCTGGAGTATCACTACTTCAACCCCGTTACTCTGCGCATTGAAAAAGGCGCCGTGGAGGTTCTCGGCGACGAGCAAATCAAGCTCGGCGAGGAGACGGTCCCCGCCCACCACGTCAAGCTTGACACCGTCGTGGGGACAATGGAGGCCTGGGTGGACGACAAGTGGGAGGTCGTCAAGGCGTTCCATCCGTTAAACCTGCTCATCATTAAAGAGCCGCCCGAGGTGGCCAAAACGATGGAGGGGCCCGCCGGCTACTCTCCGCCCGAGGACCTCGCCGTCGTCGCCGCGGTGAAAACCAAAGCCAAAATCGAGCACCCGCGCCAGGTGCGCCAGCTCACCGTCCGCCTCTCCGGGCCGATCAAGCGCGAGCTATTCTTAGACGACGGCCTGCGCCAACGCGTAACCGACCTAAAAACCACCGGCGAGATGACCTCGGCAACCATCGTCGTACGCAGCATTGCCCCGCCCGAAAACCCTCCCCAGATCCCCATCCGCGACCCCGCGCTCGCCGAGTTCCTCAAGCCCACCGTTCACCTGCAATGCGACAACCCGGAGATCGTCCAGCAGGCGCAGGAGATCGTTGGCGAGGAGACCGATGCCTTCCGCGCCGCGTTTAGCATCGCGCGTTGGGTGAGCACAAACATGAGCGTGCGCGCGGACATCGGGCTAATGCGCTCCGCGCTCGAGGTGCTCCACGCGCGCGAGGGCGTGTGTCGCGACTACGCCGCGCTCTACACGGCGCTCGCCCGCGCCGTGGGCATTCCCAGCCGCATGTGCTCCGGGGTAGTGTATTGGGAGGACGGCTTTTACTACCACGCCTGGGCGGAGAGCTACGTTGGCCAGTGGCTGGCGTTCGACCCCACTCAGCCCCCGGGCTATCCCGTAGACGCCACGCACATTAAGCTCACGCAGGGCGACGTGCCCACGATGGTCGACGCCATCGCCGCCGTGGGCCGCATCTCCATCGAGGTGCTCGACTACAAGTAGCCCGTTGCCCGTGCGGGCTATGGCCGCGGCCCCGGGCGCCGCGTGCGCAGCGCCTGCACTCGCCGCTGAACCAGCTCCAGCGTCGAGTCGCGCAGCAAAAGCTCCCTAAACCGCGTCTCGCTGATAATCGGCTCCGCCGGCGGGGCGATCCCCACCCTAATCCCCAGCGCGCGCAGGAGCATCTGCACCACTTCCGGCTCCCGCCGCTCATACTCCGCGGGATCCATGTGCCGCACGACGTCGAACACCTCAAACAGCCGCCACAGGTAGCTCTGGTATTGCGGCGAGCTGGGGTCGATTAGCCGCTGGCCGGCCAGGGCATCGAGCAATTCCTGGGCAATCCCCCCGCGCAGCCGCAAATATTGCTCCTGGTTGCGCAAATAAAGCAGCCGCTCCATCGTCGGCCGCAACAGCCCGATGATCACATTCATCAACCGCTGATATTCCTGCCGCGCCTGGGCGAGCAACCGCCGCCGCTCGGCGACATCCGGCCCCCCCGACTCCCAGCGGATCATCAGTTTCTGGTCGTCGCTCAGCGTGGCGATAATCCCGGCCAGGGCTTCGCTCTTCGCCCGCTCTACCGTGCTCCGCGCGGCGGCGATCTTCACCATCGCCTCCTCCACCTGCTGCTCCACTTCCTTGGGCGGCTCCTTCCCGTCGAGCAGGGCCTCCCACTTCTTCTGCAGCGCATCCTTCGCCTCAAGCAGGGCAATCGCTTCCTGCTTCGCCGCCTCCTTCTCCGCCGTGGGAATCGTCGCCAGCCGCTGCGCCATCTCCGCGAACTGTCGGTCGTCCAGCCCAAGCTGCTGGAACAGGCGAATGGCTTCGATCTGCTCCGCCAGCGTCTGCCAGTTCGACGGCCGCTCGAGCGAGCGCAAGTTAATCTCCGCGCCAAACGCGGGCACCGCGGCTATGGCCAGCGCTACTGCCCAAATTATCGCCCCTCGCCTCATCATTGACCCTCCTCATAGGCGGCGACAACACGCCGCAGCAGGTCCAGCGCCCGCGGGTCGCGTAAGAACGTCTCAAACGCCTCCTGGGCGACGACGTCGGGCTTAATCTGCCCCTTCTCCCCTTCCCCGGGCTTACTCTCCGCCTGCTCAAACCCCAGCCGCGTGCGCACCTTCTTCTCCAGCTCCGCCCGCTGCTGGGCGAGCGTTGCCGCGTCCATGCTCCGCACCTCGTCCAAAAGCAAAAGCACCCGCGCGGTCATCGCCGCCAGCCCCTCCGAGCGCTCCCCGACAATGCTCACCGCAATCTGCCGCGCGATGTCCTGCTTGCGCTGCTCGTAGACGGGCTGCGGAATGCGCCGCACGTCGAGCAGGCGGTTCATTACCTCCTCAAAGCTCGCCCCGCCCGCGCGCCTGCGCCGCCCCCGGGCCAACGCCTGCTTGGCCAAGCGCTCCGCGGGCGTCTCCAGCGCCGAGCGCTGGTCTGCCGTGAGCACCTCCTGGTAGACGAAGGCAATCGCCTCGCGAATCTTCTGCAAATGCCGCCCCGCCTGCGCCTGATACTGCTCCATGTGCGCCGTTACCGGCGCTTCGATATACGGCGGGACAAACCCATACTGCGCCCACGTCTTAATGAAGTTTTCCAACGCGTTGCGCCGCCCCTTGTAAAAGCTGTCGTCGATCTTGGCGATCTCCCGGCGCGCTTGCTGGATCGTCTCCATCGCCCCGATAAGCGCCTTCGCCTGGTCCACGCTCAGGTGGAGAGCTTGAATGAGCTCGATCATAATCAGCTCGCGATAATAGGCGCGGGCGTAGCGCAGGTCCTCCTCCGTCCACTTCTTCTGCTTCTCCCCGCCCTTCGCCCCAGTGGCGCCCTTTGCCGGCTGGGCCAACGCGCAGGCGGCGAAACAGAGCACCAAACACACCGCCAGCACACACAGCGCTCGCCTGCTCATCGCTCATTCCTCCCTGCGGCGCCTCTTTGTGCGCCTAGCCTGGCGGAGCGATCCGCTCCTTGCCCCCCATATACGGCCGCAGCACCTCGGGAATAACCACGCTCCCGTCGCTCTCCTGATAGTTCTCGATCACCGCGGCAAACGTCCGCCCCACGGCAACCCCCGAGCCGTTAAGCGTGTGGCACAGCTCGGGCTTGGCCTTTGGCTGCCGGCGAAAGCGAATCTTCGCCCGCCGCGCCTGGTAGTCCGTGCAGTTCGAGCACGAGGAGATCTCCACATACCTCCCCATGCCCGGCATCCATACCTCGATGTCATAGGTCTTCGCCGAAGCCGCGCCCATGTCCCCCGTGCACAGGAGCATCGTGCGAAAGTGCAGCCCGAGCCGCTTGAGCACGTCCTCGGCGTCTGCGGTAAGCTTCTCCAGCGCGTCAAACGAGCGCTCCGGCTCGGAATAGATGACCAGCTCCACCTTGTCGAACTGATGCCTGCGGATAAGCCCCCGCGTCTCCTTCCCCGCGGCTCCCGCCTCGCGCCGAAAGCAGGGGGTATAGGCGGTGTAGTAGCGGGGGAGCGTCCCCGGCTCGAGGATCTCGTCGGCGTGCAACGTGGTCAGGGGAACCTCCGCTGTCGGGATAAGGTAGAGGTCGGACTGCTCTACCTTAAACATGTCCTCCTCCAAAATAGGCACCTGCCCCGTCCCCTGCATCGTCTGCCGGTTGGCCAAAAACGGCGGCGAGATTTCCGTATACCCGTGTTCGTTAACGTGCAGGTCGAGCATAAAGTTAATCAGCGCCCGCTCCAGCGCCGCCCCCTCGCCCACGAACACGTTAAACCGCGCCCCCGCTAACTTAGACGATGTTTCCAAGTCCAGGATCCCTAGCTCCGGCCCGAGCACCCAGTGCGGTTTGGGCTCAAAATCCAGTTCCCGCCGCTCCCCCCACTCCCGCACCTTAACGTTGGCGCTCTCGTCCTCACCCACGGGCACGCTCTCGTGGGGAATGTTCGGGATGCGCAGCAAAAGCTCCGTTAGCCGCTCCCCATGCTTGCGCTCCTCCGCCTCAAGCTCCTTTATCCGCGCGCGCACCCCGCGCATCTTGGCGATTAACTCCGAGGCGTCCTGCCCGGACTTTTGCAGCGCCGAGATCTGCTTCGACACCGCGTTGCTCTCCGCGCGAAGCTGCTCTAGCTCCTGTAACACCGCGCGCCGCTTCCGGTCCAGCTCGACTACCTCGTCAACCACTGACTGCTCCTCGCCCCTGTTCCGTAGCGCCGTACGCAACTTCTCTGGGTCCTGGCGGATTTCCCTGATGTCGAGCACTGCCCGCTCCCTCCTGGGCCTCTCGCCGGCTATGCGCCACTTGCTCTTTCGCCCGCGGATTATAGCATACCCCCTGCCCCGAGACTAGCGCCGCCGCTCGCGGCCGCGCACGCGCTGTCGCTTCCCGCGGAAGGTCTGTGCGCAGCGGTCGAGAATTGAACTTAAGACAGGCGGCGGCCCTTCACCTTGAGGGCCCCGCGGGCGACTGCTCTCGCCGGCGCGTGTTGTCTTGCGGCAGGAGGATGGCTGCAATCGTCGCTGTATTATCTATATGTCATAGGCGCAATGTGACGAGGCTCGACATTCTGCCGCCCGCGTTGTGCGCCGTTCGCTAGCCGCGCGAGGCAGGGCGGATACAACGCTTACATAGCCAACGCTCGTCGTGGGCGCCGGCGGCAGTCGTCCACGGTGATCGCCTTGTTGCCGCTGCGCCCGCGCGTTGCAGCGGAGCGGCGAACATGGCGTTGAAGAAGAAGCGCGTGCCTAGCGATGCGCGAGCCTCGGACCGTGCGCCCGCGCCCCGGGCCCGTGCGCCGAGCGATGCCTATCACCCCTCGACCAAGCGCCTCCAAGACGCCAACGCCCTGCTCCTTGAGCTCCGTTCAGCGCTTGAGGAATCCGCCAGCGAGCTCCGCCGTTTGCGCCGCGTCAGCGCCGAGTTCCTCTCTACCGTGGGCCACGAGCTGCGCACACCGCTCCACGCGATCATCGGCTACACCGACATGCTCCTTGAGCAAGAGCGCGGCTCGCTTAACGCCCGCCAGCGCCGCTATCTCAACACCATCCGCTCCAACGCCCTGCACCTCATGGAGCTCGTGAACAACGTGTTGGAGTTCGCGCGCGCCAATGCCGGCTCAATCGAGCTTAAGCCGACGAAGTTCCTCCTCGGCGAGGCCATTCAAGCGGCGATCGAGACCCTCCGCCCCACTGCCGATGCGCGGCAGATCGAGCTTACCGCGGAAATCTCCGACGGCCAGAGCCCGGTCGTCGCCGACCCCGTGCGCTTCCGCCAAATTCTCATTAACTTGCTCTCCAACGCGGTCAAGTTTACCGATGCCGGGGGCAAGGTCCTCGTCCGCGCGACGACCCAGGATGGAGGCGGGTGCATCGTTTCCGTGTCCGACACCGGCCCGGGGATCGACCCCGCCGACCAAGAGGCCATCTTCGAGGAGTTCCACCGCGGGGCAAACGCCACCGGCGAGCGCACAAAGCGCCCCGGCGCCGGCCTCGGCTTGGCCATTACTCGCCGCCTTGTCGAACTCCATGGGGGAACGATCCGCGTGGACTCTACCCCAGGCAAGGGCAGCACGTTTACCGTCGTCCTTCCCCCACCTGGGGCGCGGGGCGAAAAGAAATAGCTCGCGCTAAAGCAAAAGCTCACGAATAGCCCAGGCCACGCCGTGCTCCTCGAGCGGCGGAGCGACAACGTCTGCCACTGCCTTTACCTCGTCCACCGCGTTGCCCATGGCTACCGCTGTCCCCGCCCACTCCAGCATTGCCTTGTCGTTAAATCCATCGCCGATCGCCAAAACTTGCTCCCGTGGCACACCCAAGTACTCCGCCGCCTTGGCCAGCCCCTTGCCCTTGGATACCTCTTTGTTCATAAACTCCAAATATTCCGGGTTGGTAATCGTTACATACATTACCTCGCCGTAGCGCGCAGCATATTCCTGATACAGCTCCTTAATGCGCTCTGGCTCGGCGATTACCAGGAGCTTCGTGGGCTGCGTGCCCACAAACTGCCGCAAGTCGCCGCTCGCTACGAGGACCGATCCCGTGCGCTCCGCATAGAGCTTCCCCCAAGCGTCGATCTCCCGCACGTGCAGCACATCGTCCAGGTATAAGTTCAGGTGCAGCCCGCGCTCCTCAATGCTCTCAATAATCTCCGCGGCGTGCTCCTTCTCCAGCGGCTGGTGAAAGATCACCTCGCCCGTGCGCATATCCGTCACCCGTGCGCCGTTATAGGCGACAACCGGGTTTTCGATCCCTAAGTCGGTGCAAATCGCTGCCGTCGCTGCGTGCATCCTCCCCGAGGCGAGGACAACTTCGATCCCCGCCGCGGCAGCCTCGCGCACCGCTTGCGCGTCTTCCTCAGCGATCTTGTTCTGCGCGTCAACCAGCGTTCCGTCCAGGTCAATTGCTACCAGGCGAAACTTCCCCTGCCCCATGTTCAGCAGTTTTCCCCCTCCTCGCGGCGCCGTTTGTCGCTCATGCGCTTGCTCGTCTTTCCGTCGTCTGTGCGATATACGTGCACGCAGTTTTTCCCCGCGCGCTTGGCGCAATAAAGCGCCTGGTCCGCGCGCTCGAGCAGCTCCGCCGGCCTGCGCAGCGATGGCTCATAGGTCGCCACGCCCACGCTCGCCGTGACTTGAAATTCCTCTCCGCCGTCGGTAAAGCGCAACTGAGCGATGCGCTGGCGAATGCGCTCGGCCATCTGCCGCGCCCCTTGCGCCTCGGTGTGCGGCGCGATAATCGCAAACTCCTCTCCGCCATAGCGCGCGACAACGTCCACCCCGCGCGACGTCCGCTGCAGCGTCGTAGCCACCGCGCGCAACACTACATCGCCCTGTGCGTGGCCATAGCGGTCGTTAACCTGCTTAAAATCGTCCAGGTCGAGCATAAGCAGGGACAGCGGCTGCCCGTAGCGCTGGGCCATTTTCCAAAAGCTGCGCAGTTGGCTCATCAGGTGCTGGTAGTTATACAGACCCGTCAGCCCGTCGCGCGTCGCCGCCTCGCGCAGGTGTTCATAGAGGCTGGCATTTTCCACGGCGCTCGCGGCATTGCTTGCCAACAGGGCAAGCAGCTCTGCCTCGCCTCGCCCGAGTGGCTCCCCCTCCCTTTCCCGCTGAGCCACGAGAACCCCCTGCACCAACCCCTGCACCCTAATCGGCACAGCAACAAGCGACCCCCGCCTTCCCAGCATCCCCTCCCCCTCCGCGTCGATCCGCGCCTCTTGGGCAACGTCCGCCACGACAACAGGCTGCCCCGCGGCGGCACAGTAGCCGACGAGCCCCTTTCCGCGCTCCGCGGCCGCCTTCCCCACGGCCTCCCCCGTCACGCCGCGGGCAAAGCGCAGGACAAGCGGTCCCCCCGCCTCCTCGGCCCAAAACAAAAAGCAGCGGTCGGCTTTTGTCAGCCGCTGCGCGTTTTCCAGCAAGCCCTCAAGGATGTCCTCGACCTCCACCGAGGCGCTTAGCGTGCGCCCTGCTTCGACGAGCTCCGCCATCTGCACCGTCCGCTGGCGCGCCGTTTCATAAAGCCGCGCATGGCGCACAAGGCTCGCCGCCTGGCTCGCGAGCAGGCCTACCATACGCCGCAGCCCGGCGTCGCTCTGCCCCGCTTTGCCCGGGACAACGGCCAGCGCTCCCGCTATCCCCTCGCCCGCGAAAAACGGGGCGACCAACGCGCCTCTGCCAACCACCGGCGCGGGCGTTGTTTGCCCCTCTTCGCTCTCCGCCTTGCCAATCGCCTCTCGCGCAATGCGCAGCAGCTCGCGCTCCACCTTTGTCCCGCTGCGCTTGGGCGCCCGCGCCATCACGCGTACCCTCCCCCGCGGGCGCTCGCGCAGGCAGACGATCGCCCGGCGCAGCTCCAACGCCTCGCGCACCCCCTCGGCAAACCGCTGCAGGGCAACGTCGATACGCAGCGCGCTCGCCGCCTCAAGGCAGGCGTGCTGGGTGGCGAGCAGTTGCTCCACCTGCCGGCGCAGCACGTCCACCTGCTCCGCCGCGCCCTCGGCCGTTGCCTGCTTTTCCGCGCGCGCTTGGACAAGCTGCCGGGCAACGGCCGCGGCGAGCGCCGGGCCCGTGCCTTGCCTTGCCGAAACAGCTTCCCCGAAGACCTCCGCTTGGCGCAGCCCACGCAGCCGCCCCACAGCGACAAGCCGCGGCTTGGCTTGCTCCTCCAGCTCCTCTATCGCCCGCTGAACGGCGCCCGCCTTCTCCCCGCGCGCAACAACCACTGCGCAGCGCGCCCGCGCGATCGCCCGCCCTGCCCCGTCCGGCTCCCAGTCCGCGGCCTCCGTGTCAAATCCCGCCTGGGCGAGCGTTTCAAGCGCGCTCTCGCGCCATGGCCCGGGCGCAGCGAGCAATAAAACATCGGCCACTTCCCTGCTCTCCCTTGCCGGCTTATTATGCCCCATCGCCGCGCGCGGCGACAACCGCTGCGCCTCTGCCCTGCAACGTTGCTTTCGCGTGCGCGTCCAAATTCACTGCGCAGGAACTGCCTGCCTTCTAGCGAAGTAATCCTCGGCAACGAACCGTTCTTGCCCTTGCGGAGGGGCGGCGCATGGCCCAACGGCGCGTGCTTGTTTTCGTCTTGCTCTTGCTTTGCGCGGCGCTCGCCTTCGCCCAGGAGGAGGTCGACCGCCAAACGCGCGAGCGCGCGGACCTGCTCTATAACCAAGCCGTCAAAGAGCAAGACCTCGATACAAAAATTAAGCTCTACCGCGAGTGCCTCCGCGTATACAGCGGCCATCGCAACGCTTGGCTAAACCTCGGCCTGGCCCTGATCGAGGCCAACGAGCTCGACCAGGCGCTCGACGCCCTCCGCCACGCCGCGGAGATCGACCCCAGATACTATAAAGCGCACTGGAACATGGCCTATATCTACGAGCGGCAGGGCAAGCTCGCCGAGGCGCTTAAAGAGTGGCAGGCCGTGCTCAACTGCTACGGCCTCAGCGCGCGCGAGTACTCCTTT
>CAZMGT010000014.1:0-68293 GCA_964565895.1 uncultured Armatimonadia bacterium
CTGGAGTAGGGCATAAGCACGTTGATGTTCCGCGGGTGGCGCTCCGGGGGCAGCGTCCAGAACAGGTAATAGATGCCCCCAAGCAGCCAGGCCGGGTTGTCCTCCAGCTCCGTGTTGCGGCAGCGCTCGTACATCGCCCGCGCCCCGGCGACAAGCTGCTTAATGTCGATCCCCATGAACACCGCGGGGACGAGCCCCACGGGGGAAAGCACGGAAAACCGGCCACCCACGTCGCGGGGAATCTCAAAATGCAACAGCTCCTCGCCCGGCCGCCGCGCGCGCTTGAGCAAAATGCTGTCTTTGGCGCTATCCGTGGGGTGCGGGGCATCGGTGATCACGATCACTCGCGAGCGCCAGTCTATGCCGGCCCGGGCGAGCCAGGCGCGCACGACGGCAAATTGGGCCACCGTCTCGGCGGTCTTGCCCGACTTGCTGATTACGCAAAACAACGTTTGCTCGGGGTTAACCACTTGCAAGAGGCCGTAAAACTGCGCGGGGTCGACGTTGTCCATGATGTGCACGCGCGGCCCAGGGCGCGCGGGCGCGGGGGTGTCGTCGCGCACGGGGGGTTCCCAGCGCTGGCCAAGCTCGCCTTGCTCGGGAAGCAAATGCGCGAACGGGTGGGTGAGCGCCGTACGCAGGGCAATGGCCCCCAAAGCCGAACCTCCGATGCCCAGGACAACGAAATCGCGCACGGGCTGGCCGATGCTCGCCGCGAAGCTTTGGCAGCGCTGAACAATTTCCTCAAGCTGCTGTTCGCTCTGCTCGGCAAGGCGGACGAATCCTGGGCGCTGCGCGCCCTCCGCGACAACCGTGCGCGGGACGCCGCGCCGGCGAAGGGCCTCAAAATCTGCGGGGCGCAGGCCGTACTTGCCCACGGCCTCTTGTGTGACGTTCGTCGTGTCCAGCGTAATCAACTCGTTGTCCACGGGTCATACTCCCCTCGGTGACGCGCCCGGAGCGATGCGCCCGGGCCATGTGGCGGAGTGCGCGGGACGCGTGCCCGGAGTGGCGCGCGGGGACGCAGGCTTGCCGCAAGTTATACTACGGCGTAGGCCGCGGCGGTCAAGCGCCGGCCGGCGGGTTGATGGTTGTGGTAAACTTCACGCTCATTTGGGTGTCCATTTTGGTTTCCGATAGTTTGCGCTTCTGCTGCTCCTCGGTTAGCGGGGGCGAGGTAATTTTGAGCACCGAGGTGCCCTCGATGCGCGCGATGCGATGACCGTTGCGCCGCTCGATCCCCGCCAGGCGCGAGATAGCCGCCATCTCTAGCTTCGTTCCGGTTCTCTCGTCAATCGTTGTCGTTGTCGTTTGCCACGTCTCGCCCACGCGCACGGGATGGTCCGGGAGCAGGCCCTGCCCCAGGCGCAGGAGATCGACGAAGCCGGGCCCCCCTTGGCCCATTGTTTTCTGTATCGCGTCCAGCCATGTTCCCTGCACGCCGAGAACTCTGCCTCGGGCATCGATGTGCATAACGAGGGGCTCGGCAAGAAGCTTGGCCAGGTCGAGCTTCTGTGGCTGGGCCGGCTGCTGTCCCTCGTCGGCGGGGCGCAGCGTGCATGTCTCGCCCACCGCAGAGAGCTCGATCGTCATCTCGCCCACTTGCTGCCCAAGGTCTAAGTCCAGGAAATATTGCGTGCTTCCCTGATAAGTCACGGAGAGAAGCACCGTCTCCACGGGAGGGAGAGGCACTTCGTTGAGGGTAAGCGTTTTGTCGCCCACGGTAACGGTCATTCCCTGCGCGGTGAGCTTCATAGACATGTTAACGTCCGGCGTCTTGGGGTTTTCGTCGGAGATCATGTTGTCCACGGCAAACTCGGTAATCTTCACGGCCAGGCGGCCGGAGCCATCTTCCAAAGCTTCCACAACGCGCGTCTCCATGCCCAAGTCGATGGTCATAATCATGTTTGCTTGGGCTGGTTCGTTCTGCCCAAGCTGCAAGGAAAACTTGCCGATGGCCATGCCCGCGATGTTCACGGTACTGGCAAGCCCCGGCTGATAGCGCAGGCGCAGGGTAACCGGCCCCTCCTCCTGCCCCCGCGCGAAGCCCACGCTTGCCGCCAAGCACAGCGCGGCAAGGACTATGCGCCATCCGCCTGCCCTACGGCTGGTGAGGGAAAACATGCACAGCTCTCCTTTCGTGCAATGCACCCCGCGTTTGCTGCGCGCGGGGAGCGTCGGCTCCTGCCCGAGGCTACGGCTCAAGCAGGGCGACCCCACGCTCGCGGAGCATTTCCGTAAACGTTAACGCGTTCATTACCGCATGGCCGCGGGCGTCGTTGTTAAAGTAGCAGTAGGCATCGCACCCCGCAGCGACGGCCTCGGCCACGCGGTCGGCCCATGGGGCCATTTCCTCCTCGGTGTAGCTGTGGGCATAGGTGTCGCCCAGGCCGTGAAAGCGCAGGTAAACCCACTTTGCCGTCCTCTCGCTTACCTCGGGAAACGCCGTGGCGCTCACCCAAACGAGGGCGATGTCGCGCTCCGCGAGCAGCGCATATACCTCGTCGCACAGCCATGATGTATGGCGGATCTCCAGCGCGTGGCGCATATTTTTGGGGAGGATGTCGGCGAAGTCGCAAAGCAGCTTGTCGTCGCGGGCAAACGAGGGAGGAAGCTGCCAGAGCATGGCGCACATTTTCCCCCACAGCGGCTGCAGGCGCTCGAGCAACTGCTCCAGGGCCTCGGCGCAATCCTTCAGCCGGTGCTGGTGGGTAATGAGCTTGCTCCCCTTAATGGCGAAGCGGAAGTGCTCGGGGGTCAGCTCGCCCCATTTTTGGGTGGTTGACGCGCGGGGCAGGCCGTAGAACGTGCTGTTAATCTCCACCGTGGGCAGGTGCTCGGCGTAAATCTCCAACCGGTGCCGGCCCTTGAGCTGCTCCGGATAAAGCACCTTTGTCCAGTGTTTATAGGACCAACCGGAGGTGCCCACCGCGGCCTTCGCGCTCATAACGCCTCATCCCGTTCGCCCCTGGGGTTTGTAACTATTATACAGCCTACCCCAACCAATGCTTCACCGCCCCGTGGAACACTGTCCCCGCCAAGACGGTCTACCCATTGTGTGGCAAAGTGCTCGAAGATTGTCGCAGGCGAGGTGAGGAAAGTGCGTTATGCCGCTTTTTTCGTAGCGCTGCTTGGCCTGATGGGCACGGCGGTTGCCCAAGCGCCGGTGTCCGAGCCGCAGAGCATTGAGATTACCGTTTACAACCAGGGCATTGGGCTCGTTAAAGACCGGCGCAAGATAACCCTGGCCCGCGGGCGCCAAACGCTGCGCTTTGAGGATGTCGCCGCGAAAATTAACCCGACCACCGTGCACTTCAAGTGCTTGGACAACCCCGAGGCGGTGCAGATCCTCGAGCAAAACTATCAGTTCGACCTGGTCAGCCGGGAGAAGCTGCTTGAGAAATACCTCGGGCGGGAGATCGAAATCGTCCGCTACGACCGCGACGGGAAGATCGTTGAGGTGCAACAGGCCGTTCTTCTCGGCCAGCGCGGCGGGCGGCCCTCGGTCGTGCGCGTGGGCCAGGAGATCGTTCTCGACCCGCAGGGGACGGTAAAGCTGCCCGCGCTGCCCGAAGGGCTGATCATCAAGCCCACGCTCGTCTGGGACATCTCCTCGCAGATCGTGGGCAAGCCCCTGTGCGAGGTGTCCTATATCACCGAGGGGCTGACCTGGGAGGCGGACTACGTCGCCGTCGTCAACCAAGACGACACACAGCTCGACCTGAGCGGCTGGGTTACCCTGACGAACACCAGCGGGGTGAGCTATAAGAACGCAAAGCTCAAGCTTATCGCCGGCGCGGTGCATCGCGTGCAGCCCATCGTCTACCGAGCGGACAAAGCGCGCCGGGCGGGCATGGCTGTCCCGGAAGCGGAGGGGTTTGAGGAGCGCGCGTTTTTCGAATATCACCTTTACACCCTGCAGCGGCCGACGACGATCCGCGACAACGAAACGAAGCAGGTAAGCCTGCTTTCCGCGGATGGGGTTAAGGCGAAGAAAATCTACATCCTCGAGGGGCCGGCGACGCGCACCACGGAGAAGGAGAACATCGCCGTAAAGATCGAGTTCAAAAACAGCAAGGATCAGGGCCTGGGCCTCGCCCTGCCCCAGGGGACGGTGCGCGTATATAAAGCCGACCAAGAGCAGTCGCTGCAGTTTGTCGGCGAGGACCGCATCGAGCACACCCCGCGCGACGAGGTTGTCCGCCTGCTCCTGGGCAGCGCGTTTGACCTAAAAGCGGACCACAAGGTGCTCAAGGTCCAGCGCATCGCGCCCAACATTACCCAGTACGACGTGGAGATCTCCCTGCGCAACCACAAGGACGACCAGGCGGTGGAGATCGTCGTCAACGAAAAGCTGTGGGGCGACTGGCAGGTGCTAAACGCCTCGCAGGAATATCGGCAGAAGGACGCGCGCACGCTCGAGTTTGTCGTCTCCGTGCCCGCCAACGGGCAGGCCAAGGTAAGCTATCGCGTGCAGGTTAAGCGCTAGCGCTGCGTTGAACAACGGGCCAGCCGATGCTATACTGCGGCCGGCCTGGGCAATGAACTGAGCGAAGGCCACTCGGGTATACTGAGTGGTCTTCGTTATGTTGTGCGTGTCGGCGCACTGCGAGACGGAGGGCACGGGAGTGGCGCGATGGGGCGCCTGCGCGGCGGTTTTCGCGCTTTTCGGCGGCGCGCTGGGCTTCGCCCAGCAGCCCTGCCGCTTGGCCGTTGTCTCCTCGCCCGCGCAGGGGCTGTTTACCCTGGCCACCGTAGACCCGGCCACCGGCGCCGCGGAGCAGGTGTTCGGCCCGGCGGAGGGGATGGGCATCGCCTGGTCGCCCAACGGCAGCCTCCTCGCCTATGTGAAAGCCGTGGGCCAGGGGCGCTATTCCGTTTACGTCGTAGACGTGCCCACGGGCAGGCAGAAGAAGGTTAGCGCGGACCTTAACGTGGGCCAGTTTCAGTGGGCGCAAAACAGCACCGCCCTGGCCATCGTCGAGGTGCGCGAGCACGGGCGCTCCGCGGCGATCTATCTCTCCGACCTCTCCCCACGGCCGCCAAAGCTCGTCTCCGGCGCGCACAAGGTACTCGTCCCCCCGGACATCGCCCTCTCGCCCAGCGCGCGCTACGTGTGCTTCCGCGCCGTGGCCGCCGACGGGAGCGAGCAGCTAATCATCGCCGACGTGGCACAGCAGACGTGCCGCGCGATATGCCCGGGGATGGTCGTCGGCGTGCGCGAGTGGTCGCCCACGGAGGACATCCTCGCCGTGCACGCGCGGCCGGCAAACGGCGGCCCGCGCGCGGTATATTTGCTCAAGCCGCCGGCGTTTGCTCCCGTGCTCGCCTGCGAGCCCGGGCAGGAGGCCACGGGCTTTGGCTGGTCGCCCAGCGGAAAGTATCTCGCCTATCGCCTGGCCTTGGCCAACGAGCTAAACCTATATGGCCTTTACGAACTGGCCACGGGCCGCCGCGCGCTGATCGACGGCGCCCAGCATGGCATTTCCCTGCAGTGGTCGCCCGATGGCTCGGCCTATGCCGTGGTTGACGGGAGCGAGGGCAACGAGGGCATCGCCGACCTAAAAGTGGGCAGCGTGGCCAGCGCCATCTTCGGCGATAGCTGGCTCGCCCCCCACAGCACGGGCGTCGTGGGCGTTATCTGGCACCCGCAGGGAAAAACGGTGGCGTTTATTAAAGGCGATGTGCTCATGGCTACAGACTGCGCCACGCGCACTACGCGCGTGCTCGCCGACAGAGCGAGCGTGCGCGCGGCGTTGTGGTCGCCGGACGGGACGAAGATCGCCATTGTCGGGCGCAAGCGCGGGGAGGCCGCGCCGCATTACTACCAGGTGTGGGTGCTCAACCCGGAGACGGGCATGGCGCGCGTGGTTACCCAAGGGTTCCGCACGGGCGTGGTAGACTGGTCGCCGGACAGCAGGTATCTCTTGCTATTCGTCCCCACGGGCGAGGGGGCGCTCGGGCTGGGCTATGTTGTGCGCGCCGACGGAACAAGCTACGACGATGGCCTGCCCTATCGCAAAATCGGCGACCGCGTTCACGCGCTAACGTGGTATCCCCGCTAGCGCCAACGGGAGACGGGAAAATGGCCGACACCCAAGCAAAAGCAAAAAGCCCCGCAAAGGCGGCCGGGGCGCTCGCCTGCGCCGTGTGTGCGCTCGCGCTGCAGGTGGGCCTGGGGCCGGCCGCGCGCGCTCAGCAGGCGCCTCAGGAGCTGCCGTTTGACCTGCGCTATCTGGGCGAGGTGCAAAGCAGCAACGGGTGCTATCCCATTTTCGACCAGCTTTTGATCAACCCCAAGAACGTCGAGCAAAACGGCCTGGCCTGGATCTCCTCCGGCGGCTCTGTGGAGATCGTCTACGCCGCCACGATACAGAAGCCGACCGTTGCCGTATACGAGGCGGTAATCCAGCTAAAGATCGTGGACTACGGCCCCGCGGCGCGGCCGCGGGCAACGGTGCAAGTGCTTGCCCCAGGCGGCGATGTCGTGGGCGAGGGGCACGTGGCGATCACCGGCGGGTATCAGCTAGTAAAAGTTCCCTTTCGCGCAGCGGGCCCGGGAACATATCGCGCCGTTTTGCGTTGCGCCGGCGAGCAGTGCTTCGTTGGCGCAGCGGCGCAGGTGTGCTATTTCGCCCCGCGGCGCGTTCGCCCGCCCACGCGCGAGGAGCGGCTTGCCGCGCACGGCATTGACGAGCAGCGGACAACGTTTGTCCCCGCGGAAAGCGTTCTCGGCGATGTGCGCCAGGAGAGCGACGAGAGGTTTTTCGCCGCGCACAGCGCAGGCAAAAACGCCCTCTCCTGGAGCTATCAGGGGTTCGAGGAGCACCGTTTCGGCGTGCGCTGGCGGTTTTCGGTAGAGCAGTCGGCGCAGGGCCCGGCGCGCCTCGGGCTAACCCTTTACTTCCCCGTAGGCACAGGGCAACTGACCATCGACGCCCCAGACGGCTCGCGCAGCAGGCACACAATCTATGGCTCGCCGGAGCTGCGCACGCTGTGGTTTCCGATAAACCTCGTCGCTGGGCAATACGTGGTAACGCTCACGGACGAGCGCGTGGGGCGCGCGGAGTGCGCGGTATATAGCGACCTCATGCTTGCGCGGTAGGGGGAGCAATGCGCGTTGTCGTCTGCGGCGAGCTAAACGTAGACCTAATTGTCGCCGGGCTGCCCGAGCTTCCCCCGCTGGGCGAGGAGCGCCTGGCGGAAAGCTTCGCCATGACCGTGGGCGGCTCGGGGGCAAACACGGCGATGTCCTGCGCGGCGCTGGGCATGGAGGTGGCCCTCGTCGCGCGCGTGGGGAAGGACGCATTTGCCCAGTTTCTCCGCCAGCGCATCGCCGAGCACGGCCTTTGCCCAGACTGGCTCATTGTCGACGAGCAAACGCCCACAGGCGCCTGCGTGGCCCTGGGCGTGGGCGGCGAGCGCTGCTTTGCCAGCTTTCTGGGAACGATCAGCCGCCTGCGCCTCGATGACGTGGACTGGGACAGCCTGCGTGGGTTTGATCACCTGCACGTGGCCTCGTTTTACCTCCAAAAAACGCTTCGCCCCGACGTGCCGGAGCTTTTCCGCCAAGCGCGCGAACGCGGGATGACGACCTCGCTCGACTTGGGCTATGACCCGGAGGAGGACTGGCACCGCGAGGAGTTTTTGCGCGCCGTAGCCCTGTGCGACATCGTCTTGCCCAATGAAACGGAGATTTGCCGCGTGCTCGGCGAGGACGACCCCATCGCCGCGGCGCGGAAGATTGCCCGCCGCGGGCTGAGAGTGGTCGTCAAGCGCGGGGGGCGGGGCTCGGTCGCCGTTACCGAGGGCGAGGTAATCGAAGAGCCCGCGTTTTCCGTGGACGTCGTGGAGACGACGGGCTGCGGCGACGCGTTTAACGCAGGGTTTTTATATAAGTTCCTCTCCGGCGCGCCGCTGCGCGAGTGCCTACGCTTGGGCAACGCCGCGGGGGCGCTTGTCGCCACGCGCCTGGGAGGCGGCGAGTCGCTCCGCGGGCCTGAGGAAGTAGAGCGGCTCGCGGCCACACGCCCCGGCTAGCCCCGCCTAACCCCGGCCGGAGTATTTCGCCCCCTGCGGACGTTTACAATGGTGACGGCACAGTGTAGTCTATCCTGCGCATAGCCGAACGCTAGCGCGGCAGAGCAGTTGCCTTTCCTCGCTATGGGGCAGGGGCGATGAGACAGGAGACGGAGCGCAAGCTAAGCAGGCTGCGCGAGATCTTGCGCGAGATGGGCAGCGCGGTAATCGGTTTTTCCGGCGGGGTAGACAGCACGTGTCTGCTCTGCGTGGCCAAGCAGGAGCTGGGCGACCGCATAATCGCAGTTACCGCGGCATCGGAGACCTACCCCGCGCGCGAGCGCGAGAGCGCGCGCGAGCTGGCGCAGATGCTCGGTGTTAAAGCGATCGAGGTGCACACGTGCGAGCTGGAGATGGAAAACTTCGCGAAAAACCCGCCCGAGCGCTGCTACTATTGCAAAAAAGAGTTGTTTCGCAAGCTGTGGGAGATCGCCCGCGAGCACGGGATGGCCTGGGTGTGCGACGGATCAAGCGCGGACGACCTGCGCGACTTTCGCCCGGGGCTGGCCGCGGGGCGGGAGATGAACGTGCGCAGCCCGCTACAGGAGGCGGGGCTGACGAAGGAGGAGATCCGCGAGATCTCGCGCGCGTTGGGCCTGCCCACGTGGAACAAGCCCTCGTTTGCCTGCCTTTCCTCGCGCTTTCCCTATGGCCAGGAGATTACCGCGGAGAAGTTGCGTATGGTCGACGCTGCGGAGACGTTTTTGCGCGAGCTGGGGTTTAGCCAAGTGCGCGTGCGGCACCACGACGACCATACGGCGCGCATCGAGGTTGCCCCGGACGAAGTGGCGCGGCTCGCCGAGCCGGAAATTCGCCGCGCGGTTGTGGACAGGTTGAAGCAAATCGGCTACACCTACGTAACCGCGGACCTTCAGGGCTATCGCTCGGGGAGCATGAACGAGGTGCTCGACGCGAAAACCAAGGCGCGGTTCGCCAAGGAAGGCTAAGGGCCAGGGCAATGCCTGGAAGAAGATACCTGCTGAGCTTCGACCCGCAGACGATCGAGCGCCGGTTTTGCGATGTCCTGGTTATCGGCACCGGCGTGGCGGGGCTGTCCTGCGCCCTGAGCGCCGCCGAGCGCGGAAAGAAAACGGTCGTCATTACCAAGGACACCCTCTCCGAAAACAACACGGCATATGCCCAGGGCGGGGTTGCCGCGGCTCTCGCGCCGGGCGATTCGCCCGAGCTTCACGCGCTGGACACCTTTCGCGCGGGCGCGGGGCTCTCCGACGAGCAGCCGGTTAAGCGCCTGGTAGAGAACGGCCCGAGGCGCGTGCTCGAGCTAATTAGCATGGGCGCGCACTTCGATATGGAAAACGGCACCCTGTGCTTGGGCCGCGAGGCCGCGCATACCAGCGCGCGCATCGCCCACGCGCGCGGCGACGCCACGGGCCGCGAGATTCACGAAACCCTCGCCCGGGCGACGTGGTATCACCCCACGATTACCCTGCACGAGCGGACGCTGCTTGTTGACCTTTTGGCGCACGAGGGGCGCTGCGTGGGCGCGCTGCTGCTCGACTTGTCCACGCAGAAGCTCTGGGCGGAGCTTGCCCCGGCCACCGTTCTGGCCACGGGGGGCATCGGCGCGCTCTATGCGCGAACGACCAACCCCACGGTGGCCACGGGCGACGGGATGGCCGCGGCGTTTCGCGCGGGCGCCGAGCTTACCGACATGGAGTTCGTCCAGTTCCACCCCACCGCGCTTGCCGTAGACACCGACCCCATGTTTTTGATCTCCGAGGCCGCCCGCGGCGAGGGCGCGGTGCTGCGCGACGAAAACGGCGTGGCGTTTATGCGCGAGTATCATCCCGACGCCGATCTCGCCCCGCGCGACGTCGTCGCCCGAGCGATCATCGACCGCATGCGCAAGACGAACAGCGAGCGCGTCTATTTGGACTTCTCGGCCATCCCCCCGCAGCAGATCGAGCGGCGCTTTCCCACGATCCTCCGCACCTGCCTGTCGCACGGAATAGACCCGCGCAAGGAGCCCGTGCCCGTTTCGCCCGCGGCGCACTATATGATGGGCGGGATACGCGTGGACGCCGACTCGCGGACGTCCATTCCCGCGCTCTATGCCTGTGGCGAGTGCGCGTGCACGGGCATTCACGGGGCAAACCGCTTGGCCTCAAACTCGCTGCTTGAGGGCTTGGTGTTCGGCGAGGACTCGGGGATCCACGCCGCGGATCTTTCCGAGACCTATCGCGAGCTGGAGTTTGATGCAGAGCCCATGCCCGCGCGCCCGGCGAAGACAGTTTCCCAGGAGCGCGTGCGCGAGATTCGCCGCGAGCTGCGCGAGCTAATGTGGCGCGCGGTGGGCATTGTGCGCAATGGGCCGGAGCTGGCCGACGCCGCGGGGCGCGTGCTCGAGTGGCTCGCGGAAATGCGCTATCCCGCGCAGGACCGCGAGCAGATTGTGCTGTGCAACATGCTCACCGTGGCGCACTGCATAATCGAGGCCGCGCTGCACCGCGAGGAGAGCCGCGGCGCGCACTATCGCAGCGACTTTCCGCAGACTGATGACGCTCGCTGGCGCCGGCACATTATCTTGCGCCTTGAACCGGGCGAGGACTTCGCCAGCGTGGAGTCCGTGCGCATGGCGGAAGCTGAGGTTACCGGCCCCGCCGTTTAGCCTCGTTTCCGCCGCGCCCTGCGCGGGCAAGACGGAGGTGTTTGCTGTGGCATCGGAAGGGATGGAATTCGAGCCCGACCGCGGCGTGCATCACATCTGCACGAAAAGCGGCGTCTGCCACTTTGCCGTAACCATGGAAGACCCTTCGCAGCGCATGGCCGATCTATTCAGCGCCCTCGCCGACGCCGGCGTAAGCGTTTATTTGCTTAAGCTTCACCCCGATGCCAACGTCGTTGACTTCGCTGTGGACACCAAGGACTGCGACCGCGCGGAGCAGGTTCTCAAGCGGCTTAATGTGCAATATCGCCTCCTGCGCGACTTTCACCTCGTCTCCCTCGTCGCTGCGGCAATGCGCGACCTCTCCGGCGTTGTTGTCCGCATTATGACCGCGCTTAACAATCGCGGTATTGAGATCCACGAGCTTGCCGACTCATATAACTCCGTCTCTTGTCTCGTCTCCCCGAGCGACCTCGATCGCGCCGTTGAGGCGTTGTCCGAGGAGTTTGGCGTCGCCTTGCGCGAGTGCCCCGGCCCGCTTGATCCGTGGTAGCCGGCCCAGAAGCAGGCCTAAGGCAAACCTCCAACCCAACGCCTATTCTTCTCGCGCCGTCGCTAACGCGCGCCAGGTGCGGTTATCAAGGCGAGCCAGGTTTGCTTTGTATCGGGCGTTTTTAGCCTAAGCACTGGCTGTTGGGGCAAAGTCTGCGGCGTGCTAAATCGCGCCGAGCGAACGTTCATCCACCTGACGGTCAACTGCTTGGTTCCATCGCCGACTTTAACGGTAACCTCGCCCCCCTTGGGGAAGTAGAGCGCGAACACCTCCGGCGGCCGGGCGAGGCAGTATGCCTCGTTTGCTTCGCGCTCGCCGAGGAGATCCGGGCGCGGCTCGCAGCGGAAAAAGTCAAACGCATCGGTAAACGCTCGCGCCGCGCGGATGCAATCTTGCGCCTCTGGGCTCAGCCCAATTCCCCCGTCTGGGCGGTGAAAGCGCGTGCTCGCGCAGCCCGCCCAAATGTTTTGCCACCAGCGATCCATGTTAATCTCCGCGCTCCCTGGCTTTTTGCTTCCCACGCGCTTGTATACCTTAACGTTGTTCATCGGCCGCGGGCCGCCCGGTTGCCGCTTAAGATTTTCGCGAAACCAAATTAGTCTGTCGTAGTGAAGCTGCCCCACCTGCCAGTTGTTTTGGGAAACATCGGTAAATGAGAAAAACTCCGGGTGTTTATACGTTGTGCTATGGTCCTCGTGCCGAATGTCCCAGATATCCCACATTTCTGTAAGTTGAATTGTGGTGCCTCGCCGCTTTGCCTCGTCGTTGATGAACCTTCCCCAATACAACGCCCACTCTGCCGGCGCACGCGTTTCGTTGTCCAAACAATACAAGACGTTGGGATAGGGAAGCGTTACGTCGAGAACTTTGCGCACAAACGCTTCTTGATACTTCAATACTAGGCGATCGTTGTTTTTCTCTGGAACGGAGAAGAAAAACGGTTGTGGCTTGTGTGCGGGATGAAAATCCCATGTTTTCTGGAGCTTCGTGTTCTGCGTAGTATAGTTTACGTTGTTTTTGGGGTTAAACGGGTTTTTCAGCCAATTGTCGCGGTAGTAGTCGAACGTCGCCCAAAACTCGATTTGCAAAATGATCCCACGTTTTAAGCATTCCTCGCAGCAACGCTTGAGGCGGTTCCAAAATTCGGGGTTAAACTTATCCAAGTCATACCTTCCTCCAACCATAAGATAAGGCCAAACGTTTCCTTCGTCGCGGCAGGAGAGCGTTGCCCGAATATAGTTGCCGCCGCACTTTTGAAGTTTGTCCAGGTTGTCCATCATTAGCTCGGGGTTGTTAAACAAGTTGTCCTCGTCCGATGCCCCGAGGAGCAAAACGGTCTTCCCACCATACCACCAATACCACGGGCTTTCTGGCGAAACGCGGATGCGCTCTTGCCCCTCAGCGGGGGCTGCGAAAGAAGAGGCGACAATTGTGCCGCAAAGAATTGCTCCCAACCCTGTAACAAGGCCCGCGTTGCCCATTGCTTTTCCCTCCTTGTCTGGCCGATCTGCCGCGCGAAGCACACATTTAGCCGGCCAACCTCCCCCGCTAGCCTGCGCCGCTGCCCCTCGCGGCGCGTCTCATTTCAGCAAGCTCGGCATCCTCCCCTCCCGCGGTTAACAAGCGCGGCGCCGTGGCTTATACTTCTCCGAAAATCCAATGTAAATTGGGAGAGGAAAATGCCGCCCATGGGCAACGCAATGCTTTACGCCTTGGTTCTTGCCTGCGCTTTGCCTGCGCTCGCCCAGCCAAGCGCCCCGTGGCACGAGCTTTATCTGTCCGGCGGGGGCATGTGGCACGCGCGCGTGCCCATCGTAATCGCCAACGAAGGCGCGGCCGACGCCCTGGGCGAGCCCGTCTCGGTAACCATCGGCGAGGGGCCGGGGCAGGCGAACCTTACCGGCAAAGCCGAAGCAGTGCGCGTGTGCAATGCGCAAGGCGAGGAATATCTGTTCCGCCTCGCCACGCCCGAGGGCAAGCCGCTGACCAGCGGCCCTCTCGCGCCGGGCACCATCCTCACCTTTCCCGTGGACTGCCCCGCGGGCAAAACGGTCGTTTACTATGCTTACTGCGACAACGAGCGCGCGTGGCCCGTGCCCGAGTTTTTTGCGCAGGGCAAGCCCAGGCAGCCGAGCGCAGCAAAGCTTCGGGCAACCGTCAAGCCGCGGGAGGAGCTGAGCGTGCGCGATGTCGGCCTCGGCGCGCCGTGGCTCGAAGGCGAAAATGTGCGCGTCGCCATTGGCGCAAGCAACACTACGGACGTCGCGCGGGCGAACGTTCTCGTGCGCTGCACCGTTGCGCGGTTTGCGGCGTGGCTCAAGCGGCACAGGCGCAACGTGGCGCTGCGTGTGGTCGATCCCGTGCGCGGGCCAATTCCCTCGCTGCTTTCCGGCACAGAGCTTATGTTCTTGGCGGACATTCCGCCGCGCTCAACAAAGCACTTTTACGCTTACCCCGCGCCCGGCGCCGAGCCGCAGTTGAGCTACGCCAAGCTTCTTGCGCAGCCGGGGAACTTGGTGGCCAACGCGAGCTTTGAGGAGGGGACGGGCGTTCCCCGAGGGTGGACTGTATCGCAGGGGCAGCGGCCGGGGCTGGTGCGCCTGCAGCGCGTCGCAGGGGGGCTTTTCGGAGAGTTTTGCGCAAAGCTCGAGGTGCCGCAGGGCGTTCCCCTAGCGTGGTATGGCTGGCGGCAGGAAGTCCCCTGCCAGCCGAACGCGCAGTATTGGTATGCCTGCTATGTGCGCGCGGAAAACGTCACGGAGGGCAACGTTTCGCTTCACGCGCACTTCCACAAGGCTCGGGGGGTAATGTCGGATATCCGGCGGCACTTCTCCGTTTCCCGCTCGCTTGTCGGGACGACCGACTGGACGTTGCTTTGCGGCTTTATGCGCACGCCGACCGACTGTCATTTCGTCGAGCTTCATTTGACAATGCGCGCTCGGGGAACGGTCTATCACGACGGCGTAGTTTTGCGCCCGGTGTTTTCGGCGAGCACGGGGGAGATCGAATCGCGCGAGCCCCAGGGCGCGGGCCTGCGGTTGTGGGCCGTTAACCCGCTCGTCAAAGTGTTCCCCGACGACCCGCCGGAAGTGCAGCCGGCGATCGTCGAGCTCTTCGCAGCGCGCGGCGAGCGCGAAGTCGTCCAGCTTGCCCTGCGCAGCTCGCACCCTGTGGCAGATCTTACCATTCGTGTTATCCCGCCGACGAACAACCGTGGTGAGCGGCTCTCGGAGTTTTCCGTGTGGCGCGTGGGTTATGTTCCTGTAGATCATCCCACGGCATATTATCGCTCGACTCTGCCGCCATATCGCCGACGGTTTCCTACCACCCCGGGGAGGAGCGACGGCTGGGCTGGCCTTTGGCCCGACCCTCTGCTTCCTATGCAAAGTTTTGACCTTCCCGAAAATCAGACCCATGCATTTTGGGTGGTCTTCTCCGTTCCCCGCAATGCTTCGCCGGGCGAGTATCGTGGGGAGATTGAGCTGTCGGGGGTTCGTGTTCCCTCGGTTTCTGTTCCCGTGCGCTTTGTCGTGTGGGGCTTCCAGATTCCCGAGGAGAGACATTTGAAGGTCATCTACGACGTTCGCCAAGGCCCAGGGATACGGTTTCTCTCAGCGCCGGACGCTTCGCGTCGCCTGCGCCAGCTTTACAAGCTGATGGCTGAACATCGGGTGTCCACCAACCGCATCTTTCCCGATCCCAAGATTACCTACAAGGATGGGCAGGTGACAATTGACGCGCAGGAGTTCGATCGGACGGCGGCCTATTGCCTTGATGTGCTGAAGATGAACGTCTTTTATACACCGTGGGAGTTTTACTGTTTCGGCTGGGCGCATCCCCCGCGAAAGTTTAAGGGGTTTGCGCCTTTTACGCCGGAATATACCAGGGCATACCAGGCGTGCTTGCGCGCGTTTTGGGAGCACCTCAAGCAGCGTGGCTGGCAGGACAAGGTTGTTCTTTACATCTCCGACGAACCACATTACTGGAAGAACGGAATTGTGGAGCAGATGCAAAAGTGCTGCAAGATGATTAAAGAAGCGGTTCCCGAGATACCAATATACTCCAGCACGTGGAGACATGTTCCTGAGTGGGATGGCTACCTGACAATTTGGGGGATCGGCCAATATGGGTGTTTTCCCGTAGAGGAAATGGTCGCCCGCCGCCGCGCGGGCGAGCAATTGTGGTTTACCACCGACGGGCAAATGTGTATTGACACGCCATATTTGGGGACCGAGCGCCTGCTGCCCTACTATTGCTTTAAGTACGACGTTTCCGGCTATGAGTTTTGGGGAATATCGTGGTGGACTTTTGACCCATTTAAGTTTGGCTGGCACTCCTATATTAGGCAAAGCCCCGAACCTGGAAAAACTAACACCGTGCGCTATCCTAATGGCGACGGCTACTTGGTATACCCCGGCTGGCTCGTCGGCTATGACGGCTTCTTAAGCAGCGTTCGCTTAGAGCAAGCGCGCGAGGGGATTGAAGATTACGAGTGCCTTTTGCTTCTTCAGCGGCTGGTGGAGCAGCGCGCCGGCGCGCCGCGCGACATCGACTATGCCAAGCGCGTGTTAGAGCGCGTGCGTGGCTTGGTGACCATTCCCAATGCTGGCGGGCTGCGCTCGCTGGAGATCATGCCCGATCCGGACGCCGTCTTGGTCTTGCGCAAGCAGGTGGGCGAGGCGATCGAGAAGCTGGCGCGCTAGCGCAGCGCGCGGGGCCGCTCTGCTGTGAACCTGCGCGAGCGGTTAGTCGAGGGCGATGACCTGGGCGCGGGGTAGGTATTCCACATAGCGCTTGTCGTGGGTAAACAAAAGGATTTGCGACTGCTCCGCGGCTTGGCGGAGGAAGCTTAGCGCTTGGGATAACCGTTGGTCGTCGTAGCTTGCGAAAGGGTCGTCGAGAATGAGCAGCGGCGGGTGGCCGCCGGCGATCACTTCGGCCAGGGCGTAGCGCACGGAAAACGCCAATTGGTCTAACGTGCCATAGGAGAGGTAGTCGAGGGAAAGCGGCTCGCCTAGCTCCGGCGAGACGGGCTCAAGCAGGAGCTCCTCGCCCGACAACTCGCAATAGCGCCCGCCGGAGAGCTGCCGAAGTATCTCGCCCGCGCGCTGGGCCACGGGCGCGGTAATCTCCTCCTCGACCTCGGCGGCAAGCTCCTCGAGCACCTGTTGCGCGAGCTCCAGGCTTTGTACTTCGCGCTCGATAAGCTTGAGCCGTTGCTCCTCGACAGAGAGCTCCTCCAGCGCTGGGGCAAGCTTCTGTGCTTCCTCGCTGTGCCGCTTCGCCTCATGCTCGGCACCCCACAGCTCTTCGCGCGCGCCTTCTATCTCTTCCTCCAGCTTGCGCAGCTCGCGCTCCGTCTGCTCGCGGTGCTCGGCGAGCTGGCGCTCGTCGAGCGTGCCGGCGGGGTCGATGCGCATACGCGCCTGGTCCGCCTGCGCTTTGTAAGTTCCGAGCTCGATGAACAGCCGCTGCTTTTCCTCCTCAATTTCCCCTTGCGTGCGACCGCGAAGGATGTCGCTGAGCGCTTTCTCCGCGGCTTGGCGCTGTCTGTGGAGCGTTTCGATTTGCTCGAGAGTTTCAAGCAGCTCGCCGAGCGTCGCCGCGCCTGTTTCCCCGAGGTAGCGCCGGCAGCGCTCTTGCAGCTCGGCAAGGCTGTCAGCAAGCTGCGCTGCGCGCTCTTTTGCGCGGGCTAGCTCTTGCACGGCGGCCTGGGCTTTTGTTTTCGCGGCTGCTGCTTGCTCGGCGGCTTTTCGCTGCTCTTCCGCCGCTGCGCGAACGTCGCTCTCGCTCGGCCTTTCCCCAATGCGCTGCGCCGCCTCCCCCAGCTCCGCGCGCAGGGCGTGTGCGCGGCGGTCGAGCTCGGCGAGGACTTGCTCTACGCCGGCAGCGTCGCTTGCTCGGGCGAGGCGGTAAAGCTCGCGCTCTAGCGCGGCGAGGGTCGCTTGGGCTTCCGCTTGCTCCGCTTGCCTCTGCTCTAGCTCGGCTACGCTGCTTGCCTTTAGCCGGTGGAGCAGCTCGTTCAGCTCGCTCTGCGCGGCGTTTAGCTCCTGCGCCGTTTGGCGCAGTGCGCCAGCGGTTTTGCGCAGCGAGGGGAGAAATACGCAAGCGGCGAGAACAGCAACAAGAGCACCTGCGGCAAGGGCTCCGTATCCCACCAGCGCGCGCCCCGTGAGCACCGCCGCCAAGCCCCCAAGCAAGAGCGCCGCGGCGATGGCCAGCGCAACGGACAACTGCCGGCGCGCGCCGCGGGCGGCGCTCTCCTGCCCGCCAAGTCGCTCTTTGAGGACCTCGCTGCGCTGGGCCGCGTCGCGCGCGTGGGCCAGCTCCTCGGGTGCGACGAGTGCGCCGGCGTGCGCCGCCTCGCGCCGTGCCTCGGAGAGCCGCTCGCGCGTGGCGCGGATGTGCGCCGCTTGGTGCGCTAGCTCGGCGAGCTCTGCGAGCTTGCGCGCCTGCTCGGCTTTGCGCTCCGCTTCTTGGGCAGCGTCGCTTAGCTCTTGCGCGCGCCTCTCGGCTTCGCGCAGCTCTTCCTGCGCCTCGTGGAGCTGCGCCTCGCGGTCGCTAAGTTGCACGCTAAGCTCGGTAATCTCGTCGCGCTGGCAAACGAGCGCTTGCGCGCTTTCCGGATATTGCGCGAGCTCTTGCGCGGCGTCCTCTAGCTCGCCGCTGCGCTCGGCGATGCGCCGCAGCTCGTCGTCGAGCCTGCGCAGCTTTTGCTCCAGCTCCTGCGCCTTCGTGCTTGCCTCGTGCCAGGCATCGTAGTGCTCGAGCAGGGCGCGCTTTGTCTCTAGCTCCGCGCTGAGCGCAGCGATGCGCTCGCTGAGCTCGGCCGCGCGGCGCGCCTGTTGCTTGGCCAGCCGTGCCGCGTCCGCCGCGCGTTCGTATCGCTCGCGCAGCTCGGCGACGCGCCTTTGCTGTAGCTCCAGCTCGCGGTCTTTTGTTTGCCGGCCTCGTTTGCACAGGCGGTCGAGCCTGGCCTCAAGCAGCGCTTGCGCCGCCTGCACGGTGCGCTCCCCAGGGCCGCCGGAAACGCTCGCCTCGACGACCTCTTTCAGCCTGCTATATGCCTTCTTGTCCGCCGTTCCCGCATCGCGGCAATAGGCAAGAACATCGCCCTGGACGATGCACGCCGTGCGCTCGAACACCGTGTATTCGCTCGTCCCCAACTCGCTGCGCAGCAGCTCCTCCCACTCGCGCAGGCCGATCTCTGCCTCGCCCTGGTCGGTTTCGCGAAAGATGGACGGCTTGCCCGTCGCTTGGGCCTCGAAGTCGCGCAGCACGCGATAGCGTGCGCCCGAGCTTGCGCGGACGATAACCTCGGCGCGGTGCGGCCCCCCGCGCAGCGGAGGATATTCGTTAGCTACGGAGCGCGGCCGGCCGAAAAGCGTCCAGACGAGGCATGTTTGCAGGGTAGACTTGCCCGCCTCGTTTGAGCCAACGATGAGGTTTAGCCCCGGGCCAAACGCGGCGACAAACGGCTTGCCCGGTTCGCCGAAAATCCCAAAGCCGAACACGCGCAACTGCTCGATAACCATTTTCCCCAAGCGCCCGGCGCGTTTTAACACACGTTCGAGCGTCCGCCGCTCCAGGCCTTCGTGGCCCGGCCGCCGCCGAGGGTTTTCCAAGGGCAGGCGAAGGTAGTACAATCGCGCAGGGCTCCGCCGTTGAGTTGGGGCCCCGAGGGCGATTATCGGACAATTGGAGGGCTAAACGTGAGACGCTTGATTGCTTTGCTTGTCGGTGCACTGGTGTGCGCTGCGCTTATCTCCGCGGTTGTCGCGCAGGAGGGCGAGAAAAAGCAGCCCGTGCCCGTGTTCGACAACCCGGACAACTCGATGTGCATGGTCTGCCACATTGACTTTCGCGACGAAGAGCTAACGGCGACGCACCTCGCCCAGGGCCTGGCCTGTATCTCGTGCCACGGGCCCTCGGAGGCGCACATGGCCGACGAGATGTCGATGACCAAGCCCGATGTGCTCTTCGGCCGCGTTGAGGTAGACCCGTTTTGCGAAAAATGCCACGGCCCGCACAAGAACCCGGAGGAGGTAGAGGCGTTCCGCGAGCGCTGGGCGGGCAAGCCCCGGCCCAACGGCCGCGCTGTGCTCCCCGACTCGCCGTGTACTGACTGCCACGGCAAGCATGTGATCATCAGAACCGCGCTTACCACCGGTCAGTAGCCGGCGCGCTTGGGGGGGCGGGCTATAGGCCGGCGGGCGGGAAGTCGTGCAGCTCGCACCACTCGGTAAACCAAAAGCGCTCGAAGGCCTTGCCTCCCGCGGCCCTAACCTCCTCGGCCTTTGCCAAAAGCTCCTCCCTTGTCTGGCCGAACAGCGTGTGCTGGCTGACCTGCGTGGCCAGGGCCTCGTAGCGCTTGTGCTGATAGCCGCTCACGTCGTAAAGGACGGAGGCCCGCTGGTCGGGCACGCCCTTATAGTAGTAGAGGTGCCGCGTGACCCACGGCTCGCCCAGCGCCCGGCTGACGGGCTCGCCCGCGTGCCACGCCGCCTGGGTGGAGAGGATGTGCGTGGCGAGGTGGTCGCGGTGGCGGTCGAACGGGCCGTGGGTAAAAATCGCCTCCGGCCGCTCCTCGCGAATAATGCGGATGCAGCGGTGCAGGGTAGGTTTGTCTGGGGTAAGGGCCATGTCGTCTACGTCGAGGAAAATCCGCCGGGCAATGCCCAGGACCTTATCGGCCTCCGCGGCCTCGCTGCGGCGCATGTCGGCGATGTTGTCCTGCCACTCCTCGCGGGGGTAGCCCTCGCAGCCGTTGGTGCACGTAACTACCACAACGCGCACGCCGAGGTCGCTCATTTTGGCGATCGTTCCGCTCATGGTAATCTCGTCGTCCGGGTGTGCGCCGAAGACCATGATGCGCTGGTAATTCATCTTGCCAAACTCCCTCGCTCAGGGTACTGTGTTGTGCTTCGCCCGCGCGTTGTCGTTCCCTGCCCCGGAGGCGCGGGGCGGCGCCTTGTCATTAGCGCGGCGGTTTTGTCATCGCTGTGCTCTCATGCTACACTATCGCATACTATACGGGCTTAACCGCAGGAGATCTGGGGTGTGACGACCGTGGCCAAGACAGAGGGTGCTGTTCGGTTCATCGCCGACAAAAACGAAAACTTCTCGCAGTGGTATGTAGACGTGATCTTAAAGACGAAGCTCGCCGATTATGCGCCCGTCGGCGGATGCATGATAATTCGGCCATATGGCTATGCGCTGTGGGAGAACATCGTCTCGGTGCTCGACCGGATGCTCAAGGAGACGGGGCACGAGAACTTCTACTTTCCCGCGCTCATTCCCGAGAGCTACCTGCGCAAGGAGCAGGAGCACGTGGAGGGCTTTGCCCCGGAGTGTGCCGTGATTACCCACGGCGGGGGCAAGAAACTGGAGGAGCCGCTTGTCTTCCGCCCCACGTCGGAGACGATCATCTGGTCCACCTATGCGAAGTGGATTGACTCCTACCGCGACCTCCCGCTGCTTTACAACCAGTGGGCCAACGTCGTGCGCTGGGAGATGCGCACGCGGCTGTTTTTGCGCACCACGGAGTTTCTCTGGCAGGAAGGGCACACGGCGCACGCTACCGCCGAGGAGGCCGAGGAGGAGGCGCAGCGCATCCTCGAGGTTTACCGCAGCTTCGTCGAGGACTGGATGGCCCTCCCCGTGCTGTGCGGCGAGAAGACGGAGCTGGAGCGGTTCGCCGGCGCCGTGCGCACGTATACCGTGGAGGCCATGATGGGCGACAAGCGCGCCTTGCAAATGGGCACCTCGCATTTCCTCGGGCAAAACTTCGCCAAAGCGTTTAACGTAACGTTTCAGAACGAAAAGGGCGAGCGCGAGTATGTTTGGGGAACGAGCTGGGGGGTAAGCACGAGGCTCATCGGAGCGCTTGTTATGGGCCACGGCGACGAGCGCGGCCTTGTCCTCCCGCCCAAGCTTGCGCCGATCCAGGTGGTCATCGTGCCCATTTACAGCGGCGATGAGGAGAAGGCGCGCGTGCTCCAGACGGCGCACAAGGTGAAGGATGCGCTGAGCAAGGAGCACCGCGTTAAGCTCGACGACCGCGACACAGTTAAGCCGGGGTGGAAGTTTAACGAGTGGGAGATGTGCGGGGTGCCCCTGCGCCTGGAGATTGGCCCGCGCGACCTGGCCCAAGACCAGGTAACCTGTGCCCGGCGCGACACCCTCGAGCGGCAAACCATCCCCCTCGCGCAGCTTGAAACGGCCATCCCCGAGTTGCTCGAAGCCGTGCAGCAGGGGATTTTCGACCGCGCCCTGCGCTTTCAGCGCGAAAACACGTTTACCATCGATGACTACGCCGACTTTCGCGAGCAAATGGAGCAGGGCGGGTTTATCCGCGCGCGGTGGTGCGAGTCGCAAAAGTGCGAGCTGGAGATTAAAGAGGAGACAATGGCCACCATTCGCCTCATTCCGTTCGACCGCGAGGCCGACCCGGGGCCGTGCATTAAGTGCGGCGAGTCGGCCATGGGGCGGGTGGTTTTCGCAAGGGCATATTAGGCGAGCTCGGGGCTCTCCGGCCCGCGCAGCTCGCGCAGCCGGCGCAGCATGAGCACACACTGCACGAACAAGGCCGAGGCCCAGGCGTGCGGCGCAGCCCAGTAGCGGTAGTATCCCCCGCGCGAGATAAGCTCCGGAAGCTGGCCCACGGGGTTGGTGTTCGCCAGCGCCGTGCGCATGTAGCTGCGCGCCGCCTCGGCGTGCGAGTCCGCCGCGGCCAGGTCGCGCCGCCGCGCCGCGACGAGCGCCAAGCGCAGATGTGCCCGCGCGGCCCACAGCGTATTTACGCACCCCGCGGCGCCGAACAGATACGGGTCGCCCTCATAGCGCAAAATCGCCCGCCCTCCGTGAACATCAACCCCAAGCTTGTGCTCCACGGAGGCGAGCGTGCGCGCGGCCATCTGGCGCTCGCGGGCGTCGGTTAAGTCGAGCAGGCCGAACGGATCGAACACCCCGAGAATAGAGGAGTCGCAGGTGGTGTCGAGCTTGCCCTCGTGAGTTATTCCGCGGGCGAAGTACGACTGCTCCTCGAGCCACAGGCGCTCGAGCACGGCGCGCTTGACCTTTTGCGAAAGCTCGTCGGCAATGCCAAACGCTTGCTCCGCCGCGCGCAGGGCGCCGTAGACCGCGGCGTTGGTATAGGTAAACGAGCCGCGGAACACCTCCCACACGTCGGCGGCGACTTCGTGCAGCCCCTCGGGCCCCACCGTCGCGCGGATCGCCTCCACGGCGCGGTGCACCGTGGGCCGCAGGTTCTCGACAAACCGCTCGCGCGCCTCGCCCTCAAGCCGCAGGGCGTGCCGCGCGATGGCGAACACGGTGTGGCAGGTTTGATCTAACTGGTGGAAGTCGTGATATACGCACCAGGCCGAGGCGCGCTGGCCGGTGGTCCAATAGCGCTGATACCAGTGGCCGTTTTCCAGTTGGGTGCGCGCCGCCCAGTGAAAGTAGCTTTCCGCCATCTCCGGGTGGCCGGCAAGGGCCAGGGCCTCGGCCGCCTCGGCAGCGTCGCGTGGCCAGCAATAGCCATAGCCCCCGCACATCTGATATGCGGGGTCGAACTCCGGCGCGGCGATGATCGCCCCCTCGCTTTCGTCGCACAGATCGCGCAGGGAAAGCAGCGCGCGCTGAAAGCCGGCGGCAAACTCGCCGTCGTCGAGCGACGTGCAACAGGAAAGCCAGGAGCGGCAGCGGTTAACCGTGTCACCCATGAGCGTGGGAAACGAGGCCTGGCGCAGGCGCACCGCGCGGGCGATGGCCTCCTCCTGCGTGCGCCCCAGGGCGAAGACAAGCAGCGTCTCCGCGCGTGGCTCTTTGCTCGGGTCAACGGCCACGCCCAGGGCAAAGTCTACGTCGCCGATGTCCTGCTCCTGGCCGCTCAGTTGCCCTCGGCCCATGTCCCACTTCGTGCGCGAATCGCCCCCCGCCTGAACCTTCCCGCACTGATACTCAAACGGCCGGCTCGCGGCTACGGCGAGGCTGATGTCGCGAAAATGTTGGATCATTACCCCTTGCCGGTCGTCGAAGTGCACGGCGTTTTTGCGGTCTACGTCGCCCAGGGAGAAGTTGCAATATTGGTAGATCTTCAGCGGGGGCGAGTCGGTGCTGGCTTGGACGACAAACCGCCGCACAAGGGCCGGCTCGCGGGGGTGAGCTAGGTCGGTTATCGTTACGCTAAGGTTGCACAGGCGCGAGGTAAGGTGTGTGTGCAAAATGTTTGTCGTCCCGTCGAAGTCCAGGCGGCTTTCCCAGTGATCCTCGAAAAGCCAGGAGAACATCGGCTGCTTGGGGTGGCCCACGAAAATCGCGGGCATGCACTGCCGGGCGTTTTGGGCGAAGTCGATGTTTGGGTAAAACAGGCCCATAACCTCGCCCGCCCGGCCCATGGTTACCAAGATCTCTGAGTTGCCGAATGCCGCTGCCGGCAGGAACACTCCCATGGTTTGCCCTCCGCCGCGGCTACCAGAAGATCATCGCCGCCAGGGTGACTGCGGACTCCGTCTCCCAGGTAACCGCCTGGTCGTAGCGCAACAGTTTACCCCGGCACTCGCCCAGTGCATAGACCAACGCGTAAAGCGCGGGCATGCCGCAAACGTGAAACCGGTTGCCCTGGGCGTAGCATGCGCGAAACGCGCCGTCGGCGTCGCCCGCTTCCAGGCAGGCGATCAGCTCGCGGTCGGCGCGCTCCGCGGTTGCTAGAAACCCGGGGGAAAGGGCGCTCGCGTCGCCAAACTGCCTGCCGATGTGGCTTAGGTCCACGCCGGCGAGGACACAGCAGCTTTCTCCCGCTTCCTCAACAAGCTCGCGCAGGGCGCCCAGCGGCCCGCCCAAGGCCTCGTTTTCGCGCGGCGAGCCCTGCTTGTCGCAAAACCCCGCCACCTCGTTGCACAGCACGGGGACAATGGCCACCTCGGGGCCGAAAATATGCTGCAGGAAAACAACCTGGAGCTCCACGGAGTGCTCCACCTTGTGCACCAACTCGTCGGCGAACGGGTCGAACGGACAAGCGCGAGCGAGGCGCTCCACAAGCTCGCCCTCGGTCTGCGCCTCGCCCAGCGGTGTGCGAAAGTTCTTTTTCGTCAAAATAAGCGGTGTCTCGCCACCGAAATGGGCGATGCCTAAAACGAAAAACAGCTCCGCGCGCACGTGGTCGCGCACCGCGCGATAGGCCGCGCCATAGACCTTTTCCCCGCGCCGCAGGTCGATGTGTGGCGCGGCGACCCCGCGAATGCGCTGCTTCGGGGCCTCGCTCGACGGGGCGGCGTCGATCACCGCCTCAAGCTTCGCGCGCAGGTCGGCCGCCCGCTCGGGATAGGCCGAGCCCGCGTGCGCGGCTTGGCGCACGGGCTGGGCGCGGAACTGCTCGGCAAGTTCGCGCTGGGCAGCGTGCGCGCGCTCGCTTTCCAAAAGCAAATGCTCGTCGAACTCCCTCAAGATTTTCTGAAGCTGCTCGGTGAAAATTAGGTCGCCAAAGCGCCGCACATATTCCACTTGAATTTCGGCGACCGTGTGCTCGCCATCGCACAGGGAGAGGATAAAAAAGACCTCCGGGGGGAGGAGCATCGTTCCCGGAATAAGCCCGAGCGGGTCGCGCACGGCGATCATATTTCGCCCGCGTAGTTGCGTGGGGAAAAACTCCACCGCTCGCCGCTTCGGCCGCTCGCTCTTGTTCACCTGTTCACCGCCGCCCCACTGCCTGCGCGCCGGGCAAGCTCCTCAACCAACGCCCGCGCCGCGCTGATCATCCGCTCCGCCGCTCTCCGTCCGAGGGACATCGAGCGCTCATATTGATAAACGTCGCTTTCGTACTGCTCCGGCAGGAGGATATAGCCCAGCTCGTCGTGCGCCAGGCCAACGATGAACAGCGGCGGCCGCCCCCCGCGGGCGCGCCACAGCTTGCGTAGCTCGAGGGCGATCGCGGGCACGGCCTCGCCAGGGATGGTGACTAGCGGCACGCCGCCGACGAGCAGGCCCGACATGCGCGTGCGCACAGCGTTTAACTCGCGCGCGCTCACCCGCAGCAGGCCGGCCTGGGCCGCGCCGCGCAACAGCGGATTGTCCAGAGGCAGCACCAGCTCCCGCGCGACAAGCTCCAGGCCACCGGCGCAGCGCTGGCGGCTGCGCAGTGCGGCGTTTGTCGCCTCGGCGATCGCCTCGCCCAGCCGCTTGGCTTCGGCAAACGTATGCACCTCGCGCGCGGGGCTGACCATGCCCCCCAGCGCCCCGTTGAAAAACAGCGCCAGCCCGCCCTGCTTCTCCTCAACCGCGGCGCGCAGGTAGGCCGCGTAGTCCGAGCTGACCAGTTTGTTCTCGCTCCACAGCACCTCGGGGTGGCAGGCCCAGTTAACCAGCGTGGCGATCGCTTTTCCATCTTCGCCCACCGCCTGGAGGATGGCGATCGTCGGGTCGAGCGCCGCTTCGTCGCGAAAGTTTTTCGAGGTCTCTTTGGGCTGGCGCGCTACCGCCCAATATAGCCGCGCGGGGCGCAACGCTGCGGCAGCCTGCTCCATGCACTGCGCTGTCCGCTGCTTAACCTGCTCCAGGTAACGCTCATCCACCCCGCTGTGCGTGCGGTCCGGCCCCCAGAGGCCGATCGTGTCCGGGGCAGAGTGCGTGTGCGTGCAGGCGATGATAATGTTCTCATGGGGGACGCTCGTTACGCGGCGGGCGATGTCCCGCACATCGTCGTGCAAAAGCCCGATGAGGTCGAGAGCGCACAGAGCAACGCGCGTTTTGCCATCGTCGAGGACAAGGCAGCGGGCGAAGATGTCGTCGTGCGCGCCCAGGGCGCGGCGGTTTTCGTCTAACCCGGCAAGGAACAACCCCGGGCGGTCAGGGGTAAGCGCAACGCTCGCTGCGCCGGCAAGCAGCGGCGCTTGCCCCGCGGCCCCTGCGCTCGCCAAACAAAGGGCGAGCGCCGAGATGACCATCCACTCCGCATTCATCGCCCCTGCGTTCCCAGCGAAACTAACTGCCGCGGTTTGCCGGCAAGGCGGCGTACTGCCCTACGACTGCTCCGTTTGCTGCTTGCGCGCCTCGCCCTCTTCGCCGCCGTAGTAGCTGTAATAGTAGTAGTAATAGGTGTAGTAGTAAGCCTCGCGGGCCAGCTCCACCTTGTTCAGGCAGGCCCCAAGCAAGCGCGCCTTTGCCCGGCGGAGAATCTCGCACGTGCGCTCCGCCGCCTTGCGCGATACTCCGCCCATGTCCAAAACCAAAATTACCCCGCCCACCTTCGCGGCAAGCACCGTGGCGTCGGTAACCACAAGCGCGGGTGGGGAGTCGAAGAGGACGGCATCGAACCCCGACTCCATCTCGCGCATCAGGCGGTCCATGCGCTCGCTGTCCAGAAGCTCCGAGGGGTTGGGGGGCAGGGGGCCGCTCGCCAGGATGGTAAGGTTTTCTACGTCCGTCTCCTGCAAGCAGTCGTCCAGGCGCACGTCACCAGCGATGATGTTCGTCAGCCCTGGGTCATTGGCTAGGCCGAACATGCGGTGGATGTGTGGCTTGCGCAAATCGGAGTCCACAAGCAGGACCTTCTGCCCCGCCTGGGCCATAGCCACGGCGAGGTTGCACACCGTGGTCGTCTTGCCCTCCTCGCTCCCCGCGCTGGTTACCAGAAAGCTCCGCCGCTCAAGGTCGAGCGCGGCAAAGCGCAGGTTTGTGCGCAGCGCGCGGTAGGCCTCGGTAATCGGCGAGCGCGGCCCAAGCTCACTAATCAAAATATGCGGCCGCTCGCGCACGCGCGAGATTACCGCAAGCACGGGGAGATTAAGCCGCGTCTCCACGTCCTCGGGCGAGCGGATCGTGTCGTCCAGCGTCTCGGCAAGGGCGACGAACCCCAGGCCAACGAGCAGACCCATGACAATCGCCAGGGCGAGGTTGAGCATTTTTCGCGGCTTGACGGGCTTCTCGGGAAGCACCGCGGGGCTGACCACGTGCGCCTGGGCCAGGCTCATCGACTTCTGCACGCGCACCTCTTCGTACTTCTCGCGCAGCATCGTATAGATGTTCGCGGACACCGCGGCGTTGCGCTCTAGCCGCGCGAGCTGGCGCTCGAGCGTGGGAAGCTTGCTTAGCTCGCGCTGGCGCTTAGCGATCTCCGCGTGCAGCGCGAAGCTGCGCGCCTGCAGGGCCTTGGCCTCAGCCAGCGCTTGGCTCCAGTCGCGGATAAGCTGCTGATGGAGCTCGTTCAGCGCGCGCTCTTCGCTACGCACGATCGTTTGCAACTGGTTGTCGATCTCCTGGCGCAGCTTAGCGATCTGGGCATCGAGGTCGCGGATAACCTGGTGGTTTTCCGTATATTGGACAAGCTTGCCCGCGCGCTGGGCCTCGAGGGTTTGCAGTTGCGCCTCGAGCTGCTCCAAAATAGGGTTGCGCTCGATAATCGTCGAGGAGACGACTACTGGGCTTTGCTCGCGCAGGGCGTTCTCTAGGATCTCCGCGCGCACGCGGGCGGGCTTGAGCTCCGCCGAGGTCTGCGCGGCAAGGCCCTCGAGCTTGGCCAGCTCCTCGATGCGCGCGCGGCTTTCTTCGTCGACATCGATCACGTCGTGCGTCTTCTTAAACTTCTCCAGCTCCAACTCCGCCTGGGCGAGCTCCTTGCTTACCACCTCAAGCTGGTCTTTAATGAACTTTTCCGCGCTTTGCGCAGCCTCGCGGCTGAATTCTTCGGTGAGCTTGACGTACTCGTCAACGAGCGTGTTGGCGATGTCCCGGGCAAGCGCCGGGTCGGGATCGTAAACGCTTACCGAGATCACATCCGTGTCGCGGATGGTCTCGATCTCGATTTTCTTGCGCAGCACCTCCGGGGTAATGTCCCGCAGGTTTAGCTTTTCGATCGTCTTTTCCAGCAGAGGGCGCGTTTCCAAAAGCTGTTTTTGCGTCTCTACCGAGCGCGCGGTTGTCCCCAAAAGCTCAGCCACGGCGGGAAGCTCCTCGCCCCAGCGCGTAGTCGTCCGCGTGGTCCGCGCAAGGAGCAGAGCCTCGGCCTTAAAGATCGGCGTCTGCAGCCAGGTAAACACGGCGACCAGGCCGACAATGAGGCAGAACGAACCGATAAGCAGCCACTTCCGCCGCCGCAGGATATAGAGGTACTCTCGAGGGTCGGTTTGCCTTCGCTCGTCAGTCATTCCCGCGCACTCTCGCAATCCTCGCTTGCGCCCGCTAGAGCCCGAGAAGCGAAGTCAGCACGCTCACCGCACCCAGGCCGCGGAACATCTCGTCCGAGAAGAACGGCTTGGACTTGGGCACGAACAGAATGTCCCCGTGCTTTAGGGGAATGTTCAAGTCCGTCCGTCCCTCGTGAATTACCTTCCCCAGGTCAACATCGATAGCGATCTGCTTGCCCTCTACCTCGCGAATAAGCGCCACGTGATAGTACGAGCCGCGGCGGTATACCGCGCCCCCGGCCATGGCGATGGCGTCGGAGACACGGTCGCCGTCTTTGAACGTGTAGTAGCCCGGGTTCTGCACGTGGCCCAACACGGCGACCTGGCGGCGCAGCTCGGGAACGACGATCGTGTCCCCCGGCTGGAGGGCAACGTCTTTCGCGCCGTCCTTGCCCTCGAGCGCGGACTTGAGGTTAAGCTTAATTATCTGCCCTTGCCGGTGAATAGCTACGTTCTCCAGATCTGCGCGGTCGATAATCGCCCCGCCGGCCATGGCCACGGCCTCGGCCACGGTTTGCCCCGGGACGAACTCGAAGTAGCCCGGCGATCGGACGAACCCGAGCACGGCAACCTCGTTGCGCGCGCGGGGGACGATTATCGTGTCGCCGGGCTGGAGAACAAAGTTCTGCTCCTGCGCCCGCCCGGCGAGAATCTCGGCCAGGTTAATGGTTACCGGCTTCTCGCCCCGCCGCTGAAACGTGACGTGCTCGAGATCCGCCTGAATGTAGTCCGGGGGCGTCATCGTCGGGCGAATCACTCCCCCCGCGCGCGCGACGGCATCGCTCACCCGGTCGCCGGGGACAAAGCGGTAGCGCCCCGGGTTGCGCACGTGCCCGAGCACGGCGACCTCGTTTATCGCCGGGGGAACGATGACGATATCGCCGCGCTTGAGCAGGGGGTTGTCCTCGTCGGCCACGCGCCCTTGGGCAATCACCCGCTCGATGTTTAGCTGAAGCACCGTGCCATCGCGCCGCTTGAGGGTTACGTGCTCTAGGTCCGCGGGGCGAAAACGGGGGTCTTCCCCGCCCTCGACCAGCGCCCCGCCGGCGAGCGCAATGGCGTCCACCACGCGGTCGCCCTCGCGAAAGATCTTGCGCCCAGGGTTGTGCAGCGCGCCGAGCACGAGCACCTCGTTGCGCGCCTCGGGCACGAAAATCACGTCGCCCGGCTGCAGCACAACGTTGTCCTCGGGGTTCTTCCCCTCGAGGATCGCCTGCACGTCGATCGTCCGCGCCGGTCCGTTGAGCCGCTGCAGGAGCACGGCGCGGAGATCCGCCGTCGAGGGGTCGGCCCCGCCGGCGCGCGCGATGGCCTCCGTTATCCGCTCCCCGTCGCGCACCTCGAAATACCCGGGCATACGCACCTCGCCGAGAACGGAGATCGTGCTCTCCTGCTGGACGACGATCGTGTCGCCGGGCTGGAGAAGCACGCGCGCGGCAGGGTCGCCGCTGAGGATCGCCTGCAGGTCCAAGCGTATTACGGTGTGATCGGGGCGGATGAGAACGGCGCCGCGTAGGGAAGCCCGGCGCGCTTGCGAGCCCAAGCCGCCCGCGGCGGCAAGCGCTTCCTTTACCCCCCAGCCCGGCTTAAGATCGTAAACCCCCGGGCTCCCCACTTCTCCGAGGACGAACACGCGGTTTTGCCGATACCTGCGCACGCTTACGGAAACCTGCGGGTCCCTCCAGCCCCTGTCTACGAGACGAGCGACGATCTCGTCGCGCACTTGGCGCGTAGTCAGGCCCTCGACCTTGATCTCGCCCACGATGGGAAAGGAGATTACTCCGTCCGGTCCGACGATCAGCCCGTTGGGCTTGCCGATGGTCGTCAGTTGTGGCTCGCCGTAGACGACGACGTCGAGCTCGTCCTCGGGCCCCAGGCGGTATTCCTGCGCCGCAGCGCCGGCGCTGCTCAGGACGACAAAGCCAAGCGCCAGGCAAAAAGCCACCCGCGTGTTCATGCTCGCCAACCTCCCTCACCCAGCCAAGCGCAGCGGAAAAACCATTGCCGTGGGCAAAACCCGCGGCAGGCGGCGCATCGTGCCCGCCGTCGGGCGCGTGCGTGCGCGGCTTTTTCGTTTCCCCTTACCGCGCGAGGAGACCTTGCCCCAAGCCAATGTTTTCAACCGCCCCGGCCCCGCGCGGCGCAGGGGATCTCGCGCACCTCGCGCCCCTCGAGCACTGCCGCGGGGTTGTCCTCGGTAAGGACGCGCGCCGCCTCCTCGCCCAGCCACGAGGCGGCCACTTCGGCGGCCGCGCGCAGGCTGTAATACTTGCGCCCCGGGCCGTGGGCGTCGCTCGCGACCAACTGCGCCCACCCTCGCTGCAAAAACGTTCGCGCTGTGCGCCGCGCCAGCCGGCCGTGCCGCCCGAGCAGCGAGGCCGCGTCGAGCTGCGCGAGAATCCGCTGCCGGGCTAGCGGCTCAAACAAGCTCGGCCGCCGCTGATAGGCAACAACGCGCTCCGGGTGGGCGACGATCGGCGCAAAGCCCCCCAGCGCCACGCGAAACAGCACCTCGGCGAGCATTGGTGGGGGCTCGACAAGCGACGTTTCCACAAGCAGATAGCGCCCCGCGGGGGTAATGGCGCACGCGCGCAACTGAGCGATCTCGGCGACATCGATGTCGGCCACCGCCTTCTCCCGCCCCAGCTCCAGGCGTAGGGGAATTCCCTGGCGCGCAAGCTCGTCGCGCAACGCATCGTATGCCGCGCGAACCTCCTCGTCGGTCGCCTCATACAGGCCCTTGAACGCGTGCGGCGTGGCTACCGCCGCGCTTGTCCCGTCGGCGACCAGCGCTCGGGCAAGCTCCAGCGCCTGCTCCATGTCCTGCGCGCCGTCGTCTACCCCGGGGAGAATGTGGCAGTGGATGTCGATCATCGTTTGCGCTCGCTCCCGCGCCGAGCAGCTATTCTCGCGCTCCCCCTCCCGCCCCTTGGCCGAGGATTTGATATACTTCGGGTGCGGCAAGCTTGCCGCGGCGCAAAGCGTAGGGGCAGAGCAATGGCCAGGCTGGCGATGTTTTTCGATCGCGACGGCGTGATCAACATCGCCCCGCCGCTGGGCGAATATGTGACCACGCCGGAGCAGTTTCGCCTGCGCCCGGGCGCGGCAGAGGCTATTGCCGCCGCCAACGCCGCGGGATATTTGGTGATCGTCGTCACCAATCAGCGCGGCGTGGCCCTCGGGCTGATGACCCTCGCCGACCTCGATGCGGTGCACGAGAAGATGCGGCGCGAGCTTGCCGCTGCCGGAGCGCACGTGGACGATATTTTCGTCTGCACGCACGACCGCGACGCCAACTGCGAGTGCCGCAAGCCGCGGCCGGGGATGATCCTCGCCGCAGCGCGCAAGTGGAACATCGACCTCGCGCGCTCGTTCGTCCTCGGCGACTCAGAGAGGGACATCGAGGCCGGCGAGCGCGCGGGCTGCCGCACGGTGCGCATTACCGAGGACTATGGCCCGCTCGAGGCGGTAAGGGATATCCTCGCAGGCAAGCGCTAGGCGCGGGCTATTGCCCAGCCCCTGCACTCTCCTCCGCCGGCAGCTTTACCACCCACTCGCGAACCCAGCTCGGCAGGTCCGGCGCGGCGCCGGAGCGCAAAAGCTCGCGCCACGCGCCGTCGCTAAGCAGGTCTGCCGCCGGGCGCTTAAATTCGTAAACCGAGTATACCGCGCCCTGGCACAGCACCGGCTTGCCCTCTTGCAAGCAGATAGCATAGATGACCAGCGGCCGGCCAAGCGCGATTTCCACGGCTTGGCCTACGTCTTCGTTGACATAGGCGTCGGCAACGCGCGCGACGACAAGCTCGTCCGGGGCGTGCAGGGGCACTTGCGCCAGATGATAGGAGCAGCTAGCGAAGACGTTGTTAAACCACCCAGCAAACTGGCGCAGGATTTGCTCATCGGAAAGCTCAATGTCGGAATAGACTTCCGCGGCGGCGGTCATGTCCAGCTTGTCGAGCAGGGAGCTTATTGTCCCCGAGGCCCCATACAAGGCATCGTCGGAGAGATAGCCCAGCGTGCGGAACTTGCCCGTTATCTGCCCCAGGCCCGCCTGTAGGCGGTTGAACAGCGTTAGCGAGGGCTCGGCGCACACGCGCGGCCCCGTGGGCGCGGGGACGATCTCGCGCAGCTTAATGGGCAGCTTCTCCAGCGTTAGCGCGCGCGGCGGCCGGCGGCCGTAGCGATGGCACAGCTCGGCCCACGCCCCAAGCGCGGTCATCAGGCACTTGGCCGGCCAGGCCTCGGAGCGCGCGAAGGCAATGGGGCAGTGCTCGTCGCGCTTGGCGAGCTGCCGCACGCAATCTACGGCAATTCCGGGGATGCTCTTCAGCCACTCTGTGCTCTCCACCTCGCCCAGGGCGTTCTTAAGCGAGGCGAGCTGCTCGTCGTAGCGGAGGTACTCCGTATCGCCGTCGTGCTGCAGGAGCTTTAGGGCGTTTTCAAACCCCAGCGCTGCGGCAAGGTCCAGCCCGCGGGGCAGCCCGCGCTTTACTGACCCGCTAACGGTAACCGCGGTAAACGGCCGCTCGCCCCCTTGGTAGGGGCCCACGGCATCGAGCAGAAGCTGCGCCAAAAGCGCGTAGTCGGCGCGCACGGGCCGGCCGAAAAGCGAAATTCCCAGCGGCTCGCGCGGCTTTGTGTTGGGCGGGATGAGCTGCTTGGGCACGTTCTCACGCAGCTCGGCAAGCGCCTCTTCGGCAAACTGCTTAACCTTCGCCTCGTCGGCGAGGCCGCTTATGCTTGGCGGGCCGCCGAATGTTTCCTGGGCAAGCTCCCAGCAGCGCTCGGGAGCAAGCGTGTCCGAGGGGCCGTTGAAGTAGCTTTCGGTAACGTAAATACGCTTCCAGACGTAGTGCACCGGGCCGAGCTCGGTCTCCGCCTCATAAAGTGCTTTGCACAGGGCGAGGGCGCACTTAGCCCAGCGCAGGTTGCGCCCGTTTTCCCTTTGGGCGAGGGGCAAAACGGCCTCGCCCAGCCAGCGCAGGGCGGGGAAGTATGTGTCGCGTAGCGCGGGGCAGTCGCCATAAAGCCCCCGCGGGGCAAACTGCGCGTAGTCTATCTCATAGCCCAAAAGCGGCGAGCGCGCCGGCCCCTCCGCCGCTTTGACCTGCTGCACTTCGGCGGCAACTGCTTCGGCGAGGGCCGGCGGCGCGGGAACAAGCTCCGGCTGCCCCAGCAACCGCGCGCCCACAGCGAGCAGCGCCTGCGCATCGTCCACCGCCTGCCGCGCTTGTTCCTCCGCCGCCTCCTGTCTCAGGCTGGTCAGCTTCTCCCCCACCGTGCGCAGCAGCGTGGCCATGTCCTCCTTAAGAAAAGTGGTCTCTAGCATCAACTGATACCAGTTAGCCACGCGGAAAAAAGCAAAGATCGCCGCGTCGGTTGTCGCCAGCGGAGTAAACCCCTGCTCCTCGCACCGGTCGTAGACGTCGGCGAACGTCTGCACGCGGGGGTCGTCAACGAGGACGAAGTGCTGCTCGGCGAGGATTGCTTGCGCCTCTTTGGGGATTTGCGCAAGGAGGCTTTCGTCAAGTTGCGAGAGATCGATCGGCGTTGGCGGGCCGCTTGGGGTTGGCGTCTCCTCGCCCTCGTGTTCCTTCGGCGGGGGGGTGAGCACGACAATGCCCAGGGCGATAGCCACCCCAAGCAGGACGAGAACGACGACGATCGTTCTGAACTGCATTAACCTTCCACCTCCGGCGCTGTGCCCTGCGGAACGCGAAAAGTTGCCTGTGCTGGCGATTAGTGCGCAACGTTCATTCTATTGTAACGCGCCGCGTGTGACCATATTCCGCGCCGTTTGTTTGCCTTGGCCCGCTCGGCCTCTGATCATGCCTGCCGATTGCCTGTCGCGCAGGATGCCGCGCACACGGCCGAGAAGCTTCGCGGTGAACGTTTTGCTGTCCGGGGCGAGTGCCATGGGCCGGGCGTGGCGCAAGTTTGCCGTTTTTCTTTTCGCGCTGCTTGCCCTTTCCGCGCGGGCCAGCGCGGAGTGGTGGGAGCAGGGTCGATATACCTGGTATTACAAAGACGACTGGCGGGCGCAGTTTATCCGCGGCGGCGGGCCGTTTAGGAAAACCTTTCGCTTAGACGAGCCGGTCCGTGTGGCCTATCTGCAGGTGTGGGCGCGCGAGTATCGCCTGCTCGTCAACGATGTTCTCGTGGGCGAAGATGCAGACGTTGGGACGATCGAAAACTACGACATTACCAAGCTGCTCCGCCAAGGGGAGAACACGATCGTCCTCGATGCCCGCGGCGAAGCAATCGCCGAGGGCGAACTCGTTTTGCGCTCCGGCCGCACGATCGCCATTCGCACCGACGCCTCGTGGGGGAAACGGGGCACGCGCGCCTCGCGCGAGCGCGCGAGCGGCCCGCGCGGCTATATGGGCAACTGCCACAACGCTCTCATCCCCACCTATACCGCCGAGCAGAAGCTTAAGGCGCGGGTGAACTACGTTCTTGCCGTGAAAAACCGCCTTGCCCTGCGCGACCTGCTTGTGCTGCACGAGCGGGCGAACCCCGCGGCGCTGGCGCAGCCCCAAAGCCCTGAGCTAGAGATGATCCGCCGCGTGCGCGGCGACATCGCCCGGCTTGAGGCCCTCGGGCCTGAGGCAGTCGCAGCGGCCAAGCGGGCGCTGGCCTCGGGCGAGGTCTCCCCCGCGCTTGCCCGCGCGGCTGAATATGAAAATGTCGCGCGCGAGGCGGAGCGGCGCGCGGAAATTTTCGCCCAGGTTATGGACCTGCGCGCGGAGATCGCCTCGCTGTGGCACGCGGCAACGGTGTGCAAGGAGCGCGCAGGGGACGCTCCGCAGGAGGCCGTGGCATGTCTCTATCGCGCGCAAAAGAGCTACCTTAAAGCCCGACGGGCCGCGGCCCAGGGCGGTTCGCTGGAGTCCATTGCCGCGGCTCTTTCCGCGGGGCGGAGCGAAGCTCAGCGCGCTCGCGAGCTGCTCGAGCGGCAGCTTGGCCTGTTCGTTGACCCAATAAACGTTTCGCGGCGCAACCGCCTGGGCTGGGTGACGACCACGCTGCTTTTGGGCAACGACCCCCTATGGTGGGAGTTTAGCCTGGCCCCCGCGGGCTGGCCCGGGGTTGAGCTGCAGGGCCTGTGGCGGTTTTCGCTTGACCCGGAAAACCGCGGCGAAAGCGCGCGCTGGCCCGCCCGCGCGCCCAATGGCGCGGCGCTCGTTTACGCCCCCGCCGCGTGGGAGTGGCAGGGGTTTGTGCAGGACAACCCGCGCTATCCCGCGGACTGCCCCTTTGCCCAAACGCCGAAGTTTAACGACAACAAGCCCTACAACGGGTTTGCCTGGTATTGGAAGGCGCTGCGCCTGCCGGAAGCGTGGCGCGTGGGCGGGGCGCCGCTTAAGCTCTACCTGGGCAAGCAGGGCAACGGCTGCTTTTGGCTCTACGTAAACGGCAGGCTGCACGGCGAGCCGCCGGAGGGGTTTTTTGGCTACGGCGAGGCGGCCGAGGAGCTTGCCCCCGACGAGCTGCGCTGGGGCAAAGAAAACCTGTTTGCCCTGCGCCTGTATAACCTGCAAAACCTCGGGGGGATAATCGAGCCCCCGCTCATGCTCTGCCGCGCGGGCAGCGAGCCACAGGTGCAGACGGCCCCCGCGGGGTGCGCCGTCTTCCGCCGCATCAGCTACCCCGTGCCCGCGCGGCGCGGAGGCGCTCGGCGGGTCACGCTAACCTTCCTGTGCAGCGCGCTGAGCCCCGCCGCCGTGGTGCTCTGCGACGATGCGCAGCTCAGGCTCTCCGGCTGGCGGGCGCGCGGGTGGAGGCCCCCCGATGCCCTCGTCTTTGCCACAGCGGCAGGCGTGCGCGCGGTGCCTTTTTCCTTGGCGCAGGGCCCAGCGACGATCGCCGGAAGCGAGCTTGGCGAAAACTGGCTTTTGCTCTGGCCCACGAGACGGGGGGCGGATCGCCCGCGGCCCCTGCTGTTGGTTATGGAGCGCCGGCCGCAGAGCGTTGCTCTCGCCCCCGACGAGCTTGGGGAAACCGCCCTCGTCCTGCGCTTCTCCCAAGCGCCGGCGCGCCTGCTTATGCTGCGCCTCCCCGCGCGGAGCAGCTACCCCAGCGCGCCGGACAGCTCGGCCGTGGCCGAGTGCCGCATGTGGTCGCGCGCGCTTTTGCGCTACCCCACAGGCTACGCGGAGATGTGCCGGCCGGGGCGGGAGGGGGAGAGGGCAGAGGTCGTCCTGCGCTACGAGTACCTAGAGCTACGCGACGACTGGGGGACGGAGCCGCTTGAGCTCGCGCCGCTGCCCACGCTACTCTCTTACGCTCGGGCCACGGGCTACCCGGGGGTTGATGTTCAGGGCGAGGTCGCTTTTCTGGGGGAGTTTTCGGGCAGGGGGCGCTATCTTGCGACAGAGCACCGCTACGAGGCGCTTTTGGCGACAAACGAGCTTTGCTTTACCTTCCGCCAGCTCGGGCCGGACAGGCTCTATAAAGGGGTCGGCTTTTGGACGGCCCCCGAGGAGCAGTGGGACGAGCAGCTCGCCCAGGTCCGCTCATGGGGGGCGAACAGCACGCGGCCCCAGCTTGTTTTTCACGGCGGCCGGTTTCGCATGATGACCGGCCTTTTGGGCGAGCTTACCTGGCCCGAGGAGAGCCTCGCCCGGCTCGACCGCTACGTCGCCCTGCACCAAAAGCACGGGCTGCATTTTTGCATAAACTGGTTTTGGAACGCCGACCGGCCCATTGCCGAGCTCGGCGGGGCGTTTGCCAACAGCAGCCGCTGCTGGCGGAAAAACCCCTGTGCCCGCCAGCTCATCATTGACTTTTGGAAAACCATTGCCCAGCGCTATCGCGACCTTCCCCCGCGAGCCGTGGGCTACGACCTGCTTAACGAGCCGGCATATGTCTTCTCCGACGACTGGAACAGCTTTGCCCGCGCGGCCACGGCGGCCATTCGCAGCGTTGACCGCACGCATCCCATTTATATCGAGGCGGGCAACGGCTGGGCGCAGCCGGAGGACTTCGACACGCTCCACGCAACGGGTGACGAGAACACGCTTTACTCGTTTCACTTCTACGGCCCGCACCATTACGATGTCTTCTTGCGCGATGTGTGGTATCCGCGGTTCGAGGGGCCATATGGCTATGAGAGCCGTGCGGCGCTTGAGGAGCGGTTGCTCGCGCCCCTGCGTTTTGCCATTCGCAACAGGGCGCAGCTTCACCACGGCGAATTTGGAGTCTCGCCCATCGCTCCAGGTGATTCGCACTTGCGCTGGCTAGACGACCTGCTCGGGCTGCACGAGAAGCATCGCATCCACTGGAGCTATTGGCACTATAGCGGCCGCGAGATATATCGCACGGGGCTTGTCGCGGGGAAGCGGCTCAGTCCGAACCTCGCGGTCTTGCGCCGATATTGGGCAAGGGAAGGGGAGTAGATCTGCGGTGTCGTTGGAGAACGTTGGCGTGGCGAAGATCATGCGCGCGGCATGGAAGCAGCACATTCTCGTCCCGGCGTTTAACGTCGCCTATTTGCCGATGACCGAGGTAATCAACGACACCCTGCGCGAGCTGGGCACATTTGGGCTAATCGAAGTCGCCCGGCCCGACGTAGAGAAGTTCGGGGCGAAAAGCTTTGCCGCCGTGGCCGAGGAGTTTAGGCGCGTCGCCGACCGGCGATTCGTGCGCCTGCATCTGGACCACGTGCCGGTAATCGACGAGGACGGCCTGCGCGTGGACTGGGAGCCGCTGATTGACCAGGGGCTAGAGCTTGGGTTTGACTCGGTGATGATCGACGGCTCGCGGCTCCCGCTTGAGGAGAACATTGCGGCAACCAAAACGGTGGTCGAGAAGGCCCATGCGCGGGGCGTGCCTGTGGAGGCCGAGCTGGGCGCCGTGCTCGGCCACGAGCCCGGCCCCCTGCCCCCTTATGAGGAGCTGTTTGCCACAGGCAAGGGGTTCACCGACCCAGACGAGGCGGCGCGGTTTGTCCGCGAGACGGGGGTGGATTGGCTTTCCGTTGCTGTGGGCAACATTCACGGGGCAATTAGCGGCGCAGCGAAAGACCAAGCCAAGCCCGAGGCCCGCCTGAACATCGAGCACCTGCGGCGGCTAAACGAAGTCTGCGGCGTCCCGCTCGTGCTCCATGGCGGCTCGGGGATTAGGCGCGAGAGCCTGCTTAAGGGAATCCAAAACGGAATCGCTAAGATTAACATCGGGACGAACATCCGCCAGCCGTACGAGGCCCACCTGCGCGAGCACCCCGGCGATATTGCCGGCGCGCAGCAAGCGGTGGCCGAGGAGATCCGCACGCTTATCGTCGACGTCTACGGTATCGCGGGCTCTGCGGAGCGCATTGCCGAGGCTCTGGAGTAGGCGGCTTGCTTTTCGCGGCTAAAGGCCTTCCTCGGCGAGCTTTTGGAGCAGCTCGCGCTGCTTGCGCGAAAGCTTGCGCGGGACTTCCACGCGAACGTAAACATATTGGTCGCCGCGCCGGCCGGTGTTTGTCTCCGGCAGCCCCATCCCACGGATAACCAAGCGCTCGCCCGTTTGCGTCCCGGGGGGTATCTCCAAGTCCACTTCCTCGCCGTAGATCGTGGGCACCTTAACCTTCGCCCCGAGCGCCGCCTGAGAGAAAGTAATGGGCAGTTCAAGGGAAAGGTCGCTGCCCCGGCGCTGGAACAGCTCGTGGGGCTCAATGTGGATGAAGATGTATAGGTCGCCCGGGGGCGCTCCCCGAAAGCCGGCCTCGCCCTCGCCGGCGAGGCGAATGCGGTCGCCATCGCGCACGCCGGCGGGGATTTTTACGTCGATGGTCGTCTTTTTAAGCACTCGCCCCTCGCCCCGGCAGGCGCGACAGGGGTTGCGCACAACGACGCCCTCGCCGTGGCAGTTAGGGCAGGTGGTTACGGTGGAGAAGCTGCCGATTATCGTGTGGCTTGTGCTGGCAATCTGCCCCCGGCCCCCGCAGGTGGGGCACTCGAGGATGTCGGAAAGCCCGCCTGCGGCTCCCGTGGCGTCGCACTCCTCGCAGTAGTCGATCTTTTCCACCTCAAGGCGCTTTTCCGTGCCCGTAGCCACTTCCTCGAGGGTCAGCTGCATGTCGTAGCGCAGGTCGGCGCCGCGTTCCACGCGTCGCCGGCGCGTGCCGAAGCCCCCGAAGAACGTCTCGATAAGGTCCTCTAGCCCGCCGAAGCCAAACGGGTCGAACGAAGCATCGTAGCGCGGGGCGTCGTGGCCCCAGCGGTCGTACTGCGCGCGCTTGCGGTCGTCGGAGAGGACGGCATAGGCCTCGGCGAGCTCTTTGAACTTTTCCTCGGCGGTGGGGTCGTTGGGGTTTACGTCCGGGTGGTATTTGCGCGCCAAGCGGCGGTACGCTTTTTTAATTTCCTCACGAGAAGCATTCCGCGGGACGCCGAGGATCTCGTAATAGTCGCGCTTTTTGCTGGCCACGGTTAGCTGCGCCGCAAGCGGGCCGCGCGGGGGCGCGGCCGGGGTAGGCTGCGGGCGTTAGTTGTCGCCCGCGCCGAGGACGGAGTCCAGGTCGATGTCCAGGTCGACATCGAGCTCCTGCTCGCCCTCGGGCTGTTGCGCCTCGGGCTGCTCCTGCACCTGCTCTTGCTCCGGCTGCTCCTCTTGGCCGACAAGGACTTCTTTCTGGGCGATTTCGTGCAGGGCGATGGTTATCGGGTTTTTGGACTTACAGTCCACCAGGGGCTTGGCCCCGTCCTTGAGCTGTTCTGCGCGCTTGGCCACGGCAACAACCAAGGCATACTTGCTGCCCACCTTTGCCTCAAGTGCGTCAAGGTCGGGGTCGAGCATGCCCACAACGCCTCCTCGCAAGCAGAGACAGCTCCAGGCAGGTGAAGCGCGGCCGCGGAAGACGGCCGCGTCGCTGCCCCAGGTGCGGAAGTTAGGTTAGTCGCGCCGAAACTATATTATACTCCTGCGTTTTGCGTTTTTCTATTATTTTTTGTCAAACGCCAAGCGCGCGGTGCAAACGCCCCTACGCGCAACGATGTTCATCTTGGCCTCCGTCGCCCGCCAGCGCGGGGCGAAACGTTGACTGCCGCGCCGGTTTTGCGTACGATCATAGGCGCCGCTCGGGTGCCGAAGTGGCGGAACTGGCAGACGCGGCGGACTCAAAATCCGTTGCCCCTCGCGGGGCGTGTGGGTTCGAATCCCACCTTCGGCACCAACCTCGCTTTTTCTCCTGCGCTTACCTTCGGGGGAACGTGTGGTAGACGCCGATTCCGATGCTAAACCCCGCCGGCGGGGGGCAAGTCCACCAGCCATAGCCCCACCAGCACGGGCCCCAATAGTAGCGATAGGGCCAAAGGGGCCACCAGTCGTCCCAAAACGGATAGCAGCGCCGGTAGTAATAGATCTCGCGGTGCCTCCGCCCCTCGGCGGCCTCCGCGGCGCGCTCTGCTGGGCGAATCTCGGCCTCCTTCTCGCGCAGAACCTCCTCATAGGCCCGCGCCTCGCGCGCCGACTCCGAAACCACGCGCAGGCCCTTCTCGTTCCCTCGCTCGTCCGCGGAGGATAGCTTAACCGGCGGCGCAAAAGCAGCACCTTGCCCCGTGGGCGCCGGGGCTGCGGGCAGCTCCTTCTCATTCCCTGCGCCGCTGGCGCCAGCGCACAGCGCAAACAGCGCGAACATACATCCGACGAGAAAGCAGGCGCCTCTCATTGCCCTTTTGCCTCAACAGCGGGGATCGCTCGCGCGGCCGCCCGCGCCGTATTAGAACTTGCGCGGGTTGTAATATACCCGCGACCCAGCCGCGCTTTTCCGGCTTGCATTATAGCCGTGCCTAATTGTGTCTACGACGACGCCATAGCGGGCGTTATAGTACGCTCCGCTGCGGGTAATCGTAGTCCGCGGCCGGGGGACGTAGTGCACCGTCGGCCCCCAGGTATATCGGGGATAGAACGGGCCATAGGTATAGCCGGGCAGGGGGACGACTACGCGCTGGTGGTAGTCTCCGCACGGGCCGTAGATGTGCGTCTCGTGCACGGCATAGCCGCCGTAGAGCGGGGCGTAGGTGAGAAGCGGCCTGGGGCGGACATAGGGAAAGCCCACGTGCGAGTAATGCCACGGGGGAACGCAAGGCCGGCCGATGGTAATGCTAAAGCGGAGCTCATCCGCTCGAGCGGGAGGTGCTCCCAGGGCAAGGAGAAGGGCAACGCCGGCAAGCGCCACGCAACCGAGGACTCTAACCCTCATCGCCGCTCCGCCTCCTCTCGCGCTGCGCACAGGCTAACCGCCTGCCCGTTGCGCGCTCCGCTGCGCCTTTAAGACGAACGCTGGCGCGCAGCAGTTCCCTCTACAGCCAGTATACTATACGCCTTGGCCGCCGGCTATCTTTCCCCCGCGGCGGCGCGGCCTACCGCTTTTGCAACTCATAGACGCTCGGGCGAAGGTTAGACACGCTTACCCCCCGCGCGGAGCGGATGGACAGCCGGTCGATCTGCGCCACAACGCCCTCCGTCAGCCGCTTTTCCAGGGTAAGCACCACGGCCCGGCCCCCGGGGCGCAGGACGCGCGCCACCTCCTTTAGCACCGGCGGGTAAAGCGCGCGGTTTGCCCGATGCGACCCGCTGCGCCGCCCCCAGGGGAAGTTGGAGACGATGACATCTACCGTTGCGCTCGGCAGGGGCAGACGCCGCGCGTCCCAACGCACAAGCGTCACACGCGCTTGGGTATAGGCGACGTTGTCCTGGGCGCGGGCGAGGGCCTCGGGGTCTACGTCGCCGCCCACGACGCGCAGGTTCTCCCAGCTCAGCGCGGCCTCAATGGGAATGGTCCCCGAGCCGCACATGGGGTCTAACAGCAGCTCGCCCGCCTGCGGCGCGGCGATGCGAATTAGGCAGTGCGCCACGCTCGCCTTAAGCGCGGCATGGCCGCTGCGCAGCCGGTCGCGCCGGTGGAGGCTATAGTCGGTAAGGCTTACCCCAACGACCAGCCAGTCGTCGGAAAGATGGGCCTTTACCTCGATGTCGTAGCCCTCGAGGTCCACAGGCCAGCCGTAGCGCTGAACAACCCCTGCGCCGAGGTAGCTGGCGATCTCCGGCGAGCGGTATTCGTGCTCCCCGCCGCGTTGTGCGGTAACGCGGAACGAGGGGACGTCGCAAAGCTCCACGCCCCGCGCCCGAAGCGAAAGCGCAACCGCCTCGTCCAAGGAAAGCCCGGCGATCCACTCGCGCATTTGCTCCAGCGCGTGCCGTTGCGGTGGGACGTTTTTCAGCTCCGCGACATAGGCGTAACAGCGGTTGACGGAGCGCAGCTTTAGCACATCGCTCGGCGGGCCGTCGTAGTCGAAAAACACCCTGCCGTAGACGTGCCACATGTTGCGCACCCCGGGGAGTCGCTCGGCGATCTCCTCCTCGCACACAGTCTCGAATCCGCCGCAGACGGTAACGAAGTAGCTGGGCATGGTTCTTCTCCGCGGCGCGGGGCGCCATTTTGGCAAAAGGGTGTTTGATATTTGTTACACTTCCTGCTAACTTTGTGAAAAGGGCGGGCAAAGGGAGCGGACGTTTATGCTTCCCCAGTTTCAGTTTCTCCCGGAGCAAGAGGCCGCGCTGCGTTTGGTTGTCGGCTTTGCCCTATGTAGCCTGCTCGGGCTGGAGCGGCAATATCAAGGCCAGCCCGCGGGCTTTCGCACGCACATTCTCGTGGGCTTGGGGTCCTGCCTGCTCATGATGCTCTCCGCCGCCGTGGGCGCGTTCTACGGCGCCGATCCGGGTCGTATTGCCGCGCAAATAGTCACCGGCATCGGTTTCCTTGGCGCGGGGGCCATTCTGCGCGAGGGCCCAGGGGTAAAGGGGCTAACCACCGCGGCGAACATTTGGGCCACGGCGGCCGTGGGCATGGCCATCGGCGCAGGATGGTACTTCGGCGGCGCCCTGGCTACGTTGCTCATGCTCATCGTCCTACGGGTGCTTAAGCCGCTCGATGTGCGCGTCGTCCCCGGCGCTTGCCGCCTGCTTGTCGACCTTCAGCCTGGGGTGGATTTCGACGAGGTGTTCCGCGAGGCGCTGAGGGACATGCCCGTTAAGCTCGTCTCCTGCGAGTGGCGCGGGTCGGGGCCGGACTCGCAATCGGTAAGCATCGAGCTTTCCGCAAAGCGCCGCGTCGTTTCCGAGATCGGGCCGGCGCTTTTGAGGCATCCCGCAGTGCGCCGGGTGCGCGTGCTGGATTAGGGCACGCCCCGCGGGAACATAGTCTGCCCCCGCTTGGTCAAACCCCGTACGTTTTCATTTAGCTTGGAGGAGGGAGTGGTGCGTTTATGCTCGCCGAGCGTCGCGCGGCGGCCGAGGCGCGTGTTGCGCTTTGGCTCGCCGCCCTGTTTTTCGCGCTTGCCGCAAGCTCGTGTTTCGCCCAAGCGCGCATGATCGTTGATGACCGCCCGCCTCCCCTGGCCGTCTCCCCGGCCTCGCCTTCGCCCGAACAGCCCCGCGCAGAAGCCGAAAAGCGCAGGCCCGCGGGCCTGCCCATCGTTGACGTGGCCGTTTTCAAACAGGGCCAAGCGCTGATCCTCGCCGAGGGCGAGGTCGAGGTCGACCGCGGCCTGTGCCGTGTCGCTCCATTGCCCCCGGCGATCGGCGGCACGCTGTGGTTTTACACGCGCGACCCCCAGCGCACGGTGGCCCGCGTGCGCGGGGCGACCGTTGTCCGCCAGAAGAAGTATCGCGCCGAGGCGCGCGACCTGGGGCAGCTTTTGCGGATGAACATCGGGCGCACGGTGCACTTGAGCGGCCTGCGCTGGCGCCTTTCGCTTGAGGGAAAGCTGGCCGGCGTCCTGCCCCCGGACGAGACACAGAAAATTCAGCACCTGCTCATCGAGCGCGACGGAAAGATCGAGCTGGTGGAGTTCTCACGCGTGGAGACAGTGGTCTTCGTTGACGGAGACCCGCGCCGCGCAGAGGAGCGCGAGCGGCGCGAGGAGCTTGCCGTGGCGGAGGTCGCCCTGGGCGGGGGACAAGAGCCGGTGGTCCTTGGCGTGGGCTTCGTCGCCTCGGGGTTATCGTGGCAGCCGGTTTATCACCTTGCCTCGCGGGGCGAGGAGGGCACGCTTGAGCTTCACGCCCAACTGCGCAACAACAGCCCGTGGGCCCTGGAAGGCGCCGCGGTGCACCTTGCCGCGGGGCCGGGGCCGACGCTCCGCGGGGAAAGCTTTCTCGACCTCTCCCTCGTGGAGTGCTGGGCGGAGTTCGCCCAGCACCTCGCCGGCGCCCACGGCGCGGCGCTTGCCCAAGCGACGATGGCCGCGGACATCGCCCCGCAACTGGCCGTTAACCTGCGCCCAAGCTCCGCGTTCGAAGACCGCCCGGACGTCCCGGGCGCGCTGTTTTTGTATACCATCGCCGGGGTGTCGCTTGAGCCGGGCAAAAGCGCGGGTTTTTGCGCGTTTCGCGAGAGCGTTTCCCTGGCCAACGTTTTTCTGCTCGAGCTGCGCACCTACAACGAGCAGCTCTGGCAGCACAGCAACGCGGAGAAAATCATCGCCGCGGAGCTTTCCCGCAGCCGCGTGCAGGAGGCCCTGCGGCTGATCAACCGCGGGCCGCACCCTTGGGCGGCGGGGCCGATCGTCGTTACCGAGGGTGGGCGCGCGCTGGCCCGCGGGGTGCTCCCTTTGGTCCTTGTCGGCGAAAGCGCGGATCTGCCGGTAAAGCCCGCCTATGACATCCCCGTGGAGGGGCGGGAGCGGCTCGCGGGGCGCGAGGAGCGCGCCCTGGTCGAAGACGAGCAAAGCTACGACTGCCTGACGATCACTGGCGAGGTCTCCGTCCAGAACACTCGCCAGGAGGCGATGACCCTCGTTGTCCGGCGGCAGCTTTATGGCACGCTCGTTTCGTGGAGCGCAGGGGGCACCCCGCGCCCGCAGCCGCTTGAGCGCGAGCGGAAGATCAACCCCGTCTCGCGGGTGGATTGGGAGCTAAACATTCCCGCGGGCGCAAAGCGCACGGTAAGCTACGAGTATCGCTTTTTCGTCCCCACGGCGAGCGTCGAAGCGCCGGCCGGGGGCTAGCGCAGGGAGGGGTGAGCAATGGCACGGAGGTGCTTTGCCTGGTACGCGGTGTGCGCTCTTGCCCTGGCGGGCGCCGGGGCGTGGGCCATGCCCGACATGTCGCATATGCGCACGGTGTCCATGAAAATCACCGACGTTGCCGTGTTTAAACACGGCTATGGTTTTGTCCTCTCCGAGGGCGAGGCGGAGCTGCTTGAAGGATGGTGTCGGCTGAGCGAGGTGCCCCCCGCGGCCTCGGGCACGCTGTGGTTTTACGCCAAGGACGAGGGGCTGCTCGTAGACCGCACGGTGGCCCGGCTGCTTAAGTATACCGTTGCTCAGCCGCGCTCGCGGGCCAGCTTTTGCGAGTTTCTGCGCACCCTGCACGGCACGAAGCCGAAGATTACCCTCACCGACGGCACCACGGTCAGCGGCCGCGTGCTCGAGGTGTTTCCCGAGCGGGGCGAGGTTTGCGCGCTGCTCGTGGAGACGCCCCGCGGGCGGCTGCTCGTTGACGTCGGGCGCATCTGGGACATTTCCCCGGAAAAGCAGACCCCACACGGCTATCAGGTGCAGGCGAAGCAAGAGAAGGCCCTTGCCCTGCGCTTGCGCAAGGCCGACGGCGGCACCCCGAGCAAGGCCACCGTGGGCATGGCGCGGCTCACCGCGGGGATCCAGTGGATCCCCGAGTATAAGCTGCGCGTGCTCGACGGGCGCAAGGTGCGCCTGCAGCTCAGCGCCACGGTAATCAACGGCCTGGGCCGGCTGGAGGGGGCGAACCTGCACTTTGTCGTCGGCGTGCCCCAGTTTGCCCTGGAAGATCAGCTCTCGCCGCTGTGCCTGGAGGACATCGGCGAGTCGCTCATCCGCTACATTCAGCGCGAGGGCGAGCGGCGCTATGGGCGCGAGCGCTATCGCGTGCCCATGAATGTAATGGCCCAGCGGCTGGCCCAGGCGGTGCAGGCGCCGGCAGGACCCGCCGCCCAGCCCGAGGCCCCATGGGGAGGCTACGGAGCGGCTGAGGCGGTCAGCGAGGCGTTGGTCGCTGCCCAGGTCGTGCGCGAGGGGGCGGACGAGCTGTTCTTCTACGAGGTGCCGGACATTGAGCTCGAGGTAGGCGACCGCGCGCTGCTTGACCTGCTCGACGTCGTCGTTCCCTACGAGGACATCTATACCTGGACCATCGCCGACCCAACCACGGGGCGCGAGGCGGAACAGTTGCGCCGGGGCAAAATGGCCGCCGGCTATGCTTATGCCGGCGAGCTGACCCAGCGCGCGCAAATTAAGCACGTGCTTAGGCTGAAAAACACGAGCGACAGCCCGTGGACGACGGCCTACGCCATGGTCGTTAAGGACTGGCGGCCTATTTCCCAAAGCTTGCTCCGCTACACCCCTTGCGGGGCGACGGCTGACTTGGAGACGGCGCTTGCCGTGAACATCGAGCGCAAGGCCGAGGAGGCGGAGGTCTCGCGCAAGGTCGGGGCCTTTCGCGTCTCCGGCGCGGAGTACGACGAGATCGTTATCGAGGGGCGGATCACCCTGCGCAACCGCAAGGACGAGGAGCTGCGCATCATCGTTAAGCGGCGGTTTATCGGCGAGGTGCTGAGCAAGGACGAACAGGCGCAAGAGCGGCGGCTGCCCAAGCTCTCCTCCGCCGACGTTAACCCCACCTCCGAGCTCACCTGGGACCTCAAGCTCCCCGCCCTGGGCGAGCGCGAGCTCCGCTATACCTATCGCCTGTACATCTTCCGCCGCGAGCTCACGGAAAAGGAGCTTAAGGGGGCGCAGGGCGAGCAGCAGCCGGCCGCTCAGCCCCCAGCCCTCGGGCCGCAGCCGCGTCCCGCCCCGCCCTCGGGCAAAACGGCTGCGCCATAGCGCAACGCGGGCGGCGGGGTGCCCCGCCGCCTGCGTTGTTTTTCGCCTGTGTGCTTGTCCTTCGCGCTAGAGCTTTGCGTAGCACTCAAGCAAATAGTCGCGCGCGCGGGCCAAGTGCTGGGCCATTTCCTCCTTGGGCAGCTCGCCGTGCATGAACGGGTTAACGTAGCCGCGATAGTTCACCTTGGCCAGCGCGGCAAGCCAGGGGGTAAAGTCCGTCGGGCCGATCCCGGGCAGTTGCTTTATCCCCTTTTGCCGCTGCCAGGCGTAGAAGAAAAACAGCTTTTCCCCGCAGATGCTAATGGCCTCCTCAACCGAGGCCCCCAACCCTTGAATGTGAAACGGGGCGAGGGCGATTCCCAGCCGCGGCGAGTCGCATAGGTCTACAAACGCCTTTAGCGAATCCAGCGTGTTAAGCAGCGCCCCGCCGTGGTTTTCGATGGCCAAGTACGAGTCGTATTTCTCGGCAAGCTCGACAAGCGGCTTTAGGCTCTTTAAAAACTGGCGCATTTTCGTGGTTAGCTCGTTTGGGGGAGCGGCGCGCGTGCTCCCCTGCACGGCCACGCCGCCACCGGCCTTGCCCAGAAGCTCCGCATAGCGCGCGTAGCCCCCGCGATAGGTGGAGAACGAAAACAGCTTAAGCTTGTGCCGCGCGAGAACCTCCTTCAGCCCCTCCGGCCCAAGGCGGTTGAGCACATCGTCCAAGTGCGGGCAGCCCGCGTGCGCGGACCAAATGTCAATCGCCTCAAACCCCAGCTTGGCGATCTCCGCGCACGCCTGCTCGATGGGTAGCTGCTTGAAGTGGATCGACGAGGTAGAGAGCCTCATCTGCCACTTCTGCGCCGCGCCTTCCGCCTCTGTGCGGGCGAGCGAGCCGACGACGATGCCCCCAGCGGCGCGCGCCGCAGCAGAGAGAAACTCGCGCCGGCGAAGGGGCCTGCCAACTGCGCCTTGTCTATCCCGGGTCATCGCCTGCCCTCCTTCTACAAGCAAACTGTTCTTCGCAATTTACGCGCGACCTGCGCGGCGTTTGTCCCCGCGCCGCATGTGAAGTAGGATATCGGCAAATCGCAGCGGGAAAGCGCAAAGCTCGTGGCCGAAACGGTGCTCTTTTGCAACTGTCGCGTCCTCGCTTCGCCCGATGCGCAGTGGCGCAGCGGAGCGATTCTCGTCCGCGAGGGCCGTGTTGCCGCTTTGGGCGAGACAGCCGAACTGCGCGCGCTTGCTGGCCCGAAAGCGCGCAAGATCGATCTCCGCGGAGCCTATCTATATCCCGGATTTCACGACTGCCACTGCCACCTATTGCAATACGGCCGCACGCTGCGGCAGGTTGACCTGCGCTCTGTGCGCTCGTTCGCCGAGGTGGTGGAGCTGTGCCGCAAGCGCGCGGAGGAGCTTGGCCCCGGGCGCTGGGTTTTGGGGCGCGGCTACGACGACGAGCGCTGGGGCGACTCGTTCCCCGGCCACCGGCCTCTCTCCCAAGCGACACCCCAAAATCCCGTGCTTCTCACGCGCACCGACGGCCACGCGGCAATCGCAAATGCTGCGGCGCTTGCCCTTGCCGGCATAACCCGGCACACGCCCGACCCCCCGGACGGGCGCATTCAGCGCATGGCAAACGGCGAGCCGAGCGGCGTGCTGCTCGACTCTGCGAAATGGCTCGTCGAGCGGCACGTTCCCCAAGATGACCGGGCGACGCTGCTTAGCGACCTGCGCGCGGCGCTGGCGCGCCTCGTTGCTCTGGGGCTGACCTGTGTGCACGACATGTCGTGCGACGCGCAGACGCGCGAGCTATGCACGGAGCTTGCGCAGAAGGGCGAGCTTGTCCTTCGCGTGCAGGGCTATGCCCCCGCGGGCGAGCTGGACGAGCTCGAGGGCCCGGGTGAGGCGGTCGCTCACGGCCTCGTGCGCGTCCGCGGGGTTAAGCTTTTCGTAGACGGCGCCCTGGGCTCGCGCGGGGCTGCGCTGTTTGAGCCTTATTGCGACGACCCGGCAAACTGCGGCGTGCTGCACTGCTCCGAGGAGGAGCTTTGCACAAGGCTTACCATCGCCGCGAGCAAGGGCCTGCAGCCGGCGATCCACGCCATCGGCGACCGGGCAAACCACATTGCGCTAAACGCGATAGAGCGTGCGCGAAGCTCGGGGGCGCACGTTGTGCGGCCGCGGATTGAACACGCGCAGGTTTTGCGCCCGGCGGACCTTGAGCGGCTCGCGCCGCTTGGGGTAATCGCCTCGATGCAGTTTCGCCACGCAACCTCGGACATGCTGTGGGCCGAGGCGCGGCTCGGGCGCGAACGCGCGCGCTTGGCCTATGCCTGGGGCGCGGTGCGCAGGCAGGGCGTGCGCATTGCTGGCGGCTCGGACTTTCCCGTCGAGCCCCCCGCGCCGGTAGCCGACTTCTACGCCGCGATAACGCGCCAAGATCCCTCAGGCGAGCCTCCCCAGGGGTGGTTTCCCGAAAACCGCCTGAGCCGGCGCGACGCTCTCCGTGCGCTCACCGCCGACGCAGCATTTGCCGCGCTTGCCGAGGGCGAGCTCGGGGCAATTAAACCCCAAAACCGTGCCGATTTCACCGTGCTGGACAGCGACCTTCTCGCCGCGCCTGCGCCGGAAATTCTTAACGCGTGCGTTGTGGCGACAATCGTCGGGGGAACGGTCGTTTACTCCTCGCTCTGAGCAAGGAGAACAACGTCGGCAACGACGGGGAAGTGGTCGGAGGGATAGCGCCCGCGTTCGGAATAGGTGACGATCTCCACACGGCGGACGGGGCGCGGCGGGCGGAGGAAGATGTGGTCTACGCGGCCGAAGCGCCGGGAAAGCCGCACCTTCTCCCCGCGGAACATGTGCGAGGTAAACTCCGGCCCAAGGTGTTCTTCGGCTGAGCTCCACGCGCTGCGAAAACCGCTTTGCTCGAGCAGGCGGCAGGCCGCCCCGCGCTCGTTGGTGTTAAAGTCGCCGGCGACGATGGTTAAGTCCGCCTCATTCTCCTCGGCGACGTGGTCTAACACAACGCCCATCCCTCGCCGCTGCAGAGTTACCGAGACGGGCGAGAGATGAACGTTGTAGACGACGACCGTCTGCCCCGTGTCGCGCAGGCGCAGGGCGCAGCGGGTAACGACGCGCGGCAGGTGCGTCCACCAAGTCATTACGCTTTGCGGCTTGTCGGGAACCTTGGAGAGCCAGAAAAAGTCGCTGCGCAAGGGCTCGACCGTCGCGCAGCGGTAGAGGACGGAGTTGTGCTCGCCGTCAAACTGCGCGACATAGCGCAGCCACAGGGCAAAGCTCACCAGCAAAATGCCCAGGCAAACCAGCGCCGCGCCGGCGATGCGCCAGCGGCGGGCGCGTTCTGCCCGCCGGCTGCGGTGCAAGGCAAGCGCCCCCGCCGTGCCAAACGCCACGCACGAGGCAATGCCCCAGGGCACTGTGCGCGGCGCGCCGCTTACAGGCCCGCTAATCACCCCGTACTCCGGCAGGGCCTGGGCGAGGTAGCGCACCTGCTCCGTCATGTCCTCCTGCAGGGCAACGATATCCGGGCGCCAGCTTTCGATAATGCGCACGATGATCTCACGGCGCAGCTCCCACTCGTGCCCGGGCGAGGTGAGCGCTGCGTAGCGGATGTTAAACGTCATCACGCGCAGCGTGGCTTCCTCTTCCGCCCAAAGGCAGCCGGAGAACAGCAAAAGCAGCGCCGCGCAGGCGATGAGTACGGTTCTATAGCAGGCAAGCATATGCCCGGGCATAGCTGCGAAACCTTTCCACGCAAGCCGCACGTACGGCAACGGCCGTATACTTTAGCAAAGGCGCAGTCGTTGTGGGAAGCGCCGGCGGGAAAGAGTGGCGGCGCGCGCAGCGTTGAGATCAGACACCCGGGCGGGGCTAATGTTGCTTAAGCTTCATGCAGCAGTGTTTATACTTCAGCCCACTGCCGCAGGGGCAGGGATCGTTGCGCCCGGGTTCCTTCGCCGGGGCAACCGCCGCCGGGGGCATGTCGAGCAGCGGCGCCTGGCTCATGTTCTCGGCAACCACCTGCTCCGCCAGCCGCCTCATTTCCTCGTGCGTGTGCTCGAAGATCTGCTTATATGCCGGGCAGAGGTAGTTTGAGGGATAATCGTCATCGTGCATAACAATCCGGTGCTTGGGGCACCCGCCTTGGCAGAAAATGCGCCACTGGCAGTCCAGGCACTCACGAGGCAGGTTGAGCTTGCGCCCCTTAAACTCCAAAAACAGCGGCGTTTGCACCAGCTCGCGAATGGGCGTTTGGAAAATGTTCCCCAGCTTATACTCCGGGTAAACGAAGTGGTCGCAGCAATAAAGATCGCCGTTATACTCCAAAATTAGGCTGCGGTCGCAGCTTGTCCCAAACACGCACAGCTCGGGCTCGATGTTTAGGTGCGGCATGAGGATATTGTCGAACATGCGCACGGAGACGAGGCGCACATGCCGCTTCTTCCACTCGTCAAACACCGTGCACATAAAGTTCGCGTAGTCCTCCGGGGTGACGGAAAACGGGAGAACGTTTCCCTGGCCGTCGTGCTCCACGCAGGGGATAAACTGCATGTGCCGCACGCCGTGGCGGAAGAGGAAGTGGTAGACCTCGCGCGGGTGCTTTACGTTAACGTCGTTGAGCAGCACCAACGCGTTAAACTCCACGCCGTGCTCGAGCATTAGCTCCAGCGCGCGCATTACCCGCGCGTGCGACGGCCGGCCGTCGATCGTTTTCCTGTAGTGGTCGTGCAGCTCGTGCGGGCCGTCGATGCTTAGGCCAACGAGGACTTCGTTTTCCCGCAGAAGCTCGCACCAGCGCTCGTCGAGCAGTGTGCCGTTGGTTTGGATGCAGTTTTGGATAACCTGCCCCGGGCGGGCGTATTTCCGCTGAAGGTCAAACGCGCGTTTGAAGAAGTCCACGCCCATGAGCAGGGGCTCGCCGCCCTGCCAGCCAAAGTTTACCTGGTGCCCGCTGTCCTCGATTACCTGGCGAATGTACAGCTCAAGCAGCTCGTCGGACATCCGCCGCGGCCCGCGCGAGGGATACATCTTTTGCACGCGGCGGTAATAGCAATAGGTGCAGGCCAGGTTGCAGTCGGCCGATGCTGGTTTGGCGAGAATGTGGTACACGTCGCTCGGTCCTCGCTACCTCGGCGCCACGCGCGGCGCGACTATCATCTTACTCCTCGAGCAACATGCCTTTCAACCGCTTAAAGCACAACGGGCGCGCTTTCGCTGCGCCCGCGTGCCGGCCGGTGTGAACCTTTGCGCCGTCTCTAGCGTGGGGAACGGGGCGTCTGATATACTCTGAGCGAGTGGGGTGCGGGCGATGGTTATTCTGGGCGTTGACCCCGGGCTGAAGGTAACCGGCTATGGCTTGGTGGAGGTTGCCGACGGCCGGGAGACGCTCAGGGAGGGCGGAGCGATTCGCCCCGACCCCGCCGCGCCGTTGGAGCAGCGGCTGCTCCAGATCTTCCAGGAGCTGGACGAGCTTCTGCGCCAGGCCCAGCCCGATGTCGTCGCCGTGGAGGAGCTATATTCCAAGTACGAGCACCCCAAAACGGCGATCCTCATGGGCCACGCGCGGGGGGTTATCTATCTCGCCGCCGCTCGGCACGGCATCCCCGTGGTGAGCTATACGGCGAGCAAGGTCAAAATGGCGCTTACGGGAAGCGGCCGGGCAAGCAAGCGCCAGGTGCAACACATGGTCATGCGCGCGCTGGAGCTAGTTGAGCCGCCGCAGCCTGCCGATGTCTCCGACGCGCTGGCGCTTGCCCTGTGCCACGCGAACATCGTCGCGCGCGGGCAATCGCCCGCGCGGCGCCTGGCCGGGAGCGAGCAATGATCACCTACCTTCGGGGAAGCGTTGTTTCGTGTTCCGACGACGCCGTGGTCCTCGACGTTAACGGGGTGGGTTATAAGATCGTCGTCCCGCCCCTTGTGCTTGAGGATCTGCGCAGCCGGGCGCCGGAGGAAGAAGTGACGCTCACCGTGCACCATTACTTGCAGATCGATCAAAACCGCGCCGTGCCCATGCTCATCGGTTTTCGCAACGAGCAGGAGCGCGAGTTTTACTTGGCCCTGGCTGGCGTGCTCGGGCCGAAGAGCGCGGTAAAGTGCCTTGCTGCGCCGCTCGGGCGTATTGCCCAGAGCATCGAGCTCGGCGACACCGCGTTCTTGCGCAGCCTTCCCGGGATCGGCCCGCAGAAGGCGCGCGACTTGATCTCTAAGCTGCAGGGCAAGCTCGGGCCGTTTTTGGCCTTGGAGGCCAAGGGGCCCGCGGTGGCCCCTATTGCCGCGGGCGAATCAGACATGGTCGCCGATGCAATCAGCGCGCTGCAGGACCTGGGCTACAAGCGCCCGGAAGCAGCGCAACTGGTGCACCGAGCGATGCGCGAGAACCCCGGCTTGGCCACGGTGGAGGACTTGCTCGGCGCCATTTTCGCGCGCAAGTAAACGGCGAAGGGACCGGCGATGGCCAGAGAGCGCACGGTAAGCCCCAAGCCCCTGCCCGAGGACGAGCAGCAGCGCTCGCGCCTGCGCCCGCGCAGCTTCTCCGACTTTTTCGGCCAGCGCGCCGTGGTCGAGAACCTGCAGATCGCCATCGAGGCCGCCAAGCGGCGCGGCGATGTTTTAGAGCACGTCCTGCTTACCGGCCCCCCGGGGCTGGGGAAGACGACCCTCGCACACATCATCGCCGCGGAAATGGGCAAGCCGATAATGGTTACCGCCGGGCCCTCGCTCGAGCGCCCTGGCGACCTCGTCGGCATTCTCACTAACCTCGAGCCCGGGCACGTGCTGTTTATCGACGAGATCCATCGCCTCTCCCGCCCCGTAGAGGAGAAGCTTTATTCGGCGATGGAGGATTTTCGCATCGATATCGTCATCGACCGCGGGCCCTACGCGCGGACGATCCCCATGACGCTAAAGCCGTTTACGTTAGTCGGGGCGACGACGCGGCCCGGGCTGCTCACCCCGCCGCTGCGCGAGCGGTTTGGCCTGCCCCTGCACTTTGACTTTTACTCGCCGGAGGAGCTGAAGGAGATCATTACCCGCTCCGCCCAGGTGCTGGGCATCGAGATGGACGAGGAGGGAGCACTGGAGATCGCCCGGCGCAGCCGGGGCACGGCGCGGGTGGCTAATCGGCTGTTGCTGAGGGTGCGCGACTGGGCGCAGGTGAAGGCCGGCGGCGTGATTACCAAGGAGGTTGCCGACGCCGGCTTGCGCGCCCAAGGGGTAGATGAGCTGGGCCTAGACGAGCTGGACCGCAAGCTGCTGCGCACGATTATTGAGTTCTACCGCGGCGGGCCCGTGGGCATCGAGGCCATCGCCGCCACGCTGGGCGAGGAGACAGACACCCTCGTTGATGTCGTTGAGCCGTACCTATTAAAGATCGGCTTCGTTATCCGCACGCCGCAAGGGCGCCGCGCCTCTCCCGCTGCCTATCGACACCTTAACCTAACCCCGCCGGACACGGAGGAGCAGCAACCCACGCTGCCTGTATAGCTCCTATGCCACGTTCGCTATCCACGTTTCAGCGCTACCTCGTCGTTGTGCTCTGCGCCATCGTTCACGGGCTAAACCACTCGTTTGCCGCAAGCCTCGTCCCGCTTTATGAGCAGATGCGCGCGGACTTTGGCCTGCTCAATGTCGCCCCCGTGACCTTGCTGTTTACCATCTCCGCCGTCGTCTACTGCATAACCAGCCTGCCCTATGGCTACCTTGCGGACAGAATGAGCAGAAAGTGGCTTGTCGCCGGGGGAATGTTCGCTTATTCGCTGGCGTTTTTAGCCCTGGCGTTTTCCGAAAGCTATGGCGCGGCGATGCTCTGGCTAATTGTCGGAGGCGTTGCCGGGGGCTCGTTCCACCCGCCGGCAAACGCATTGGTCGCGGGAATGCTGCCCGAGCGCGTGGGCCTGGCCATGGGGATCAGCGGGATGGGCTCGGCGCTGGGGTTTTTCCTCGGGCCCCAAGTGGGGGGCTGGCTGGGCGAAATGCACGGCTGGCGCTACTCCTGCCTAATGTTTTCCCTCGCCGGGTTTTTCATGTCCGCGGTTTTCGCCGTCTTCGGGCGCGACGCTCCGGGCGACGATGTGCAGCGCAGCGGACAAAACGTGTTTCGCTTCCACCGCATGCTCGTCGTTCTGCTCGTCGTCCTCGGGGTGGTGTTTAGCATGCGCGACTTTTCCGGCTGGGGAAGCAACACCCTAACCTCGCTTTATATGCTGCGCGCGCTGGACTTCTCCGAGTCGCGCACGGGGCTATATCTCGGGCTCATCAACCTTGCCGGGCTTGCGGCAATGCCCCTTTTGGGCAGGCTTTCCGACCTAGGCAAGCGCGGCTACTGGGTAACGGGAACGCTGCTTATGTGCGGGGTGTTCGTGAGCCTCATTCCCCGCTGGCCGGCGCAGCTTCTGCCGTTGGGGCTAATGATCTTCGGGTTCTGGCTGAGCGGCTCGATCTGCGTCGTAGACGCGGCGATCGCGGAAACCGTTCCCCCGTATGCGCGCGGGAGAATGTTTGGCCTGGTAATGACCTTCGGCGGGGTCGTTGTGGGCAACGCGCCGTTTGTCATGGGGCTGCTCGTAGACCACATGGGCGAGGGCGCGGAGCTTGCGCAGACGTACTTTCCCGTTTACGCCGTGCTCGGGTTAATCTTCTGCGCCCCGGCGTTTGGCATTCCCCTTGTCTTGCGACTTGTCCGCCGGCTAAGCGCCGAGCAATAGGCGCGCTTCTTTAAGAGCAATGTTTGCCCCGGGCAGGACTGCGCGAAAACGCCGCGGAAGCCTACGGAAGAAATTACCTCGGTCGTGCTTGGAGGGACGGGCCCATGAGCGGTTGGCGAACGCTTGGCATCGTGTCCTTGGCTGCTATGGCTGTGGCACTTGCGCTGGGCTGGGCGGCGGGAGAGCCGCGCGCCTTTTTTGGCCAGGCAGCGCAAGTATCCTCAACCACTGCGAAGGTGAGGGCTGTGGCACAGGAAAGCACAGTGCAGGACCCCCCTGCGGCGACGTTTGGCGAAGATCTCTTGTTTTTGCGCAAATATACCGACGTGCTCGTGCTCTCCGACAACTCGCGCCAGGCGCAGGTCGCCGTCTGCCCGAGCATGCAAGGGCGGATTATGACGAGCACCGCGGCAGGGCTTGGGGGCACGAGTTTCGGCTGGATTAACCGCGAGCTCATTGCCTCGGGCAAGGTGCTCCAGCACATCAACCCCTACGGGGGCGAGGACCGCTTTTGGCTCGGGCCTGAGGGCGGCCAGTTCTCCATCTTCTTCAAAAAAGGCGTGCCCTTTGACCTGGAGCACTGGTTTACCCCGGCCCCGATCGACACCGAGCCGTTCGACCTCGTCGCCCGCGGCGACGAGTGGGCCCTGTTCCGCAAGAAGATGCACCTGGTGAACTACTCCGGGACGGAGTTCGACCTGCTCGTCGAGCGCGAGGTGCGCCTGCTTGGGGCCGATATCGTGCGCCAGACTCTCGGTCTTGCTCCGCCGCCCACGGTGCGCTGCGTAGCGTTTCAGTCGGAGAACAAAATCCGCAACATCGGCAGCGAGCCCTGGCGCAAGGAGACGGGCTTGCTCTCCATTTGGATTCTGGGCATGTTTAACCCCTCGCCGCGAACCACTGTGGTTATCCCGTTCAAGCCCGGCCCGGTGGACAAGCTCGGGCCGATCGTCAACGACGCTTACTTCGGCAAGGTCCCCGCGGACCGGCTTATCGTTAAGCGCGACGTGCTGTTCTTCCGCGGCGACGGGCAGTATCGGAGCAAGATCGGCATCTCGCCGCGGCGGGCAAAGCCGTTTTTGGGCAGCTACGACGCAACGACAAACACGCTTACCGTTGTCTGGTTTAACCTCCCCAAGGGCGTTACGGACTACGTAAACTCGATGTGGGAGATCCAAAAGGAGCCCTATGGCGGCGATGCAGTGAACTCCTACAACGACGGCCCGCCCGCGCCCGGGGCCAAGCCGCTCGGGCCGTTTTACGAGCTCGAGACCTCTTCCCCCGCGGCGGCGCTTACCCCGGGCTCGCTGATTACCCACATCCACCGCACAATGCACTTCCAGGGCCCAGAGGCCGACCTCGATCGCATCGCCAGAGCGACCCTCGGGGTAACGATCGCCCAAATTAAGGCGGCGTTTAACTAGCCCCATCGCGCGCCTTGTGGGGCGCGGCACTGAGGGGAAGCCGAAAAAAACACAGCGCACGGCCGCCTATGTGGCGTGCGCTGTGTTTTCGCTTGTGGGCGAAGATTTTTCCCTCGCGCGTGCGGCGCAACCGGGGCGAGGTTAGCCTATGCCATAGCTCAGCCTCTCTGCCTGCGCTTCGCCCGACGGCGACGGGCCTTTTCCAGCCGCCGGCGGCGGTCGCTGGGCTTCTCGTACCTCTCGTGTCTCCGAGCGTCCTTTAGCTTTCCGGTCCGCTCCAGATTACGCCGGAAACGACGGAGCGCGCTATCGAGGGATTCGCCCTCCTCAACACGCACGTTGGTCATCCCAACCTCACACCTATCCGCCACTATTGTAAAACAGCCAGCCCACAGTTCAGCGCTCCGGCCGAGCCGCGGACCGTTGTTGCCTCAGTCTATCCCTATACCGCGCCCCCCGTCAAGCAACGCGCCACGATGAAGGAAGCGCAAACTTGCGTGCAGTAACAAATGCCAAGCGCAACTCGCCCAGCGGAGGAGCCCTCGTGCACCCGTTTTTAAACTGGAAAATCCTGCCCAAAACGCTTGCGCCGCTAAACCAAAGCTTTGTTGAGCTGGCCGCGTTTTTGGCTGTCTTCCTCCTTGTCGCCTTGTCCATGGCCGTGCGCCGCAGGCGCCAGGCGTGGCGGCACGTTGTGCAGGTGCTCAGTATTGTGCTGTTCTTTTTCATCATTAGCTCGTGCCTTGGCGTGTTCGGGCTAATTCGCAACGCCATTCACGGCATCCAATGGGCGGGCAAGGACGACTTGCAGGCGTTTTACTTCCTCGCCACGACGGCTGCGATAATCTCGCTGACCTTCGTCTTCGGCCCCGTGTTTTGCGGCTGGGTGTGTCCCACGGGCGCGCTGCAGGAGTTTTTGCACATGCTCCTGCGCCGGCCGCCCGGCGTGCCCATGCGCAAAGCTAGAGCAAAAGCCGTCGCCGCCGCGGTGGCCTTCGGCTTCCTCGGCTATACCGCGGTGGTAACCGTCGTTTTCAGCACACGCCGCCCCATGCTCGAGGACGCGGCAGCGCTTTGGGCGGCAGCGCTGCTCGTGCTTTTGTTGTTCGCCGTCCTCTCGCCTGCGGCCGATGGCGCGTTTCGCGTTTTGCGCTATGCCTCGCTGGCGCTCGTTGTTGGGCTAACGATCGCTGGGATAAACATTACCTCGCCGGTGCATTTTGTGTTTACCAATGTTCACGACTGGGCGAGCCTGCTCTCTACGCTCGCGATAATGTTCGCCTCGCTCGCTGTGAGCCGGTCGTTCTGCCGCTATCTTTGCCCGTTTGGGCTGCTCTGCGGCTTGGCGGGGACAAAAGCCATCCGCTCCATCGAACTTGTCGCGGAAAGATGCACGGGGTGCAACGCTTGCGCCCGAGTTTGCGGGACGGCCTGTATTAAGAAGGGCAAGATCGAGCGCACGGCGTGCATTATGTGCCTCGCCTGCGTCGACGCCTGCCCGGAAGGCGCGCTCGTCGTGCGAGACAACCTCGGGCCGGCCCTGGGGCGCGTGGAGGAGGCCGCGCCATGAGGCATGCGCTCGTTGTTGCTGCTCTCCTCTGCGCCGCGGGTGCCGCCCGCTCCGCGCGAGAGTGGCCCTGTTTTCGCGGAGACGTGCAGGCCACGGCTCAGGCATGGCTGGGCTCGCGCGTGGCCGTCGTCGCACCGTGGGAATTTAGGCCGAGCGAGCGCGTGTGGGAATATCAGCCCGACGTCCCCGTGTGGACTTCGCCGGCGATCGCCGAGGTCGCCGGCCGCGCGATGGTTTTCGTGGGCAGCTACGACCACAACATCTACGCGCTCGACGCCGCGACCGGCGCCGAGCTGTGGCGCTTCGCCACCGGTGGCACGGTCGAGGGCACGCCCGCCGTCGCCCAAGTTGCTGGGCGATGGCTCGTATTCGTCGGCGCGAGCGACCGCACGTGCTACGCCCTCGACGCTCGCCGCGGCCGCAAAGTGTGGGCGCGGGAGATCCTCGCCTGGCGGCGCACGATCGGCCGAGCGAAGATCGCCAGCCCCGCGGTGTTCGACCTCGCCCGGGGCCGCGCGGTGGCCTTTAGCTATTGGGTTTACGACAAGTCGCTCGCTGGCCGGGTGGAAGAGGGTGGGGTTAAGTGCTTCGCCGCGCAAAGTGGCCGGCTGCTGTGGAGCGCGGTTTTGTCTACTGCTCCGCCAACGGGCATCCTCGCCGCTGAGGCGTCGGGCTCCCCGCGGCTGTACCTCGGCACGCGCGACGGCAACATCTACTGCCTTAACGCGGCTACGGGCGCCGTCGTCTGGCGCCACACGACGCGCGGGCCTGTCGCCGCCACGCCAAGCTATGCTCCGCTGCCTGGCCGGCCGCTAATTATCGTCGGCGACCGCTACGGCGAGCTGTGGGGGCTTGCTGCGGATAACGGTCACCCTGCGTGGCGGCTGAAGGTGGGCAGATGGATCGACTCTACCGCCGCGATAGCCCGGGTGGGCGCGCGCTGGGTGGCGTTCTTCGGCTCGCAAGACCAGTCGCTTTACGCCGTTGACGCGCAAACGGGAACGGTTCTGTGGCAGTTTGAGACGCGCGGCGATGTTTACTCCTCGCCGGTGGTCTTCGCGGAGCGCGGGCGGCAGGTCGTCGCCTTCGCCTCGGGCGACGACCATGTTTATCTCCTCGACGCCGCGACGGGGAAGGAGATTTGGCGCGTCTCGCCCGGGCGGTATTTGTGGGACTATAGGATATTGGGCGGCGCGGTGTGGGCCTCGCCCGCTGCTCTGGGCGGGGTTGGAGGATGGCTGCTTGTCGTGCCCTTTTACGATGGCGCGGTTCATGCCTACGATGTTTCCGGGCAACTTGCTCGCAAGGAGCAGGGGAGCATGGAATACGCCTTAGCCATGCTCCGCAACGTCGTTCTTACGGCACTGGGGACGGCAATTGTCGCCGCGCTGCTAATTCTTTTTCGCGGCCCCTTGGGCCACCGTAAACCCGTTTCGGGGTAAGGCACATTTTGGTGGTTGCAGTTCTGCTACTACAATTGTCGGCAAAGGGTGGTTAAGGGATGAAAAAGGTGGTAATCACTGGTCCGAGGCGTGCGGAGCTCGTTGACGTGCCCGATCCTCGCCCCATCCGCGATTGGGCTTTGGTTAAGGTGCACATCGCTCCTATGTGCACCGAATACAAGGCTTTTGTTGCCGGGCGCAACGCGCAATTTCTGGGGCACGAGGCCGTGGGCGAAGTAGTCGCGCTCGCCCAACCATGTAAGGTAGAGGTGGGCCAAAGAGTTGTCGTCCAGCCGCAATATCCCTGTGGCAAGTGCACGCTGTGTATTTCCGGAAACTACATTCACTGCGAACACAACATTAACTACGATTCTTTCGTCGGCTCGCCCGAAGGCAAGGCAACGATGGCCCAATTTTTGCTTAAACCTTCGTGGTTGCTCTCGCCGATACCCGACGATATGAGCTACGAGCGCGCGGCGCTTGCTTTGTGTGCGTTGGGCCCCTCGTTTGGCGCTTTTGAAAAGATGTCCCTTAGCGCGTTTGATACGGTGCTCATTACCGGCCTTGGGCCGGTGGGCCTCGGCGCTGTGGTTAACGCAAAGTTTCGCGGTGCCCGCGTAATCGGGGTTGACCCCATACAATGGCGTCGCCAGCGCGCGTTGGAGCTCGGCGCCGACTATGTTTTCCATCCCGAGCAGCGCGACCTGCGCGCTAGCATTTTCGACCTTACCGAAGGCCGCGGTGTAGACTGCGCGCTAGACTGCTCCGGCGCGCTTTCTGCCCTGCGCCTGTGTGTTGACGCGACGAGGCGCTTGGGGAAGGTCGCCGTCGTGGGCGAGTGCTCGCTTGAGTTTTCCGTTAAGCCCTCGCCAGATCTAATCCGCAAGGGCCTTACCCTCGTTGGCTCCTGGCACTACAATCTCGCGGACTATCCTAAAATCATCAGCGTAATACGCCACGCAAGAGGGATAGATAAGTTAGTAAGCCACGTCTTTCCATTCAGCAACGTTCAAGACGCGTTTGAAACCTCGGCTTCGCAGCAGTGTGCGAAAATACTTCTTAAGCCGTGGGAGTAGCTCTTTTCACACACGCACCATTTTCGGAAACTTCGCCACTAATGAAGTGGGTTTTCGTACCAAAACACGCCGAGATTTGCCGCTTCCTCGCACGTCAGAACATCGAGGTCTCCGTCGCCGTCCAAATCGATTAGCTTCACGAGGTCGTACTTTATCCCTTCGCCCCCGCTTATATTGTGGGCCACCCATTGTTTGTTCTGCGCATCCTGGAAAGAAACCCAAACTGTCCCCAAAAGCTCGCCCTTCGCTTGCTCGCACGTTGCTACAATGTCTTTTACACCATCACCATTAATGTCCCCAACGCAAACTGCTTTTGTCGTTCCTGTAGCTTCGGGCAAGGTAATAACTTGCGTGCTCCATTTTTCCCCGCTTTTATCTGCGCGTTTAAACCACCATATTTCCCTTGGCCTAACGGCAGCGAGAACATCCTGCAATCCGTCGTCGTCCAAGTCCGCCAGCGTTATAAACATAATTTCCCTTCCCTGCGCGCCGATGGCGTGTTCGCGCCACGGCTGTTCCGCTGCTCTCTTTCCGCCGGGGTTTTCCAGCCAGAAGCATCCGCGCGCCGGGCCCTTGCGGTCGCTCGCGAGAAGATCAGCGTCGCCGTCGGCGTCCATGTCCGCGGCGATAAGCGACATTATCCACCCCACCTTGCGCAGGGGGAGCCAACGCCATGCGTCAAGGTTGCGCGGGTTCTCCGGCAGCTCCCACCAGCCAATTTCCGCCCCCTGCTGCTTGCCGCCGGCGAAGATGTCCATGTCGCCGTCGCCGTCAATATCCGCGGGCGCGCAAAACATCCACATCATCTTGTTTTGCGAGGCGGGGATGGCTTGCGTCTCCCACTTGCTTGGGTTTAGGTAATCCTCCCTTCTCTTCGGCGCCCAGTGCACAAACATCGTGCGCACCTTTCCCTCGCAGCAGCTAACAACGTCAATCGCTCCATCGCGGTCTACATCAAGGAACACCGCGTCTTCCACCGAGCGCACGCGCCCCACGGTTACCGCCGGCCACTTTAGCTTCGCCTTCTCATGCCCAGGATTAATGCATACGCGAACTACGCCGCCTTCTTCCCATCCCGTGGTAACGTCAAGCAGTCCGTCGCCGTTAACATCAGCAAGGCGCACGCCGTCCGCCCCGCGCGAGGAATCGTCAACGGTATGCCGCACCCACGCCTTTCCGATTAACGGTATTTGAGCGTGCGCTGCGCCCACAACGGCGACAAGGCCAAGGCATAGCGCGAGTATCGTGGTAGCAACACCCAATCTCTCATGTTTGGGCACTTTGGTTACCTCCGAAACGTCGTCCGGCGAGCGGTAGCCAACTGCGCCGCCACATTGTCCTTCGGCAAGCAGCGCCCTCTGCCCTCTGGGCGCGTGCCGCCCCGCGGAGAGCGGGAGGATGTCGCCGCGAAAAGGCCGAACGTGCCCGCGCATTAATATAGCTGCTGTTCACCGCTGGCGTGCGGCGGCATCCCGAGCGTTGGAGGCAAGCTATGCCAAAGTACGCATTGCTAGATGTGCTCTTCTCCGCAATTATCCTGTTCATCCTCGCACAAGCCCTTTGCTTGGCGGCGCCCGTTGAGCTTTTCGTCGCCCCCCAAGGCAACGACGCGTGGACGGGCCGCACGGAGCAGCCGCGCGCGCCAAACGGCCCGTTCGCCACGCTCGCCCGCGCCGCGGACGAGCTGCGTCGGCTCAATGCCTCGGGCGCGCTGCGCGACGGCGCAGTGGTTAACGTGCTCCCTGGGACGTACTACCTCGCCGAGCCTCTGAGGCTGGGGCCGGAGCATTGCGACAAGGCGCAAGCGCCGATCGTGTTCCGCGGCGTGGGGAAGGAAAAGCCTGTGCTATGCGGAGGCAAGGTGCTCAGCGGTTTTCGCCGATATAAGGGGAACATTGTGGTGTGCGACATGGCGGCCAACGGCCTTGCCGGCCGCAAGATAGGCCAGCTTTTCTTCGCCGGCCGGCGGCAGATCCTCGCGCGCTATCCCAACCGCGACCCTAACGATCCCCACGGCGGCCGCTGGGCGCACGTCGCCCGCGTGGAGCCGGGCGGGAGCCACACTGTGTTTTTCCACGGGCCGGACGAACAGCACAATTGGGCGCATCCCGAAGATGGCTCCGTATCCATCTTCGCCGGCTACGACTGGGCGTTTCGCATCGTTCCCCTCGCGCGCTATGACCCCAAGCAGAGGAAGATAGTCCTGGCCAAGCCTACGTGGGGGAGCCTGCGCGTGGGCGACCGCTACTTCGTGCGCGGCCTATTTGAGGAGCTCGACGCGCCGGGGGAGTGGTATCTCAACCCGCGCACGAGGAAACTTTACTTCTGGCCGCCAAAACCCTTCTCTGCCGGGCCGGTTGTTGCGCCCGTGGCAGACAACGTTGTTGTCCTTCGCAACGCGCACCAAATACGCTTTCAGGGTTTCGTTATCGAGGTGTGCAACAGCGATGGGGTGCGAATCGAAAACTCGCGCGACTGCCAAATCTCCGCGTGCGTTGTGCGCAATGCGGGCGGGTATGGCATTGTCGTTTCCGGCGGGGCAAACAACGCGGCGCTTGGCAACGACGTTTATTGGTGTGGGCACGGGGGCATCTCCATTTCCGGCGGCGACAGAAAAACGCTTACTCCAGCAGGCAACGTTGCCGACAACAACTACGTTCACCACTGCGAGAACATCTGGAAAACCTATCGCCCGGGGGTAAACATTCGCGGGGTGGGCAACCGCGCTAGCCACAACCTCATTCACGATATGCCTCACGCGGGCATCTTGCTCTCCGGCAACGAGAACATCGTTGAGTATAACATCGTGCACCACGTTAATTTAGAGTCCGCCGACACCGGCGGAATCTACTTTTGCTCTCGCGATTGGACGCAACGGGGCAACGTTATCCGCTACAACATTTTTCACCACTGCGGGGGCTTCGGCAAAACAAGCCCCTGGGCTCCTGTAAAGAACGGCAAGGTGCAATTTGAGTATCCGCATTTTACCTTCGGCATCTACCTCGATGACCCCACCACCGGCACATTAGTTTACGGGAATATCTTATACGCTGTCCCCATTGTGGCAACGCACAACCACGGCGGGCGCGACAACACTTGGGAGAATAACATTATTATCGACTGCCCGGCGTTCCGCGCGGGAATGCTTTCGCCGACATGGTCGGAGTGGCCGAAGATATACGATCGGCTCAAGGCCATGCTCTACCCGGGCTCCCCATACCCCAAGAGATATCCCAAGCTCACCCAAATACAAGACACTCATCCCGAGGAGATGTCTGGGCTGAGATTTGTCCGTAACATCGTCTACTATTCCGTAGAGGGTACGAAGTGGATACGACAAAAGCGCGGCAAGAGTTGGGGTGGGGAGGACATTATGCAATTGTATAGCGTGCGCATGAGAAAAGAGGACTTCCCCACCAATATTTGGGACTACAATTGTATCTACGCCGAGCCGGGAATCGAAGTGCGTATTGACCTTACCCTTGTTCCCGAAAAGCGCAAGTGGCTAACTTGGGAGCAATGGCGCGCGTTGGGCGCAGATAAGCACTCGACATTTGCGGACCCGCTATTTGTTTCGCTGGCAAAGCGCGACTTTCGCCTAAAGCCAAACTCGCCCGCTTTGGCCCTGGGCTTTAAGCCCATTCCCGTGGAGAAAATCGGGCCCTATGCAGATCCCCACCGCGCAACGTGGCCCATTCGCGAAGCGCCCGGCGCCGCGGCGCTCGGCGAGTTCACCACGATACGATATTACGAAGTCCCGCAGTAGCAGCCGGCAAACACAGCGCCGCGGCATAATGCTTGCCGGTATTGTGCCTCCGGCGGCTGCTTTTTCGCTTTCGCCGGAGCGTTTTGGGCGTAGAGTTTGTTGTAGCGGCTGTGCGCTAGTCTTAACGTGGATGTGGGAAACATCAGCGAGAGGGGCCGGTTGCCGTGAACGAAGAGCTTCCCGTGGCAATGCTTCTCCGTTTTTAGAAGGACATGCTGCGCATTAGGTTTTTCGAGGAGAAAATTCGCGACCACCTCGGGCCAAACAAGCTCATCCGCGGTTCGACACACCTTGATATCGGGCAGGAGGCCGTCATGCCATCTCCGTGCCTGTCGAGAAGAGCTCGAGCATCTCCGAGATCCATCGCCGTGCAGAGGGCTATGGTGTTGCCGGGCGCAAGATCAACGGGATTGACGTCGTCGAAGTGTTCCGCGCAGTGTGCCAAGCGGCGGAGGAGGTGGCCCAGTAAGCGAGGTGCGCGTGGGAGCGAAGTTCGCCCCAATACCGTTTAGCGAGCCGCTGGAGAGCTTTGTCCTCCCCCAAGTTGAGGATATTATCTCTGCCGTCAGGAGCGTCTTAGAATACGCGTAAGTATTGGAGTTGTGCTTCGCGTCATTGTGGTTGTGCAATACGCGTAAGAAGCCCCAGTTTCCAGGGAATCTCGCCGTATTTTTTGCCCGCTTTTTCGCGGTCGGTTACACCTTGAATCAAAAAGCGCAGGTTGTTCGGGTCAACCGTTAGCGTTTCGTCGTATCCTGTGCGAATGAGCTCGCCGTGGCTAATGTTATCCGCCCACGGGGGAACGGGCTGGACGACGTTTGCTGCTCCCGCAAAGGGCTGCGCTTCGCTGTCGGCAAGCGGCCGCCAGGCTCCGTCCAGCGCGTCAGCAAGATATGCTTTATAGTAGCGCCGGCCCCCTTTTCCCTGCGCCTCGATTATTGCCAGATATTCCCTGGCCCCCGCGAGGCGGTAAATGTGCGCCGCTTCGAAAATATCCGCGCGAAGGGCCACCTCGCAGTGCGAAAAACCATGGGGAAAGTTTTCCAGCGCCGTCCACATTCGCCATAGTCGGCCGTCGAGCGAAGTAAAGAACAAATATGCCCGCGCGTCGTCGCAAATCACCCAAAAGTCAATCCACCGCGGAACTTTCTCGGGGGCCTTTTCGGGAAACAATAGCTGTGCTCCGGTCCACGAGTTGGGGTCATCAATTGTGGTGGTAGTCGAGAACGCAGGTTGAAGCTTTAGCCGGCGCTGCGGCTCGGTTACCTGGTAAATGAGATACCACTTATTGTGCGGGCGGAAAAAGAACACCTGCGGGGCGCAGAAATACCCTTCGCGGCAGGCAAGCCGGTACCGCTTTGCGCGCGCCATTTCCTCCCAGCGCGCAAAACACACATATTCAATGCAGTGCGTGCGCACCTTGCTGCGGACGGTGTGAAATACGTGCCACTTTCCACCATAGTAGACGAGGGAAGGATCTTTTACTGAGTATTGAGGATCCTCTCGGCCCTCCTCCGCGGCGAGCAGCGGCGGAGAGAGCCGCCACCAAAACGGCCCTTGCACTGTGCCGGGCGCAGCCACAGCCCACGCCCCCTCGCCCCCCGCCAGGCAAACAGCAAGCAGCGTGAGCCGAAGAACGTCCCTTCGCTTGGCCATGGCTACTTTTGCTTCGGCTTGTTTTTGCGCTCGCGAATGGGGAACTCCTTTGAGTCCACCCGCGCCGTTTTTAGATATTCCTCGATCTTGGCCACGATCTCGGGATGTTCCGCGGCGATGTTGTGCTGCTCGCCGATGTCTGTGGAGAGGTCGTATAGCTCAAGCGGCTCGTTCAGCCCAAAGCGCACGGCCTTCCACTTGCCCATCCGCACAGCCTGGGTGAAGCCGCGCTCGTGAAATTCCCAGTAGAAGAACTCGTGTGGCTTTTGCTGCCTGCCGAGCAGCGTGGGGAGCACCGACATGCCATCTATACCCTGGGGCGGGGCGACGCCGGCGATCTCCGCCGCGGTGGGCAGAAAGTCCCAAAACGCCCAGGGAAAGTGGCTTACCGTCCCCGCGTTAATCTTCCCCGGCCAGCGTACGATCATGGGCACGCGAATTCCGCCCTCGTAAAGGTCGCGCTTAATCCCGCGCAGGGGGCCGTTGCTGTCGAAGAAGTCGGGGCTCGAGCCGCCCTCGCGGTGTGGGCCGTTGTCGCTGGAGAAAAAGATTATCGTGTCCTCGTCGATCCCCAGCTCTTTGAGCAACGCGAGAATCTTGCCCACGTCGCGGTCGAGGCGATAGATCATCGCCGCGCGGCCCTTCTCCGGGTTGGGCCAGTTCTCGTTGGCATAGGGCCCGTAGTCCGGGACCTCCATCCCGTCGCCCGTCGCTCGGCCGAGCTCGTTGTTGGCGTGTGGGACGGTATAGGCAAGGTAGAGGAAAAACGGCTCGCTTTTGTGCTTGCGGATGAACTGCAAAGCCTCGGCGGTAAACAGGTCGTGCGAATACTGCGTCTTCTTCCCCCCAAGGTTGCCCTCAAGTACGACCTTTTCCTCGTTGCGCCAGAGATAGTCCGGGTAGTAGTTGTGCGCGCGGCGCTGGTTTAGGTAGCCAAACCAATAGTCGAACCCTTGGCGCGTGGGAATTCCCGTCGTGCCCGGCTCGCCCAGGCCCCACTTGCCGATAATTCCTGTAACATAGCCCGCCTGCTTGAGCACCTCGGCCACGGTGATGTTCTCCGGAAGCAGCGGCACGCGCGCATTGCCCCGCACGCGCGCGTGGCCCATGTGGTAGCCCGTCATCAGCGCGCAGCGCGAGGGCGCGCACACGGTGCTTCCCGCGTAGCAGTCGGTAAACAACATGCCTTCTGCGGCGAGGCGGTCGATATTCGGCGTCTTGAGGGTCTTCTGCCCATAGCAGCCCAGGTCGCCATAGCCCAGGTCGTCGGCGAGGATAAAGATAATGTTTGGCTTTCTGCGCTGCCCGTGCGCCTCGTGGCCCAAAGCAAGACCCGCGGCCCCGGCAACCGCCGCCGAA
>CAZMGT010000015.1:0-64384 GCA_964565895.1 uncultured Armatimonadia bacterium
TATTGCGGGGAGAAGCGCAACCCGATTACCGGCCTGTGCGCCTGCGCCCCCAAAGCGACGAATCTTACGGAAAAGCCGCGGGCGAAGCTAACCATTAAATCGAGCGCCGGGGCGATGTCCGAGGTGTTTATCGGGAGCAGCGCAACGATCGGCCGCGACCCCTCGTGCGACGTTGTGCTCAGCGACGATCCCGCGGTGTCCCGCCACCACGCGGTGATCTTCGCCCGGGGCCACGACTTGATCATTCGCGACGTGGGCTCGTCCAATGGGACATTCGTAAACGGCGAGCGCATTTCCGAAAAGCGGCTGCACGACGGCGACGCCGTGCAGGTGGGCGAGTCGTGGCTGTTGGTGGAACGGCTACGCTAGCGATGGGTGGCCCTCCGTGCGCGTGCTAAGCTCCACGGTAATTGCCACGCTCGGCGCGTCGCTGGGCGGCATGCTCGGCGAGCTTGTGGCGCGGCACCTCGGCGGGCCACAAAGCGACCCCCTGGCCGTTGCCGCGCACTCCGCGCTGTGGTACGTCGCCCTTGGCGCGGCGCTCGGGACAAGCTTGGGCGCGGCCAATGCCCTGTGGCGCGGGTCGTGGCGCCTCGCTCCCGCTCCGCTGCTCTTGGGCGCCGCGGGCGGCGTCCTCGGGGGCCTCGCCGGCTTGCTTGTCTTTTATCTCGTCGTGTTCTCCGCCGACACCTACTCCTACGATGCGATCTTCACCGCCGCGCACCGCGGCCGGCTTGCCCCCCTGCTCCTCGCGCGGGCGTGCAGCATGGCCGTGTTGGGGGCGCTCGCCGCGGGCGGGGCGACGCCCGTTGCCCAGTGGCCCACGCGGGGGCAAAGCGCGGCGCTCGGCGGCGGCTTGGGCGGCCTAGCCGCGGGCGTGGCGTTTGAGATGCTGTTCGTCGTCCTCGGCGTGCCCCAGCACGACTCCCCGCTGTTCTCCCAGGTCCGGGCAATGGGCGTGGCGTTTGTGGGCGCGCTTGTTGGCTTGGGCAGCGTAGCCCTCGCCGAGGCGACCAAGCTCGGCGAGCTCGTCGTCCTCGCTGGGATATGCGAGGGCCGGCGCCTGCCCCTGCATCGCGGGCAGAACATCGTGGGCCGCGCCCCCTCGTGCCAGGTCGCTCTGCCGGAGGAGCTCACGCTCCAACCCTGGCACGCGGCGATCGTTTGGGAGGTCGACCACTTCGTCCTCCACGACGCGAGCGGGGGACGCACCCGCGTTAACGGGGAGGTTGTCGCGCGCAGCCCGCTGAAACATGGCGACCGCATTCGCCTGGGCAACGCCATTTTCGCCCTGGAGCTTGCCTGGCGCGTGCAGCCGGCGGGGATCGCGCAAAGGTCCGCGGCAAGCGTGGAGGAGACCCCCGCGCAGCCCGGCGCTGCTTTCCCCACGCCCCCCGCGGCCGGCGAGCCGCGCTATCGCCTGCGTGGAGTGCGCGGGGTGCTCGCCGGGCGGGAGTACGTGCTCCAGTCGAGCACGCGCACATTGGGCCGCCTGCGCAGCGATATTCTCCTTGAGGACCCCGCCGTCTCCCGGCGCCATGCCACGGTGGAGGTCACCGCGCAGGGCGTGACGCTGCGCGACGCAGGCAGCGCAAACGGCATTATCGTCGGCGGGCGGCGAGTGCAAACGGCGCACCTGCGCCCAGGCGACGAGGTTACCTTGGGCAGCACGGTGTTCGTGCTCGAAAGAGCGGCGGAGTGAGCCGAAGAACGTCGGGCCATGCGAACGGAGGGATGCCCATGCCCGAGTGCATCTTTTGCGAAATCGCCCAAAAACGCGCCCAAGCGGACATCGTCTACGAGGACGATGACTGCGTGGCCTTCCGCGACATCAACCCTCAGGCGCCCACGCACGTGCTCGTTGTCCCCAAGCGGCACATCGAGTCCCTGTCCACGCTAACTGCGGAGGACAAGGAGCTTGCGGGAAGCCTTATGCTCGCGGCGGCGAAGGTCGCCGAGCAGTTGGGCATCGTGCAGCCCGGCTATCGCGTGGTCATTAACACCAACCCCGCCGCAGGGCAAACGGTGTTTCACATCCACCTGCACGTGCTTGGGGGAAGAACGTTTGGCTGGCCGCCGGGCTAGGGGCTAGCTGACGTCCTCGAACAACACGCGCAGCACCTCGCCCACGCTCCACGCCTGCGAGATGCACCCGCGCGGCTCGTGGGGCTCGTCGCCGTCGAAGATCTCGGCGATGGAGCCCACGCCAAAGTCCGCAGTATGCTCGAGCAGCGGGGCGAGCAGGTCCATGGGGGGCGCGGGGCAGCAGTTGTGGCGCACGCAGGCGCTGATAAACGGCCCGATGAGCCAGCTCCACACAGTGCCCTGATGGTAGGCGGTGTCGCGCGCCCAAACGTCGCCGCCATAGCTTCCCGCATAGCCCTCCTCGCCTGGGGCGAGGGAGCGCAAGCCATAGGGCGTAAGCAGCCTCTCTTGGACGACGCGAAGCATCGCCCGCGCCTCCTCCTCGCTGAGCAGGCTATAGGGCAGGCTGGCGGCGAAGATTTGGTTTGGGCGAAGCGAGAAGTCCGGCCCCTCCCGCCCTAGGACATCGGCGAGGGCCCCGCTGTTTCGCTCGACAAACTGTTCGCGAAAGCTCGCGCGGACCTGCTCAGCGAGCGCGTCCCACTGCCCTCCGTCGGCTAGGCCCAGCTTGCGCTCGATTTCCGCCAGGATACGCAACGCGTTATACCACAACGCGTTGACCTCCACGGGCTTGCCCCCGCGCGGGGTAACCACGTGGTCGTCCACCTTGGCGTCCATCCAGGTAAGCTGCGTTGTATTGTCCCCCGCGCAGAGCAGAGCGTCGCTATCTGCGCCAATGCCGTGGCGCGTCCCGCGCTTGTAGGCGCTAACGATGTTCACCAGCGTTGGGTAAACGTCGCGGGCGAGCGCCAGCCCGCGCTCGGCGTCGGCATATTGGAGGAACTTGTAAAGCGCCACGAAAAACCACAGGGCAACGTCAACGGCGTTATACTCCGGCTTCCCCTCTTCCTCGGAGAAGCGGTTGGGGAGCATCCCCTCGCTTTCGTGCGCGGCATAGGTGCGCAGGATGCTCTCCGCCTCGTCGATTCTCCCCGTGACCAGGGCGATGCCCGGCAGCGAGATAAACACGTCCCGCCCCCAGTCGCCAAACCAGTGATAGCCGGCGATTAGCGAACAGCCGCCCGCGGCGCGGGAGACGAGAAACGTGTCCGCCGTTTCTAGGAGCAGTTGCACCTGCTCGCTCCCCGGCTCGATGCGCCACAGCCGACGCAGCGACTGCAGCCGCGCCTGCTCCCGCGCCCAACGCTCGACCACGGGAAGCTCGGCGACCGGCCGGTCGGAGAGAACGATCTCCGCGGGGCGCTCAGGGTCGAGGTCGAGGACGATCACCCCGGGGCAGAACAGGTCCTCCTCGAAATCCAGCCCGCGGTAGGCCTCGCGCGGGTAGTGGAAGTTGTGATACCAATGCCCCTCCGGGCTAAACGTTCCCCCGGCGAGGTAGATATACGTCATGGGCGAATCGGGCAGCCACTGAAACACCAGGCAGTTGTCGCAAACCTCCATGCGCGCGGGAACGTCCGGGGTTACGCGGAGCAGATGGTGGAAGTTGCGGCACGTGAGCAGCGGCCTAATGGCCAGGGGGACGGTTATCTCGCCCTTCCACTGATAGGTGACCACGGTGGTGTTCTCGCCATGGACCATAAACACCGACTTCTCCAGCCGCCCGTTGTCCGTGTCGTAGGTAAACACCACCCTGCTCGGGCGGACATCCACGGCGACGAGCCGGCGATAGCCATCCGGGTAGACCGTTCCCGGATAGAAGTTGCTCGACAGGGGAACCTCCCAGCCTTGGCACTCGATGGCATCCTCGAGCTTGGCTACAAGAACCGTGCGCCGGCCGGGGGGATCGAGCGCGGCCACGAGCAGGCCATGGTAGCGGCGCGTGTTAATCCCGCACAGGGTGGAGGAGGCGTAGCCCCCGATGCCATTGGCCACGAGCCACTCGCGGCGGGTGAAAAACTCCAAGTCGGGCTCTGCGCCCCGCTGAAAAACCATACCGGCCCGTCCCCCAATTTACGCAACGAGCGATTTCTCCGACGATTAGGAAACTCCTGTAAGGCAGGGGTTGCAAGGCATGGGAAATTTTTGCCCAGCGTGCCCCGTCAGCCCCCGCGCGCCTCGCGCACCACAGCGACGAACTTCTCCGCGTTTGCCGTCAGGCGGTCGAAATCGCGGTTTTTGATCGCCTCCTTCTCGACAAGGTTGCTGCCCACGCCGAGGCACGCCGCCCCGGCGCGAATGAATTGCGCGGCGTTGTCTAAGTTCACCCCGCCCGTGGGGACGAGGGGGATATGGGGCAGGGGCCCGGCCATGTCCTTGATAAACTCCGGCCCAAGCTTTGTCGCGGGAAATACCTTAACCAGGTCCGCCCCCGCGGTATACGCGGTGAGAATCTCCGTGGGCGTAAACGCTCCGGGAACGACGGGCACGCCGTAGCGGTTGCACAGGGCGATCGTCTCTACGTTAAGCGTGGGGCTAACGATAAACTCCGCACCAGCAAGGATCGCCGCCCGCGCCGTCTCCGGGTCGAGCACCGTTCCCGCGCCCACGACAATCTCATCGTCCAGCGCCTTGCGCGTCTCGGAGATCACGCGCAGAGCGTCGGGAACGGTAAACGTAACCTCGATCACATCCACGCCGCCGCGGGCGATCGCTCGGCCGACCTCGACGAGCACGGTCGGGTCGTCGGAGCGCACGACGGCCATAATGCCGCAGCGGCACAGGCGCTGGGGAGTGATTTTGCTCGCCATGGCGCACCTCCCGCGGTGTGCTCGCTAGGTTTTGCTGCCGCCCAACTTCTCAAAGCGCAGGGGGCAGGCCTTCTTGGGCGAAAAGGGCTGCGCTGCGGGCCAAGCATGTGGTGGGGGCAAGAAGTTTTTGCCGCGAAGCAGGTGTGGGGCAAAAAGTCGTATAATAAGGCTGGGCGAACGGAAATTTACGCATTACTGCCGGCAAGGCGCGGGGCGGGGGGCTACTCGTTGGCCTCTGCCCGGGAGACGGAGTCGAGAAATTGGCAATGAAGCTGAGCATTACCTGCGACTGTGGGCATAAGGTCCTGGCCAACGAAATCCTGGACACCGGGTTCTTCTTCTCCCACGGCGAGCTCGTTGGCCTCTATGTCCGATACAAGTGCCACAAATGCGGAGCGCTGCGCGAGCAGTCGTTCCATCATCCCTCGGGCACGGCGATTACCGAGCGCGCGGCGGTGCGCGCCGTCCCCCGGCGGCGGCGTGTTCCCGCGGGGCCCATCTCCACCGCCGAGGTGCGCGCGTTCGAGGGCATGCTCTACGGGCTGGACGACGAGCTGCTGCTTAGCTACCTCCGTGCGACAACGCACTTTCCCCGGCGACGGCGACGCAGGCGCCGGCCTGCTGATTAGCCGTGACCGGCGATTCGTTCTCCCACTACTTCACCGCCCGGCGGCCCAATGAGCGGCGCGCTGAGCGCACGCTGTTCGTTCGCCTATGTGGGCTCGAGCTCCGTTTGCGCACCGCGGCCGGCGTGTTCTCGCGCCACCGCGTGGACCGCGGCACGGAGCTTATCCTCGAAGCCGTCCAGGTTCGCCCCGACGAGCGCACGTTAGACCTCGGCTGCGGCTATGGCGTTATGGGCATCGTCGCCGCGCGCCTCGCTCCCCAAGGCTGGGCGGTGCTTTCGGACATTAACCCCCTCGCCGTGGCCCTTGCTCGCGAGAACATCGCGCTAAACAGCGCGGACAACGCGTGGGCGCTCGTCGCCGACGGTCTTGAGCCGTTTGCCGACGAGGCGTTTTCGCTCATTTTGTGCAACCCGCCCGTGCGCGCGGGTTGGCGAGTCGTATTTCCGATGATCGACGGCGCCCCGCGCGTGCTTCGCCCGGGCGGCCGGGCGTTTTTCGTCGCCCGCACGCGCCAGGGCGCGCCCACCTTGCAAAAGCGCCTTGCCGCCGCGTTTGGCAACGCGGAGATCGTTAACCGCGGCAGCGGCTATAAGGTCATCCGCGCGGTGAAGGAGTAGCACGGCACACGTGGCGCGCCGCGCGGGGCAGGTTCCCGCGCCCGCGCAGGGAAACAGGCGCTGGTGGGCGGGTTAACTCATTTTTTCCCCAGGGAGCGAGCGATGCCTCCGGCAAGACAGTGGCAGTGCGTAGTGTGCGGCTACATCCACGAGGGGCCGGCGCCTCCAGCAACCTGCCCGAGCTGCGGCGCGCCATATACGGCGTTTTTGCTCCGCGGGGCGGACGTTAGCGAGAAGTTTCGCGATGTGCGCCTCGTTGAGCCGCGGCCAGGGGGTTTTCGCTACGTAATCGTGGGCAACAGCTCCGCCGGGCGCGCCGCAGCGCAGGCCATCCGCGCCGTTCACCCCGCGGGCGCGGTTACCATCGTTTCCGAGGAAAGCGTCCCCTTTTACTACCGCCCCATGCTCCCGGACTTCATCGCAGGAATGCCCGCGCAGCGCCTGTTTGCCGCGAAAGACGGCGCGAGCGAGGGCGTTGAGCTGCTCGCCGGGGTGCGCGCAGAGCGCGTGGACCCCGAAAAGCGCGCCATTGTCTGCGCGGACGGGCGCACCATGGCCTACGATGCCCTGCTCCTCGCCACGGGGGCGAGCGCGGTGACCGTGCCCTGGGCGGGGGCTGAGGGCGAAGGGGTGTTTTACCTCAGGTCCTACGCCGACGCCCAACGCATCGCCCAGCGCGCCGCGGGGGCGAAACGCGCCGTGGTTGTCGGGGGAGGCCTTCTCGGGCTGGAGCTCGTCCGCGCATTTTCCGGCTTGGGCTTAAACATCGTTCTCCTCGTGCGCGAGCCGCACGTGCTTCAGCCCACGGTGGACGAGCCCACCGCCGAGGTCGTCGAAGCCGCCCTCGCCGCGCAGGGCGTGGAGCTCGCCTTGGAGGAAGAGGTGGTCAGCTTCGCCGTGCGCGACGGCCAGGTGCGCGCGGTGCACACCTCGCGCGGGCGAAGCGTGCCTTGCGACATCGTTGGCGTGGCTGTCGGCGCGCGCCCGCGCACGGAGCTTGCGGAAAGCGCAGGCGCGCGCGCAGGGGCGGGCGTGATCGTTAACGAAAGGTTTGAAACGTCTGTTCCCGCGATATTCGCCGCGGGCGACGTGGCCCAGGCATACGATCGAGTTTGGGGCGAGCCGCGGGTGAACACCTCGTGGCGCAACGCCCAGGAGCAGGGCGAGCTTGCCGGCCTGGCCATGGCCGGAGCCGAGGTGAGCTTTCCGGGCGCCGTGGGCGTTACCTTTCAGCTCGTCGCGGGCCTGCCGTTTTGCACAATGGGCCTGGCCAACCCGCGTGACCCGGAAAACTACGAGGTCGAGCTTGAGGCGAGCGTAAAAAAGCGCGTCGTGCGCAAGCTCGTGCGCAGGAAGGGAAAGCTCGTCGGCGCCTGCCTCCTCGGCGACATGTCGCCCGCGCCGGAGCTGGAGCGCGCCCTACGCGGGGACTAGCGGCGGCTCGCACCCCGGAGCGGGGCCGGGCTGGGCCGCTCCCCCAGGCTACGGCAGAACCTGCACCTGCTCGCGCGGCAGATCGAGCATTAATCCCCGCCCGTGCACCGTGGTAATCAGCGAGCGGGCGAACTTCTTGCCCGCGACCTGCCCGATGCGCTCGACGAGATGAAACCGGTGGTAGCGGATTTGGTTTGGCTCGACAAACTCCTCTTCGCCCCATATCTTCCGATACAGCTCGTCGTAGCTAACGCACTCCTCGGGCCGGTCGGCAAGCGCCGCGAGAAGGTCGAATTGTTTCGGGGTGAGCTTAACCACCTGCCCGCGGACGACAACCTCAAGGGGCCTGCTGCGCACAATGCGCAGGCAGGCCTGCCGCGCGGGCTTTGCGGGCTCGGCGGGAACCGGAGCGGCCGGCGAGAAGACATCCGGCACTCCCCGAGCGGCGCACCTTTTGCCCGCAGCTTCGCGCAGCGCGCTCGCCAACCGCTCGGGAAGCATTAGTCGGAGCAGCTCCGGGCTTGCCCCAAGCACGTCCTCGGCGCTGTTTACCCCTCCCTCAAGCAGGCGCAGCAAATACCCCCGCGTCAGCCCAGCCACCCCCAGCCGAGCAAGCTCCAACCCCTGCGCCGGGCAGGAGTGCGCCAGGCACGCCTGCAACGTCGCCATGCGCTCGGACAGGCCGCGCCAGCTAGGGTGATGCACATCGACAAACGCCCTCAGCGCGGCGACGATCCACGCCAGATCCGCGCACAGCTCGACGAGCGCGCCAGCAAGCATGCGGTGGCGCTGCTCCACGGTACGCGTCGGCTCGCGGCCGATCCAATCCCAGGCGGCAAGGGCCGCTTTTGCAGCGCGCGCGCTGGGCGGCGAGCCGGGGGGATAGCCGACAAGCTCGGCGACATCCGCCGCGCAGCCCTGCTCCGCGAGAAGGCGGGCCAGCCGGCGCTCGTGCACGAGGGCCTCGACCTCGCTGCGCCACAGAGGGACAACCACGCGCCGGCCGTCGTGGCACAACGCGGCGCGGACGAGAATTTCCAGCTCGCACAGCGACTCGCTCTCCAGCCCCTCTGCCCAGCGGGCGAGCTCAAGGCACGTGGCGGCGCCCAGGCCGTGGGCCGCCCCTAGCGCGAGCGCCGGGCTTGGGCAGAGCCCCCCGCTGTTGCGCAAAACCAACCCCTCGGCCTCCAGCTCTGCCAGCGCGGCGCGCGCGTCGTCGCCGGCAAGGCCGCCTTCCCGTCGGGCAAGGGTGTGCTCGGCCACCGCGGCGAGCTCCTCCGCGCCGCAGCCGGGGTGCGCCGCGACATAGCGCGCGGCGATGTCGGCCAGGCTTTTGTCACAAAGCGCGCTGTGCAGCGCGGGCAGCTCGCTCTCCACATACACGGCGAGGAGCGAGTCGCGGGCAAACTCGTTCTCGGCGAAAAGCATCGCCCGGCCAAACGGCATTTTCTCCACGCCGCCCAGCCGCCCCGCGCGCCCGGCCATGTTCTCAAACTCCGCGCGGCTAATCTCGCCCGCCCCCCACTGCTCCCCGCGAGCGACGGTAAGCCACTTGCGGTGGTCAATGAGCACATTGCGAAAGGGCAGGTTCATGCCCATGGCCAGCGTAGCCGTGGCGCACACCGCGCGGATCTCTCCCAAGCGCGCGTGTCGCTCGACGACCTCGCGCTCCTCGCGGGTAAGGTCCGCGTGGTGCACGGCGACGCCGCTTTGCAACAGGCGCTCGAGGTGGGCCTTGGCGGTGGTTTCCTCGAGCTGAGCGAGGTCGCGCAGGGCGCTTGCGGCGGGCGCTAGCCCGGCGAGCTGGCCAAGCTGCGCCGCGGCGGCGAAGCACATGCGCTTTGAGGGCAAAAACAAAAGGCAGCTCTCGCCCCGCGCAAGCAGCACCCGCGCCGTAAGCACCATATCGCGCAACACAGCGTCTTCGCGCAGCCCGTCCAATGGGCTGCCGCTCGCGGCAAGCGCATCGCGGGCCTCCTCGCCCCAAAGGTCCTCCATGCCCCAGGTCTGCGAGTTGTGCTCGAGGTAGTGAAACTCGCCGCGCAGGACAACGCCCTTGCGCAGCTCAACGGGGCGCTGCTCTTCTTCGAGGACGTCGGCGTCGAGCCACTGCGCGGCTTCGTGCCCGTCCGCGGTCGCCGCCGACAAGGCGATGATCCTCGGCCCGCAGGGCAGGCTGAGCACCTCGGCGAGGAGCATTTCCAGCGCCGGGCCGCGCTCAGGGTCGCCTACAAGGTGCAGCTCGTCAACGACGATCAGCTCCGCGTTGGCGAGCAGGTGCGGCTGCTGCGCGGAAAGCGCCTGGAGCTTTTCCGCAACGCCCAGGCAAATGTCAAACTCGCCCCGGCGAATTAACCTATCGTACTCCCGCCGCTCGCGCGTGGTAACGACAACGCGCAGGCCCACGGGCCCCAGGGCTTCGCTCAGCTTCTCGAACTTCTCCACGGCGAGCGCCCGCGTGGGGAGAAGGTAGAAGCTGCGCTGGCGCCGGCGCGCAGCGTCGATCGCCGCGAGGTCGCCGATAAGCGTCTTTCCCGCGGAGGAGGGGGCGAGGACGAGGAGATTGCGCCGGCGGCCGGGCGGGCCGGGCGAACTTGCCAGAAGCCCAAACTCAGCGATCGCCCGCTCTTGCACGGGGAGCAGCGTCGCCCCCCAGTGTGCGCGCAGCGCGGCGATAAGCTGCTCGGAAAACCCATAACCCTCAAGCGCGGACATTTTCATCGGCGGTTCCTCCACTGGCTGAGGTACCGCTCATAATAGCAAACATTTGTTTGCATTGCAAGGCAAAAAATCCCGCCGGGGGCAAAAAACCCCCTGCCGGCCCCCGACCGACCATTCCGGAGTGTGACACGCGGTTGCGAGACGACAAACCTGCAGCGCGAGCTTTTCCACCGCGCCACGCTTGACCCGCCGCCTCCGTCCGCGAGAGCGGAGAGAACTAGCTGGCCGGCGGAAAGCGTCTCAGCGCAGGCCGGGGGGCTGGGGCCACGTTTGCTCTCGCCCAGCGGGCAAAAAATCTCGCCGCGGGCAAAAATGCTTGCCCCGGGGCGGGCCATCGCGCGGGCTCCGAGCCTTGGTCGAGGCAAAAAAATTTTCCGCCGCGGGCCACATGCGCTTCTCCCCGCGGCGGAAACTCCTCTCAACGTCACCCGCCCGCGCTAGCCCACGGGATAGATCAGGTCTTGAATCTCTGGCTTGTCCAGGTTCTCCTTGGTAACCACGGTAACGCCCGTGTCAATCCGCTTTTGCACGGACTTGCCGTTGATCGTGTCGATCGCCGCCTTAACGCCCTCGTAGCCCATCTTAAACGGGTTTTGCACGATAAGCGCCTGGATGGTCCCCCGCTCCAGGGCGTCGACCTCGGTCTTGGAGGCGTCGAAGGCCACCAGCTTAACCTTTCCCGCAAGCCCGCGCTGCTCGATCGCGGCCGCGGCGCCCACGCCGCCCGGCTCGTTTGCGGCGAAAATGCCCGCGAGGTCCGGGTGCGCGGTAAGCATGTCCTCGGTAACTTTGCGCGCCGTCTCCGTGTCGCTCTGGCAGTAGAGCACGCTGCACAGCTCGATGTTCGGATACTTGGCGATCTCCTCGCGGAAGCCCTTCTCCCGCTGGTCGGAGCTCTCCGCGCCCTTGAGGAACGGGATCAGCCCCACCTTCCCCCTCTCGCCGATGAGCTCGGCCAGCTTGCGCGCGGCGATCCTCCCACCTTCCACGTTGTCCGTGGCCACGAAGCTCACCGGAATCTCGTCGTTGTTAATCCCGGAGTCGATGGTCACCACAACGACGCCCTCGTCCTTCGCTTTCTGGGCGACGGTAATTAGCGCGTCCGCGTCGCACGCGGCAAAGACAAGCGCGTCAATGCCGCGCTCGATGAAGTCCTCGATAATCCGCTTTTGCTGCTCGATTTCGCGCTCGTCGGCGGGCCCGTTCCAGAGGATTTTCGCGCCGAACTCCTCGGCTGCTTTCTCCGCCCCCGCTTTAACGCTCAGCCAGAACACATGCGCCGTGCCCTTGGGGACGACGGCGATCTCTAGCTGCTTGCCCGCCTGCTCGCCCGCGGCGCCGGGCGCGGGGCTGGCCTGCTCCCCCGCCTCCTTCCGCGCGCAGCCCAGGGCAAGCAGGGCCACAACTGCCGCTACACAGGCAATCGCCGCAGCTCTTCGCACAGCAAATCCCTCCTGCCACTATCCAGCGCGTCGGCGACGGCGCCAGTAGTCGATGTACACGGCAACGACAATAATAGACCCGATGGTAATATCCTGCCAATGCTCGGGCACGCCTTTTTGGTTTAGCCCGTTAACGAGCACGGCCATGATAAACGCGCCGACGATCGTCCCGGCAATGCCCCCCTCGCCGCCCATCAGGCTCGCCCCGCCGATAACCGCGGCGGCGATCGCCCGCAGCTCATACCACAGCCCGGTCGTCGGCGAACCTACGGTTAGCCGCGCCGTATGGAGCACGCCGGCGAGGCCGGTAAGCAGCCCGCACAGGGCGAACACCGCCGTCTGATAGCGCTCCACGGGGATGCCAGAAAGGCGCGTGGCCTCCATATTGCCCCCCATGGCGTAGGTATAGCGCCCCAGGCGCGTCCGCTTAAGGACAAAGTGCCCGGCGATCGCCACGAGGACCATAATCACCAAAAGCAGGGAGATCTCCACCTTCTCCCCGTGCCAGGAGCCCACGGGAAAGCGCCAGGAGAGAAAGTGTAAGCTCTGGGGCAGGCCGCTTACCGTGTGCGCGCCGGTAATGTGCTTGGCCACCCCGCGGCACACCATGAGCGTGCCCAAGGTAACCACGAACGAGGGCATGCGCGCCGACGAGGTAAGAAAACCGTTGAGCAGCCCAACCAAGCTCCCCACGGCTATCCCGCCGACGATCCCCGCCCACAACGACCCCGTGCGCACCATAAGCAGCGCCGTGGTCACGTTGCTCAGGGCGAGGAGCGAGCCTACGGAGAGATCGATCCCCGCGGAGATAATCACGAACGTTTCCCCCACGGCGACGATGCCCAGGACGGCCGTTTGCTCGCCGAGCTGGAGCAGGTTGCGTATCTCAAAAAAGTGCTCGGTGGTGACCGCGAAAAAGATGGTCAGCGCGACGAGCGTGGCAAACGGCCCGAGCCTGTCGGAGAGCTCCAGGGCGCGCTGCTTCCAGGTAATCTCTTGCGCTTGCTTCATCTTCTCCAGCGTTGTGCAACAGAGCTTGGGCGAGTCCGAGGGATAATACCCAAAGGGCCGCTCGGCCGTCAAAGGCTTGCCGCGGCCGCTTTAGGCGGCGCACAGCGGCGCCTAGGACTTCCCCAGCCACAGGTCAATGGGTTTTTTCGCGTCGGTCTCAAACGGCAGCTCCACGCGCTGGCCCGTGGCCGCGGAGTGATATGCGGCGAAGATGATCTCAAGCACCGCGCGGCCGTCCTCGCCCGTCTCCAGCGGCTGCTTGTCGTTTTTCACGCAGTCTACGAAGTGCTCCATCTCTTGGGGAAAGCCGTAGTTCCAGGCCTCCTCAAACACGGTAAAGCTCCAGCCCACCGTGGTTGCCGCCTTCTCTACGGCGTAGTCGTAGCCCACGCGGCTGTAGGTGTGGATGGCGATTCCGCGGAGCAGGTCGGCGTAGGCCACGCCCTCCGAGCCATAGGCCTCGGCGCGGTCGTCCATCCCGCCGTGCTTGGCCCAGCTCTCCTCAGCGACGCACTGCACCTCGCCCTCGAAGTTGACGATGATCACCGCGTTGTCGTCGCCCTTCGTGCGCTCTTTCCAGACAAACGTGCCCATGTCGGCATAGACGCTCAGCGCGCGCGGCTTGCCCAGCATCCAGCGAAAAAACTCAAACGCATGGCAGCCCATGTCCATGGTTACCCCGCCGCCGGACAGCTCCACGTCCCAAAACCAGGGCGAGTGCGGGCCGTCGTGCTTTTCGGACTGCTTCAGCATGTAGATTTTCCCCAACGCGCCTTGGTCCACAAGCTGCTTCAGGCGGACGTATTTTGGCGTAAAGCACAGCTCCTCGGCATACATCAGCTTAACGCCGGCCTTCTTGCACTCCTCGATCATCATGTCCGCCTCGGCGAGGTTCATGCACAAGGGCTTTTCGCAGACGACGTGCTTGCCCGCGCGCGCCGCGGCAACGCACGCCTCGGCATGCAAATAGTTGGGCAGGCACAGGTTTACCATCTGGATCTCGTCCAGCTCGAGCATCTTGCGATAGTCCGTAAACCAGTGCGGAATGCCGTGCTTTTCGGCAAACGCCTTCGCATGCTCCTCAGTGGGCGAGGCGACGGCGACGATCTCCGCGTCGGCGACGCGCTTGAGCGCTTCGGCGTGTATCTCCGCGACAAACTGCGAGCCAACAATTCCCACGCCAACCTTGCTCATAAGCCGCTCCCTCCCGGCAAACCTCAGCGGCGCAAGTTTCGCTTCGCGCGCAAGCAAAACCTGCCGCGGCGCATCCCATCGCCTTCGCGGGGCGCCCGCCTGGGGCGCGGCTGGGCCCGAGGCGAACGCTCCGCAAAAGCATCGCGCAGCCCCCGCCGCTGTGGGCGGTTTTCGTTTGCTAAAACGCCGGCGCGGGGGTAAAGTGATCGCGGGACATGGGCAGGAGCTATATCCTCAGTGCCGCGCTTACCCTCGCCTGCGCTGCGCTGGCCATTGCCCTGGGTTGCGTGCCCATGGGCGGACCTCCTGGGCCGGCGCCCGGCGCACCGACCGCTTCGCCCGCGCCGCGGGCGCCAACGCCCCCCGCGCAGCCAACTCCGACGCCTGCGCCAGGCTCCCCAAGCGCGCCCACTGCGCAGCCCTCGCCGACCCCAACTCCGACGCCCCCCACGCCGACACCCTTGCCCCCCACGCCCACGCCCACCCCGCGCGAGAAGCCGCTATATGGCCTGTGCTTTGGGCCGTACATTTCCGGCGACCCCACGCGCGGCGACACGGTGAGCGCGGAGCAGCTCGCCACGCTCCTGGAGACCATCGCCCCCCACTGCCGCGCCGTGCGCACCTATGGCGTCTCCGCGGGGCTAGAGCGCGTGCCTGCGCTGGCCAAGCAGCGCGGGCTGCTCGTTGCCGCGGGCTGCTGGCTCGGGCGAGACAGCCAGGCAAACGCCGCGCAGGTGGCCAAGCTCATCGAGCTTGTCGGCCAGGGCGTGGTGGACATTGCCGTGGTGGGCAACGAGGTCCTGCACAGGGGCGACTTAACCGCGGAGCAGTTGCTCGGCTATATCGCCCAGGTAAAGCAAGCCGCGGGGCAGGCGGGCGTGCCCGTGACCACAAACGAGTGCTCCTATATCTGGCTGCAAAACGCGCAGCTTGTCGCCGCGTGCGACTTGGTTATGGCGAGCATCTATCCGTTTTACGAGCGCCAACCGATCGACGCGGCGCTGGCCAGCCTGCGCGCAAGCTTTGAGGCTTTGGCCGCCGCGGCGCAAGGCAAGGAGGTTATCGTAGGCGAGACAGGTTGGCCCTCGGCAGGCGAGGACATGGGCCCGGCGCACCCCAGCGCGCAAAACGCCCAGCGTTATCTGTACGAGTTCGCCGCTTGGGCGGGGGAGAACGGCGTGCGCTACTTTTACTTCGAAGCGTTTGACGAGCCGTGGAAGCGCCAGTTCGAGGGCGAGCTCGGCGCGCACTGGGGCCTGTGGACGACGGAGCTTGAGCTAAAGTTTCCCCTGCCCGGCGAAGGGGGCGGATAGCGGTGTCCGCTGCGCTTTTCGCTGCCCTGGCCCTCGCGAGCTCGCTGCCCGCGACAAGGGTTGTCGACGAGCAAGGCCAAATAATCATCCGCCAGCCGCTGCTCTATTACATCAACTACACCGACGAGTATTTCACGAACGAGCGCTTTGCCGAGCAATTTCGCGACGCCCCGCCAGACCTCGTGCACGTGGGCAAGGCCGTGCCCATCACCCACCACTGGGGCCCCGTTCCCGTAATGCGCGGGGAGAACCAATATACCGGCGGGCCCGGGCATACGCTCAACCGCGCGGCGATTAGGCTGCTCTCGCCCGAGGAGCTGGAAGAGAAGATACAGACGATACGCGCCGGCGTGAGGCGCCTGCACGAGGCGGGCGTGCCCTGCGTCGTCCCCTATATTGCCTACCAAACGATCGCCGGCGACCACGAAAAGCGCGAGGGGTTTTGGAATTTTTACGATCACTGGTCGGCGTATGAGCGCTGGCTTGGCCCGCGGCCGCCCGAGGATCCGTTCCAATGGCTCATGCGCGACGCACAGGGCAACTTCGTCCCCGGGCTGTGTGGCGGCTACTCCCCGGACTACTACGCCCCCCTGCACCGCTACCGCGTGTGCAGCAACAACCCGCACTGGATGAACTTTCTCAACGCCCTCGTGCGCCTCATTGCCCAGTGCGGCTACGACGGGGTGTTTGTGGACAACGTCATCCCCGGGGGCGACACGTGCCGCTACTGCCAGGAGAGATTTCGCGCGTGGCTTAAGAAAACGCTTTGCCCGGAGGTGCTGGCCAAGCTGTGCGACGGGCGCGCCGTAGACGAGCTGCGCGTTGACGACCCGCAGGTGCCCGAAGAGCTCGTGCGCCGGTTTCGCATTGAGGTTGTCCGCGACGACGTGCTCGCGTTGCGCGCCGCGGGGCGCGAGGTTAACCCAAAGTTTGTCATCTTCCCCAACTCGGGCAGCGCGGCAAGCTGTCTCCCCCTATCCGACGGCTGCGACTTTTATATGTGGGAGAGCGTCTACACCCCGGGGCGGGCGTCGAGCGGGCCGCTGCCCAGCTCGCGCTATGTGTCCGTTCAGGTCGGGGAGAAAGCGGCGGGCGGAGAGCAAATCGTCTGGCCGGTGAGCTTCCACCGGCCGGAGATCTCCGCCGAGCTCGAGGGCCAACTCGCCTTTTTTGGACGAGCGCAGGTGGGCCGCGAGGTCGCGTTTACGCTCAGCATTTCGCGCGTGGGCTCGAGCAACCGCGACGACGACGCCGTGCGCGAGCTTGCCCTGGAGCTGCGTCACGCGCAAACAGGCGAACGCCAGATGGTGGCCTTTGCCCCGCAGGTGGCCGTGGGCGGGGGCGCATATCGCGGGGCGAGGCGGCCGCCGGTTGTCCTGCGGGCAACCTGGGCCCCGCCCGCCCAGGGCGAGTGGCGCATCGCCCTGCGCTTTCGCTACAACGACCTAGACCACCAAGACGTCGCCGGCGACGTGCCCCTCGCCCTGCCTCTCATCCGCTGGGGGGTCTATCGCACGCACATAAACCTCCTCCTGTTTACACTTAGCGCCGGCGCGCAGATGGTGTTTTTGGACTACGACGCCCGCCGACCGGGCATGGAAGACGCGCTTGAGCTGTGGCTTGCCGAGTGCGCGGCGTTTGGCAACGGCGCCGCCCCCGCCGCGCTGGGCGCGCCGCTGAAGAAGTACCATCGCTTTTTCAAGCAAAACCGAGCGCTTTGGGACAACGTTAGGCCCTACGCTCAGCTTGGCGTCGTCTATAGCTTCTGGGGCCCGAACGACATCGCTGCGCACAGGCCCAGCCATGTGCCGGCCGCGGCCGACGTCCTCGCTGCGGAGCACCGCTTGGTTACCGCAATTTCCGACCGCGACCTTTCCGCGGGCTGGCTGCGTGGGCTGTGCGCCGTTTACCTTGTCGCCCCGCGCTACGAACTCAGCTCAAGCGCGCTTGTTGCCCTGCGCCGGTTCGCCCGCGACGGGGGAACGATCGTCCTCGGCCGAGCGACGACGATAAACGGGCTGCCCGCGGCGCGGGCGCTGGGCGCGGCGCGGGCTCCTGCGGCGCTGGGCAAGGGCCGCCTCGCCCTCTGGGAGGCGGGCCAGCCTGTCCTCTGCGGGCAAGCGCTGGCCGGCGACAGCGGCCTGCTTGCCGGCCTGCGTTTTGCGGCATATCGCACCGCCGGCGGGCGGCAGCGGCTGTTGCTTCACGCGGTGAACTACAACGTATTGCTTGCCGAAAAGCCCGCGCGGGCCACCCCCGTGGGGCCGGTCGAGGTTTCCCTTCCCCTGCCCGCGGGCTGGGCTGGGGCGCGCGGGGTGCTGTTTTCGCCGGAAAGAGAGCGCCCGGCGCAGCTAGACGTTCGCGTAGAACATGGCGTGGCGCGGTTTACCCTGCCCAAAGTGCGCATCTACGCCGTCGCCGAGCTCACGCGCACGAGCTAGCCCCCTCTCCTCACCGCCTGTGCAAGGCGAATCTCCCGGGCCAGGCAGGAGCATGGCGCGGCGCGCAGAATGGCCCCGAGGGCAACCGCAGGCGAAGGGAGTATTGAACCATGGCTGCCAAGCAACGCAAGGTAATGATTATCGGCCTCGACGCGCCCATCCCCGGCCGCGTTTACGACTACGCCAAGCAAGGCAAGCTGCCCGCGATCGCCAGCGTGATCGACGAGGGCGTCTTTGCGCGGCATTGCATGGTGCCCTATCCCACAATTACCCCGCCCAACTGGACGACGATCGTCACCGGCGCGCGCCTGGGGACGCACGGGATAACCTGTTTTAACGTGCACAACCCGGGCGACCCGCTCGACGTCACCCACCAGGGGTTCGATACCGCCGACTGCCAGGCGGAATATATCTGGAACGCCGCCGAGGCCGTGGGCAAGAAGGCGATTATCGTTAACTATCCGAGCACCTGGCCGCCGACGATCAAGGAGGGGTGGCAGGTCGGCGGCTCGGGGCTGAGCATGAACGAGTGGCGCTATGGCCAGCCCGCGGGCGTCGCGTTTACCTCGACCCTCTCCTTGGAGCAGCTATTCTCTACCGAGGAGTACCCTCAGGCAAACGTTATTGAGCTTAAGCCCGCAGAAGGCTGGGCCAACATGCCCCAGGCCAAGGCGGCGCTGGAAGCCGAGCTTAACCTTACCTACCGCAGCCCGCGCTACCCGGTGACTCCGGTCACCTGGCACATGCTTGTCCTGGACGGGGGCGAGGGGTTCGATCGGGTGATCGTCGCCGAGGCGAAGGACGCCGCCCAGCCCATGGCCGAGTTGCGCCCTGGGGAGTGGACGCCGAACATTGTGCGCGAATTTCAAACGGAAAAAGGGCCGCAAAAGGCCGTTTTCCGCCTGAAGCTCGTCGAGCTCTCGCCCGATGCCCAAAAGCTGCGGCTTTACGTTAGCCCCATCGGCGCCTTGAGCGGGTGGTCCTATCCTGAGTCGCTGGCCGAGGAGATAAAGTCCGAAAACGGCCTCCCCGCGAGCCACCCCGGCTTTCGCGCCGCGGTGCTCGGGTGGATCGATCACGACACGTTCATCGAGATGCTCGACCTGGCGCACACCTGGCTCGCCGACGCCGCGACCTATCTCTTGGCGAACAAGGACTGGACGCTGTTTGTCATGCATATCCACACCCCGGACCACTTCTACCACGCATTCGCCACGCCCATGGACCCCGCGACAAGCCCCGACGAAGAGACGGCGCGGACGTTTCAGGAGCTCGAGCTGCGCGCGTACCAGAGCATTGACCGGGCCATTAGCCGTATCTTAGAGCATGCGGACGAGCAGACCATCGTGATCATCGTCTCCGACCACGGGGCGAAGGCCACGACGCATAAGTTTAACGTAGGGCAAGTGTTAGAGCAGGCGGGGCTGCTCGTGCGCCAGGAGGGCGAGGCCGGCCAGCCCGGGCCCATCGACTGGAGCAAGACAAAAGCCGTCCCCCAACGCTCGGCATATATCTACGTAAACCTCAAGGGGCGCGACCCGCAGGGGATCGTCGAGCCCGGGGAAGAGTACGAGGCGGTGTGCGAGCAGATCATCGACGCCCTTTACACCTACGTCGACCCGGAGACGGGCAAGCGGCCCATCGTCCTCGCCCTGCGCCGCGAGGATGCGCGCATCCTTGGGCTATACGGCGACCGCGTGGGCGACGTTATCTACGCCGTCTCCAAGGACTTCGGCGGCCAGCACGGGCACTTCTTGCCCACGACGAAGTTCAGCTTGGGCGACGTGGGCGGGCTGTTCATCATGCGCGGCCCAAACGTTAAGCGTGGGGAGATCCTCGAGCGCACAGTGCTGCTTGAGGACATCGTGCCCACGGTGTGCTATCTTGCGGAGCTGCCCGTGCCCAAGCACGCCGAGGGCGGGATCCTCTACCAGGCGCTGCAGGATCCCAACGAGAAGCTCGCCGAGCTCCAGCGCCTGCGCGACAACTACGAGCGGCTGCAGCGCGTGGTTGAGGCGGAAACGGCGCTGACGCATACGTATACCAAGTAGCCCCGCCGCCCGCGCAGGGGGGCGCGGGCGGGAGGCAAGCGCGGCACACGTTGCGCCATGCGGCGCGTAGCGGGCGGCGCCCGGGCAAAGGCGGCGCGCTGCCTGTGCGCCGCGGGGGCGAGGAGCTGTGCAACGCCAGAGCAGGGGAGCGATCTCCGTCCATCGGCGACCGCCGCAACGCAGGCGGCGCGCGCCTGTCGGGGCTATCGTCTTTGTCTTGCTGCTGCTTATCGGTGGTTTTGTGCTTTGGCGCGGTGGCGCTGTGCAGAGGATCGCCCGCGCCCTGCCCTCGGCACAGCCCGCGCAGCGCTCAGCGCAACAAGCCCCGCCACGCGCCGCGCCGGCGCAGCGCCCTGGGCCAGCGCGCGGGCCCGCGCAAAAGCCGGCGCGCCCCGCGGCTGCGCGCACACCACAGCAGCCGCGCGAGGCAAACTCGATCTACGTTTGGGTTGGGGTAGACCAGCCGACGATCTACCACCGCACGGCAAAATGCCCGAAAATCAAGGGCACGCCGCTGGACATTACCCTAGCCCAGGCGCGCCAGCAGAAAATGCACCCCTGCCCTTATTGCAAACCGCCGCGCTAGCCGCTACTCGGGGACGAGATCCGTCCGGGCGATCTTCTGCCAGTAAAACCAGAACTTCTCTAGGTATGGGTCGCAGAAGCGGTAGCCGGTCATGTCGCCCTTGTCGCCCGTCTCAAACCAGCGGACGACCTGCGGCTGCGCCTCGTGCTCCCTGAGGAAGCGCACCACCGCGGCGTGCAGGCGCTGGGCCACGCGCGGGTGCTGGGCGACAACGTTCTTGCGCTGCTCCCGGTCGCGCCGCAGGTCGTAAAGCTCCCAGCGCTCGCGCTGCGGGAAGACGTGCATCGCCCAGCGGCCATCGTGCACGGTAATGCACGCCGTCTCGCGCTGGGCGTTGGGCGCGCCGCCGGAAAAGGCAAACTCGCGCAGCTCCTCCGTCTCGCCACGCAGCACGGGGACAAGCGACCTCCCCTGAACGCACTCCGGCACAGGCACGCCGGCGAGCTCAAGCAGCGTGGGCATAAGGTCCGGCGGTTGGGCAAGCGCGGAAAACCGCCGCCCCGCGGCCGTGCCATCGGGCAGGCGAATGATCAGCGGAATGCGCGCCACGGGCTCATATAGCGGGGTGGACTTGGTCATGATCTGCCCGTGCTCGCCGAGGTACGTCCCGTGGTCGGAGGTGGCGATAATCGCTGTGTTCTCGCGCAGCCCAAGGCGGTCCACGGCGTCGAGCAGCTCGCCCAGCCAGCGGTCGACAAGCGACACCTCGCCCGCGTATAGCGCGCAAATGTGCCTGCGCTCGGCCGGCGTGAGCACCTCAAGCGAGCGCGGGAACATGATAATTACCTCGCCCCGATAGCCCGGGTCGTAAAGGTCCACGTAATGCTGGGGCGGGTCCCAGGGTTCGTGGGGGTCGAAGCAGTCGATCCACAGCAAAAACCGCTCGCGGTCGCGGTTGTCCTCAAGCCAGCGAATGGCCGCTTTGATCGTCTGCGCGGGGAAGTAATCCTCCTCATTGCGCCGCTCGCGCACGTTGCGCAAGTATTGCGCGAGGGTAAGGTTCGTCGGCCGCGGCTTAATTTTGGCTACGTTTTTCGTGGGCAGGTCAAGCGGCTTGGTGTCCAGGCGAAAGCGGTCTACCTCGTTGCCGCGGATCATCACCCACGCGTGAAACGGGCGGTCGAACCCGTGGCCCGCGTTTATCAGGTGCGGCGTGTCGTTGATTAGCTGGGTAACATAGCCCGCCTCGGCGAGGGCCTCGGGCAGGGTCACCGCGTCCCAGGCCAGGGGCAGCCAGGGGTGCAGCGGCTCGCCATAGCGGCCGGTAAGCAGGTCCGTGCGGTTGGGGATCGTGGGGAACGACGCGGCGTAAGCTCGCTCGAACACCGCCCCCTCCGCGGCGAGGCGGTCGAAGTTCGGCGTGTGTATCCACTCGTTGCCGTAGCAGCCGAGATGGTCCGCGCGCAGCGTGTCGTTCATCACCACGATGAAGTTCATACCGCTTCCCTCGCTTGTCGTTCGCTTGCCCTGCTCTGGGGGCTAAGTAATGGGCGACTTTTTCATTTCCATCTTCTCGTGGTCGTACTCCATGCGGCAGCCGTTGCGATAGGACATGTTCGCGAGAATCGTGGCCACGGCGTGGGCATAGCCCCAGTCGATGTTCGAGCGCGGCTGCTCCCGCGTGCGCAGGCACTGCAGCCAGTGCTGCATGTGGTCTACGCTCGGTGGCTTGGGATAGTCTATCCCCTCTTTGGGAATAAGCTTGCTCTTGTCTACGCGGAACGAGGGGTTGGGGTCCTCGGGGTTTTCGCAGATAACCTCGCCCCCGCCGCCGTCGGGCACGGCCTTGCCCCCGGGGGTAACCGTGCCGCGCGTGCCGTAGATGGTAATCCCCCGCCCGTTGGCGGAGTTTCCCAGGCGCATGTGGTAGCGGCAGAGGATTCCCTCCGGATACTCCCACAGGGCGTCGATGGTGTCCGGGTTGGTCCGCCCGTCCTGCCACAGGTAGACCCCGCCCCAGCACATGGCATACTTGGGGATGGAGTCCAAGCACACGTTAACTTCGTTCATGGCGTGGCTCGCCCACTGGCACAGGCACCCGCTGGAGAACGGCCAGAACAAGCGGAACTCAAGGTAATAGCGCGGGTTAAACGGGATGTACGGGAGATAGCACAGCCAGCGCCGCCAGTCTACGTCTTTTTCGGTAATTGCCGTCTCCGACCCCCTAATGCGCCAGCGCTGCTGGAAGAGGGGCTGGGCGACCTCGACGTAAGTCACCTTGCCCAGGCCGCCGGACTTAATAAACTGCTGCGTGCCCCACAGCCCGCCGGAGCTTCCCGCCTGCGTGCCCACCTGAACCACGCGCTTTGTGCGCTTAACGGCCTGCCAGCACAGCTTTACCTGCTCGAAATCACACCCCAACGGCTTCTCCACATAAACGTCCTTGCCCATCTCCACGGCCATCCGGCAGTGCGGGGCGTGTTGGAAGTCCGCCGTGGCAATGATGACCGCGTCTACCTCCTTCAGCTGGCAGAGCTCCTCTAGGTTGCGGCAGATAATGGGCTTTTTGCCCGTCCAATCCTGAACGATCTTCGCCGCGCGCTCGCGCCGGTCCTTAAGCAGGTCGGCCACGGCGACGAACTCGCAGTTTTCCGTTTTGGCAAACTTGTTCGCCCAGGCCATTAGCGAGCGCCCGCGACTCCCCGGCCCAGCGATACCCAGGGCAATGCGCTCGTTGGCCCCCAGCGGCCGGTCCTGGGGCATGGCGTTAACCACGCCCAGCGCCATGCTTGCCGCGGCAAGCGAGGCCTTTTGCAAAAAAGCCCGCCGCGTGCTCCTCGCCCGTCCCATTGCAGCTCACCCTTTGCTCTGGTTTGCACGAGCGCGTGATCATTCGCCGCGCTGCGCAGCGCCTATCTTCCCCGCGCGCACGCCACAACCCCCGCTAGCGCAAACGGTTTAAGAACAGGTGCACGCCGTCCACGCCAGCGGCGACCACGTCAAGGTCGCCATCGTGGTCGATGTCGCCGAAGGCGATCTCGTGGCACTCCTTGCCCGCCCAGGTATACCACGCCGGCTGCTCGGCGAGTTTGCCGCGGTCGTTGAGATAAAGGCAGAACCCGCCGCGAAACTTCCCCCCGCCAACCACCCAATTCGCCCCGGCGACGTCTAAGTCGCCATCGCCGTCGATGTCGCCGAAGGCAAATGCGTGCAGGCCCCTCATCTCCGGCGTGCGCCACGCCGGCTCGCGGGCCAGCTTGCCCCGCTCGTTCTTGAGGTAAAAGCTCTCAAACCCCTTGCTTCGTACGCTCCATGTTCCCCGCGCGGCAAACAGCTCCGGATAACGGTCGCCGTCGATATCCTGCCAATACAGCCGCTGCGTCCACCCCGGGTAGTCGGGCGCAAGGGTCACCGCGGCGGCAAACTTTCCCCCACCCAGGTTCTCAAACAGCGCAATGCGGTTGCGCAACATGCTCGCGATATCCAGGTCGCCGTCCAAGTCGTAGTCGCCGAACACCGATGTCTCCGAATCAGCCTCCGGCGCAAGCATAATCGAAGGCTCGCGCTCGATCTCTCCGTTGCGGTTGACATAGATCACCGGCCCGCGAAACGGCTTGCGCACCGAGGCGAGAATGTCCAGGTCGCCGTCGCCGTCGAAGTCGCCGAACTGAATTTGGTTTGTGTCCGCGATAATCCCCGTGTGCCAGTCCGGCTCCTTGGGAAACTTGCCCGCGCGGCTGAAATAGAGCGTGCAATACGTCTCGTGCATGCCCGAGACGTCGAGCCAGCCGTCGCCGTTCATGTCTACAACTTCCACGTGGTCTTTGTCCGAAGTCGGCGCCGACTCCCAGTATGGCTTAGGGTCGAACCGTCCGTGGGCGTTGAGGTAGATCTGCAGGCGAAAGGGCGCCGCCGCGCCGGTTACCAGGTCCAGCCAGCCGTCGCGGTTAATGTCGGCCAGGCGCACCAGCCCCTCGTGCGGAATGGGCCCCACGTGCTTGGCCGAATCACAGTCCAGCGTTTGGTCGGGGACCGTGGGCAAAAGCTTATAGGCGATCGTCTCCTGCCCCGCCGCAGTCAAAGCGAAGGCCAAACCCAGGCCTAAAGACAGCGCAAGCGCCAGGCGCACGCTCATTGCCTCTCCTCCTTTGCTAGGCGCCGCTGCGGGCAACAACCTCGCGCAGCTTCTCCAGGCCCACGCGCGCCACGCGCCGCGGGTCCTGCTTCCACAGCTCGCGGTTAAACAGCTCGAGCGACAGCTGCCCCCGATAGCCAATGTCCCGCAGGTCGCGCAGCACCTGCTCCAGCGGCAAAACTCCGTCGCCCGGGAGCACGCGATGGGCATCGCTCTGCCGCTCGCGCGGAGGCTCGGCCGGCGCGTCATTTATGTGAAAAATGGCCAAAAACGACCCATTAAGATGCCTAAGCCCGGAAAACCCCGAGCCCCCGCGAAACATGTGAAACGTGTCCGGCACGATACACGCCAAGGGATGGCCAGACTCGATCGCGATGGCCACCGCCTGGCCCAGGCGGAATACGTTTTGGAAAAAGCCCAAAAACTCCATCGCCGGAATGACCTCAAACCGCTGCCCCAGATCTACCAGCTCGCGGTAGCGCCGCGCGGCGTCGAGAATGTCCACCCCCGGCCTGTTCGGCGTGGGCGAGGCGACGATATGCGGGCAGCGCAAGCGCGCCGCTTGGTCCAGCCGGCGGCGAGCCTCCTCAAGCGCCTGCTTGTGCTCCTCGCCCTCCGTCTGCATCCAGCGGTGCAGGGCGATAATGCTCGCCACCTCTAGCCCGTTGTCCTCGATGCGCTTGCGCAGGTCCTCGAGCGAGCCGCCCTCCTGCTCGTAGCGCGTTAACTCGTCGCTCCACAGCTCAAGCGAGTCGAAGCCCGCCTTTGCCGCAGCCTCGATTTTCTCCACAAGCGAGGCGGGGCGAATGGTGCTTGTGTTAAGGCAAAACTTCCATCTCGCCGCCCGCGGCCGGGGCTCCTGCGCCCCTGCGCCGCCCGCGGCAGCAAGCGTCAAGCCTAGTCCCGCTTGTGCAAGCATAGCCACCGCCTCCCTGCGCGTAACGTGCGGCATGGCTCATCCCTCGCGCGGTTTTGTGTAGCAAACGGCTCGTTTATCCAGCCTTTGCCAGAAGCTCCTTGAGATAGTTCAGGCTGCGCTCCGCCTGCTCCACCGTCCCGCACTCCACGGAAAACACGCCGGAAAACCCTGCGTTGCGCAAAATGCGGATCACGCGCTCCCAATCCACCACGCCATCGCCGCAGGCGCAGCCCACGGCAGTGCCCGTAACCTCGCCGCGCTCCGTTTCCACTTGCTCGTAGGCGATGTCCTTGGCGTGGACGTGAACCACCTTGTCCGCGACGGCCTCGAGCATCTCATAGGGGTCGGCCTGGCCCCCGAGGACGATGTTCCCCGTGTCCCAGTTAACCTTCATCCGCGGGCTGTCTACCAGGTTAAGGATGCGCTCGAACGTCTCCTGGCGCACGGTGAAGATTTGGTGTGGCTCAAGGCCGTAGTCAATGCCGTGGCGCTCGCACCAGGGGAGAATGCGGCGCAGGGAATAGCGCATGATCTCAAACGCTTCCTCGTCGCTCATCCACTCCGGCTTGGGGCCCTCGTCGCTGGTAATGCACGGAGCGCCGATGTCCGCGGCGAAGCGTATCGCCTGCGTTTGGTAGGGAATGGCGATCTCGGGCTTCATCAGCGGAGCGTGAGCGGAAAGCGCGGAGCATTTTAGCCCCAGCTCGTCCAGCCACTGCTTGAGCTCCAGCGGGTCCTCCTCCATGGATACCATGTGATAGTAGCCCGCTTCGGCGAGCAGGTCGCGCCCGGTGGCCACGCAGGGCTCGACGTATTCATAGCCCAGCTCGGCGGCCTTTTCGATTCCCCAGCGAAACGGCTTGTCGTGGCTGCGCACAAACTCCAGATTAACCCCCAGGCGAATGTCGCTCATGTTGCCCCACCTCTCGCGATGTCGTAGGGGAAGAGGTTCTCTTGCCGTTGCCAAACTCCTGCCTTCGGGTTATAACCGGCGCGGCTTTCCCGGGGAGCTGCGCAATGAGCGAGCGCAAGGCCAAACTCATGCTCGCCGCCATCGTCCTCTGGCTGAGCGTTGTCGCCTGGAGCAACCGGTTCGTTCAGGACGACGCGTTCATCTCGTTTCGCTACGCGCAAAACCTCGTGCACGGGCACGGACTTGTCTTTAACCCAGGCGAGCGGGTGGAGGGATACACGAATTTTCTCTGGACCGTCCTCGTCGCAGGCGGCTTGGCTTTGGGAATCGATCCCGTGGCGTTTACATTTGTGGTAGGCATCATATGTTTCGCGCTATCCTTAATACTGACATACAAACTCTCGCGCCTGCTCCTCCGCTCCACGGAGACTGCGCTGCTTACCACAATACTCCTGGGAACAAACTACACATTTAGCTGCTACGCCACAGGTGGGCTGGAAACGCAGCTTCAGGCGGCGCTACTTACGTGTTGCGCCTGGCTTGCCCTGCGCTGGGAAAAAGACGGGCGGTATTCTGGAAAATCCCTTGCTGCGCTTTCCCTTGTTTCCGCGCTGGCCGTCCTAACGAGGCCGGATTCGTTGTTGCCTGTCGCTGTGTTTTGTGGTTATGCGCTGGCCCAAGCCGCTTCTGCGCGAAAGGAGAGACAAGAGTGGCTGAAAAACGTGGTTTTCTTAGCCGGCCCCCTTTTTCTTGTCATCGGGCCTTGGCTTTTGTGGAAAGTGGCTTTTTACGGCGAGCTTCTGCCAAACACATTCTACGCAAAGGTCCACGGCGTGGGCTTAATTGAGGGACTGCGCTACTTATGCTTGTTCGCTTTATCGTACTTCCTTGTTCCTTTCCTCGTATTATTTGCGTTGAGTTTGAAAAACATTTTCCGTAGCGAAGGGAGAAGGCTGTGCGTAGTGGCATTTGTTGTTATCGCGTGGTGTGTTTATGTGGCTTGCGTTGGGGGAGATTTTATGGAGTTTAGGTTTCTTGTCCCGGTAATGCCGCTGATGTTTGTCGTAGTCGGTTGGCTCTGCTTTGTGTTTCCCATGAGGCGCGAGGTGCAACTGGCCCTGGCAATTGTCGTCCTCTTGGGAAGTGTGCACCACGCGCTAACGTTCGGTAAAGCGCTTGACACACACGGGGTTGAGACAATAGCGGACCTCGAGGGCCACCTTTTCCGCGAGGATGAGAACTGGGTTGGCGTGGGCAAGGCTTTGGGGAAGTATTTCGGCGGTTCGGCCGTGGTGCTTGCCTGCAAGCCGTGCGGGGCGATTCCCTTTTACTCGGGCCTGCCCACGATAGACATGCTCGGGCTGAGCGATCGCTGGATTGCCCGCCACGGCTGGGTGCCGCAAGAGCAACGCGCGGGGCACCGCCGCGAGGCCACGCTGGGCTACCTTGTCGCGCGCAAGGCGAACTTGGTTGTCGGCCATCCCGAGGTACTATCAACAGCCGCTCCGCACAAGCCGTTTTACACCGTCACCGACATCAATGCGACATGGGTGCACGTAGACGACCCTAACCTTTTGCCGCACGAGGCGAAAATCGTTGCGATTCCCATTGGCAGAGGGCACGAGCTGCTTGCGCTTTATCTTGTGCGGCACGAAAAGATCGAGGAAACTATTCGTCGCCGACGCTGGAGGACTTACCCAATATATTTTTGCAAACCGGCCGCGCGGCCACACGTTAAAGCCTAGCCCCCGCGGCCGTCCCACCAATATGTGCGAAACTCCTCGATGGCGCTTAGCGCGGCGTCGGCGTTTTCCGGAGGAACGGAGGGCGAAAGCTCAAGCTGCAGCTCAAGCCCGCCCCGCGGCGAGCCCAGCCGGCGGACGGCTTCTTCGATTAGCTGGCGTATCTCCTTCCTTGTGCCAAACGGAATGGTGTATTGCCGGTCGAGGTCAAGGCGAATGCATATCCGTCCCTTAAGCTCGCGCTCGATGTTTTCCAACCCGTTAACCATATCCTGCAAATTAAGTATGCAAACACCACAATTGATTAGTTGGTCTGCGATTTCCATAATATGCCCGTCGCTGTGCAAGTATACCAGTATTCCCGCATCGCGCAGGGGCTTCATTAGCCGTGTGTACGACGGAGCAATCCACTTGGCAAACTGCTTGGGGCTGAGCATTGAGGCGCGTTGCGTCCCGAGATCGTCGCCGAAGGAAACCATATCTACCCCAACACTCAGATATTGCTGGACATAATACTGGTTAAACCGTTCCACCATGTTAACAAGTCGCTGCAACCGCGGCTCGTCGGCGGCTACATCGAGCATAAAATTCTCAAACCCGCGCAGGTAATAAAGACGCATAAACATAAACCCATGAGCGACGTGGCCCACGGCAAGCTGGCCTCGCTCCTTTGCCTGGCGAATGGCGCGCAACCGTTGCTCCCAATTTATCGGGCCGAAGTGGTCAAAGCGCGCGGGGTCCGGCGGGCGGTAGCTTTCCAGCGCTTCCCAAGAGGCAAGCGGCGCTTCTGTGGGAATGCCCACGATGCCCTCCGCGGCATTGTGCCACACGCAGCCCCAGGGGTCGGTAAACGTCCCCGCGCGATGGCGCTCGTCGATCGCGTCGAAGTCGCGCGCGCCGCGGCGGAAGTTGGGAAACAGCACCGGGTGCCGGGCGAGCACGTCTTCTAACTCCTCGCGCAGCTTCTTCCACGTCGCGGGCAAAATGGCCACGTTGCACGGAATATATTCCGGGCCGGAAAACGTTGCGTTGCGGATGTAGTTTTCCCGATAGCTGAGAGCCACGGAGCAACCTCCGCAAGCGCACACACTGCCCGCCGCTCACTCGCCCTCCCAGGGAGGGACGACCCCCGGCTGATACAGCCCCCAGGCGGCCAGCCGGCGCACGGCCTTTGGGTCAATATTCGGCCGGCCGGGGCGGAACATGTCCTGGAAATACCGCTGCTCAATGGACATTAAGAACTTCTCCAGCTTCCCCTGCAGCTCTGCGGCAACCTCGCGCTTGCGCTCGATGATATTCCACTGCTCGTCGGGGTCCTCCTCGACATCGTAAAGCGCGTCGCGGCCGATGGAGCTCCAGATGTACTTATACTTTTTCGTCCGCGCCGCCTTGAGCGACTCGTTTAGCCAGCGAATGTCGTAGTCCGGATACATACTCCACACGCGGCGGAACACGTGCTTTGGCGTTTGGGCCTCAGCGAGGGCAAACTCGCGCACCGGCCCACGTAGAGCGTCGAGCAAACTCTTTCCCTGAATGCTCTTGCGCGCCTCAGGCTCGTCGAGCTCAAGCAGGTCGAGGATCGTCGGGAAAATGTCTACGATTTGCACAAGTTCCTCGTTGCGCTGGCCGCCCTCGAAAACCCCGGGCAAACGGACAACGAGCGGCGTTTTGATCACCGTGTCCCACAGGCCGTTTTGCGAGTGATAGGCGTGGCCCACGTGCTCGCCCTGCGTGTCGCCGTGGTCGCCAGTGATGATGAGCAGGGTGTTGTCGAGCAGCCCCAGCTCCTCGAGCACCCCGCGGAGCAGGCCAATGCGATGATCCAAGCACGCCGTGCACCCATCGTAAAGCGAGCGCTGGATCTCCCAATCGCGAAACGTGAGGTTGCGCACGCCGATCGTCGTGTCCACCTGATGCCCCTTGCGCTCCAGCGCCTCCTCATAGGTCACGCCTTCGGCGAGGAACTGGCTGCGGAACGGCTCCGGCGGGCGATAGGGGTCGTGCGGCAGGCCGTTGTTGATGAACAGAAAGAACGGCTTTTCGCCGCGCGCGTTCTCCTCGAGCCACTTTTTGACGATACCTACAAGAGCGAGGGAGTGCGAGTCCTCCTTGCTTTCCTCCTCGCTCGGGACAAACGGCTCCACCGCCTCCTTCCAGCTATAGTGATGCTGCTCTTGAAAACCTCGGCCGGGGTTCCACTGATCGTCGGCAATCGCCCAGGAGTTGTTGCAAAACGCGGCCGTGCGATATCCCGCGCGCGTGAGCACCTCGGGGAGGCTGGGCAACCCCGGCTCAAGCCCTTCGTGCTGCGCGCCCGCGCCGTGGCCCGACTCGTACCGGCCGGTAAACAGCGAGGCGTGCACGGGCAGCGTCCACGGCGCGGTGACAAAGTGGTTTAAAAAGACTGCCCCTTCCTCGGCCAGGCGGTCGATGTTCGGCGTGGTATTGCGGTGGTAGCCGTAGCAGCCGACGTTGCGCGCGCCCTGGGTGTCCATTACGAAAACAAGTACGTTCGGCCGTTTGCTTTGCACTTAAAAACACTCCTTTTATCCAGGAAAGAGCAAAAGGTATTTTTCCGCGGCCCTAGTATACCAACTTCGGCGACAAGCGGCCGCCCGTGGCGCTTGCCCCACCGTAAAACAGCGGGGCAACGGCCGTTCGCCGGGAAGGTGTCCATGGCAATGAGCCCGACGAGCGAGAGGGTGAAGAAGGTCGCGCTTTACGTCGCGCTAACCTACGCCGCGACGTGGGCGCTCGTGCGCGGCTACGTAGCCGTCGGAGGCAGGTGGAACACCGGGCCAGCGGTTCTCGTGGGCGTGGTTATGATGTTTATCCCGTTGGCCGGCGCGCTGTGCGTAAAGCGCGTCTTTGGCGAGCCCGCTTGGCCGGCGCTGGGAATCTCGCTGCGCGGGGGCTGGTGGTACCTGGGTGCTTGGCTCGCGCCGGTGTGCTTGGCGCTCGCCGCGCTGGCGATCAGCCTTGGCCTGCCCGGGGTGAGCTATTCGCCTGAGATGGAGGGGCTATATCAACGGCTGGCGCTTATCTTTTCCGAGGAGAGAGTCGAGCAAATGCGCCAGGCCGCGGCGGCCATGCCCGTGCACATTTTCTGGCTGATGCTCGTCCAAGCGCTGGTCGCCGGGCCGACGATAAACGCCCTCGCCGCCCTGGGCGAGGAGACGGGCTGGCGCGGGTTTTTATACGCCGAGCTCCGGCCGCTTGGCTTTTGGCCCTGCTCGGTGATCATCGGCGCGCTGTGGGGCCTGTGGCACGCCCCGGTTGTCCTCCTCGGGCATAACTATCCCGAGCATCCCCTCGCCGGCGTGCCCCTCATGACCCTGTGGACGATCCTCATGACCCCGCTGTTGATCTATCTTCGCGAGCGGGCGCAGTCGGTGCTCCCGTGCGCCGTATTTCACGGAACGGTAAACAGCAGCACGGGGCTGGCTCTGGCCTTGGTTAAGGGAGGCAACGATCTGCTCATCGGGGTGACCGGCGCCGCGGGGATGCTCGCGCTTGCCGCGGCGAATGTTGCCCTGGTGGCGCGCGTTCGGGGCGGGGGCAAAGCGCCGGCGGGAGAGGAAGCTGGGCGATGAGCCTGCGCCGGCTGTTTTGGGTGTTCTTGCGCATCGGGGCGACGGGCTTTGGCGGGATGATCCCGCTGCTCGCCCTTGTTGAGGAGCAGGTTGTTGAGCGGCGGAAAATCGTCCCGCCGGAGGAGTTCGCCGACGGCGTGGCCATCGGCCAAATCCTTCCCGGGCCGATCGTCGTCGACGCGGTAACGCATGTCGGCTTTCGCGTGCGTGGGTGGCTGGGGGCTGTGGTGAGCGCGGTGGGGCTTATTTTGCCGGCGTTTTTGCTCATGCTTGTGCTCACGCCGCTGTACTTTAAGTACGGCCACATTCCGCACCTCGCCGGGGCATTTAAGGGCATCGGGGGCGCGGTGGTTGGGGTCGTGGCCGCGGCGATCTGGCGCTTGGGTTCGCGCATGTTGCGCACGTGGGCCAGCGTGGCCGTTTCCGCGTTGGCGTTTTTGGCCCTCGCGGCGTTTAGGGCCGATGCCGTGCTTACCTTGGTACTCTGCGGGGCGTTGGGGTTTTTGTTTCGCCGCGCGCTTGTTGCGGAGGAAAAGCCAAAGTGAGCCTTTTGCTCCTCGCCCTGGTCTGCCTTAAAGTGGGCACGTTTGTGTTCGGCGGCGGAATGACCATGATCCCCATGATGGAGCAGGACGTGGTATTCCGCTATCACTGGCTTACCGAGCGCGAGTTCGTCGACGCCATTGCCTTGGGGCAGATGACCCCGGGGCCGCTGCTTGTTTCGGCAACGTTCGTCGGCTACAAGGTCTACGGCGTGCTCGGCGCGGTCGTCGCTACGGTGTGCATTTTTCTCCCCTCGTTTTTGATGACCATTTTTGTCGCCAGCGTGCTGTTGCGCGTGCGCGAGCGAGACTGGGTAAAAAGCGTGCTTGCTGGGGTTAACGCGGGAGTCGTTGGCCTACTTGCCGCAGCGGTGGTGAGCATCGGGCGCAGCGCGCTGGGCGACGCATGGACGGCGCTTTTTGCTCTGGGAGCGTTTGTCGCGCTGGTTAAGTTCCGCGTAGACGCCGTTTATGTCATCCTCGCCGGCGGAGTACTTGGCCTGCTGATTTTCCGCTAGTTGGCCCGAGGCAGAACTACGCCTCGGCGGCGCAGACTCGGCTTTCCACCAAGCAACGCAGGCGCGGCCGCATCCGTGCGCGGCCATCCCCCGCTACCACTGCGACTTTTGCGTTACGCGTTGGGCGGCATCGGGCTCGGCGTAGACGGCGAGGATCTCGCCGAAGTAAATGCGGTGATAGTCGCCCTCGGGGTAGAACTCAGGCTTAATCGCGTCGTCGAGCCGCTCGGGGATAACCTCGTTGTGGTGCAACACCTTGCACTCGTAGACGATAACCGCCTGCTCGATCGCCGGCGCCTTGGTGTGCTTGGCCGGGGTTACGGAAAGGCCTTTTTCGGCAAACTTGTCTACGTCGCGCCCGGAGACGCTGCCGAAGTAGGTCACCACGTCGCTCAGCTCCGCGGGCATGACGTTAACGGTAAAGTCGCCCGTGGCTTCGATGCACTCGTAGGTATAGCGCGAGTGGCGAACGAGGACTTCAAACACCGGCCGCCCCCATACGCACCCCAATACGCCCCAGCCGATGGCCATGGCGTTGGGCTTGCCCTGGGGGTCGAGGGAGCAGAGGAGCAGGCCCTCGTTGGTGAGCACGTCGAGCGTGGGCTTGACGAGGCTAAACAGCGGCACGTCTTGCTTGGCCAAAGCGCTTCTCCTCCCCGCGGTTAAGCTTGCCCCGAGGCGTCGAACTTCTCGCCATGCGGCTGCTGCTCCTCCCGCGCGGTGCGCTTGGAGAAAAGGATGGCTGGCCCGCGCAAGCGAATGCCACTTTAGCTTTCGCCAAGGGAGGGATGCTCAATGGCTCGACGCTGCGTTCTGCTTGTGGCAATTGCTGCCGCTTTTAGCATTCTCGTGTTGTGTAGCGCCCGGGCGTATGCGCAGAAGGAAACGGGCGAGGTTATTAAGCTGTTTAACGGCAAGGACCTCAGCGGGTTGTATCCATTTGTGCGCGGGGGCAAGCCGGGCGAGGATCCCGAAGGCGTGTTTACCGTAAAAGATGGGATGATCTACATCAAAGGCCGGCCCGCGGGCTACCTGATGACCGAGAAGGAGTACGAGAACTATCGCGTGGTCATCGAGTATAAATGGGTCGTGGACGAAAAAGGCCGCGGCGGGGGCAACAGCGGCCTGCTCGTGCACTGCCAGCCCCCGGACAAGGTTTGGCCCAAGTCGCTGGAGTGCCAGATGATGTACAAAAACGAAGGCGACTTTTGGGTTATCGGCGGCGTGACCATTAACGTAGAGGGGGTCGAGCCGCAAGGCAGGCGCTATCGCAGGCACGCCAGCGGAACCAAACCCCTGGGCGAGTGGAACCGCATGGAGGTTACCTGCTGGGGCGATACGGTCACCGTGGTGGTCAACGGCGTTGAGGTTAACAAGGCGACCAACTGCAGCGTAACGCGCGGGAAAATTTGCGTGCAGTCCGAGGGCGCGCCGCTTGTCGTGCGCAAGTGGGAGCTTTATCCGCTTAAAGCGGAGTAGCCTCGCCCAACCGGTCGCTGGAGGAGCGCATGCAATATACCGAGGGCAAGGTGGGCCGGGCGTTTCTCCTCCGCTTGGAGCACGGCGAGCCCCTGCCTGAGGCCGTGGAGCGGTTTGCGGCAAGCAGGGGGGTAATGGCCGCCGCGGTGCTCATCGTGGGCGGGGTTGATGCCGGAAGCAAGCTCGTTGTGGGGCCGGAAAAACGCGAGGACATGCCCCCGCGCCCTATGCTTGCCATCCTCTCCGGCGTGCATGAGTTCGCCGGCGTGGGGATCATCGCCCCAGACGAGCACGGCCGCCCCCGCCTGCACATGCACGGCGCCGCGGGCCGCGGCGCGAGCACAAGCACGGGCTGCGTTCGCCTCGGAATACGCACCTGGCAGGTGCTCGAGGTGTTGATCGTCGAGCTTTCCGGCCTCAACGCGGCACGCCTGCCCGACGAGCAAACCGGGTTTAGCCTTTTGCGCTGCGAGAGCGAGGAGAGCTAGCCGCTAACGGCCGGCGACAAGCATTTTGCCCACGAGAATCGTCGGGCGAACCAAGCCCGGGTCCGCGCGGTAGTCGCTGGAGATAGCCTCGATCGCTTTAGTCACCTCGAGGAAACTTCCCCCGAGCATCGTATTGCGCACGGGATAGGCCAGCTCGCCGCGTTCGATCTTGTAGCCAAAGTCCACCGCCGAGGAGAAGTCCCCCGTGGCCAGGTTGGGGCGGATTCCTCCGGCGAGCAAATACAGCCCCTCGTCCACGGAGCGCACGATCTCCTCCGCCGTGTGCTTCCCCAGCCGCGGGTTGGCGTTAGTGCTCGCGATGCCCGCGGCGAGGCCTGCGGCGTGCCCCGTGTTCTCCTCGCCCGCTTTGTTCGCCGTATATGACCGGTGGAGATAGGTCTGTAGCACGCCCCGCTCGACGACGGTCACCGTGCGGTGCGGCACGCCCTCGGCGTCAAACGGGGCCGAGGCCAGGCCGCCGGCAACCAGCGGCTCGTCAACGATGGTCAGCTCCTCCGAGGCCACGCGCTTGCCCTTCATCTCCGCGAGAAACGACCGCCCGCGCTGGACGCTCTCCGCATTTGCCGCGCCGAGCAAGCCCGAGATCAGGCTGCCCGAAGCGAGCGGGCCAAAAACCACCGGCAGCTCGCCCGTAGGCATGTCGCGCGCGCCGAGAAACCGCTGCGCATGCTCCGCCGCCGTGCGGCCCAAGCCCTCGGGCTTAAAGTCCTCGAGCACACGCGCCGCGCGCCAGTCGTAAAACACCCCCGCCTCGTCACCACGGCGAACGGTGACCATGACGTTAACGCCGATGCGCGTCGTCTGCGCCACCGCGGCCACGCCGCAGGTGTTGGCCAGGGCCGTCTGCCCGAAGCCCACAGCGCAGCCTCCGCTGACGACGGCCTCCGGGGCGACCTCGCGCGCCTCCTCGCTCGCCTGGCGCAGGTAGCCCATAAGCTGCTCGGCGCCAAGTCCGCGGATGTTCTCGTCATAAAGCCGCTCCACCGCGGGAAAACTCTCTGGGGCGGGAAGGGAGACGAAGTCCGGATCGGGCTCGGCCGTTTTCGCCAAAGCGACCGCTTCCTCGGCCACCTGGCGCACGCTTTGTGCGCCAAGGTCCGTCGCCGAGGCGCTGCCCAGCGCCCCACCGATATAGCACACGACATCGAGCCACACGCGCTCGCGCCGCAGGGCGCGTTTTACGTGTCCCCGCTCAAGCTCAATGCTGCGTGATTCGCTCTGCGTGGCGCAGGCCGCGGCAAACTCCGCTCCCGCTGCGCGAGCCACCTGGCAGGCATTCTGTGCGATCTCCAGCAACTCCGCCATCGCCACTCTCCCTTCCGCCTACTGCTGGCCACCGACGACAAGCTGCTTAACGCGGACATATGGCCCGCCTCCGTTAACGTACATCCCCTGGCCATCCTTGCCGCACATTCCCCCGAATGTAAGCATCTCAAACTCCTGCGAGACGGCGTCGATATCGTTTAACGTGTCTAAAATTAACCCCGACACGGACACGTCGCGGATCATCTCCGCCAGCTCCCCGTTGCGGATCATCCTCCCGTGGCCGGCGTGGCAGGTGTACTGCCCGCGCGAGCAGATGACATAGCCCCACTGCCCCTTCTCGAGGAGGATCCCGCGGTCGATCTCCGCGATAATCTCCTGCACGGGCCGCGTGCCCGGCTCGACGATCGTGTTGCTCATGCGCACGATGGGCGGGTGGGCGTGGCTCATGGCCCGTGCGCTGCCTGTGGGCTGCGCGCCGAGCTTGGCCGCCGTCTCCAAGCTGTGCATGAGGCCGACGAGCACGCCATCTTTGATGATCTGCCGGCGCCGCCCGGGCACGCCCTCAGAGTCATAGAAAAACGAGCCCCACGAGCCGGCAATCGTCGAGTCGTCCACGACGTTGAGCAGGGGCGAGGCGATGCGTTGGCCCAGCCTGCCCTCGAGGATCGACTCCCCGGCAACGTAGCCGTCGGCCTCGGCGTTGTGCCCCAGCGCCTCGTGGATGAACACCCCCACAACGCTCGGGTGGAGGACCACGGGAAAAGTTCCCGCGGGCGCGCGCTGGGCACGGAGCAGGTCCAGCGCCCGGCGCGCGGCGACGCCGGCGATCTCCTCCGGCGAGAACTGGCTGACGAACTCAAAGCCGGCGAGCGCATTTTTCGTCTCCGCCGCCTGCTGGCGCACGTCGCCCTCGCGCACGGTAACGACCACGCCAAGCTGCGTTCGCGTATACTCGCTCTCCACGAGCGTGCCCAGCGTGTTGGCGACGATCTCGCGCGTGCGGCTTTCTAAGTATTGCGCCCGAGTGTTGGCGAGAAAGTCGCCCGCGAGCTCAATAGCGCGCTTCTCTTGCGCTTCGACAAGGGCCATTTTCTCGCTTGCCCGCACAGACGCCGGGTCGCGCTCGCACGGCCCCTGAACGGCGTCTTGGACGGGTTCGAGCTGGGCCACGGCGGCGGGCTCGCCGATGTTTTTGCTTGCCTCGCGGGCCAGGGCGAGCGCCTGCTCCAGGCACTCCTCGGCCGCCTCGTTAGTGAGCTCGTCGGTGCAGGCAAAGCCCCACGCGCCGTCGTACAACACCCGCACGCCAATGCCCGACTGCTGCTCGAAGAACACCTTGTCGGCGCGGCCGTCTTGGCGCGCGAAGAGCGAGGTGCGTTGCTCGAAAAACCGCGCATCGCAGAAGGCAACGCCTTTTTTAGAGGCGACATCGCGCACGTGCTCGACGATTTCGCGCATTTGCTTACCTCCGTAGGAAGCGAGGTGGACGGCAGAGAGAGAACGCTCACCCTGCCTTTGTTTCTAGCGCGCCGCGCGTGCGACCTGCGCAGGTGTTACAGCAGTGCTGGAGAAAACGTGTAGGCGAGCGATGGGCTGGGTTGGGCGGCAACGAAGCTCGCGCGGGGGGTGAGCTCTGTTGAGGACCGTTTGTTCCCATTGCGGGAGGTTACTCGCGCCTGGGGAGAATTTGCAAACGGCGCCCACGGGAGGTTGCTCTGTATTAATCCCCCGCCACAAAGCAGCCGGCTCGCCCACCCGTACGGCGCCGCGAGGTGAGCGGAAAACGCTAGCTCAACGAAGCAGGGCGCGCGCTGGGGCTATAAGTTCAGCGCGATAGCGACTCCGGCCGCAGGCGCTGGGAGTCGATTAAGAGGCGGGCGCAAAAGCGGATGAAAAGCCTGGTCAACGGGTGCGCTTTGGCGGCGGACAGGCTGGCCAGGGGGCAATGCAAAGGCGGAGGCCTAGGTCCCGACGCGCACCCACGCCCTCCCCGACGGCCGGCCGCTCTCCTTAGACCGCAACGGCAGATGTTCCACCGGGTTCGCTGTGCACTGCTTGTCTGCCAGCATGGGGACCGACCCCGTTGGGGAACAGGCGGTCCGCCTCCCCTGGCGCTCAGCGATCGCGTATTCCTTTTTCGGACATTACTTGATTTTCCGCTCGAAATCAGACATACTGTTGCCACTTGTTCATAAATGGGGACGCTTTGTCTGGAGCCAGTGATGGAAGAACGCGCTGAAGAAATCTTCCGCAAGCATGGCGGCGTGCTCAGAATGAGCGAAGCGATAAAGCACGGCATCACGCGTTACATGCTCTATTCGCTCAGGGACAAGGGCATCATCGAGCGGGTGAGCAGAGGCATCTATCGGCTGGCCGAGCTACCGCCGATCAGCAACCCTGACTTGGTCACGGTGAGCCTTCGCTTCCCGAACGCCGTCATCTGTCTCGTCTCCGCACTGGCGTGGCATGACATCACGACCCAGGTCCCGCATGTCGTTTCCGTGGCGGTGCCCAGAAACGCGCGCATGCCATCGCTCGACTATCCTCCCGTCGAGGTCCATAAATTCTCGACTAAGGCGTACAAGGCCGGCATTGAAGAGCATCTGGTCGACGGAGTGCCCGTCAAGGTCTACAACCCCGAGAAGACCCTGGCCGACTGCTTCAAGTTTCGCAACAAGATCGGAATGGACGTGGTGCTGGAAGCACTGAGGCTGTATAGGATACGAAAGAAATTTGACCTTGCGAAACTGCTTGAGTACGCGAGGGTCTGCCGAGTGGAGAAGGTGATGCGGCCGTACCTGGAGGCAATCGGATGAAGCCCTCCCAAAACATCGCCGCATCCGTCCGGCAGCGCCTCCTCAACCGCGCCAGGAGCGAGGGACGAACGTTCAGCGAGTTGCTTCAATACTATGCCATGGAGCGATTCCTGTACCGGCTGTCCCAATCCGCTCACGCCCGCCGATTCATTCTCAAGGGCGCTTTGATGCTGCGAGTGTGGCATGTCCCGGAAGTCCGCCCAACGATGGACATCGACATGCTTGGAAAAACGCGCAACGACGAAGCCCATGTCGTGGCCCAGATTCGCGACGTTTTGACCGTGCATGTGGAAGAAGACGGGCTTTTCTTCAACCCTGACTCAGTTCGAGCTGAGCGCATCACCGAAGACGCGGACTACGAGGGGATCAGGGTTCGGTTCCTGTGCGCATTGGGGGCTGCCAGAATCCACATGCAGATCGACATCGGTTTCGGCGATGTGGTCTATCCACAGCCTGAAGAGACGGAGCTTCCCACCATCCTGGATTACGCGGCACCACGATTGCTCTGCTACAGCCGAGAGAGCACCATCGCAGAAAAGCTCGAAGCCATGGTCAAGCTGGGTCTGCTAAACAGCCGGATGAAGGACTTCTACGACATCTGGCTGTTGTCCAACCACTTCGACTTCCGCGGAACCGATCTCGCCGAGGCCATTCGTCTCACCTTTCAACGACGAGGGACAGCGCTACCCGCGGAAGTCGAAGCTTTCACGGAGCCTTTCATCTCGGCGAAACAGACCCAGTGGGCAGCGTTCCGGAAGAGAGTTGGGCAGGAGGGGGTTCCCGCCTCGTTTCAGGAAATCGTGGCCCAAGTGCGTGCATTCCTGTCCCCCGTCGTCGCGGCGCTTTCCTGCAGGAAACCAAAGCCCACAAAGTGGGTTGCCCCCGGTCCATGGACGTGAGGCAGTGGTTTTCTCCGAGACAGTGCTGTGCCAGCGATTCTTTCTCCCAAATATTCCCCCGCTGGATGGATGTGCGCCCATCCCCCCACCTCCCGCCGCATTTTGGCCCTAAACGTGTTTTATGCCCTACAGGAGGAAAACCAGCGGTAGGCCCACACAGCCCCAGCGTCCTACCGCTTCTTCCGCGCCCGCGCCACAAGCGCTGCGCGAAGCTCAAGACCTTGCCCGCCGACGCATAGCCGAAAATCGTTGCCGTTGCAGCGATCGGCAAACCGCGCGTCGGCAAGGAAAAACCACGCCGTCTGCCACGCCCCGGTGTTGTTACGCTTTGCCGCTCCCCCGCGCTTAAACGCCCCGCTGCGCACAGACCCTTCCCTATCCGCCGAGTCATACTCTAAGAAAAACTCGCCCGTGCCGCGATCCAAGTACTCGATAGCGATGACCACGGGCACACCCGCTTCGTCGAACAAAAAGCTGTTGTCCACCTGAAAGTAGATGTATCCTCCAAGCCCATTGGCTCGCCGCGTGCTGCGCAGGCACTTCGCCCCCTGCGCAAACGCGCGGACAACCGGCCCGTCTTCGGCGTCAAGCGGCACGGAAAGGCCGCAAAACTCCGGCCGCGCGCCGATGCGAAAGCTGACCACCGACGCCTCAGCGTATTCCCCCGGGCAGGGCAGGCGCGCGCGCTTGTGCCACAGGTCGGCGTACTTGCGCGTAAGCTCGATGTACTGCGTGCCGTACTCGCGGCTGCGGCAAATGTCCGTCCCTTCGTGAAACTCGTTCCACGTCTCGATAAGCAAAATCGCCGGCCGCGTCTTCGGGTTGCGCTGGAGCATGTTCTCCCACGCCCGCTGATAGTACCGTCCGCCCTCGCGCTCGCGCACTAGCGGCGCACGCCCGCGCACCGCGGAATGGTCGTACCCCGGGCCGATGGCACACACCTTGTCGAAGACCACCGGGCGCAGCGCCGCGCCCCAGGAGTAGACGGCATCGGCCCGGCCCAGGAAGTCGGGCGATTTGATTAAGTAGGGCTCCGTGCCGAAGTCTTGGCGAAAGCGCGCGCGGACTTCGTCGAGCAGCCGCCGGTCCTGTTTTTTCGCGAAGTTCGCCGTATAGATGACAACGATCGGCTTGCCCTCGATCATCGCCCACTTGCGCGGGGGGATCATCGAGAAAAAGTCGCGGATCGTGCCATAAAACCAGTCTTTGCCCTTGTCCGTGCTCAGGTCAATGTGCGCGCCGAGGGGGTTAAAGCGCAGGGTGGAGGTGTCATAGAACAGGCCGATTTGCGGCGGGGTTTTCCCCTCGGCGACGAGCTCGTCGTGCGCTTGGACCAGGGCGCGCAGGCCCTCGAAGCACCACGTGCGATAAAACCCGGGCACGCCCCAGAACACGGGCAAAAGAAAGTCTACCCCCGCGGCGATCATGTCCTCAAGCTCTGTGCGGTGCCACGAGAGTAGTTTATAGCTGAACCCCTCGAGCGTCGGGGGGTGGTCCGTAAGCTGGTCGCCGCCGTCGGGGTAGTAAACATGGGTGCCTGTGGGGGCGTCATACCAGTAAAAGAAGTAGGTGCCCACGATGGGCTGCCCTGCGGCGAAGCTGCGCCCGGGAGCGAGGCGCTCTTGCCCAAGAGGGAAATATGGCCCGGGCGCGCGGGCCGGCAGTTGCCAGCGGTGGAGCGGGTCCGCGCGGCAGAGGGCAGCCGCGCACAAAACCAGGGCGGGCAAAGCCGCCCAGCCAAGCGCGCGGGGCACGGGCGCTTCACTCCTTTCCGCCTCAGCGGGCGTCTTCGCCGCGCGTTCCACGCACGCCTGCCTGGGCCGCGCAGCGCTCGCCGCGCTTGGCGCCCCCGCCTGCTGCGGGAAAAGGGGAGAGACGGCAATGCGCGTGTTGAGGCAATTTTGCGCCGCGCTTTTGTTTTGCCAACTGCTCTGCTGGGGCGCGCGGGCGGAGCCTCCTACCCCTCCCGGACAGCCTCGTTCCGGGCCAGGGGGCGCGGAGTATAAGCACGCCGCCGTGCGCAAGGCCGCGTTTGGTGTGGGCGGCACGCGCTTTTGGCTGTTCGAGCCTGCCGAGCCTACGCCGCGCTCGGCGCCGGTTGTCGCGCTGTTTCACGGCTGGTCAGGCGTCAACCCGATGTACTACGGTGCGTGGATCGAGCATCTCGCCCGCCGGGGAAACATCGTTATCTGGCCGCGCTACCAGGCGACGGCGCTGGACATTCGCAACATAACGCAAAACTCCGTTAATGCGCTGCGCGCGGCGCTCGCCCGGCTGCAGGATGGCGCGCACGTCGCCCCAGAGCTAGACAAGTTCGCCCTTGTCGGGCACTCCCTGGGCGGAACAATGGCCGCCAACGTGGCCGCGCGCGCCCAGCGCGCGGGACTGCCCAAGCCGCGCGCGCTAATGCTCGTCCAGCCGGGCGACACAAAAGGCTCGGTCACTGCGCAGCGGCTGGGCCTCGATGTTCCCAGCGTGCTCGAGGACTACTCCACGATCCCCAGCGACGTTTTAATGCTCATCGTCGTTGGCGAAGAAGACCGGCTTGCCGGAAACCAGGGCGCACTGTTTTTTCATGAGACGCCCCAAGTGCCTTTGCAAAACAAGGACTACATAATCCTACGCAGCGACCGCCATGGCTCGCCCCCGCTTGTCGCGCACCACTTTTGCCCCTGCGCGCTAGACGAACGCTACGACAACGGCGAGCGCCCCCTGTGGCGCGCGCGGGGCCGCCGCGCGCTGTTTAGCGAGGCGCTCATGCGCAAGCTGCTCGGCGTGGACGCCCTGGACTACTTCGGCACGTGGAAGTTGCTCGATGGGCTCACCGACGCCGCGTTTTACGGCAAAAACCGCGACTACGCCCTGGGCAACACGCAAAAGCAGCGCTTTATGGGCGTGTGGAGCGACGGCGTCCCCGTGCGCGAGCTGGTAGTAACCGACAACCCGCCGGCCGTTGCCCGGCCCTAGCCGCCGCGCGCAGGCAGGCGCCTCGTGGGCGAGGGGCGAAAAACCTCTTGCCCGACGAAGAACGGGCCAGCGCGCGGAGAAGGAGTTGAGGAAGATGAGCAAACTGCTGCCGCTTTTGTCCCTGGCCGTGTTTTGCCTCGGCCTGTGCCCTGCGCCGGCGAGCGCCGCGGGCGAGCAAGGCAAGCTTAGGGTGGTCGTAATCACTGGCGGCCACGGGTTTAACCGCAACGAGTTTTTCAAGATCTTCCAAGGCCACGACGACATCGAATATCGCGAAGTCGTCCAACCCAAGGCAAACGATCTTTACACACCCGAAGCGCGCAAGACATACGACGTTATCGTGATGTACGACATGTGGCAGAAAATTACCGCGGAGCAGAAGAAAAACCTCATCGCGCGGCTTAACGAGGGGCTGCCCCTTGTTGTCCTCCACCACGCCATCGCCTCATATCAGGACTGGCCGGAGTATGAGAAGATCATTGGCGCGCGCTATTACCTCCAGCCGACGATGGTCCGTGGAAAGCTGCACCCGCGCTCGACATATCAGCACGACGTGCGCTTTACGGTAAAAATCGCCGACCCAAACCATCCCATTACCCGGGGAATGGCCGACTTTGAGATCGTTGACGAGACGTATAACCTGTTCGATGTCGCCGACGACGTGCACCCGCTGCTTACCGTAGAACACGAAAAAAGCGGCAAAATCATCGGCTGGACGCACCACTACGGCAACTCGCGCATCGTCTACATCCAGCTCGGCCACGGGCCAAGCGCCTTCGGCAACGAGAACTATCGCCGGCTTGTGGCACAGGCGATCCGCTGGGTTGCGGGAAGGCTGGATTAGGCAGGAGCTCTCCGCGCCGTGGCGCGGCGCGCGTCTTTGCCGACGATCCGCACCGGCCGGAGAGGCGCACTAAAGAGAAGGGAGAGGATGGCGCGTGAGAACAGGTCGGCTGGTGGCTGTGCTCTGCCTTGCCGTGGTCCTCTGCTGCGCGGCAAGCGCACTTGCCGGGGGGAAGGGCAAGGGGCCGAAGGACGACCCCCACGCCCGCAACTTCGACCGTATGCTCTCCAACGCCATGGCGCAAATGAGCGCCCTGCTCAGCACGTGGACCTACTGGGACGAGCTCGACCTGCCCAGCGGCGCAGACCGCGACGAGGTGTGGGCCGTGCTCGAGGAGCTCGATGCTGCGCTCGTCTATGCCATCGACGCCCAGGACTGGGAGGTCCTCGTCTGGGTTAACGACACCGCGGACGAGTGGAACAACACCCTCGGCTACACCCGCGGCTACTGGTTCCACGGCCCGGGGGCGGACCTGCGTGTAGACTACGTCCCCGGCGACTTGGGCGGGGGCGACCTGGGCGGCTGGTAGCTAGGGCTTACTGAACCTATGGCCCGCGCCCCAGCGGCGCGGGCCAGTTTTTCTGCTAGCCACTCTCAGCGGCCGGCAAACACCGCGTCGTTAATCTCGCCCAGCTTATATAAAGTAATGCACTCCGGCCAGGCGATTCGCAACGGCGACCTGCCCGAGACGGCCTCGTAAAGCAGCGGCTCGCCGTTGGGCGGCCGCTCGACCGACTGGGTGATGAAGTTCGCCAGCAAGATCCCCGCACACCGCCCCAATATCTGCACATAGCCGCCCAACCCAGCGCGCGTCGGCTCGCGCATCGCCCCGGAGCTAAATATGGCCACGTTGCGGCAGTCGCGAATGATGAACGAGGGGCTGGTCCCCTCGCGCTTAACGCTGAAGATCCTTATGTTTTCCGCGTCTGTAAGCTCGCAGTTCGTCGCGCAGGCATAGGGCGAGTGCTTTGTCGCCTCGACGTTAAGCCCATAGATGGCCAGCGGCTGGCGCGTCCCGTGGATGGCGAGGCAGCGAAACTCCCTGTTGCCCGAGCGCGCGTTTGGGGCAAGGAAATAGTGCTTGCCCCCGCCGCTTTGCGAAAAGAGGACGACGCTGCGCGGGTTCGTCGCGGGCGCGCGGTCCCACTGCTGCGAAAACTGCAGGGCAAGGGTTAGCGAGCGCCGCCCCGCGCGCCAGTGCAAATGGTCGAACCGGTCCCACGTGTTCGCCCCGTTGGCCTCGCGCCCGCCGCCCGCGGTGCGCACGGAGATCTCCAAAAAGGCAAGCGCGGTCGTCGCCTCCGGGTCGTCGTCGGTCTGAATCATCGGTGGGTGGCCCGCGCTCGGGCGCCAGCTATCGTGCCAGGCGATGGTCGAAATGCGCCGGGCGACGCCGAACAGCTTCGTGTTCTTGCGCAGGGTTAGCGTCTTGCTAATGCGGAACGTCCCCCGGGGGACGAACACCCTGCCGTAGCCCGCCGCCGCTGCCGCGTCGATCGCCCGCTGGATTGCCGGCCAGTCGTCCGAATCATCGTCCGGCGTTGCCCGATAGGGGGGCTCGGTAATGACGATCGTTTGCCCCTCCTCGCCGGTATACGCGGGGAGCTCGCGCCACAGATGCCGCGTGAGAAGGTCCGCGGGCGGCGCCGCGACGCGCTGCAGCGAGATCACCGCCTGGGGCTTCTTTTCCACGCGGCCGTTGACGATCGTGAAAAAGCGAAAGTAGCGGTCGCCCAGCTCATAGGGCGGGTCGTCGGAAAGCGCCACTTGCTCCGTATAGGCATATTCCGCGACGCGCGTCCACTTGCCCAGCGCGCGAATGGGGGCGAGGTTCGCGCTGCGCACAAGCTCGGCCGTCTCCGCGATGTAAACATTGCGCAGATAGATGCTCTTACCCTTGGCGTTGTCGATCGCCGGCGCGCCCTCGCCGACCTCGATTATCCCGTCCACGAGGCTCATCGTGCCCACCGCGCCGCACCAGCCCACGCGCCTCGTTGTAATTACCGGCGCGCGGCGTTTTATAATGCGAAAGCCGACCATGGCCAGGGGCACGAAGTCCGAAAACTCCACCGCGCTTTGCTCTTGGCCGACGAGCGTCGCGCCAACGACCACCGTCCCCGCCATGCTCCCCAGAAGGAGCAGGCCGAACCGCCCGCCGCGCACCTCAATGTTCCCCGCTCCGCCGTTGCGCCCGGGGAGGCCGAGGAAACCGGCATAGGCCCCCTCGGCGTCTATCGCCACGTTTTCCACCGAGCTGTTCTGGGCTGCGGCAAAGGCCACGGCAATTGCCCCAGGGTGGCCGGAGCAGTCGAAGTTAATGTTGCGCAGCTCCTCGCCGAAGAGATTCGCCGTGCCGTCGGCATAGCCCCGGGGCAGCCCTAGCGGATGGGCGGGCTCGCTCGGCGGCGGAGAGTCTGGCCCGCGCGCCATGAAGTTGCGAAAGGCAACCATGGGCCGCGGCTGCTCCGGGTCGTCGAACAGCGGGGCGCGGCGGGCAAGCTTAATCGTCGGCCTCATCCCCGCCCGCGCGCAGCCGATGAGCACGTGGTTGTTCCACGGCGGGTTTTGCCGCTTGCCCTTCTTCGCGTTCCACGGCTGCCACTTATAGCACTTCAGCGTGTCGCTGATCACATACCTCCCGGGAGGGAACAACACCGCCAGGCGGTTGGCATAGGCGTCGTCGATCGCCTGTTGCAGCCCACACGTGCAATCGCCCGTGCCGTCGCTGCGCACGCCAGGGTAGTGGGTAACGACAAGGTAGCCCAGGGCAAAACGGGGGTCCTCGCGCGCGGCTCGGGGAATCTCCGCCGTCGCCGTGCGCTCGACAAGGCACACGAGCGCCAGGCAGCACAGCGCGCCCCGCAAAAACCATCCCGCGCCGCGGACATGCGCGCCATCCATTTCCCGCTCCTCCCTTCGCTCGCGGGCCGCGCAGGCGGGCGCGCCCAGCGATGAGACACCGCGGACACCTTCGCGTTTCCCACGCGCGCGGGCGGTGGGCCGACTGCCCCCGCGCTGGTGCTCCCGTCCCCTCGCGTTTCCCAGACGCCGGGCGATGGCCCGAGGCGAAGGGCAGGCGCGGGGCGCTTTAGAACAACCCTTGCCAGCAGGCCCCACCGTGCGGGCGATGGAGGGTGAGGCAGATGGCTCACGTTAAGCTCGTTGCTCTCGCTGCCGTGTTACTGCTTGCCCAGACCCGGGCGCCAGGCCAGGTGATGAAAGTGACCCCAAGGCAGTATCACCCGATGGACCTCGTGCTGCGCAGCTCCGTGCAGCACGAAAACCCGTTTTTCGTAAACCTCAGCGCAGAGTTCTCCGGTCCGCAGGGCGAACGCCTCACCGTCTTAGGCTTTTACGACGGCGCGGATACCTGGCGCGTGCGCTTTGCCCCGCCCGTGCCGGGCGAGTGGACCTATCGCACGCGCTCGGACGACCCTCAGCTAAACGGCAAGACCGGCCGCTTTACCTGCTTGCCCAACGACGACCCGAACGTCCACGGCAGGCTGCGCGTGGACCCCGAGCACCCACACCACTTCGTTTGGGAGGACGGCACGCGCTATTTCCTCCTCGGCTTCGAGGCGGACTGGATTTGGGCCGTGGACTTAGGGCGCGAGGACATTTCCAACCTTCGGCGGTTTATCGAGGCCATCGCGCGCCACCGCTTTAACCACATTATCATGAACGTCTACGCGCACGACTGCCCCTGGACAAAGGGCAAAACGAGCCCCTGGGACTATGGCCCGCCGGCGATGTTCGCCTGGGCGGGAAGCAACGACAACCCAAACCACTCCCGGCTTAACGTCGCCTTCTTCCGGCACTACGATCGGCTGATGAACTGCCTGTTCGAAAAAGGCATTGTGGCGCACATTATGCTCCGCGTATACAACAAAATGGTGCGCTGGCCGAAAAACAAAAGCCCTGAGGATTGGCTCTACTATCGCTATGTCATCGCCCGCTACGCCGCCTATCCCAACGTCATCTGGGACTTCTCCAAAGAGGCGCACAGCGAGAAAGATGCCCAGTATAAACTCGAGGTTCTCCGCCGCATCAGACAGTGGGACCCCTATGACAACCTAATTACCGTGCACGACGACAACGCGATGTACGACAGCGGGCGCTATAACGAGCTGCTCGACTTTCGCTCCGACCAGCAGCACAGGAAATGGGCGGAGATAATTCGCAAGCAGCGCGCGCAGCGCAATTGGCCCGTGGTCAACGTCGAGTATGGCTATGAGCGCGGGGTGGAGGACCTGCCCACGTATCGCGTAAAGCAGGACTGGCGCGAGGTTTTGCGCAGAACGTGGGAGATTTACCTCGCCGGCGGCTACTGCAACTATTATTACTCAAACACGAGCTGGGACCTAATCAAGTGGGAGCCCGAGCCGCCGGGCTGGCGGCGCTATGCCATTCTCTACGACTTCTTCCAGCGCACGCGCTACTGGGAGATGGAGCCCGCGGACGAGCTGGTGAGTGCAGGCCGCTGCCTGGCCAAGCCTGGGGAGCAGTATGTGGTGTTCTTAGAGCAAGGCCGCGAGACGACCTTGCGCATCGCGGGCGCGGCGCGGCCGCTCTCGCTCGTTTGGCTCGATCCCTACACCGGCCGCGAGGTTGCCGGGGCAGCGCTGGGCAACGGCAGGCACACGCTGCGCATCCCAGCCGAGCTTTCGCCGCCGGCCGTGGCCGCTCTGGGCGTAGCGCGGGAGCAGTAGCCGGGCAACGGAGAGAACGCTTGGCCCATGGAAACCGAGGTCGGACGGGGGCAGTCCGGCACAGGTGAGCTGGGCGAGGAGGCAGCCCGCGGGGCGGCCCGCGCCGAGGCTCCCATGCAGGCCCCGCGCGGGCCGATTACCCTACGCGCCCTGCTCCTCGGCCTGTGCATGTCCATTATCCTGGGCATCATCACGCCGGCCAACGACATGGCCCTGGGCAATACGTTCATGGCCGGCAACCACTTCCCCCTGGGCGCGTTCTTGGTCCTCCTGCTCGTGTCCATCCCGGTAAACCGCTTGCTGCGGCTAACGAGGGTAATTAGGCCGTTAAGCGCGGGCGAGGTTATCGTCGTGTGGTGCATGTGCCTCGCCTCGTCGGGCATCCCGTGCTCGGGGCTGATGCGCCTGCTCGTCCCCGCGCCCGCGGGGCTGGAGTATTACGCCGACGAGCAGAACAAACTCGACGAGATCGTCCGCCCGCACCTTCCCCCGTGGCTCATCGTCCAGGGCGAGGAGGAGGTGCGCTGGTTCTTCGAGGCCCTGCCCGAGGGCGAGCGCATTCCGTGGTATGCCTGGCTGCCTTCGATCTGCGGCTATGGAATTTTCGTGCTGATGTTCTATGCGTTAATGGCCTGCCTGGCCTCGCTGTTGCGCAAGCAGTGGGCGGACCACGAGCGCTTTCCCTTTCCCCTGCTCGAGGTGCCTGTGGAGCTGGCCCGCTCTACAGAGACCCCGCTCGGGATGCCGGAGTGGGTAAGGCACGGGGGGTTTTGGGCGGTAACCATTTTGCTGCTCGTGCTGCACACGATCCAGGGGCTGCACATGTTCTATCCCAGCCTGCCCAGCGTACCGTTTGCCGTGCCGCTTCACCGCTACCTAACGGAGCGCCCCTGGCGCTACATGGGCTGGATGGTCGCGCGGACGTATCCCATGATGGTCGGGCTGTCCTATATGACGCGCACGGAGATTACCTTTTCCGTGTGGTTTTTCTATCTTGTTCTGCACACGCAGTATATGGTGCGCGGGATGCTCGGCCTGCCCCCGGGAACGCCCATGTTCCGCGGCGGGCCGACGTTCGCGATTACCCAGCAAAACGGGGCGCATTGGGGGCTGTTGCTTTGGTCGCTGTGGGTCGCGCGGGGCTATATTAGGCGGGTGCTCCGCCAAGCTTTCGGCCGCGAGCGGACGATCGACGACTCGCAGGAGGCTCTCCCCGTGCGCGTGGCCCTGTTTGGGGCGCTGGCGAGCTTTGTCGGCTGCGTGCTGTGGTTTGTCGCGGCCGGGGTAAGCGTGCTCATTGCCATTTGGGTTGTGCTTGCGTTTACCGGGGTAATGGTTGTCCTAAGCTGGCTCGTATGCAACGGCGGGCTAATGATGGTGCAGTGCCGCTGGACGCCGCTCGACCCTGTGGTCGGCGTGCTCGGGACGCGCGTGCTCAGCGTGCGAGACAAGGCCGTGGTGCCGCTGTTTGAGCAGATTTTCTGCTTCGATCTGCGCGAGGCGATCCTCCCCAGCATACTCAACGGCCTGCGCGCCGCCGATGTCGGCGTCAGCCGCCGCCACACGCTGGGCGCGATGATGCTCGCCGCCGTCGCTGTCGCCGCCGTAGCCTACTACTTCGCCATTCGCGTGGGCTACGTTTGGGCCGCGGGAACCCTGCCCGAGGTCCCCACCTACCACTCGCGCAGCGTCTATCCCTACGAGCTGGCTGCCCGCTGGATTACCGAGGGCCAAGAGCCCGCGCTGGACAACCTGCGCAATATCCTCACCGGCTTCGCCATCGTGTTTGGGCTGCTTTGGCTGCGCAGCCGCCTCCTCTGGTTTCCCCTGCACCCCGCCGGCCTGTGCATGATCTACTCCTATTCCGGCGAGATGATCTGGTTCTCCATGTTCTTAGGCTGGCTGTTGAAAACGTGCCTGCTGCGCTATGGGGGCTACCGCGCAATGCGCGCCGCGCGGCCCTATTTTGCGGGAATGATCGTCGGCGACGCGATCGCCGGGCTAATTTGGATTATCGTCGGCTGGTGCATGAAGGACCAGGACATTTTCTACGCCCTGCTCCCGCGCTAGGGGCGGGGAGGAGGCGCAGCGGCCCCCGCCGAATGCTTGCCCCGTGCCAAACGTGGGCAGCAAGGGAGGGTCGCGAATGCCGACGGCGACGTTTCTCGGTCATGCGTGCGTGCTCATTAAAGGAAGCAAGGGAAGCGTGATTATCGATCCGTTTCTTTCCGGCAACCCCAACGCCGGCGCTTCGCCGCAAGAGATTTCCGTGGACGCCGTGCTCGTTACCCACGGCCACGGCGACCACCTGGGCGACGCCCTGGACATTGCCAAGCGTTGCGGATGCCCGGTCGTCGCCCCGTTCGAGCTCGCCAGCTACGCCGAGCGCCACGGAGCCCAGGCGCACGGCATGCATATCGGCGGGGCGTATCAGTTTCCGTTTGGCCGGGTAAAGCTCACCCCGGCGTGGCACGGCTCCGCGGTCGTCGGCCAAACCGTGGAGTATACGGGCAACCCGTGCGGCTTCCTGGTAACCATGGACGGAAAGACCGTTTACCACCCGGGCGACACGGGGCTGTCCGCGGAGATGGAGCTTATCGGCCGGCGCGAGAGCATTGACTTGGCGTTTTTGCCCATCGGCGACAACTTCACCATGGGCATTGACGACGCGGCCTATGCCGTGGAGCTGCTCAAGCCGGCGAAGGTCGTGCCCATGCACTACGGCACGTTTCCCGTGATCGAGGCCGACCCGGAGGAGTTTAAGCGGCGCGTGGGCGACGCCGCGGAAGTGGTCATTCTCAAACCCGGGGAAAGCGTGGAAGTATAACGCCAACCGCGGCGGCGTCTCGGCGGAGGGCGGCTCGCTCCTCTAGCGCGCGATGCGCGGCGAGGGCAGGTTGTTAAACACCTGCTCGAGCGAGATCTCGCCGCTGCGCGCTTTCTCCAGGCCGACCTCCATGAGCGGGCGGAAGCCCGCGCGCAACGCTGCTCGGCGCAGCTCCTCCTCCGGCGCGCCCTGGCCCACAAGCTGGCGCAGCTCGCCGCCCAGCGAGAGCGACTCGGCCACCGCGGTGAGCCCAGCCAAACCCCGCCCGCGGCACGTGGGGCATCCCCGCCCGCGGAAAAACGGCCCCTGCACGGGGTGCCCGAGCATGTCCTCGAGCTGGCCGAGGAGCGTGGGGTCGGGCTCCACCTCCTCGCGACACTGCGGGCAGTTGCGCGCGACCAGCCGCTGGGCCACGACAATGTTCACCGCCGCGGCAAGCAGGTAGTGCTGCGCACCGAGATCGGCCAGCCGCGCTAGGCTCAAAATGGCGTCCTGCGCGTGGACCGTGGTGAGCACGAGATGCCCGGTAAGCCCCGCGCGAATGGCGATCTCGCACGTCTCCTGGTCGCGCACCTCGCCGACCATAATTACGTCGGGGTTTTGGCGCAAAATGGCGCGCAGCCCCTCGGCGAACGTCAGCCCCACCGACTCGTGGACCTCGATCTGCGTTACTCCGTCTAGGATAAGCTCCACGGGGTCCTCGATGGTCATGGTGTTTTTCGTTACGTCCTGCAGCGCCTTGAGGCAGGCATAAAGCGTGGTCGTCTTTCCCGAGCCCGTGGGGCCGGCGACGATGATTACCCCCTGCTGCTGGTTCAGCGCCCAGTTCAGCCGCCGCATGGTGTCCTCGTCGAACCCGACCTGCTGCAGGGCCAGCGTCGAACGGCCGGAGTCGAGGACGCGAATCGCCGCCTTTTCGCCGAAGATCGAGGGCAAAGTGGCCAGACGCAGATCAATCGCCCGGCCGGCAAACCGCGCCTTAATGTGCCCGTCTTGGGGCACGGAGCGGTTGGTAATGTCCATTCCCGCGAGGACCTTTAGGTAGGAGATTACCGGCTTTTTCGCGCTCCCCGGCATGCGCAGCACGTTGCGCAACTGCCCGCGCACGCGAAAGCGCACTTGGACGTGGTCCGGGCCGGGCTCGAAGTGAATGTCGCTCGCCCCCGTCTCTATTGCGTCGGCGATAATATCGTTGACGGTATCCACCACTTGGACTTCCTGTGCTCTGTCCGGGGTCTCTTCTTCCTCGGAGATAAACTCGATGCGCGCCTTGGCCCGCGCCGGCGCGGGAGCGGCGGAGGCTTCCGTGGTGGGTTCGGAGATAGCATATTTCTGCGCGAGGACGGAGAGGATCTCGCTCGGCGTGGCGACCACGGGCTGAAGCTGCATGCCCACGTGCTGCCGCGCCTCGTCCAGCGCCTGCAGGTTCGTGGGGTCGGCCATGGCCAGGTAGGCCGTGCGCTGGTCGGTCGCCCCCGGGGGGCGAAACGGAGCGACGAGGTAGCGCTGGCAGAAGCCGGGGGGCATGCGCGCGAGCAGCTCGCCGTCCCAGCACAGGCCGCAGTCGCGGGCCAAAGCCAGCCCCATGCGCTCGGCAAGCACCCGCGCCAGGTCGTTGGGGTCGATCAGCCCCAGGTCAACGAGCACCGCGCCCAACCGTCGCCCGGGCGCCGAGCGCTGGACGTTTAGCGCATGGCGCAGCGACTCCTCCGTTATCAGCCCCATGCGCACGAGCATTTCTCCAATTCGTTCGGCCATCGGCAACCACCCTGTCCTCGCCCCCGCCTATTGTACACTATTGTCGCCCGCGGTTGACAGAACGCGCCCCGCGGGGTACGCAAAATGCGCAGCCCGTGGGCGTCTAACAAAACTGGGCGCTGGCTGCGCAGTGCGCCGCGTTGGCCGGCGGCCTTTAGGGTTTGCACAAAGCGCTTTGCCCAGGAGGTCGGCTGTGCGCAAACGCTGGGAAAAAGCTTTGTGCCTGGCAGCGCTTTGCGCTGGGCTGCTTGCCCTGTGCGCGGGCGCTCGCGCGCAGGAGCAATATACGTTCGTCGCTCGCCGCGGGACGGGGCCCTATAGCTTCCGTTGCCGCATCGTGGGGCAGTGGGCGCAGGGAAGCGAGGCGCGCCTTGTTTTCGACTTTCGCGACGCGGCCAACTTTCGCTACCTCTCCCTAAAGCCCGGCGAGGCAGCGTTTATCGAAGTCGCCGCCGGCGCCTCGCGCACCTTCGCCGGCCCCGCGGCGGTTGACCTAAACAACGACTTGGCGGTTACCGTGCAGCGCCGCGTGGGGCGCGTAAGGGCGATCGTCGGCGGGCAGGTCATCCTCTCCGCGCAGCTCGGCGCCCCGCTTGAGGGCCGCGTGGGCTATTTCTGCCGCGGCGCGCAGCTCGAGATAAAAGAACCGCGCGTGCAGCCCGTGGCCGAGGTATATTTCACCGACGACTTCGGCCGCGCCGCAGACGACCCGGGGCAGTGGACGATCGTCGCCGGCAAGTGGACAAACACCATGGTCGACGCCCCGCGTGCCCTGCCCGACTTTAGCGCCAACCCATTTTCCGTCTGCGCCCAGGGCGCGGACAAAGCCCTCTGTCTTGCGGGAAGCTGGTATTGGGACAGCTACCGCTTCCGCGCCTCCGTTAACCCGACGAGCGCGCAGGTCGTGGGCATCGCCGGCTACGCGCAAGACGAGCAAAACTACATTCTCTTCCGCTGGCGGCGGGGAAGCTCGAAAATGCGCCGCGCGAAGCAGCTCGTTCTTGTGCGCAACGGGTTCGAGGAGGTGCTCGCGGAGGCCGACGGCGGGTTCCAGCCCAACCAGTGGTATCGCCTCGAGCTGCGCTTTGCCGAGGGCTCCGTGCACGCGCTGATCGACCGCTACCCCGTGCTTTCTGCAAAAACTAATGCCTTCGGCCAGGGGCGCGTGGGCTTGTGGCTGAGGGGCGAGCGGGCGTTTTTCGACGACGTCGCCGTAGTCGGGGCTACGGTAAAGCACGAGCTTGCCGCAAAAATCGCCGAAGGGTTTCAGCATGACTCGGGCACGGTGGGCGAGGTCTACGGCCCGACGATCCCCTGGCGGCTAAGCCGCGACGGGGCGATCTGGTGGCACCGGGGGATTTTCTTCCACGACGTAGCGGCGAGCATTCCCCTCAACCCCAAGGCGGGCGACCCGAAGGCGGTTATCGTTCTGGGCAGCGAGGAGCGGCCTGAGGCCGGGCTGGTGGTCCGCTGCCGCTGGCAGGGGCCGCGCCTGCGCCTGGCGGTTGAGGAAGACGGTGCGCCCCAGGCGCAGTCGGAGGAGTTCGAACCGGCCTCCGGGCAGGATCTCACCGTCAGCTTCGACGGAAAAAGCCTGTTGCGCGTCGTCACGCAGGGGCGCGAGGTGCTGCGCTATCAGGCCAAGCGCCGCCCGGCGGGCCGCCTGCTCGGAATTATCTCCGACAACCCCGCCCAGGTGTGGGGGAGCGCTGTGGAGTCCGACCACCAGTTGGAATATCTGTTCTCCGAGGCCCCCACGGACTTCTATAGCACAAAGGGCCAGTGGCACATTACCACGCGCTGGCCCTGCGAGCCCCGCTGGACGTTTTTCGGCGGCGAAAACGACGAGAACCCCACGGTATGGACGAAGCACATCTATCGCGGCGACTTTGCCCTGGAGTTTTTCATGAACATCGGCATGGACCTCCCGCGCAGCCCGGGCTATTCCCACCCCAGCGATGTCAACGTAACGGTCTGCGGCGACGGCCGCTCCCTGGGCAGCGGCTACAGCTTTATCATCGCCGGTTGGAACAACACAAAAACGGCGCTTTTGCGCCGCAGCGAGGTTGTTGCCCAAACGCGCGAGTTTCTCTTCGAAAACCCCATTAGCGCAAACCCCAAGTTTCACCGGCACTGGTTTAGAGTGCGCGTGGAAAAGGCCGGCCCCACAGTCAGCCTCACCGTGGACGACAAGCCCCTGCTGCGCTACACCGATCCCGACCCGTTGCCCGACGGGCGCATTGCCCTGTGGACCTACCACAACAAGCTGATGATCGCCCGGGGCTACATTTGGTTTGCCGAGGAGCAGCCGGCGGCGCTTCCCGACCCTCCGTCGTGGCCCAAGCGCCAAGAGTTGGCCCGTGGGCGCCGCCAGCCGAACGTTTTGTTTAACGATTTCGAAAACGACGCCGGCGAGTGGCACACTACGGTGGGCGTCTCCTATAGGCTCCCCACCCTGCTTGAGCTGGACAACTCCACGGCGGCCGGCGGAAAGCGCAGCCTGAAGATCACTAACATGACCGAGGGCGGGCCGTTTACCGTGTTGGCCATCGATGCCCCGATTAGGCTGCGCGACTACCCGGTAATCAGCTTCGACTACCGCGTGCCCCCGGAGGTAAAGGTTAACCTCTATTTGCTCCTCGGCGGGGTGTGGCACGCCGTGGAGTTTACCGCGCGCCAGCCGCAAGGGACGCCGGTTAAGGTCATCGGCGCGTTTGCCGACGTGCGCGCCGACGGCCGTTGGCACCACACCAGTTTCGACCTGCTCACGGCGCTGCGCCGACTGTATCCCGGGCGCGAGTATTTCGAGGCGCAATACTTGGCGTTCGCCAGCCCCCAGGAGGACTACGTGCGCTGTGGGATCGGGGGCAACCCTCTGGGGGCGAGCTATTGGATCGACAACTTCCGCCTGGGGCAGGTGCACTTTGCCTGCCAGCCGCTGCCCGATGTTCCCTCGCTTTTTGCCGCGCGCAGGGTAAGCTAGCGTCGCCGCTTTAGCGGCCAGGCCCTTGCCCGCGACTCCAGGGCAAAGCACAGAACATGGGCAAAATCCCTCGCGTCTATAGGGGCGAGGCGCGCGCTTTCAGCTCTTGCGCAGGCGTGCCCGCTCGTCGCGATAGGCGGCGCGGCGAGCGGGCCGCCCGGCGCATTTTCTGTGGAGGAGGGTGCGGCCGCAATGCGGCGGTTTGCGGTGCTCGCTGGGTTGTGCTTTGCCGCGGTCTGCGCAGCGTGGGCCCAGGTCCCCAGCGCAAAGCTGGGCTATACCTTTGTCCCCCGCAGGGGAAGCCTGCCCTATACCATCGTCTGCCGGGCGGCAAGCCAGTGGAGGCCGGGCAACGAGCTGCGCCTTGCCCTGGACTATGCCTCGCCCGACGACCTTTATCTCCTGTCCATCTCCCGAGAGAGCGCGGTGTTGCGGCGCATAGAGCGGGGCGAAGAGCGCGAGCTTGCCCGCGCGGCACTGCCCGGCCTGCGCGGAGAGGAAGAGATTTTCGTGCAGCGCCGGCCAGGGCGGATCGCGGTGATCGTCGGCGGGGAGGTCGTGCTGCGCGCCTCAGCGCCTGGCTCGCTGGAGGGCCGCGTGGGCTGGGCCGCGCACGGGGTGCAAGTGCACACGCTGCGCGTGCAGCCGGTGGCCGAGGTCTACTTTAGCGACGACTTCGCCCGCCCCCGCGGCGACCCCGGACAGTGGGCCGTGGCCCGCGGGTCATGGACGAACACCGTGGTTAACGCCCCCCGGGCAAACCCCAACTTTAGCGCAAACCCGTTTTCCGTCTGCGCCAGCGGCACCCAAGGCGCGCTGAGCATTGCCGGAAGCCCATATTGGGACAACTACCGCTTCCGCGCCTCGGTGCGCCCCACGGACGCGCAGTCGGTGGGCATTTTGGGCTATGTGCAAGATGCGGCGAACTATATCACCCTGCGCTGGCGCGCGGGCGGCAGAGCGGCGCGCGGGGCGAAGCAGCTCGTGCTTGTCCGCCACGGCAACGAGCGCGTTTTGGCCCAGGCCGACGGCGGGTTTGTCCCCGGGCAGTGGTATCGCTTGGAGCTACGCTTTGCCCCAGGCGCGGTTGAGGGGTGGATCGATCGCGAGCGCGTGCTCGTTGCTAGCACCGATGCCTTCGGCCAGGGCAAAATCGGCTTGTGGGCGCAGGGCCGCGAGGTGTTCTTCGACGATGTCCTGGCAACGAGCGGCGCGGAGACCCTCGAGCCGCTAGACTGCGTCCCCCGTACCCTGCGCGAGGACCGGGGAACCGTCGGCGAAGTATACAGCTCAGCGATTGCCTGGCGCACGAGCGACGACGGGGCAATTATTTGGCACAGGGGCGTATTTTTTCACGACGTGGCCATGCGCGTGCCGTTAGACCCCGATCATGGGGGGCCGCACGCGGTAATCGTCCGCGCGCCCCAGGGCTCGCCAAAGTCCGGCTACGTTGTGCGCTGCGCGTGGCAGGGCAAAGAACTTGAGCTGGCGCTAGAGCGCGACGGGGCGGTGCTCTGCCGCAGCAAGCGACGCCTTCGCCCGGAGCCGGGGCAGGAGCTTAGCGTGCGGTTTCGCGATGGGGCAATTGCCGTGGCGAGCTTGGGCGAGGAGCTTCTACGCTACGAGGTCGCCGGCGAGCCGCCGGGCCGCAGCGTCGGCGTGGTCACGTCTACGCCGGAGCTTGCCTGGGGAACCTTGGTCAGCTCCGACCATCAGTTGGAATATACGTTTGCCGAAGCGCCCACGGACTTTTTTGTCAGCAAAGGCCGCTGGGGGATAACCACGCGCTGGCAGTGCGAGCCAGAGTGGACGTTCTTCGGCGGCGACAGCGACGAAAACCCCACCGTGCTCACCAAACACGCCTATCGGGGGGACGTCGTCGCCGAGTTCTTTATGAGCCTGGCCATGCAAGCGGGCGTGCCCATCGGCTACCCTCACGCGAGCGACCTGAACATTAGCGCGTGCGTCGCCGGCCTTAACCCAGGCACCGGCTACAGCTTTATCGTCGCCGGTTGGAAGAACACGAAAACGGCGATTTTACGCCGCGAGCGCGTCGTCGCCCAAACGGACGATTTCCTGTTTGTCGAACCCACTACACGCAACACCAATTTTCACCGGCACTGGTTCCGCGTGCGCGTGGAGAAGGTCGGGCGGCGCGTGTCGCTCGCCGTGGACGACCAGCCGCTGTTGCACTTTGAGGATCCCCAGCCGCTAGAAGGCGGGCGCATTGCCCTGTGGAGCTTCCGCAACTGGCTCTGCGTGGCGCGCGGGTATATTTGGTTTGCCGAGGAGGAGCCGGCCCCCTTGCCGGAGCTCCCCCGCGTACAGCGGCTGGAGCTTCCCCATGCGGAGCGCCGCGGGGAGACCCTCTTTTGTGACTTCGAGCGCGACGCCGGCGAATGGCACGCGGAGATCGAGGGCTATCCCTTGCCCACCATCCTCGCCCTTGACGAGACGACAGCGGCCAGCGGAAAGCGCAGCTTAAAGATAACCAACGCCACCGTGGGCGGGCCGTTTGCCGCGTATTGCATTGCAAAGCCCCTGCGCCTGCAGCGCTATCCCGTGGTCAGTTTCGACTATCGCCTGCCGCCCGAGGTTAAGGTCAACTTTTACTTGCTGGTTAACGGCGCGTGGCACGTTGTGCGCTTGTCGGCGGAGCAGCCGGAGGAGTCCGGGGTTAACGTTTTGGGCGAATTCCCCGGCGTCGTCGCCGACGGCACGTGGCGGCACACGAGTTTTAACCTGCTTTCCGCGCTGAAAAAGCTCTATCCCGAGCACGAGTACTTCGATGCCCAGCAAATTGCCTTCGCCAGCCCGCAGCTCGACTACGTGCGCTGCGGCATCGGGGGCAACCCCCTCGGCGCGAGCTTTTGGATCGATAACTTCCGCCTGGGGCCCGCCGCAAACACCAAGCCCAGGGCCCAGGCGTCGGGCAACGAACGGACGGAGCGATGACTAGAGGCGCGATAGTCATGCTCTTGCTCGCGGCTTTCCCCGCGGGTGTTTTCGCCCAGCCCCCGGCGGTTGGCGCGCCGAAGGTGGGCGTCGTCGTAGACATCGGCGCGGGCCGTATTTTGCTTTCCGACGGGACGATCGCCAACATCGCCCCGCAGGCGGTGGTCGTTACGGCGGAGGGGGAGAAAAAGGCGCTGCGCGACGTCCTCCCCGGGCAATTGGTCGAGGCCCACTGCGTGGATGAGCTAACGGTGGTTAAGCTCGTCCTCCTTCCCGCGCTGCCCAAAACGTTTCCCATGAGCAAATTCGACCCGCCGCAGGGCAAGATTGTGCGCTGCACCTGGCAGCACGAGGGCAAACAGTATAAGAACAGCTTTCGCACGGCCTACGCGGTGATGCCCGTGGCCACATGCTTGGGCATTCGCGCCACGGTGTGCTATGAGCCGAAAGACCCCGCCCGCAAGAGCGCGATCTTTAGGGTCGTTGGCTACGACGACCAGCCGGAGCGCGTGGTTTGGGAGCGCGAGGTGCGCGCGGGCGAAGCTGTGGAGCTGCGCTGCTCGTTCTACGGCCTAAAGTGGGTGGCGCTGACCTGCCTGCTCCCGGAGGGGGCGCAGGCCGACGATGCCGAGTGCGTGTGGGCCGACCCGGAGCTGGTCCTTAGGGTTTACCGCGCCCTCCCCGTGCCCGAGCTGTTCGCCAGCGAGCTGGCGCGGCGCGTGGGCCAAGCGATAAGGGAGGCGGGCGCGGAGCCCGTGGCCATCGCTCGGCCCCAGGTGCTTGGGCTTAGCCCCGAGGTCGGGCGCGAGCTGCTGGAAAAACTCTTGCCCGCGCTCAAAAGCGGCTGTGCCGTGGCCGCAACGCTGGAGCAAGAGGGGAGCGCCCCGCCCCGGGGCGCGCTCTATGAGGAGGCACGCAAAGCGGGGGCGGAGGCGTTGCTTGTCCTCCGCGTGCGCTATGACCCACCTGGTTTTGCCGTCGTCGCTTCGCTTTACGGCGTAGACAGCGCCGAACAGCTAGCGAGTTTTGAGCTAAACACGTTCACGCCGCTCGTCTCGCGCTAGGCGCCCGCTGGCGAAAACCGACCGCCGCCGGCACACCCCGCAGGGCAGGCGCGCCAAGCGGCCGAACAGCAGAAGGCAATGGGCCTTGAGGAGCAGATACGCCGCCACTGGTATGTCTCGCGGCTGGATGGCGCGCGCATACCCTACCTCGTATTCGTACCGCGCAGCTACCGCGGCGCGCCCGTGCCCGCCGTCTACTCGCTCCATGGCTATGGCCGGGACGAATGGGGCGGCGTGCGCGAGCACCTGCTCGAGCTGTGCGAGCGATATGGCTGGCTGCTTGTGTCGACCGCAGGGCGCGGGTGGACGTTTTACGACGGCCCGGGCGAGCAGGACTTCCTCGAGGTTTGGGAGCGCGTGGCCCAGCGCTATGCCATAGACTTTTCCCGCATATACCTCGTGGGACACTCCATGGGCGGGACGGGGACGCTGCGCTTGGCCACGCGTTTTCCAGACCGCTTCGCCGCCGCCGTTGCCCTTTGCCCGTGGAGCGACTGGCGCCTGTGGTATCGCCGGTGGTACGCCTCCGCGGAGCACCCACGGGCGGTCCCCTGGTGGCGCAGGGTGCTGCTCGAGCGCGCATCGCCGCTGTTCTATGCGGAGAACCTGCTTCACGTTCCCCTGTACCTTTTGCACGGCGTTCGCGATGACGTTGTGAGCGTAAAACACTCTCGTCGGCTTTATCGGCGCCTGCGCGAGCTGCGCTACGAGGTGGTCTATAAGGAGTACGTGCGCAGCGGCCACGGGCGGTTTGCGGGACGCCTTGCCGCGGCGTTTCGCTGGCTTGCCGGCCAAACGCGCCCTCGGCACTGGCTCGGCGGAGCGCAACCTCTGGCGCGCACCGAGAAAAGGGAAAAGACGCGGCCGAAGGCGCCCTCTCGCATTGTTCTCCGCGTGGGCGCTCTGCGCCACGCCCGCGCCTACTGGCTGAGCGTGGAGCAGCTCGACGACCCAACAACGCCCGCGCGCGTGCAAACGGAGATCGCCCCCGAGACGTGCCAGGGCCCCGCCCGAATCGCCCTGCGTTGCGCGGGAGCCCGGCGGTTGGTTGTTGATTTTGGCGCAGCCCCGCTCCGCCCCGGGGAGCAGGTTGAAGTAGCGCTTGGCGGAGCCCCTGTTTTCCAAGGCAGGGCCCGGGGAACGCTCGCCCTGGAGCGCGACGAGAGGGGCCGCTGGGCGGCAAACCCGCCCCCAAGCGCTGCTTTGTGCAAGGCGCCAGGGCTCGAGGGACCCTGGGGCGACGCCCTGTGCGACAGCTTCCTTGTGGTCTTCGGCGACGACCCGCGCGAGCGCGAGCTCGCCGAACAATTCGCCTTGGCCTGGGGCCGCTGGACGGTTGGCCTGCGCGAGGACGGCGCGCCCCGCGCCCAAGCGCGAATCAAACACGCCGCGGCGGTAACTCGCGCAGAGGTCGCGCAGCACAACCTCGTCCTTTTCGGCCGGCCGCGCGACAACGCGCTTTTGCGCACAGTGCTCGACGAGCTGCCCGTGGCCATTAGCAACGACGGGATCACGCTCGCCGGCGAGAGGTTTCGCGGGCGACACTTTGGCCTGCGGCTGATATATCCCAACCCGCTTAACCCGCGGCGCTACGTGGCGCTTTCGGTGGGGCGGCTGCCCCTGCGCACAAAGGATTTCGAGTGCCTCCCCTGGCTTGTGCCCGATTTCGCGGTGTTCGACGAACGGATACAATGTAGCCGGACCACGCACATGGAGTGGGAGCTTTTCGACGCTGGAGAGTGGCCGGAAGGCGCCGAGCCGCCGCAGGTGCACCTCCCCGACTGCCTGGTGTGCGCGGGCTTTTTCGACTCGTTCTGGCGGCTGGGAAAGGTGAGCGAGAGGTGAGGAAGGGAGCGACAAGTGCCATCCTCGCGCTTTTGCTGCTAGCGGCCCCGATTGCCTCACAACGCGCGAGCAGCTTCGCTGGCCGCCTACGGCCCACCGCTGCGCCAGGGGGCGCGGTGCGCGTGGCCGCTGCGGCACGCCCCGTGCGCCCCTTGCCCTGGTGGGACCGCCGCTGGCACTACCGCCTCACGCTGCGCGTAGGCGCTGGGCCGCGCTGGCGTGTGGACTGCCCCATTGAGGCGCGCGTTGACCTCCAGCGCTACCTCCGCCGCCCGCTAGACGAGGCCTCAGTGCGCGTGGTGTTTCGCCGGCGGCTTGTTCCCGCGCAATATGACGTGCGAACGGGGACGCTGGTGTTTGTCGCCCGCGGCGAAATTCGCCCGGGGACGGCGCGGACGTACGAGGTCTACTTCGACGAACGCCGGCGAACGCCAAAGCCCAAGCACACCTTCCGCGGAGCGCAGGCGCGCCAAGCTCCGGGCGGTGCGGTATGGCTGGAGAACGAGCGATTGCGTTTGCTGCTCTCGCCCGAGGGCGGCCGCGCCGCGCGCTGGGAGGTTCTCGCGCTCGGCGAGAGGGACATCGCGCGGTGGGCCGAGCGCGAGCCGCGCGGGTTTTTCTACAACCCCCTGCTTTATAACAAGCGAGCAACGCTCGCCCCGCTGCTTGTGGGGCCTGTCGCCGTGCGCTACCGCTGTAGCTTCCCCCAAGGCCCGAGCTATACCATTACCCTTTATTCCGGAATGAGCTGGGCCGAGGTGGTGTGGGACACGCCGCTGGACAGCTTTTGGTGTTACGATTCCCTAGGCGGCGACAAGGGAGCCGCGTGGCAGACGGCTTGCTCGGCAACGGCGCAGCGCGAGGCGCTCGAACAAGCGCTTTATTGCCGCGGCGCGCGCTGGGTGGCAAAGCACAGGGCCGATGGCCTGGCCCTGGGCCTCGTCGTTCCCGAGGTAGACTGCGCCATGGGCGTGGAGCTGCGCGGAGAACGCAGCGGGGTAGGCATTTCCCGCTCCACTCCGGCGGCGCACTTTGTCGTCGTCGGCGACGTTCTGGGCAGGTTCGACGCGGCGTTTTGGGAAACGCTGCGCCGCACGCTTGACCATACCCTGCCCCCTGTGGTTGACATTGGGCCGCTGGAGAGGCTCAACGCCGCGGGGAAAATTACCGCCACGGGCTGAGCGCAAGGGAAAGGGAAAATGACCGACGAGCTGCGCGAGCGAGCGCGGGAGCTTAAGCGAGAGCTGCGCGAGACCTGTGGCGTGGCGCGCGGGGAGGCGCGCGTTGTCCTCTCCCCCTACCGCGTCTGCCCCATCGGGGCCCACGTAGACCACCAGCTTGGCCTAGTTTGCGGAATGGCCATTAACCGCAGCGTGCTCTTGGCCTATGCCCCGAGCGGCACGGGCGAGGTCCGCCTGCGCAGCAGGGACTTCCCCGGCGAGGTGCGCTTTTCGCTAGACGACATTCCGCCGGCGCGCGGGGAGGACTGGGGAAACTACGTCCGCGGGGCGGCGCTGGCCCTCAAGCGCGAACATACGCTTAAGCAGGGGATCGTCGGCCTCGTCGCCGGGAGCATGCCCATCGGGGGGCTGAGCTCGTCCGCTGCGGTGGGCATCGCCTATCTCTTCGCGTTGGAGGAGGCGAACTCTCTCGCGCTTGACGCGAAGGCGAATATCCGCTTGATGCAGGTTATCGAAAACGAATACATTGGCCTAAACAACGGGATCCTCGACCAGTCGATGATCCTCCTCAGCGAGCGGGGGCGCCTGGTGAGCTTGGACTGCCTCACCGAGGAGGGCGAGACCGTGGCCCCGGGCGCGGCGATGCCCCAGTTCGCCATTGCCGTAGTCTACTCCGGGGTGAGCGAAGCGCTCGTGTCTACAGACTATAACCGCCGGGTGGCGGAGTGCGAGGAGGCGGCGCGGCTTTTGCTGCGCGCCGCAGGGCTGGAGGCGCCGCCGGGCGCCAAGCTACGCCACGTTCCGCGCGAGGTGTTCGAAGCTTACGCCCGCGAGCTGCCGCACAATCTGCGCCGGCGAGCGACACACTTTTTCGGCGAGCTTAAGCGTGTGGAGCAAGGAGTTGCCGCGTGGCGCGCGGGGGATCTTACGCGCTTTGGAGAGTTAGTTAGCGCCTCGGGCGAGAGCTCGATCGTCAACTACGAGTGCGGCTCGCCGGAGCTGACGGAGATCTATCGCCTGCTCCTCGCCTGCGAGGGGGTATATGGGGCGCGGTTTAGCGGGGCCGGCTTTCGCGGTTCGTGCATCGCGCTCTGCTCTCCGGAGGCGGAGGAGGAGATTCGCCGCGCGATGGAGGAGGAATACGCGCGCAAATTCCCAAAATTGGCGGGGAGTTTTGAAGTTCACCTGTGTTCCCCAGACGACGGAGCGAGATTTGTATGAAGTCCATCATCCTTGCCGCAGGCTATGCTACGCGGATGTATCCGCTCACGCGCGACTTCCCCAAGCCACTCCTGCCTTTGGGGAAGACAACGATCCTCGACCTGTGCCTGGAGCAGGTGGCCGACGTGCCCCAGGTGGATGCCGTGTATATCGTTTCCAACAACCGGTTTATCGAGCACTTTCGGCGCTGGCTTGCCCAGCGCAAGGCGGACGACGGCCTGCCCATTGAGCTTCTGGACGACGGCACGCGCACGAACGAGACGCGCCTGGGAGCGATCGCCGACCTGGCGCTGGCCATCGAGCGGTTTGCCATAGACGACCACGTGCTGTGCATGGGCGCGGACAACATTTTTCGCTTTCGCATTCGCGACCTGGTGGAGTTCTTCGAGGAAAAGCAGGCGAGCGTCATCGCCGCGTGCGAGCTGGAGCCAGAGCAGCTTCGGCGCTCGGGCGTGGTCGTCGTGGGTGAAGACGGGCGTGTGCTCGACTTTCAGGAGAAGCCTGAGCACCCGCGCTCAAACCTG
>CAZMGT010000016.1:0-60485 GCA_964565895.1 uncultured Armatimonadia bacterium
GCGGCATCGCGCCGGGAAAACCCCGCGCCGAGCAGCCGGCGCGCAACCTCGGCGGGGTCGGCCAGCCGCTCGCGCTCCTCAGCGGCGCCCTCCGCGGGGGCCACGACGACGGTCGCCTCGCCGCGCACCTCGCGCTTGGCAAACCGCTCGGCGAGCTCGGCGCACGTCCCGCGCGCTATCTCCTCGAAAACCTTCGTCGCCTCGCGCACGACCACCGCCTCGCGCTCCGGGGCAAGCGCGCCGAGTAGGGCCAACGTCTCGGCCAGGCGCTGGGGCGCCTCGAAAAGCACGAGCGTTTCCCCCCGGGCAACTAGCCCGCGCAACAGCTCCTCGCGCTGCTTCCGCCGCCGCGGCAAAAAACCCTCAAAATGCACTCGCCGCGTGGAAAACCCGCAGACAGAGAGCGCCGTGGCCAGCGCGCTCGGCCCGGGCACAGGGCACACGGGCGCGCCCGCCTGCGCGGCAAGGCGCACAAGATGCGTCCCCGGGTCGGAGATTCCCGGCGTGCCCGCGTCGCTCACCAGGGCCACGGACTTTCCCCGGGCGAGCAGCTCCACAAGCTGCGGCGCGACGCGCGCGTGGTTCTCCTCGGTATAGCTTTTCAGCCTTGCCTCGATGCCGTATCTGTTGAGCAGCTTGCGCGTGCGCCGCGTATCCTCCGCGGCGATAACCTCTACCTCGCCAAGCACGCGCAGCGCGCGCTGGGAGATGTCCTCGAGGTTGCCGATCGGGGTGGCCACGACATATAGCGTCCCTGGCGCGATCCCCTCATCGCCCCCAGTCTCTGGAATAGCGGAAGTCGCGCTCGATCGTCCGCCGCGAAAGCTTGGCGATAACCGGAAAGCGCCGCTTATATTGCGAGTCGCGCACCATTTGCCGCACGCGGCGGATGAGCTTTAGCTCACACCCCTGCGCGGCGATCTCCTCGTCGCTCATCCGCTCGTCAACCATAAAATAGAGCACCTTGTCCACTTCGTCGTAGGTAAACCCCAGCTCGCCCTCGTCCGTCTGCCCCTCCCACAGGTCTGCGGTGGGGTTCTTCGCAATAATCTGCTCGGGAACCCCCATCGCCCGAGCAAGCTGGCGCACCTGTGTTTTGTAGAGATCGCCCAAGGGGTTGATCGCACAAGCCATGTCGCCCCAAAGCGTAGTATAGCCCAGCAGGGCCTCCGTTTTGTTGCTCGTCCCGAGAACCAGCGCGGACAGCGCGTGCGAGAAGTCATAGAGAATGGTCATTCGCTCGCGGGCCATCTTGTTTCCCCGGCGAATGCGGTCGGCGTCGGGAAAGCGCTCGAAATAGGCGTCTACCTGCGGGGTAATGTCGACGATCGCGTGCTCGATGCCCAACTGCTCGATTACGGCAAGCGCGTCGCGCCGGCTCTCCGCGCTGCTTGTGCGATAGGGCATGTAGAGGCCAAACACGCCCTCCGCCCCGAGGGCCTCTGCCGCCAAAAATGCGGAAAGCGAGGAGTCGATCCCCCCGGACAGGCCGACGACCACGCGGTGGAAGCCGAACTTGGTTACCTCGTCGTGAATAAACCCGGCGAGGATCTTTCGCGCCTGTTCCGTGTCGATATCAAGCACGCTCATTAAGGATCCTCCGCAACTCGCGCAGGGTAAAGTGTGGGCGTTCGTCGCTGAGCAGCGGGGTCGACACCCGCGCCCGGCGCACCGCGCCCTCGTCTATCTCCACGTCAACGATCGCTTCCTCGAACGTTGGCGCGCGGGCGAGCAGCCGCCCTCCCGCGGCATAGGCCTGCGACCCGCCCCAAAAGTTTACGCCGTCCTCATAGCCCACGCGGTTGACGAAAATGCAGTTTACCTGAAACAGCTCGGCGTATAGGGGAAGCATACGCTCATAGGTCGCCTGCACGGCAAGCCCCTCGTCGCTTAGCCCGCGCCCGGGCGAGGAGGCGACACCGATCATCAGCGAGATCCCCTGCAGCGCCGCCAAATATACCGCCGAGGGATGCCACAGCTCCTCGCACATCATTAGCGCCAGGCGACCGAGCGAGCAGTCAAACGCTTCAATGCGGTTGCCCCGGCTAAGGTAGCGCTCCTCGTCGAACATGCCATAGGTGGGCAGATACGTCTTTTCGTGGACGTGGACGAGCCGGCCGCCTTCGAAAAACCCCTGCGCGACGTGAAACGAAAAGCGGGGCGTTTGCTCGACAAACCCTGCGCTAACGGAGATGTCGCGGCTCGCCTCGGCGAGTTTGGCGAGCACGGGGGAAGTCAGCGGCAAGGCCACGTCTGGGACAAGGTCGCGCAGGTAATAGCCGGTAAGGCTCAGCTCGGGAAAAATAATCGCCCGCACACCGTCGCGCTGGGCAGCGGCGATGAGCTCCAGGTGGCGCTCGAGGTTTGCCTGGACATCGCCCAGCACGGGAGCGATTTGCGCCAGGCGCACAGTATAGCGCTTGAACTCGGCCACCCGCTGCTCCTCGGCCACGGCGATCACCTCGAGCGCTGGTTCTACTCCACGGAGAACGGCACGGTGCGGAAACCCCCGCCGGCCTTCTGTATCTGCTCGATCGCCCGCTGCTCCTCGGCGGCCTTCTCCGTCTCGCCCATCTCCTCATAAAGCCGCTTTAGCTCGAGGTGGACGAAGAAGTCCGCGTAGCCGACCTCCCCGGCGTTCTCAAACGCCCCGAGGGCCTTTTCCTTCTCGCCCATCCGCTTATATAGCTTGCCCAGGGCAAGGTAGAGCGAAGCCGCGCCCCCGTGCAGCTCAATCGCCCGCTTATAGGCGGCAACGGCCTTCTCGTTCTCCCCCAGCTCCTCGTAAATGCGGCCCATTTGATAGTAAATGTGCGCTTTGTCGGCGTCCGAGCGCTCCTCGTCGGCGAGGGCCTGCTCGTAAAGCTTAAGCGCCTGGCGCTTATCCTTGTCGTCTTCTGCGGCAATGAGCACGCGATAGGCCTTTAGCTCGGGGTCGAGCACCTGGACGTTGGCCTTTTCCTTAAACTTTTGCAAAAACGCGTCAAACGCCGCGTCCTCGTCGAGCTCCACGTCCTCGGCCTTAACGATGTAAAACGCGTTCCACCCCGGGGGCTCGATGGGCTCGCTCACCTCGCCCGGGTCCAGGGCAAACAACGCATCCTTAACCGTCCCGGGCAAGCGATAGTCATACGGGCTGTTGGTGACGTAGCCAATATCCCCGCCCTTCTTGCGGCTCTCCTCGTCCATGGACTCCTTGCGGGCGATCTTCGCGAAATCCTCGCCCGCCTTAAGCTTCTTGTAGATCTCCTCCGCCTTGCGCTTTGCCTCGTCGCGGGTAAGCTCCTCGTCGCTTCCCTGCGCCGCGGCCCCTTCCGGGCGGTATTTAATGACGATTTGCCGCGCCTTAACCGCCCCGCGATATTTCCGCGCAAGCTGGGGGTTAATGCGCTTCATGTCCTCGATTACCGCTTGCTTAAGTTTGTCCTGCAGCGCGCGGAAGTAATATGTGGAGCGGTTGGCCTTAACCTCTTCCTCGACCTGCTGGCGATATTGCTCCTGGGTGAGGCCCATTTGGCGCAACTTTTGCTTGCGCTGGGCGCCCGTGCCCAGGGCGGCCACGCGCATCTCCACCGCTTCCTGCATCCGCTGCTGGACCTCTTTGCGGCTGGGGCGGATCTTGCGTCGCTCAGCCTCGATCTCCACCAAGCGGCCCTCGACCATGGTGTCCAGGAGGGCGTTCTTGCTCTCCGCCACGCGCGTGGGGTCGCTGGCCAGCCGCGGCGACTGGTCGAGCATTTGCCGCCAAGCGTTTAAGAACGTGCGCTTGGAGATTTCCGCGCGAAACACGCGGGCCACGGGGGGCGAATGCGGCTCGGCGAGGCACCCCGCGCGCCGGCTGCTCCCGAAGCTAAACAGGGCGCCGGCGACGAAAATTAGGGCGATGAGGAACATAATCGCCCGCGTCGCGCGCTGGCTAATCGCGCTCCGTTGGAAGCTAATGAACCCCATATTACTGCTCCCGCTCCGTTGGGCTGGCCACCGCGCGGCGCGCCGCGCGGGATTTCTTTTCGGTCAATGGTAATATAACGTACTGTGGTTTGCAACGTCGCGCGGGGCGGGCCCCTTGGGTGAGGGCGGGGCAAAGGAAACGAACAAATGCTTGACACAGCCCCCGCGAGCCAGATACTATAAACGAGGAGAGTCGGGATGTGGCGTAGCTTGGTAACGCGCTGGCATGGGGGGCCAGAGATCGCCGGTTCAAATCCGGCCATCCCGACCAATTCTGCACACACCGACGTCGCCGGCCGTCTGGCACCACCCCTCATCTCCTCGCGGCCGGCGATCGTCTTGTAATACCCGCGCGGGGCGGCCCTTGGGCCGCCTGTTCTGTTGACTTCTGTTAAGCACTCGCTATAATTTCTTGTTAGCACTCTCGCTCCGAGAGTGCTAACGACCCCAGTGGCGAAGGTGGTGAGAGGTGCGTGATCAAGCCGTTGGGTAGTCGTGTGCTCATTAAGGTTTCCGAGCAAGAAGAAGTGACCCAGGGCGGGATCGTCCTCCCCGACACGGCGAAGAAGAAGCCCAACGAGGGCGAGGTCGTCGCCGTCGGCCCCGGGAGGCTCCTGGACAACGGCGAACGGGCGCCGATGAATATTAAAGTCGGCGACCGCGTGATCTTCTCCGAATACTCGGGGACCGACTTGGAGATCAACGGCGAAAAGCACGTGCTTGTGGAGGACGACCAGATCCTCGCCATCAGGGAGTAGCGCCACAGGGAAGGGAGGTATGCGCCTATGCCCGCGAAGATGCTTAAGTTTAACGAGGAGGCCCGTCGTGCCCTGCAAGAGGGTGTCGAGGCCGTGGCCAAGGCCGTGGGCGTGACCCTCGGGCCCAAGGGGCGCAACGTGGTTATCGACAAAAAGTACGGCTCGCCCACCGTTAGCAAAGACGGCGTTACCGTTGCTAAAGAAATCGACATCGAGGGCAAGTTCGAGAACATGGGCGCCCAGCTCGTGCGCGAGGTGGCCTCGAAGACCAACGATGTCGCCGGCGACGGCACGACCACGGCGACCGTCCTTGCCGAGGCTATCGTGCGCGAGGGCCTGAAGGTCATCGCCGCGGGGCACAACCCGATGCAGGTGCAGAAGGGCATTCAGAAAGCCGTCGAGGCCGTCGTTACCCACCTGCGTAAGATCGCCAAGCCTGTGCGCACCTCGGCGGAGATCGCCGACGTCGCCGCCAACGCGGGCAACGACCCGGAGATCGGCAAGCACGTCGCCGAGGCCATGGAGAAGGTGGGCAAGGACGGCGTGATTACCGTCGAGGAGTCCAAGGGCACGGACACCACCGTGGAGATCGTCGAGGGGATGCAGTTCGACAAGGGCTATCTCTCGCCGTACTTCGTCACCGACCCGGAGAACATGGAGGCCGTGCTTGAGGAGCCCTATATCCTGCTCCACGAGAAGAAGATTAGCAGCGCCACGGACCTTGTCCCGTTGCTCGAGAAGGTCGCCCGCGCGGGCAAGCCGCTGGTGATCATCGCCGAGGACGTGGAGGGCGAGGCGCTGGCCACGCTCGTGGTGAACAAGCTGCGTGGCACGCTGACCAGCGCCGCGGTGAAGGCCCCCGGCTTCGGCGACCGCCGCAAGGCGATGCTCGAGGACATGGCTATCCTCACCGGCGGGACGTTCATCTCCGAGGACCTCGGGCTTAAGCTGGAGAGCGTGGAGCTGGAGCAGCTCGGCCGCGCGGAGCGCGTGGTCATCGGCAAGGAGGAGACGACGATCATCGGCGGCGCCGGCTCGCGCGAGGCCGTTAACGGGCGCATCGAGCAGATTCGCAAGCAGATCGAGGAGACGGAGTCGGACTACGACCGCGAGAAGCTCGAGGAGCGCCTGGCCAAGCTCGCCGGCGGCGTGGCCGTGATCAAGGTCGGCGCGCCCACGGAGACGGAGCTGAAGGAGAAGAAGCACCGCTACGAGGACGCCCTCTCCTCCACCCGCGCCGCCGTCGAGGAGGGCATCGTGCCCGGTGGCGGCGTGGCCTTGCTCCGCGCGCAGTCCGTGCTCTCCAAGGTTAAGGCGACCGGCGACGAGAAGGTCGGCGTGGACATCGTCCGGCGCGCCCTGGAGGAGCCGCTGCGCCGCATCGCCGAGAACGCCGGGTTTGAGGGCTCGGTCGTCGTCGAGGAAGTGCGCAAGGCGGACAACCCCAACGTGGGGTTTAACGTGATGACCGAGAAGTACGAGGACATGATCGAAGCCGGCCTGGGCGACCCGGTGAAGGTTACCGCCTCGGCGCTGGAAAACGCGGCGAGCATTGGCGCGCTGCTCCTGACCACCGAGGTCCTGGTTACCGAGAAGCCGGAGGAGAAGAAGGAGAGCGGGCCGCCGGGCGGCGGCTACGAGGACATGTACTAGTCGCCGGCGCGGCGTATAATTGGGGCGGAGGGCGGCAACAGGCCCTCCGCCCATTGTTTTGCCCTGGGAGGAGAAGCAATGGAGCTCGACGAGCGCCTGGAGCGCGCACGCCAGTTCCACGGCCACCTCGGCCCGTGCCTCATCCTCGGCTTAAGGATCGGTGAGGCTATCGTGCGCGAGCTTGGCGGGCGGAGGTACTTTGGGCTAAGCGTTGTCGCCAAGTGCCCGCCGCAGCCGCCGCCCTCGTGTGTGCTCGACGGCCTGCAGCTGAGCACGGGGTGCACCATGGGCAAGCGGAACATTTCCCTGGAGCCTGGTGAGCCGCCCATCGTCGTTCGCGCTCAGGTGGAGGAGACGGGCCAGAGCGTGGCCTTCCAAGCGCGGCCGGAAGCCCTGGAGCGGGCGCTGGCGAAGATGAAAAGCGAGGGCGAGGTTGCCGCCTCGCTGTGGTTCTACGGGCTGAGCGACGAGGAGATGTTTCGCCGGCTAGAGTAGGGCGTTGCCCGCGGCCGAGAAAAGGGGCGCCTGCCCGTGAGAACCATGTGGGGCGGTGCCTGCCACAGCCGCCCAGGGGCTTGGGCTGCCGAGGAAAAGCGCCGAGCTTGTTTGAATAGTTTCACTAGCTATGGAAGATGAGTGGCTTGAGCATCCCGAGCGCGAAGCGGAAGCGGCCGCCCCCAGCGACACGGAGCTTATTGCCGCGCTGTTTCGCGTCGCCCTCATCCTCGTCGCGCTCACCGTCTGGGCGTGCACCAAGCTCACCCTCCAGCCCGATGTCTACTACCTAACGATTACCGTGCTGGTGTTTAACGTTGTGCTCATCGCCTCATACTGGCGGCGGGCCTCGGTGCCCTGGATCAGGCCGTTTGCCTTCCTCGCGGAGCTTCTCTTGCTCTCGATGTGGATACGCGCCCTGCCCCTGCGCGCGGAGCACCTGTTCTTTTTGTTTTACATAACGGTAATCGTTGCCTCGCTAACGTTCGGCCTGCTCGGCGCGGCGCTTACCGCAGCGGGAGCGATCGGCATTTTCCTGCTCATCGTTCCCCCGCCTGACATCCGCTGGCGCTATATCCAGGACATGGCGTTTACCCAGTTCACCCCGCTGGTCATCGTCGCCGTAGTTTCGGGGATATTGGTCAACGTGCGCGACCGCGAGCGCGAGGCGCGCTTTGCCCGCGAGCGCGTGCTAATGGAGTTTCGCCAGCGCATCCGCATCGCGCGCGAGGTATATGAGTTCTCCGTGCCGCGCGAGCTGCCTCAGATCCCCGGGGTAGAGGTGGGCGTGGCCGCGCGCGTGGCCGACTACGCCGTTGGGGGAGGGGACTACTACGACATCGTGCCCCTGGGCGAGCGGGGGTTTGCCCTGGCCGTGGCCGATATCGCGGGAAAGACGCTTCCCGGCGTGGCCAAGCTGCCCATGGTTAAGTATGCCTTCCGCATGTGCGCCGAGGTTTACGACGCACCGCAGGAAATTGCCCGTCGGCTCAACGCTCTGTTCTGCGAGCACACCGAGGAGGACAGCTTCGTCTCCATGTTCCTCGCGCTGTTCAAGCCCGAGACGGGCGAGCTGAGCTATGTTAACGCGGGCCAGGTTCCCCCGATGCTCATCTCCGGCGAGCAGGGCGAGACGGAGTGGCTGGGCTTGGGCGGGCCGGCGCTGGGAATCATTCGCGGGGCGCGCTACGAGCAGGCGGCCGTGCGCCTGCGCCCGGGCGATGTGCTTGTCCTGTGCACCGACGGAGTGACGGCTGCGGCGAACGTCCGCGAGGAGGAGTTTGGCATGGAGCGGCTGTTGCGCGAAGCTCAGGCGCGCCTCGCCCAGCCCGCGCAGGACATTGCCCAGGCGTTGCTCTCCGCAGCGGAACAGTTCCAAGGCCGCGGGCGGCGCGACGACGCCCTTGTTATGGTCATTAAGGCAGGGGCAGGGCCCGGTTAAACGTCGCGGCGCATGGCGTCGCGGTCGCGCGCCTCCTCGATCTTCCGCCGAATCTCATAGCGCCGATAGAGGTAGTGCCCCAGGCAGTAGATCCCCCAAATCGTCGCCGCGACGCTCGCCAGCCAAACGAGCTGGTCAATGCGCAGGTAGAAGTACCAAGCGAGGGGGCTTTTTATTTTCACCTTGGGCCACGTTTGGTGGGTGTGGCGGCTTAAGATGCGCGGCCCCTTGGCGTGGGGAAGGGGGGCGATTTCGTCGCTGGGCTGCTCGGGGACGATGGAGCGCATCTCCGTTTTTTCGTGGTAAACTTGCTTTCCCGTGCGTTGGTCGGTAACCACCTCATAGGCCTTTTGTTCGCAAATCGCCTCGCCCGGACGGACGGGGATAATCCCGAGAACGCGGTTGATGATATACACAGCAAGCCCCGCAATTAGGCACACGCGCCAACCTTTTTCGCTTTTGAGCCACTCTACCATGCTCTTCGCCCCCAGTGCTCCGGACAGCGCTCGCTTGCGCAAGGCAAACACACGCAACAAGCTCCCGCAGCGGCAACAAACCGCCGTTTGCACGGAAGCGTGCGGGAAAGAGAACCGGGCCGCCAAGGGTTGGCAGCGGCCCGGCGTTGCCCACGACTACCGGAACACAAAGACCGCTGGACAGATACGCTGCTATTTGACAGCGTCTTTGAGTTTCTTGCCCGCTTTAAACGCTGGAACCTTGGTTGCCGGGACGTGGATCATCTCATTCGTTCTGGGGTTGCGCCCCATGCGCGCCTGCCGATGCCGCACCTCGAAGCTGCCAAAGCCGACGAGCGAGACCTTCTCGCCCTTGGCCAGGGTCTCGGTGATTACCTCGAGCACTGCATCCACAGCCCTGCCCGCCTCGGCCTTCGACAACTCAGTCCGGCTTGCCACGGCCTCGATCAACTCCTGCTTGTTCAAACAGTTTCACCTCCCTTTTGCCAGCCCGCCAGGTTGGTCTGTGCCAGACCAAACGCCTTCTCCTGTGTTTAGCACAGGCCTTATTCACCCGAAAAACGGGCTCTCCCTTCTTGTTTGGCGGCCTTTTTCCGCCCCACGCAGCGCCTCACAGCCCCTCCGCCTCGTCCCGCGGGTCGCGGGTCATCAGCGCGGCGACGGCGTCGCGCGGGGCCAGGCCCTCGAAGAGCACTGCGTGCACCGCCCGGGTAATGGGCATTTCTACCTTGTGCTTCGCGGCCAGGCGCAGGGCGGCGCGCGTCGTGGGCACGCCCTCGGCGACCATGGCCATCTCCTCCAGCGCCTGGCCCACGGTCCTCCCTCGGGCGACGGCATAGCCCAGGCGCCAGTTGCGGCTCTTTTTGCTTGCGCACGTAGCGGCGAGGTCGCCCAGGCCGGAAAGGCCGCGAAACGTCTCCGCGCGGGCCCCGCGGGCGACGCCCAGGCGCGTCATCTCTGCCAGCCCGCGGGTAATGAGCGTGGCCTTTGAGTTGTCGCCAAAGCCCAAGCCGTCGTTTATCCCCGCGCCAATGGCGATAATGTTCTTCAGCGCTCCGCCCAGCTCCACGCCCAACGGGTCGGGGTTGGTATATACGCGAAACGTAGGGCAGGCAAACAGCTCCTGCGCGGCCAAGGCGCGCTCGCGGCTGGGCGAGGCAACGACCGTGGCCGTGGGAATGCCCGCGCAGATCTCCGCGGCAAGGTTTGGGCCGGAGAGGACGACCAACCGCTCGCGCACCTGCTCCCCCAGCTCCTCGGCAAGGACCTCGCTAATGAGCATTGCCCGCTGCGGCTCCAGGCCCTTCGTTGCGCTAATTAACGTCGCCGAGCTTTCAGCCAGCTCCCTGCGGGCAACGCGGCACACCTCGCGCACGCCCTCCGCGGCCACGGCAAGGACGACGAACTCCGCGCCCTCTAGCGCTTGGGCAAGCTGCGTTATAGGCTCCACCGCGGGAGGAAGCTCGACATCGCTCAGATAGCGCGGGTTGTGCCGCGTTTTGGCAATGCCCTCGAGAACGGAGGCGGTGCGGTTCCACAGGCGGACGGCGAGGCCCTTGTGGGCGAGGAGGAACGCCAGCGCGGTGCCCCAGCTTCCCGCGCCGACGATAGCCACGGGACTCATCTGCGGCCCTCGCGCCGTTCGCCGCGCGCCTCGGGGTTAACGGCCACGCGCTCGCCGATCTTGTGCTCCACGCCGGCGCGCAGGCGGGCGATGTTGTCGCGGTGGCGCAGGACGGACAGCGCGGCGAAGATTACTCCCACGACGATAAACTGCCACGGCGCGCGAAACAGCGCGCAGAGCAGGGGAAACGTCGCCACGGCGATCATCGAGCCGAGGGAGATATACCTCGTCGCGGCGACGACGGCGATCCACACGCACAGGGCAATAACCGCGGCGGGCCAGGCGAGCCCGAGCCCCGCGCCGAGGCTCGAGGCCACCCCCTTGCCCCCCTTAAACCCGAGGAAAATCGACCAGTCGTGCCCCACGATGACGAGCACCGCGGCGCCCGCTGCCACCCACGTGGCCAACGCCTCGCCCCCGCCGTGGACCAGCCAGCGGCTGAGCGAGACCGCGCAGCACCCCTTGGCCACGTCCAGCGCAAGCACGAGCACCCCAAGCCTCACCCCGAGCACGCGCATTACATTTGACGCGCCGATGTTTCCGCTGCCGTGGGCGCGAATGTCTATTCCGCGCGAGCGGGCAACGATCACCCCGAACGGGATGGAGCCGATAAGATAACTGAGCACAAGCGCCACAGCGGCCATCTACATGCCTCCGGATGGCGCGTAGATCGTCTTGCGCTCCCGCTTACGCAGGACAAAGCGAATGGGCGTCCCCTCGACCCCAAACTCTTTTCGAATCTTGTTGCGCAGGAACCTCTCGTAGGAGAAGTGCATCAGCTCCGGGTCGTTGACGAAGAGCACCACGGTGGGCGGGCAAATCTCGGCCTGGGTCGCGTAGTAAATCTTCAGGCGCTTGCCCCGGCGCATTGGGGGAGGGTGCTCGATCGCCGCGTCGAGCATAAGCCTATTTAGCTTGCTCGTGGGCACGCGCACGCTATATTGCTCCATGGATTTGATGAGCTGGGGAAAGATCTCGTCCACGCCAAAGCCCGTGCGCGCGGAGATGAACAGGGTGGGGGCGTAATCAATGAACACGAGCTGCTCGTGGATTTGGCGCAGGACGTCCTGGCGCAAAAGCTTTTCCTGCCGCCGGCGCTTGGCCGGGGTAAGGCCGTCGTCTAGCTTATAGGGCAGCTCGCGCGTCGGCTCGCGGGGCTCGACGAGCAAATCCCACTTGTTTACCACGCGAATCACCAGCTTGCCCTTCTCGTGGGCATAGCCGGCGATGCGCGCGTCTTGGTCCGTCGCCCCCTCGGTGGCGTCGAGCAGAAGCAGGACAAGGTGCGAGCGGTCGATCGCCCGCAGCCCGCGCACGATGCTATAGTATTCCACGCTGCTTTTCACGCGCGATTTTCTGCGAATGCCCGCGGTGTCGATGAGCAGGATGCGCTTGCCCTCGTACTCCACGAGGGAGTCGATGGCGTCGCGCGTCGTCCCCGGAACCTCGCTAACAATGGCCCGTTCCTCGCCGAGCAAGCGGTTGAGCAGCGAGGACTTGCCCACATTGGGCCGGCCCACGATGGCCACGGCGATGTCGTGCTCGGCGATCTCGGGCTCGGCCTTCTCCTCGGGGAGAAGCTCGACCACGGTGGCCACGAGCTGCTTGACGTTTACGTTGTTCTTCGCGGAGATCGGGATAACGTGCTCAAACCCCAGCGCCGCGAACTCGTGCGGGTCGAGCTTGGGCGACTCCATTTTGTTCACGACGACGATCGTCGGCCGGCCCGCGCGACGAACGTGCTCCGCGACCTCGTAGTCCACGGGGACCAGGCCCTGCCGCCCGTCAACCATAAAGAGCACGACATCGGCCTCGCTCATGGCCATAATCGCCTGTTGGGTCACGGGCTCGCGAATGTCCTCGGCGGGGGAGTCCACGATGCCCCCCGTGTCCACCAGGGTAACCACACGGCCGTCGAGCTCGATGTCCGCATAGAGCCGGTCGCGCGTGACGCCGGGCTCGTCCTCGATAATCGCCACGCGCCGGCGCACGAGGCGGTTAAACAGCGTAGATTTGCCCACGTTTGTCCGGCCCACGATGGCGACAACCGGCTTCATCGCTTAAACCCTCTGCCGCTCGTTCCCCGCAAGGATCTCCACCAGCTCGCGCGCGCCCGCTACAGCGCGCAACGCCACCCCGCACTGTGCGCGCACATCGTCGAGCGAAAGGTCGTCGAGAAACAGCCCGTCCTCGTTGAGCGCCGCGCTCGGAACAAGCGCCAGGTCGCAATGCTGTCCCAGCGCACGCACCTCGCGCGCAACGTCCCGCCCCCCGAGCAGCGGCGCTACGGTAACCTGCTCGCCGAAAAGCTCGTTTTTCGCGGCGATGACCCGCGGAGCCGGTCGTCCATCGTACGCCGCGCCGAGCACCGTGTCAAACAGTGGCTTGGCCGCACGGCCCGTGACAATGGCCACGTGCGACGCGTCGGACAGCGGCCGCCGGGCCTCAAGCTCCTGCTTGAGCTCACGGAAAAACGGCACGCACAGCCCCACGCCGTTTTCCACCTGGGGAAAGTCCTCATACTCCTCGATCGCGGGCAGCTCCGCACCGGCGCACAGGTAAAGCTCGTCTGCGGCGAAGACAAAACGCGTGCCCAGCCGCGCAAGAAAACCCTCCTGCCACCGGCGCACCTGGGCGATGACCTGGCCGGCGAGCTCCGGCCCCACGGGCGTTAGGGGATATAGCCCACGGCGATGTTTCGTCAGCCCCACGGGGACAACGGCCACCGAGCGCACGCCGGGGAAAAGCGCGGCGAGGTCGAACACCGTACGCTCAAGCTGCGGGCCGTCGTTTATCGTGGGGCAGAGAACGATTTGCGCGTGAAACTCAATCCCCCGCTGCGCCAAGTAGCGCAGGTTTTCCAAGCCGCGCATGTGGGTGCGCGTGCGGAAAAGCCGCGCACGCGTGGCCTCGTCCGTAGCGTGCACCGAGACGTAAAGCGGGCTGAGGCGCAGGCGAACGATGCGCTCAACGTCGTCGGCGGAGAGGTTCGTGAGCGTGACGAAGTTGCCCAGCAAGAACGAAAGGCGATAGTCGTCGTCCTTTATGCGCATTGTTCGGCGCATCCCCGGCGGCAGTTGGTCTACGAAGCAAAAAATGCACCGCTGCGTGCAGCGGCGCAGCGTGCCGAACGTCGGGTCGTCGAACACTAAGCCCAGGTCCTCGTCCGGGTGCTTGTCCACCTCGACGATGCGTTCCCCGCGCGGTGTTTGCAGGCGCAGCTTAACGTGCTCCTCGGCGGTGAGAAAGCGGTAGTCAATGAGGTCGCGCACGGGCTCGCCGTTGACCGAAAGGAGTTCGTCGCCGGGGCGCAAGCCGAGCTCCTCGGCGATGCTTCCGGGCACAATGGAGGAGATCGTGGCGCGCATTTGGGCTCACGCAACGGCTGGGCGGCTATTGCTCGCCGCCGGCCTGACACAGGAGATGGACGAGTCTTTCCGCGGCGCGTGCGAGAAGCTCAGCGCAGGAGTCATAGTCCTCCTGCGAGCCGCCCAACGGGTCGGAAACATCGGCCTCCGGGCCCTGGGCCAGGCCCGTGTATTCCAGGAACACCGCGGCGCGCTCTGCCGCCTCGGGGTGCTCGAGGAGGAGGATGTCGAGCTGGGCGCGGGTCATCGTTAAAATAAGGTCTGCCTGGCGGACAAGCTCCGCCGTAACGGGCTGCGAGCGAAACCCGGCGAGCGAACAGCCCAGGCGCTTTACTGCGAGCAGGGCCTTCTCGGGCGGGGCGATGCCCTCCGCCGCGCCCAGCCCCGCGGACTGCACCACAACGTCCAGCCCGGCCTGCCGGGCCTTCGCGGCAACAAGCACCTCGGCCATCGGGCTGCGGCACGTGTTCCCCGTGCACGCGAGAAGAATCGATCGGATCATCTCTGCGCTCCGGCCGCCGCGCTCGGAGCGCGCCCGGCGAGCGAGCGCGCCCCTGAGCTAAAGCAACGTTAGCTGCCCCCCTTGCCCCTGCTCCTCGTTATTATTAAGCACCGGCGGCCGCCAGTTATCAATCCTTTCCAAAACAATGTCCAGGTCGCCGACCCCGCGCAGGGGCAGCGCCCCTTCGCGAATTAGCCGCCGCGGCCCCTGCGTCTGCGGGCACTCCTCCTCCGAGGCCACAGCAAACACCGGCCGGCCGAACTTTCGCGCAAAGTCCACTGTGGTCATCGTCCCGCCCGAGAGCCCCGTTTGCACGACGAGCACCGCCCGCGAGAGGGCCACCTGCAGCCTGTTGCGCGCCATTAAGTTGGAGACATTGGCCCGCGCCCGCGGGTGCAGCTCGGTGAGCAGCGCGCCGCTTGCGGCGACCTCCTCGGCGAGCTCCTCGTGCTCCGGCGGGTGGATCCGGGCGATACCCGAGCCAAGCACAGCGATCGTCCGCCCGCCAGCGTCGAGCGCGCCGCGATGGGCCGCGCCGTCAATCCCCAGCGCCAAGCCGCTGACCACCGTTACCCCGTGCTCCGCGAGTGCCGCAGCAAGCTCGCGGGCCAGCTCTAGCCCGGCCGCCGTGGGCGACCTTGTCCCGACCACGGCCACCGCGCGGTCGTCCCCCGGCTCGATCGTCCCGCGCACGTAGATTAACGGCGGGGCGGAGGGAATCGTGCGCAACATCGGCGGATAGCGGTCGTCCTCGATAGTGAGCACGTCCACGCCGTCGAAGGTAAGCTCGTCGACCCAGCGCTCGAGCTCCTCCAGGCGCTCGCGCTGGCGGAGAAGGTGCCTGATCTGCGTCTCGTTGAGGATCCCGCACGCCTCGAGCTCCTCGCGCGCAGCGCAGACAACGGCCTCGGGGCTGCCGAAGCGCTCCATAAGCCGCGCAAACGTCCGCGGGCCAAGCCGCGGGACGTGATTTAGGGCAAGCCAAAACTTAAGCTCGCTCGTCGCGCACACCTCCAGCGCTCGGCCCGACGCGCGCCGCGGATTATCGCTGCGCGCGGGAGCGTGCGTACGCACGGGACGCACACGTCGTTTGCCGCGAGCGCCCGCCGACCGTCGCGCAAGAGCCCGGCGCTTCGCACTCAAGCGGCGCGCCGCGGCCCTTGGCGAGCGGATGGGCCGGCGGCTGGTGCTGGGTTATCGCAGGTTGCGGGCGAGGTCCGCGCCGGCGCGCAGCGCGCTAATGTTTACCTCAAGATACTTCCGCGCCCGCCCCTTCACCGTGTCCTGCAGAGTGGTGATCAGTTCCTCCAGGGTAACCCAGTCGTCGAGCGTGGCATATGCGCCGAGCATAACCATGTTCGCCGCCTGAATCGCCCCCAGCTCCTGCGCCGTCTCCGTCGCGGGAACGGCGACGATCTGCGCGCTGGGGTGTGTTACGCCGTTGGGCACGAGCGTGGAGTTATAAATAATCAGCCCCTTCTCGCGCACGCGCGAAGCATATTTCTGCGCGGACACGGCGCACAGCAGCAGGGCGACATGCGGCTCGGTCACCAGGCAGTTGGCGATCGGCTCGTCGGAGACGATGACAAAGCAGTTCGCCTCCGCGCCGCGCACCTCGGGCAGATAGTTGGGCACAGCGGCGACGTGCAGGCCCTTGGCCATGGCCGTAAGCGCGAGCAGGTTGCCCGCGGTGAGCGCGCCCTGGCCGCCGATCGCGGCAACGGCTATTTCCCGATGCACCTACGTCCCTCCGTCGGGCAGGGGCACGAGCTCGCCCAGGGGATAGTAGGGAATAACTTCGTTCTCCAAGCGCTCCAGGGCGGCCTTGGGGTCCAGCCCCCAGTGCGTGGGGCACGAGGAGAGGAGCTCGGCAAAGCCAAAGCCGCCGTGCTTCACCTGCGCCTCAAACGCGCGGAACACCGTGCGCCTGGCCCGCGCTATGTGCTTCGGTCCGGCCAGCGCGGCGCGCGCCACATATCTCGGGCCGTCGAGCGCGGCGAGCATCTCCGCCACGCGCAGGGGAAACCCCTCGACCTCCGCCCGCCGCCCAAATGGCGCCGTAGACGCCTTCTGCCCGAGCAGCGTCGTGGGCGCCATTTGCCCCTGGGTCATCCCAAATACCCCATTGTTTACAAAAATTACCGTTATCCGCTCGTTGCGCGCCGCGGCGTGGACGATCTCCGCGGCGCCGATCGAGGCCAGGTCGCCGTCGCCCTGGTAGGTAAACACGAACAGCTCCGGCCGCGCCCGACGCACCCCCGTGGCCACCGCAGGCGCCCGGCCGTGAGCGGCCTCGATCATGTCGCAGCGGAAGTAGTTGTAGGCATATACCGCGCAGCCCACGGGGCACACGCCCACCGTGCGCTCGGTTATCCCAAACTCATCGAGCGCCTCGGCAACCAGGCGGTGGATGATCCCGTGCGTGCACCCCGGGCAGTAGTGCATGGTCACGTCGCACAGGGCCGCGGGGGCGCGAAAAACAAGCTTCTCCCGTGCGCCCGCCTCGCTCACGTTCGCTCCGCTCCTTCCTCTCGCCCCATAGCGCGCAGGACGGCGTCGACGATCTCGCCCACGCTCAGATATACCCCGGCCGTGCGGCCCACGAAATGCACCGGACAGCGGCCCTCGACGGCGAGGCGCACGTCCTCCACCATTTGCCCCAGGTTTAGCTCGGCGACAACCACGCGCTCCACGCCCTGGGCAAGCTCGGCGAGGCGCGCGTAGGGAAACGGGGCCACCGTTATCGGCCGGAACAGCCCGGCGCGCACGCCGGCCTCGCGCAGCCTGTCGCACGCCGTGCGGCACACGCGCGCCGCAGTGCCAAACGCGGCAAGCAGCACCTCGGCGTCCGCAGTGGCATATTCGTCCCAGGCCAGCTCCTCGCCCCCTACCCGCTCATATCGCTCCTGAATGCGCAGGTTTACCTCCTCCAAGTCCTCCGGCCGCGAATACAGGGAGTTGATGATCCGTGGCGGGCGCCCCGCAGCGCCGTCGGTAATCCAATCCTTCGGCGGCGGGGGCGGGGGCTCGTCGATCCGTTGCCGCACAGGCTCCATCATCTGCCCCAGCGTCCCGTCGCCGAGGACGAGCACCGGCCCGCGATAGCGGTCGGCAACGTCGAACGCGTGGGCGACAACGTCGTATAGCTCCTGCACCGAGGCGGGGGCGAAACAGATCGGATGATAGTCGCCGTGGCCGCCGCCCTTGGTCGCCTGGAGATAGTCCGACTGCGCGCCGGCGATGTTCCCCAGCCCCGGCCCGCCGCGCATGATGTTTACCACGACACAGGGCAGTTCTGCGCCAGCGATGTAGGACAGCCCCTCCATCATCAGGCTAATCCCGGGGCTAGAGGAAGTGGTCATTACCCGCGCGCCGGCGGCCGCTGCCCCATAGACCATGTTTATCGCGGCGAGCTCGCTCTCCGCCTGCAAAAACACTCCGCCCACCTCGGGCATCCTGCGCGACATATACTCTGGGATCTCGTTCTGCGGGGTTATTGGATATCCGAAGAAAAACCGGCAGCCGGCCCAAATCGCCGCCTCGCAAATCGCCTCGTTGCCCTTAAGCAGCAGCGGTGGGCCGTATTTGCCGTTTTCGCTATCCTGCCTTGACATCGCGATACACCTCGACGATGGCCACGTGGGGGCAGATCATGGCGCACATGGCACAGCCGCGGCACAGCTCGGGATGCGCTTGGATGGCGGGGTGCAAACCGTCGGAGTTAAGGTGTTCGGCTATCTCCAGGGCCCCTTGGCGGCAAAAGACAACGCACAGCTCGCAGCCCCGGCAGCGCTCTTCGTTAATGACCACTCGCGCCAACGCTCTCCCTACTCTCCGCTATGCTTCGGCAGGTGTCGCACTCCATGGTAGCGTGAGCACAGGCTCGATGGCCAGCAGCGGAAGATCGCCGATGCGTGGCTGGACCTGAGCCACAAGGTCCGCGCGGCATCCACCGAACAGCAGCGGCAAACCACAGCGGCCGGCCACCTCGCGCGCCCAGCGCACCCCGTCAACCACCAGCTCCGCCGTGGTCTGCTCCTTCAGGTGGGTGTTGCTCACAAGCCCGGTAATAGTAATTCTTGCGCTCTGCTGAATCTCCTTGATCGCCCGCTCCAGCTCCCCCGTGGCGCTCTCTGGCCGGCAGCGGTTAATGACCATGGCCAGCTCATATTTTTTCCCGCCGAGCAGGGGGGCGAACATGCCCAGGGCAAGCGCCCCCGCGCCCGTTCCCCCGAGGTCCACGATAACCGTCCTGCGTCCTGCAGCCCCCTCGGCGACCTCTCGCTGCACCGCCCCGGGCACGGCGGGTAGATCGGTAAGCGCGACCTCGTTCTCCGGGGCAACAACGCGCACGCCGGCGCCCTCCAGCACATCGCGCACATCGCGCGGGCGGAAGTAGGGGGTAATGACGTCCAGGTCCACCAGGGAAACGGGAAGGCCGCTGCGTGCGCAGAGAAGGGAAAGGGCAATGGCCAGCTCGCTTTTGCCCACGCCGAACTGCCCGGCGAGGACCACTGCGCGCCAGGCGAGACGCTCGGCAAGAGAGCGTTCGAGCGCGCTCATCCCGCTGGTGCTCCCGTCGTTCCCTCCTCGCCTTCCTCGCTGGGCAGCCCCAGCTTGTCTAAATAGGCGAGGAACGGGTTGGTCTCGATAATCCCGGAGACCGAGCGATATTCGGCAAGAACGGAAAAACCGGCGAGGACGAGTACGAGGAGAAACTTCAGCGAGGCGGACTCGATGCCGTCGATTAACAACAACCCGCCGGATGCCCCAAGGGCCAGCGCGCCGGCATCGCCGAGCATTGCTCGGCCGCGCGCATCGGCCTGGAAAAACGCCGCCGAGGCCAAGATCAGCGGAACGACGGCAAGGCGCAGCGGCGTGCTTGCCACGAGCAGGCCGGCGAGCATCATCGCCCAAAAGACCTTTAGCGCCCGCCCGGGGCGAATGTCGAACATATTCACTAAGTTCGCGCAAAGCCCGAGCAGCGCAGCGTTTACCAGTCCCGGCCACACCTCGCCCTCGGACAGGTGCAGCCCAACCACCACGCACAGCGCCGCGCCGGCGACCACCTGAAACACGCCGCCCGTTATCCGCCGCTCTTGAACGAGCTTGCGAAAATGCGCGGCAACGCCAACCACCGAGCGGTCGCCGAGAATGTCGTCTACCAGGCCAATGGCGCAGAACAACAGCACAACCCAGAAGTGGCGCCACGCAACGGGGGCGTCGAAACCGGAAATGTCGAACAGGTCGCAGAGCAAAACCGTGGCCCCGAGGGAAAGGACAAGGGCCACGCCCATGCCCGTAAGCACGCGCTCGCCGCGCCAGTTGCGTCGGGTTAGGCCCCAGCGGCGCAAGCGCCCCGCGACAAGCGGAATAACCGCCAAGGCGCAGGCGAGAGCGATTATCGCGATCCACAGCAGGCTGCGCACCGGAGCAACTCCTTTGCACGCATTGCTTGGAGCAGTGTATACGGTATTCCTCGGCGGGCGTAAGGTCAATGCCGCGGGCGAAATCGCCGGTCGCGGGCGCTAGCCCGGCGCTCCTCGGCCAACCTCGGCGCGCAGGCGCTTGCCCCGCTGAGCGAGCTCCTCGGCGTGGCGCAGGGCGGACTCGGCCTCCTCGTCGCCGAGCATCCGCGCCAGCTCGCGCACGCGCTCCTCGCTGGGAAGCGTGGCCACGGCGATCTTCGTCCTCCCCCGTGCTACGCGTTTTTCCACCAAATGCTGATGGTGAGCGAGAGCGGCGATCTGCGGGGCGTGGGTGACGCAGATTACCTGAAACTTTGCCGAGAGCTCGAGCAAGCTGCGGCCCACGGCGTCCAGCGCGCGCCCGCCGATGCCCGCATCTACCTCGTCGAACACGAGCACGGGCGCTTGGCCGACGGCGGCGGTGGCGCAGCGCAAGGCGAGCATAATCCGCGAGATCTCCCCGCCCGAGGCGATCTTTGCCAGTGGCCGGAGCTCCTCGCCCGGGTTGGGGGAAATGAGGAACTCCCCGCGGTCGAACCCCCTGCGCCAGCTGCGCAACCGCCTGTCCCCGACATCAATTCCCTCCGCCGACTCCTCACTGCTCAGGGCGACTTCAAAGCGCGCGCGCTCCATCCCCAAGCGGGCGAGCCGCTGCTCGATCTCGCGGCGCAGCTTTTTCGCCGCCGCGGCGCGCGCCTCGCTCAGCTTGCCGCCCAGGGCGGCCATCTCGCGCTCCACGCCGGCGATCTCCTCCTCCAGCTCGGCGAGGATCTCCTCGGAGTGCTCGATTTGCTCCAGCTCTGCCGCGGCCCGTTCGCGAAATTCCAGGATCTCGGCGATGGAGTCGCCGTACTTCCGCTTAAGGTTAACGATCGTCCTCAGGCGCGCCTCGATCTCGTCCAGCGCGCGCGGGTCGAACTCCAAAGAGTCGGCATAGTCGTTAAGCGTGCGCGCCGCTTCGTCGACGTGGATCAGCGCGGTGCGCAGCTCCTCGGCGACGGGCTCGAGCTGGGCGTCGAACTGCGCTGCCGCTTCGAGCTGGGCCAGGGCGCCGCGCAGGGCGGTTGAGGCGTCGGCCCCCGCGCCGGAGTCGTCGTCGAGCAAGCGCAGCGCCGCGCCTGTGGCCTCGGCGAGCTTTTCCGCGTGCGCCAAGCGCCGGCGCTGGGCCTCTAGCTCCTGCTCCTCCTCCGGGCTGAGCTGCGCGGAGTCGATCTCGCGCACCTGAAAGCGAAGCAGATCCTCGCGCTGGCGCAGCTCGCGCTCGCTCGCACGCAGGGCGTCGCGCCGCTCGATAAGCTCGCGCCGCCTGTCATAAAGCTCGGCAAACTGCTCCCTCAGGCGCAGGACTTTCGCCCCCGCGAAGTCGTCGAGGTAGTCCAAGTGCCGCTCCGGGCGCAACAGCGACTGATGCTCGTGCTGCCCGTGGAGGTCGACGAGGCGCTGGCCCAGTTGCTTGAGCATGGTTACCGTGGCCGGCTGGCCGTTAATGCGGCACCAGCTTCCGCTGCTCCTGCTTAGCCTGCGCGTGATGAGGATCGTGCCGTCGGGCTCGGGCTCAATGCCCAGCTCGCGCAGGGCGGCCGCCGCCGGCGATTTGGGCGGGGCGAAAAACTCCGCGGAAATCGTCGCCTCGCTCGCCCCGCTGCGGATGGCGCTGAGGTCGGCGCGGCTGCCCACCACGGCGTTGATGGCATCAACGACGAGCGACTTCCCCGCGCCCGTCTCGCCGGTAAGCACGTTAAACCCTTCGCCGAGCTCGAGCTCGGCGTGCTCAAACAGGGCGTAGTTGGTTATGCAAATGCGCCTGAGCATGGCCTGGCGTCGCTTGCCCCGCCTAAGTTTTCCCGTGGGCGCGTGGGGCTAAATTTCCGCGCCCCAGCGCAGTTTTTGGCGCAGCCGGTCATAAAACGTCCCGCGGGCCATGCGCACAAAGCGCGCGCTGTGCTCTGCCCGGCGAATCGTTACGCGGTCGCCCGGGCGGAGAGGGACCTGCTGCTGGGCGTCGGCGTCGCAGAACACGTCTGGCGGGCGCGGCCGCTCGCGGACGACCTCCACGGTAAGCTCCGCGGTCGCCGGGATAACCAGGGGGCGGATGTTCAGCGTGTGCAGGCACAGCGGGGTTAGCACGATCGCCTCTAGGCTGGGGTGGACCACTGGGCCGTCGGCGGACAGAGAATATGCCGTAGAGCCCGTCGGCGTGCACACGATCAGCCCGTCGCCGCGGTAGTTGGCGACGAAGTTCTCGTCCACGCTAACGCGGCAGTCGAGCATCCCACCGACCGAGGAGCGGCGAATGGTTATGTCGTTCATGGCGAGCAGGTTCTCGCGCGGCCGGTTTCGGGGGCAGACTTCGGCGGCGAGCATTATCCGTTCCTCAATCTCATACTCCCCGCGAAGCAGCCGCTGGAGCGCGTCGCGCAGGCCATTTGCGGAAATCTCCGTTAAAAATCCAAAGCCCGAAACGTAAACCCCGAGCAGCGGCTTGCCCAGGGGCGCGACCTTGCGCGCCGTGCCCAGGAACGTCCCGTCGCCGCCGAACACGATGACCATCTCCGCCTGCACGACGAACTCCTCATCGCCGACCTCGACTTTCCCCCCGCAGGCCTCCGCCGCCGAGCGCTCCATGCGCACGGCCACGCCGTTTTGCAAAAACCAGCGCGCCGCCTCGGCCGCTGCGGGCAGCGCCTCCGGCTTGTGCTCCGCGACGATCAGCCCTACCGAGTTCATTTCCCCTCTCCCGATTGCAGCTTTTTTTGCAGCCGCTCCATGTTCTGCCGCGCCGTTTTGTCCTCCGGGTCGATGTGGTTAGCGAGCTTGTACTCCTTCAGCGCCTCGGCGAGCATTCCCTTGCGCTCGAAAGCCACGCCCAGGTTGTTGTGGGCGACGACGCTGCTTTTGTTTAGCGAGACGGCCTTTTGCAGCACCTCCACGGCGTCGTCATAGCGGCCCCAGCGCACCAGCGCGTGGCCCAGGCGGCAGAGGAAGCTAAAGTCGCCCTCGCGCATTTTGGCGATCTCGTCGAGCAGCGCAGGCTCCGGCGCCGGCCCATCGAGCGAGATCTCCACCAGCCGCCGCCGCACGGCGGGATCGTCGGCCAGGCGGAGGATCTCCTTAAGCTGCACGGCAAGCTCGGCATAGCGCCCGGCGTTGTCTAACAGCACGGCGAGGTTTCGCCGCGCCTCGAGGCAGTCGGGGTCGGCGGCAATTGCCGCGCGAAACTTCTCCTCGGCCGCTGCGCTGTCGCCCTTGCGCCAGAGGAGCCAGCCTAAAGCGTTGAGCACCGCCGGGTCGTCGGGCCGGAGCTGGGCGGCGCGGTCGAGCGCGCGCTGCGCCTCGTCGTAGCGGGCGAGGTTAAGCAACGCCACGCCCAGGTTATAGTGCACGCTAAACGGCGCGCCGGGCATAGCTGCCGCGCGCTCCAGCGCCTGCGCCGCCTGCTTGTGCTCGCCGAGGGCCAGCGCCGCCGCGCCGTAGCAGTCGAGCGCGCCAAGGCTCGCCTTGCCGGCGTCGATCAGCGGGCGGAGCACCGCCGCGGCGCGGCTCGGCGAGCCGTGCGCCAAATATGCGCGGGCCAGCGCTGTGGCATATGTTGGGTTGTCTGGCTCGTCGTTCGCCGCGGCTTCGAAGTGCAGGATCGCCGCGGTGAGATCATTGTCGAGAAGAAACACCTGCCCCAGGCGGAAGTGAGCGTTGGCGTCGTTGGGATTCGCCTCAAGCGCGGCGAGCCACAGGCGCGCGGCATCGGCGTTGCGCCCGGCACGCAGGAGCGCCTGGGCGAGGTTTTCGCGCGCCTCGGGATAGTCCGGCTTTAGCTCGAGGGCTTTCTGAAACTCAGCGATCGCCCGCTCGGCGTTGCCTGTGCGGGAAAGGGCGACGCCGAGATTGTTGTGCAGCACGGGGTCGTCGGGCCGGGCGCTCGCGGCGATGGTGAGCAGGGGAAGCGCCTCGCTGGCCAGGCCGGCGTTAAGCAAGCTTGTCCCCAGCCAGGCCTGAACTGCGGCGTCGTTGGGCCGCTCGCGGGCACAGTCGCGAAATAGCTTTACCGCCTTTTGGAATTCGCCCGCGCGAAAAGCGGCCACGCCCGCGGAAAAGTCAGCATCGAAATCGGCCGCGGCGCAGGCGCAAAACGCCGCGAGGGCTAACCCCAGGGCCACCGTGCGCGTCATTGCTGCCTCTCCCCGCACTCCGGGCAGAACCTGGCCGAGGCGGCGATTGTCTTGCCGCAGCTCGAGCACTTTTTAGTCTTCGCCAGAGCTTCGCCGCACTGCGGGCAAAACCGCGCCCCCTGGGGGCAGGAGGCCCCGCAGCTCGGGCACTCCGCGCGCGGGGTGCGCAGCGCGGCCATCGTTCCCGCGAGGTCTACGTTGCGCGCTTTGTCTGCCAGGTCGCGGAAAAAGCCAGAGACCGCCTGCGCCGCGCGCTCCACCATCTGCTCCAGGCGCTCCTCAGCTTCGCGTTGGCGCGCCAGCCGCTCTGCCCTGCGCCGCTCATACTCGGGGTCTGCGCGGTCGGCCTCGACCTCTGCGATGCGCTCGTTGAGGATCTCGATCGCCTCTAGGGCATAGTCGCGCAGGTCTTCCATTTTCGCCCGCGTGCGCGGGGGGAGCTCGCCCTCGAGCGCCTGGGAGAGGTGGCGGGCGATCTTCTCGCACTCCTGAACATAGCGCTGGAGCATGGGGATGCGCTCTTCCGTCTGCGCGTTTTCGAGCATAAGGTCAATATCCTCGCGGGTGGCCACAGCGACACACCTCTGCCAGAGGTTTATCCCTGGGTAATGTTCAGCGGTCGGCGCCGCGGTCCTTTTGCTCGTCTTTCAGCTGGCGCCCGCCGCGGAGCAAGCGCGCACCGTCTCGCGCGCGATAACAAGCTCCTCCTGCGTTTTGATGACGAACACCGCGCACGGGGCGTCGGGGGTGCTGATGCACCGGTCGCCCTCGCCCTCGCGGTTGGCCGCCTCGTCGAGCTTAACGCCGAGGAAGGCCAGCGGCGCGAGAACCTTCTCGCGCACGAGCGCGCTGTTCTCGCCGATACCCGCGGTAAACGCAATGGCGTCCACGCCACCCATTGCCGCGGCATAGGCGCCGATGTACTTGCGCACCCGATAGCAGAACACCTCGAGCGCGTCGCGCGCCGCCTCGTGCCCCTGCTCAGCGGCCTGGCAAATCTCGCGCATGTCGTTGGAGATGCCGGAGAGCCCGAGCAGGCCGCTGCGCTTGTTTAGCAACTGGTCTATGCCGGAAAAGTCCAGCCCTAGCTTCTGCGCGGCAAACCAAACGATCGCCGGGTCAATGTCTCCCGAGCGCGTGCCCATGACCAGCCCCTCGAGGGGCGTCAAGCCCATGCTCGTGTCCACGCACTCTCCCCCGACCACCGCGGACATGCTGCACCCGTTGCCCAGGTGACAGGTGATAATGCGCGCCCGCGCGCCGTCGCGCCCCATCTCGCTGAGCATCTCGGCTGCGCGCTGGGAAACATAGTAGTGGCTTGTCCCGTGGAACCCATAGCGCCGCACGCCGTGCTCCTCGTAGAGGCTGCGGGGGAGGGCGTAAAGGTAAGCCATGCGGGGCATGGTTTGGTGAAACGCCGTGTCGAACACGGCCACATGCGGCTTTTCGGGCAGCGCCTGCTGGGCTGCGCGAATCCCGGCAAGGTTGGGCGGGTTGTGCAGCGGGGCGAGGGCCGCGCAGCGCTCGATCGCTTCGATCACCTTGGCGTCGATAACCACGCTTTGGGAGAACTCCTCGCCGCCGTGGACCACGCGGTGGCCCACGGCATCGACCTCGTGCAGGGAGTCGATAACCTTGCCCTCGCCCGAGGTGAGCAGGCGGGCCATCTCGGCCACCGCTGCGGTGTGGTCGGCGATCTCCGCCTCGTAGTCCACGCGCGCCCCGCGGCGCGTACGGTGGTGGACGAGCGCCGGCTCGCCCGCGGGGTCGGCGATGCGCTCGATCAATCCCCGAGCGAGGACGGCTTCCTCGGCCATGTCAAACAGCTCGTACTTCAGGCTCGAGCTGCCGCAGTTAATGACAAGGACGTTCACCGTAGCACCCCTTTGCGGGCGAAGCTGGCGCGTGCTGCGCCTGAGCAGGAAGGTTTGGCGGGGCGCGAGACGCTAGGCGAATTGACGGAGAAAGCGCAGGCCTTTTTCAAACCCTTCCTCGCGGCCTAGGGCCTTGTCCTCGTGCTCTACGCTAAGCACGTGGTTGATCCCATTGGCCCGCAGGCGGCCGATGTATTCGCCCCAGTTAATCTCGCCGAACCCTGGGATGCAATAGCGCCACCAGCGGGCAAGGCAGCCGATGTGCGCAAGGGCGGCGCGGTCAGTCGCCGTGTCCTTGGCGTGGGTGTGAAAAATGCGCGGGGCGAACAGGTCCACTGCCCGTAGGTAATCGATCTGCTGCCAGTAGAGATGCGAGGGGTCGAAGTTTAGCCCAAAGTTCTCGTCGGGCACGACCTCAAACAGGCACTCGAACGTATCCAACCCCTGCAGGCAGGTGGCAAACCAGTTCTCCAAGGCAATCTTTACCCCGCGCTCCGCGGCAAAGGCGCACAGCTCCGGCCAAACCTTGGGCGCCTCCTCCCTTATCGTCTCCAGCTTGGACTTCCCCGGCAGAGGCATGCCCACCAACGCGCACACCACATCCACGCCGATGTGCGCGGCGTTGGCGATGACCTTCTTCAGCTCCTCGCTCCGCTGCCGGCGCACCTCTTCGTCCGGGTCCAGGTAGTTCTGGTAGCAGGCAAAGCTGGAGATCTTCAGCCCCGCGGCGTCGCACTTTTGCTTAAGCTGTTCCATTTGCTCCGGCGTGGCGGTCGCCGCGTCAAAATGCGCGCTTCCCGCCGCGGTGGCAATCTCCAGCGCGTCGAAGCCCACCTCTGCAGCGAAGCGAATGGCGTTGTCCACCGGCTCGTTGCGAAACGGGGCGGTGAGCATTCCGATAAGCACCGCGCGCCTCTCCTCTCTCGCGCCCCGTAGCCCCGGGCTAAACCGCGGCCCAGGCCTCGAGGAACGCTCGCTTTGTCCCGGCGATGACCAGCTCCGGGTTCTCCCCAGGGACGGGCTTGATCTCAAACGTAACCACGGGCTTGCTCGTCGGCAGGTCCTTGTCGAAATAACCAATGTCGACAAGGCCCTTCAGGAACGCGCGCAGGTCGTCTACGTCGTTGAGGCTGCCCGGATAGCCAAACCGCGGGTGCTGGTCGCCATAGGCGGGGTCGTCCTCTTTTTCCGTAAATGCGTTGCCCACGTGGACGTGAATCAGATAGTCCTTCGCCGCGCCCAGGCACTCCTCGACCGACTCGCGGAGCAGGGGTAGGTGGCTTAGGTCAATGGTCAGCCCCACGTTTTGCACCTCGCCGCGCACGCGCTCCATCAGTTGCCCAGCGAGCTTCGTGGGCCCCATGAGGCACTTCTTGTCGATGTCATAGTCAAACGTTTCCAAGCTCACGAAAACAGGCTCGCCGTCGCCCGCGCGCGAGGCGGAGTATTGGGCGAGCTCGACAAGCGACTTGGCGAGCGCCTCCACCGCGGCCTCGCGCTGCTCTTCGCCCGGGTCCGGCCCGCTGAGAATAGCGCAGATCTTCGCCCCCAGCTCATAGGCCTCGTCGATGGACTTTTTCACGTCCTCCACCGCGGCGCTACGCTCGGCATCGTCTAACGCATTGAGGTTAAGCTTGCCCAAAAGCAGCGGCGGCTGCCCGGCGACGATGGGCTCGATGCCGCTTTCGGCAAAAATCTTTTTCTCCTCGGCAAGCACCTCGGGACTCGTCGCTCGGCGCACTTCGATCGCCCCGAAAAACTCGTCCGTGGCGATTTGCCGGATGGTCTCAACGACCGGCCCCTCGCCTTTGATCGTTTCCGGAAAAGCCATGGGGTGGACGATCCCCAAGTTCATCATCGCGTAATAGGGCTTGTCCAATTCTGCTCCCTCCTGAGCGAAAGCTAGAGACGGCGCCAGGCGCGAGCACAACAAGCGCGCCGTACAGCAAAAGCGCCGGCCGACGCCGATATTCTACTACAAAAGCAAAGGCTCGGTTCTGCGCCCGGCCGGCGCTTTCCTGCATGGCTCTCATTAACGGCAAGGGGCGGAGGTTGTCCTAGGGGAGCGGCTAGCGCGAATCGAAGCTCACGCGCACCTGGGCCAGGCGCCGGCCCAGGCCGCGCGCCGCGGCAAGTGCCGCTTCGTCGTGGCGCACTGCTCCTGGGGCATCGGCCACGCCACACACCTCCCAGTTGCCATACCCCAGCGTGGCCGAGCCGATGATGATCATCCCATGATTAAGGGCAAAGTCCATCATGGCACGCAGCGCGAGCTCCTGGCCGCCCCACTGCCCGCTGCCCACGGTAATGAACGCGGCAAGCTTCGTCTGCAGCGCGTTGTTTAGGCGCCACAGCGGCCGCGTGCGGTCGATTACCGCTTTCATCTGCGCCGAGGGGCCGGCCATATACGTGGGCGTGGCGAAAACAATCGCCTCCGCCCAAAGCATCGCCGGATAGACCTCCTGCATCCCGTCCTGCTGGACGCACAGGCGCTCCGGCGTAGACTGGCACGGCTCGCAGGCGAGGCAGGGGGCAATGCTCAGCTCGGCAAGGTCCACGAGCCTTGTCTCAGCGCCGCTCTGCCGCGCCGCCTCTAGGCATGCCTCAAGCAGCACCCTTGTGTTGCCCCCGCGCCGGGGGCTGCCCGAAATGCCCAGGATTCGCTCGCACATGCCGCTCCTCTCTCCGCTGTCCGGCGCCGCTCGGCGCCCGCTATAGGTTGCCACATCCTACACACCGTACCAAGGCCATCACATCGAACGGCTTGCGCAGCACGCACTCCGCCCCTAGCTTACGCATCTTGGGCTCGATGTGGTTTTCCATCTGGCCGGTAATCACAATGACCCGCGGACGCGAGGGGTTTTGCGCCGCCTCGCGCACGACATCGTCTCCGTGCACCTTGGGCATGCACAGGTCGGTGATCACCACGTCGAACGTCTGCTCGCGTAGCAGTTGCACCGCCTGCGCGCCGTCGGCGGCCACGGAGACGCAGTGCCCGGCAAGCTCCATTGCGTCCTGCAGAATCTGCCGGATGCACGGGTCGTCGTCAACGACGAGGACGTGGAGCACGCGACGTTTGGTTGGCGAGTCGCCCTCGCCCTTGGGCGAGTCGCGCGATGGCCCGACACGCTGGCCCGGGGAATGGGCCGCTGGGTCGGCGAGCTGCGCCCGCTCCGCAACGCTGCGCAGCCCGGGCAAGAGCATGCAGTCGTGCCACAGGCACCCGCCAGCGCGGAGCCTCTCCGGCGCAGCGCGGATGGGCCTGGCGCTCGCTAGCTCGTCGCGGCGCGTCTGCGCCGAGCGCATAAGCCACAACACACCGAGAACAACGAGGACCACCGAAGCGACAATTCGGGCCGCCAGCATTGCCGATCACCTCCCTTTTGCGGAGTCGTCCCGCGAGCAGCGCGCCGAGGCGCGGGCTGTTGCGGATTTTACGTCCACTTCCATTGTGCCCTAGGATGCGCGAAATGCTGTCTCGGCAAGGCAAACAGTGCGAATCGCCGCGGTAAAACCTGGTAAACATCTGTGGAAAAGTGCATATTGGGGGCAAAAATGGCCCCGTTGCAGGGAACCTTAGAGCAAATTCCCTCCCCCCAAGCGCTCGCCTATAGCCAGTTGCCGCCCCGAGCGGTCCAGGCAATCGTTGGAGGAACGGCCCCCCCCACGCCCCGAAAGCAGCGCGAAACGAGGCTTGGGGAGGGACCAGCGTGAGTAAATGTCTGTGGACAATGCTCCCTACATGTGTTTTATGCATCGCTGTTGCCGCCCCCGCGCAGCAAGGGTTTTCGCCTGCGCAGAGCGTGGCCGCGCAATATTGCCAGGCGATCGGCAAGGGCGATGTCGCCGCCGCTTATGCTTTGCTAAGCGCAAAGTCTAAGCAGAAGTGGCCCCTGGAGAAGTTCGCCAAAGCCGTGGGCACGGGCGAGGGCAGAGGCGAGGGGGCAGCGCTTGAGGAGCCTATGGTGTTCTTGCTCCTCACAGGCAAGTCGGCCGCCCAGGCTGGCGTGGCAAGGCTAATCATCGCCGAGGAGGATGTAGCCTACGCCGAGGCCCACTTCCCCGTCTCCACCACGCGCACCGTTTGCCTCGTTGCCGAGATGGGCCATTGGAAGGTGGATTTTGAGGCCACGGACCGCGCGTGGGCGCTGCAGGATGCCACCGACCAGCTCAGGGCCGTGCGCAGCCTGTTGGGCATGATGTTTGGCGCAGCGGGCGGCATGGCCGGCGAGGGCGCGCCGTTTGGCATGGGCAGCCTCGTTTTGCGCCACGCCGAGCGCTGGCAGAGCGTGGAAACGAAAGCGACCGACCCCCAGCACACACAAGTCACCTTACGCGGCGAGGGCACCCTGCGCATCGCCTTTCCCCTTACTCGCAAGGCAAACGGCTGGACGCTGATCGACGGCGGCGGCGAGCCCGTGCTCATGCGCCCGGGCGAGACCCTCGAGCAGGCGGTCGAGCGCATTAAGGAGCGGAAGAGGCAATGGGCCGAGGAGCCGTGGGCGAGGGAGGGGTGCGCCGAGCGCATGGCCGGCCTCGCCGAGGCCATGCTCCGCTGGCTAGCGAGCAACCCCGACGAGCCGTTCCCCGAGGTCGAGTCGTTCAACCAGCTCATAGACGACTACCTGGGCGAGTACCTCAACACCCGCGTGGGCTGCCCCGCGCTCGACGATGTCGAGGCCTATGGCGTCGGGTTTAACGCAAACCTCATCGGCAAGCGGTTCTCGGAGATCGCCAATCCTCAGGAAGTAGTTATGTTTTTCGAGATTCCCGCGGACGCTAAGAAAACTGTCGGCGGGCCAGAGATTATGCTGCGCGAGCCGCGCCACGACGAGGGAATCGTCGTCGCCTATGTAAGCGGCGAGGTGGAGTATAAGCCCGCGGGTGCTGAGCTGTGTTTCGTCCCGGAGGCCGGCAAAAACCCCATCGACCTCGCGGAGAAGGGAATGCGCAGGCAGTTGCTTCAGCTCGCCGAGGAGCTGGAGCTGCTCCTCGACGAGCTGCGCGAGATCGCCGGCGAAGGGGGCTAGCTGCACGCGGCCCGCTTGCCCTGGGAGGCGTGCCCTAGGCGATGGGCTGGCAGTTGCTGCTTTTCGCGCTGTGCGCGGTTTGCGCGCCAGCGAACGATAACCCTGGCGCGGAACCGATTCGCGTGGCGCTTTTCGCGGGCAGCGGGGCAAGCGACAACTCCGTCGCCCGGCTGGAGCGTGTCCTGGGTGGGGAGCAGGACATCGAGCTCCGGCGCGTTGACGCAGAGGTTGTGCTCTCGCCCGCGCTTGCCTCGTTCGATGTGCTCCTGTTCCCCGGGGGCAGCGGCAGCGCCCAGGCACACGCCCTGGGCGAGGAGGGGCGCGCGCGCGTGCGCCAGTTTGTCCGCGAGGGCGGGGGATATGTAGGCATCTGCGCCGGCGCTTATCTCGCCTGCGAGGGGTTCTCCTGGGGCCTAAAGATCCTCGACGCGAAAACGGTTTCGCCCAAATGGCGCCGGGGCAAGGCCACGGTAAAGATCGAGCTCACCGAGGCCGGCCGAGCGCTGTTCGGCGACCTGCGCGGCCTGCTCGACATTGCCTATCAAAACGGGCCGATAATCGAGCCCGCGGGCGCGCGGGACATTCCCGACTACGAGGTGCTCGCGTGGTATCGCAGCGAGGTAGCGAAGAACAACACGCCCAAGGGCGTTATGGTTAACTCGCCGGCGATTGTCTGCGCGCGCTATGGGCGGGGGCGAGTGCTGTGCTTTAGCGCACACCCCGAGAAAACGCCGGGCTTGGAGTCGTTCGTCGCGCGGGCCATTCGCTGGGCGGCCGCGGGCAGCGACGCTCCCCAGCGCCGCTAGCCGGCGACAAGCCACACCGGCGAGGACCAGGCGATCTCCTCGTCTTCCTGAATAACGCGCACGTAGTAGTAGCTTGTGCCGGGAAGGGGCTTGGTGTCCTTAAACTGCAGGCGCGCCTCTTTGCCGCCGATCTCGCGTGAGTAGATAAACTGGTTGTTGCGGCAGATATCTACCCGCGCGAGGGGCCCCGCGCCAATGGCCACGACCTCCACCGTTACCGGCCCGCCCTCGCGCTTTGCCTTCTCGCCCATGAGGTGGCCGTTTACCCGCACATCAAGGAAGATCTTCGCCCCAGTGGTGCCGTAGGTATGACGCGCGCGAATGGCGTCGAGCAACGCCTCGCGGGTGAGCGCGGGGGCGAACACGGCGGCTTTGCCGTGCCCCCCGCCGTGGTCCGGGCTGGCGATTACTCCGATAACCACGCCCTGGGCCCAGGCGTCCTGAATAAAGTGCCCCTTGGCCTTGCTGCGCACCGCTTGGCGCGGCGCGCCCTCGTATTCGTACGACCCGCGGTTTTGGAAAATCTCGGCCACGGGCTGGGCCTGCTCGTCAACAAAACTCCAGTCGGTGGGCACGTTGCCCACGTCGGCAAGCTGGTGGGGAATGTGAACGAAGTTCGCCCGCGCCCGGCGCAGTTTCTCCCACACCTGCGCCGGCGTGTCGTAGTTGCGCGCGTTGAAGAATTGGGGAAACCGCGGGTCGGCCAGGATCAGATTGCGGTGGCCGTAGAACCCATAGGGATGCTCTTTGGAGTACTGCTCGAACGTCGAGGTCCACTCCTCGCCGAGAAAGCAGACAAACCTTCCCGGGTCGGTATTAAACCGCGCCGCTTTTTGCAAAAGGTGCCACATCGGCGGGCTGAGGTTATAGCCGTGGTCGGTTATCGCGGCGAAATTTAGCCGGTGGATGTCGCGGTTGTGCGCGTAGTTGTCGTTTAGGTGTAGGTCGCCCCGGCGGTTGCAGCGGGAAATGTCGGAGTGGTCGTGGAAGTCGCCGAAGTAAAGGTGCAGCACATGCCCCTGGTAGGAGATGGTGCGCGCGGGTGCGTCCTCGCCGAAGCTTGACCGTTGGGCGACGATGTCAAACTCCACCTCGGGCAGGGCGAGCGGCTCGAGCTGTGGCGTAGACGGCGCCGGGGCTTCGCTTAGCGCAACGGCGGCGATCAATATGTCGCTCTTTGCGCTCTTGGACTCCTCAACGCTCTTGTACGATGTGGGAATGTTGTCCGCTTGAATAGCGGCGACGATGCGGTCGGGCAACGCGGCCAAGGCGATGGGCTGCGAGCGGCCGAGCTTTGCCGTAAGCAGGCCCACCGTCTCCCAGCGCTCGCCGGACCACACCCAAAGCGAGGCAAACCAGCCGTCGTTTTTGCTCTTCGACTGCCGCGCGGCGACCCACACTCGCCCCAGGCGGTCTATGACAATGCTCGGCTTCTCCACCCACTGCCCCAGTGCCGCGGGCGCCCCGCGCGGCTGGCGCAGCCCCTGCGCGTCGAGCTGGGCCAGGCAAACGCGCTTTGTCGAAAACGCGTTTGTCCGATAGTTGGCGAGCACCCCGGCCTCCCAAACGAGCCAGGGCACCCCGCGGCGCAGGGCAAGCCGCGGCCGGTGCTCCGTCCACAGGTTCGCGGAAAGGCGCCGCGGCTTGTCCCAGCGGCGGCCCTCGTAGCGCGCGGCGAAAACGTCGTAGTTGCCGCTCACGCAGCCGTCCCACGCGGCCCACAGCGCCGCGCCGTCGGAGGCGAGGGAGGGGGAGTAGCTCGGGATGTCGCTTTGGCACAGGCGCTGGGGCTCGCCGGGCCCGCCGATGCGCTTGGCGTAGACCTGGCGCAGGCCGTCGCGGTTGCTCTCCCAGGCAACCCACATCTCGTCGCCCAGCGCGGCAAGCGCCGGCTTAATGTCCACAGCGGGGTCGGAAGTTACGCGCAGCAGCTTCCCCGGGCCGCTTGCGCTGAGCGGGGCGGCGTATATGTCCCAGTTGTCGCCTACCTCCACGGAGCAGGCGAGCCACACACCGCCCGCGCCCGCAGCAAGCGCGGGATACATGACCTCCGCGCCGCGGGGAAGCTCCACGGGCCACTTTCGAACAAGCTTAACCTCGCCCGGGTTGCCGGCAACAGCTTGAAGCAGGGCCACCCACAGGGCGTCTGCGCCGTTTTTGTAGGACTGCCAGGCGCACCACAGCGACCCGTCCGAAGCTGCGGCAAGCGCGGGCAGCTCGCTGAAGCCCAGGCCTTGGGAGATGTTGAGCAGCTTGGGCAGCGCCTCTTCGTAGAGCGCGATGTCGTCCAGGTACATCGTCCCCGGGACGGCGTTAAACGCCGAGGGGGCGACGATGCGCAGCGTCCAGCGCCCGCTGGCCGGCGGGGAAAAGCGCACCTCATACTTCCGCCACGTGCGCGCGATTTTGTCCCAGTGCGTAACCAGTTGCTTATTGTTGCCTTGATCGAGCCAAACGGCTATCTTAGACTGCTCGGGCGAGCGGGCCCAGACGACCAGGCGATAGACGCAGTTTTCTTTCAACGAAAAAGTGCAGCGCAGAAACTGCGTGGTGTTCGGCCGGTCGACCTTGCCGAAAAGGCAGTTGCGCCCAGTGTGGGCCGCCGCCGGGTCGTCGAGAAGCGTCTGTTCCGCTTGCCATGCTCCGAGGCCGCGTTCGAAGCCCGGGTCGGGGATAAGATTGCGCGGCTCGGCGCTCAGCGCAGCGCACGGAGCGCAGGCCAGCGCAGCGAGGGCAAACGCAAACCAGCGCACAACCTGCACCTCCCAGCGGGGTCTATGATCGCAAGGCACAGGCTAACAGCGACCCGCAGCGGTGTCAACGACGGAGGTTTGCCGCGCGCGGGCCAAGAACGTTGGCCAGTCGCTTGCTAGGAGGCAAAGTTGGCCAAAGAGCGCGGTTTTGCCCGAGAATGGATTAAGTTTGCCCTGCGCCACGGGGCGTTTCCCGCGGTCATCGCCGTTCTGCTTATTCTCTACTGGCGGCAGCGCATCTCCACCGTCTTCGGCTACGACATTGCCGCCATCCTCTGCGTCGTCGGGGGCTGGAAGATCTTCTACGAGGCGATCTCCAACCTCCTCCGCGGGCGAATTTCCGCCGACCTTGCCGTGGCCATTGCCGCGGTAGCCGCCCTTGCAGTGGGCGAGTATCTCGCCGCTGCAGAAGTCATCCTCATTATGCTCATCGGCGAGGCCCTGGAGGAGTTCGCCGTCGACCGCAGCCGTGATGCTACGCGGCGCCTGGCCAGCCTCCAGCCGCCCACCGCGCGCGTCCGCCGCGATGGCGAAGAGCGCGAGATCCCCGCGGAGCAGGTCGTGCCCGGCGACATACTCGTCATTCGCCCAGGCGAGCGCATTCCCGTAGACGGCGAGGTTATCGGGGGCACCTCGGCCGTCGACCAAAGCGCGGTAACGGGCGAGTCCATGCCCGTGAGCAAGGCCGCGGGCGACGAGGTCTACGCAGGCACGCTTAACGGCGTCGGCGTGCTTGAGGTGCGCGCGACGGCCACGGTCGCCGAGTCCGCGCTGGCGACCATTGTCCGCCTCGTCGAGGAAGCGGAGGAGAAAAAAGCGCCCATCGAGCGCCGCGCCGACCGCTACGCGACGTTTTTCGTGCCCGTCGTCCTCGCTGCGGCACTGGTCACCTACCTCATCACGCGCAACGTGCTCCAGGCAATCGCCGTGCTCATTATCGCCTGCCCCTGCGCGCTGATTTTGGCCACGCCCACGGGGGTCGCCGCGGCCATTGGCCGGCTGGCGCTCGACGGGATTCTCGTGAAAAGCGGGGCGGCGCTGGAGACTTCGGCGGGCGCGGACTGTGTTGTCCTGGACAAAACGGGAACGCTCACCTACGGCCGGCCGGAGCTCGCGGAGATCGTCCCCCTCGCCGGGCTCTCCGCAGACGAGGTACTGCGCCTGGCGGCGATTGCCGAGGGCAATTCCGAGCACGCCTTAGGAGCACTGATCCGCGAGGAGGCCCGCGCACGGGGGATTGTCTTCGCTGCGCCCGACGGTTTTGAGGCCGTGCCCGGGATGGGCGTGCGCGCGCAAGCCGAGGGCCAGCGCATTCTCGTGGGCACGCGCGCGTTCCTAGAGCGCTCCGGCGTGCCGCTTGGGGCCGACGTCGAGCAAGCCCTGCGCCGCATGCAGCGCCAGCGGCTCACCGCCGTGCTCGTCGCCCGCGGCGAGCAGGTTGTTGGCGTGCTTGGCGCGCGCGACCCCATCCGCCCCGAGGCCCGCGGCCTAGCCCAACAGCTCCGCCAGCGGGGCGTTAGGCGCGTAGTCGTGCTTACCGGAGATAACGAGAGCACGGCGCGCCACGTGGCGAGCGAGCTGGGCCTGGCCGAAGTCGCCGCGAACCTCCTCCCCGAGGAGAAGGTGGAACGCATCCGCGCCCTGCAGCAGGAGGGCGCAAAGGTCGTTATGGTCGGCGACGGGATAAACGATGCCCCGTCGCTAGCGGCAGCCGACGTCGGCGTGGCCATGGGGGGCACGGGCACGGACATCGCCGCGGAGGCCTCCGACGTTGTCCTGATGACCGACGACCTGAGCAAACTCCCCTACCTCATCGGGCTCAGCCGGCGCGCGCACCGCACGATTTTGTTCAACATTATCGGGTTCGCCCTTATCTGGAACGGGTTGGCCGTGGCCGCAGCGGCGATCGGGTGGATCGGCCCGGTAGCCGCGGCGGTGGTCCATCAGATCTCGTCGCTCGCGGTGGTCTGCAACTCGCTGCTTTTGCTTGCCCACGGCCAGGCGGAGCGCACGCGCGTGGGGCGGGCGTGGCTGCGCCTGCGCGCCTTGCCCGGCGATCTGCGCCGGCGGCTGGCCGGCGTGGATTGGCCGGCGCAGGGGCGCAAGCTGTGGGAGCACCGCCGGCCGATAGCACGCTGGGGCGCGCTCGCTCTTGTTGCCTTGTGGCTGTTCTCCGGCGCGTATACCGTGGGGCCGGAGGAGAAGGCGGTTACCCAGCTCTTCGGCCGTCTCACTCAGCAGATCACCGAGCCCGGGCTGCACTACTGGCCGCCGTACCCCATAGGGAAGGTCACGGTAATCGAGTGCCAGCGCGTGCGCCGAGACGAGGTCGGCTTTCGCACGCGCCCCGGGGCACAGCCCGTGGCCGTGGGCGCCTATGAGTGGGGTATTCAGCATCGCACGGGCGGCTACGAAAAGCGCGAGGAAGAGTCAATCTTAATCACCGGCGACGCAAACCTCGTCTCGGTAACGCTTGTCGCGCAGTATCGTGTGGTTAATGTCGCAAAATACGTCTTTTGCGCGGCAGACCCCACGGCGCTCATTCACGCGGCCACGGAGAGCGCCGTGCGCGAGGTGGTCAATTGTGCGACGCTCGACGCCGTGCTTACCCAGGGCCGGGAGGAGATCGAGCGCGACATCGCCGAGGCCCTGCGCCGGCGGCTGGCGATCTACGACTGTGGGATCGAGGTGGTAGGCGTCTCGCTGCAAGACGTGCATCCGCCGATCGAGGTTGTCGCCGCGTTTCGCGATGTGTTTAGCGCGCGCGAGCAAAAGCAGCAGCTAATCGAAAAGGCCAACGCCTACAAGACGGAGACGAAGCTGCTTACCGAGGGCCAAGCCGCGGCGCAGGTGCTTCAGGCGGAGGCCTATGCCATTAAGCGCAAAGAGCACGCCGCGGGCGAGGCCCGCCGGTTCATCAGCCAAGCAAAGGCCTATGCCAAGGCGCGCCGTGTAACCCGTACGCGGCTGTATATCGCGGCGCTGGAGCAGGCGCTCGCCACGCCGAAAAAGCTCATTTTAGACCCGCGGAGCGTGAACGGGCGGCAGATGCTTCTTCTAGAGAAGGGGGCGCTGCAACTGGCGGGGCCGCCGGCGACGGAGCTTACCCCGCCGCCGGAGGAGGCCGTGCCCGAGGAGCTGTTGGAGACCGAGGAGTATGCCGAGGAGTTTGCCCCCACTCCCACGCCCGCCACGCCGACCCCGGCGCAGCCTACGCCCACGCCTACGCCGCAGCCCGCTGCGCCAGCTTGGGAGGAATAGCCGATGCGTCGCTATCGCTTGCTAATCTGCGTTGCCCTGGCCTTGCTCTTGCTTAAGCTCACGTTGTTCGCCGTGGACGAGACGCAAATCGTTATCGTCACCCAGTTCGGCAAGCCCATTGCCACAAAAACGAGCGCCGGGCTTGGGGTAAAATGGCCCTGGCAGGGGCGCATCGTCCTCGACAAGCGGCTTCAGCTTTACGACCCCCAGGGCTCGGAGTTCTTAACCGAGGACAAAAAGAACCTCATCGTCGACTCTTATGTGTGCTGGCGGGTGGCCCGCGGGCCGGGCGAACCGCTGAAGTTCCTTCAGCGCATCGGCGACCGCATACGCGCGGAGCGCGTGCTCCACGACATCGTGTGGGGCGAGCTCTCCGCGGCGCTTGGGCATATGCTCTTCGACGAGATTATCTCCGACGACCCCTCCACGCTTAAAGCGCGGGAGATGATGCAAAGCGTTGTTCAGCGTTGCCAAAAGCGCGCCCGCGAGCTTTATGGCATCGAGATCGTCGACGTGGCGATAAAGCGGTTAAACTTCCCCGAGCAGAACAAGCAGAGCGTGTTCGACCGCATGCGTGCGGAGCGCGACCGCATGGCCCGGCAGTATCGCGCGGAAGGCGAGCGCGAGGCCACGCGCATTAAAGCCGAGGCGGACAAGGAAAAGACGCGCATTCTCGCCGAGGCCTACCGCAAGGCCGAGGAGCTGCGCGGCGAGGGCGACGCCCAAGCCACGGCAACCTATGCCGCGGCACACCAGCAAGACCCCAGCTTCTACGAGTTCACGCGCACCCTGGAGGCATATAAGAAGTTCCTCGGCAAGGACACCACGGTCGTCCTTTCCGCCGACTCAGAGCTCCTCAAACACCTTACGGGAAGCGGCGGATGAGAGGATGCTGGGCAGAATAAAACAGCTCGTTGCTGCTCATCCGTGGCACGCGCTGGCCATCGCCCTGGGGCTATATTTGCTCAGCGGAACATACGTCGTGCCCCCGCGGCAGGTCGCCGTGGTCCAGCACTTCGGCAAGGTAACCAACCCCCAGGCGCCCCCCGGGCTACACTGGCGCGCGCCCTGGCCCATGGGCCGCGTGCAGCTCGTTAACCGCCTGGAGAGCCGCCGGGTAACTGTGGGCGCAGGGCTGGAAACGGAGCTGATGAAGACCTCCGCACCCTCTACCGTAAGCCAGTTCCTTACTGGCGACGAGAACATTATTAACCTAACCATGGTCGTGCAGTATCACGTAGAGGACCCAGTAGCGTATCTGTTCGCGGCGGAAGATGTAGACAAGCTCGTCGCCGCTGCGGTAAGCAAGGCCCTCACCCGGGCCGTGGCGGAAACCGATGTAGACAGCGTGCTTACTGTGGGCCGCGTCGCCATTCAACAGCGCGTGCTGCAGGAGGCAAGGGAGACCGTGCTTGGAGAATACGGTCTTGGGGTAACGCTGGACACGGCGCAGATAACCGTGGCCGCGCCGCCGCCGGAGGTCGCCGATGCGTTCCGCGCTGTGCAGGATGCGCGCGAGGACCGCGAGCGGATCATTAACCTTGCCGAGACCTATGCTATGGATGTCATCCCGCGCGCCCAGGGCGAGGCCGACCGCATGTTGCGCGAGGCCGAGGCCTATAAGCAGCAGGTAGTGGAGATGGCCCGCGGCGAGGCAGAGCGCTTTACCAAACTGGTCAAAGAGTACCGCAAGGCCCCCACGGTAACGCGCAAGCGCCTGCTCGCCGAGATGGCCGAGGAGGTGCTCCCCAAGCTGCGCGTGATCGTCGTGGACGATGAGGGTGGGCTGCATCCGATAGATCTCAACGTGCTCAGGAGGGAGCGATGAGGCAGGCCGCGGCAGTGGCGCTTACCCTGGCGCTTGTCGTTGGGGCTTTGGTGCTCAGCAGGCGGCCGCGCGGCGAGCAGACCGCCCCGAGCCCCCGCGCAGAGGAGCCCGCCTCGCCGATGGTCTCCGCGGAGGAGGGGGACCCCGCGGCCGATGCCAAGCAGGTTATCTGGGACATGGTCGAGGCCACCGGCCGGGCCGACGTTAACGCGTATCTGAATTGCTTCGGCGGCGACCTCCGCGCGCGCATGGAGGATACCATCAAAGAAAAGGGCCGCGAGGCGTTTGTGCAAACGCTGCGCAGAAACGACGAGCAGACGATGGGCGTGGCCATCCTCGGCGCGGAGAGCATCGACCGCAACTGCTATCGCATTCAAGTGGACCTTGTCTTTCGCGACGGCCACCAGGAGCAGACCTATGAGGTGCGCCGGCGCGGCGGGAAATGGGTGATCGTCGCCATCCGCGGGGGGCCGCGCAAAAAGAGCGCCATGCCCTATGGCGCAGAGGTCGGCCCGCTCGTGCTCCCCAGCCCCACGCCCACTGGCGTGAGCGGCGAGACGGGCCTTGCCCCATAAAAGGGCGGCGCGCGCGGAGGGACGCGCGTGTCACCCAGCCCGCTGAAGGGAGGCAGCCAGCGGATGACTTGGAGGAAGGCGTGCGCCGCGGGAGCGCTTTTTGCCTGCGCGCTGTTTCTCGTCGGGCGGCCGGCGCAGGCGCTCGTTCCGCTCGCGGGAAGCGACGCCACGGATATTTCGGCTACGCGCCTGGGCGCGCCGGAACGGTTTATGCTCTACCCCTCGCCCGACGGACGCAGATGGGTCTATGCCGGCGGGCCGCGGGGCAAGCTCGGGGCGCGCCAGCTTTTCGTATGCGACCGCTATGGAGAGAACGTAACGCAGATTACCCACGACGAAACGCTCAAAGTCCCCGGGCCGTGGTCGCCGGACGGGAGGAGGATTCTTTACATCGAGGCGCAGGTGAGCGAAAGCGGGCGGTCCATTCGCCAGCGGCTGGTGTGCATTAACGCCGACGGAAGCGGAAAGCGGGTGCTCAGCCCGCGTGGGGTGTTTCTCTATCTTCCCGTGTGGTCGCCCGACGGCCGGCGGATAATTTTCGGCAGCCCGCGTGGCCTGGGGATGATTTCCGCCGAGGGGGGCCAGACCACCCGGCTGTTTGGCACGGACGACCCCCACCGCTCGCAGCGCTGTTTTCCCGTAGCTTGGCTGAGCGCGCCGCCTGCGGCGCTGGGGTCGAAGGCCGCGGGGTGGGGCGAGTGCGTGCTTTATGTGACGTATACGGAGAAGACGGAGCTCGGCCGCCGCGGGCAGTTTTACCTGCTTAACCTCGACACGCTAGAGCGCATTTTCTTGGGCCAGGCGGTGTGCCTTGTCCCTCAAGCCTCGGCCGACTGCTCGGTCATCGCCTATTTCGACTGGGCGGGCAACCTCTACGTGGCAAACCCCTGGCGGCTTAACCCCCGCCGCGTTGCCCGCTGCAACGGCATCATGGGCCTTGCCCCAGACGGCAAGCTCCTGCTCTATGGCCGCTATGGCCCAGAGCTGCGCTTTCTGCGCGTGCCTGACCTCGGCGGGGAATAGTCCTACCTGGCGGCAAAGCACCCAAGCTAATCCTCGGGCTGTGGGCGCGGGTGGTCGAGCTGCGTTTTGCCCCCCAGTTGCTTAAGCGCCGACCAGCGCACCTCGCCCCCGCGCAGGCAGGTTAGCCTAATGTACAGCGGGTTTGCCCCGAGGAACATCCCCTGAAGATGGTAAAAGAGCGACGATGTGACAAGCATGTTAAACCCATCGCGGACAACCCAGGCGTTGTCGTGCGCATGGCCCACGAACAGATAGCGGCAGCCGCCGGCGACAAGCCGCGCGCGAAGCTCGTCGCCATAGGGCTGGCGGTGCTCGCGGTTGGCGTCGACAAACGGGTTGCCGACGGCTCCGATCTGGCGGTGGCTAAACGCGATGATCGGCTTTCCGCGCAGGTCTTTAAGCTGCGCGGAAAGCCACTCGTCCTCCGGCCCGCCGGGGCGAAACTCCTCCGAGTCGAGGACGACAAACCACACCCCGCGGCGCTGGAAAACGTAGCTAAACCCGCGCTCGGCCATGGCCTGGGGATCGAAGAACGGCTGGCCGCGCATCGCTTGCAAAAAAGCCCCAAGGTCGCGGTCGTGGTTTCCGCGGACGAGGTAGATCGGCGGGCCACAGCGCGGCAAAAGCTTTAAAAACCGCTGCAGCTCCTCCGCCGTGCCGTGGTCGGTCAGGTCGCCGGTAATCACGATAAACTCTGGAGGAGGGTTAAGCCCGGCGAGTTCGCGCAGGGCGCGCTGGAAGTTCTTCGTGGGCGATATTTGCTTCATAAACTCGCCCTCGGGCGACTCCGCCCCGCCCCCGATGTGTGTGTCGGAGAGCTGGACGAAGTAGAAATCGCCCGGGCCGAGGTTTTCCGCCAAAAAAGCGTTTGTCTCGGCAATGCTCTGCGCTTCGGAAAGAGGCGCAGCGGCCGCCCACCCAGCCAGCGCCACGAGGGCGAGGCTTAGGGCAAGGGCAATCCGCAGGCTGTGCCGATCTCCTCCGCTCACCGCTCACCCTGCTTACCGGCCGGCGCTCGGCCTAATGTGGAAAGTGGACGATGACCTTAACGCAGCCCTCGGCGCGCGAGAAAAACGCGGCAAACCCCTGGGCAATGTCCTCGATCTCCACGCGGTGCGTAACCAGGCGCAACGGGTCGAGCTTCCCGCGCTCCACGAGGCGGATCATTTCCGGCACATCGCCCAGGTGGCTGTACCACGAGCCGAGGACCTGCGTCCCACGGCGAATGAAGTCGCGCGAGGGGACGAGGGGCAGCGGCTCGTGGTTCTCCCCCACGAACACGACCCGCCCCTCAGGGCGCACGCAGCGCAAGGCGGCAAGCTCCGCCTGGGGGTTGCCGCTGCACTCCAGGGCAACGTCCGCCCCGCCCCGCGTGAGCTCGCGCACGGCCTGGGCGACGTCGCCCTGCTCGGGGTCGAGCGCCGTCTCTGCGCCCTGGGCAAGCGCGACCTCGCGCCGATAGGCGATCGGCTCCACGGAGATTACCCGCGCCCCGCGCGCCGCGGCGCACTGCACGGTCATCGCGCCGACTGGCCCAGCGCCGAAAACGACGACCGTTTGCCCCTCCGCGACCCCCGCGCGCTTAACCGCGCGAAACGGCGTGCCCAAAAGGTCAACGAGCAGGCAGCCGCGGTCGAGCCCAAACCACCGGGGCAGGGGCACGAGGTTGCGCTCTGGCGCGACGAGCAGCTCGCCATAGCCCCCGTTTACCGCGCCGCGCTTGTTCGCGCAGTAAACGTAGCTTCCGCTTGCGCAATAGTCGCACTGCCCGCAGCCAACGACGTTGTGCACGGCGACCTCGTCGCCGGGCTTAACCCGGCGCACACCGGGGCCCACAGCTTCTACGACGCCCGCGGGCTCGTGCCCCTGCACCTCGTCGCCCTTTTGCCCCTCCTCCCACAGCCGCCGGTCGGAGCCGCACACGCCGGAGTACACGACGCGCACGAGAACCTCGCCCTCGCCCGGCGTGGGGTCGGGGAGCTCGACAAGCTCGATCTTCTCCGGCCCGACAAATCGCGCTGCTTTCATCTACCGTCCACCCCGCTGCACGTCGCCGCGGGCAAGCCGCGCCCGGGTATAGGGAACGAGCCCGCCGGCCCGAATGATCTCTAGCATAAACTCGGGAAACGGCGCCGCGGAGAACCTCGTCCCCCGCGTCTCGTTGACAATCGTCCCGCTGGCCAGGTCTACGGAAACCTGGTCGCCGGCTTCGATGCCCTCCACGGCCTCCGGGGCGATGAGGATAGGCAGGCCGATGTTTATCGCGTTGCGGAAGAAGATGCGCGCGAACGTTTTGGCGATTACGCAGGAGATGCCGCACGCTTTGATGGCGATCGGGGCGTGCTCGCGCGAGCTGCCGCAGCCGAAGTTCTTGCCCGCAACGAGCACGTCGCCGGGCTTTACGCGCCGCACGAACTCGGGGTCGATGTCCTCCATGCAGTGCGCGGCAAGCTCGTCGGGGTCGCTGGTCACCAAGTAGCGCGCGGGGATGATTACATCGGTGTCTACGTTGTCGCCGTACTTGTGCGCCGTTCCTGCCATGTTCCCTTCCTTTCCGTTCGCTGTCAGTTCAGTCCAGGTCCTCGGGCGAGGCGATCTCGCCGGCGACGGCGGAGGCCGCGGCGACCGCCGGATTGGACAGATAAACCTCGCTTTCCGGGTGGCCCATGCGCCCGACGAAGTTGCGGTTTGTCGTGGCAATGGCCCGCTCGCCGCGGGCAAGCACGCCCATATGGCCTCCCAGGCACGGGCCGCAGGTGGGCGTGCTCACAGCGCAGCCGGCGTCGAGGAAAATGTCAACCAGCCCCTCGCGCAGCGCCTGGCGATAGACCTCCTGCGTGGCGGGGATGATAATCGCCCGCACGCGCGGATGCACCCGTCGCCCGCGGAGGACCTCCGCCGCCGCGCGCAGGTCCTCGATCCGCCCGTTCGTGCACGAGCCCACCACGCACTGGTCAATGGGCACGCCGCGGGCCTCGCTAATGGGCTTGGTGTTCGAGGGCAAGTGGGGAAAGGCCACCTGGGGCTCGAGCTCCGAGACATCCCACTCATAGGTCCGCTCATACTGGGCGTCGGGGTCGCTTGTGTAATATCGCGGCTCGCGCTCGGCGCGCGGGGCGACGTATGCGCGGGTGACATCGTCGGGCTCGATAATCCCGCATTTCGCGCCGGCCTCGATGGCCATGTTGCACATCGTCAGCCGGTCGGCCATGGGCAGGCGGCGGATCGTCTCCCCGCAAAACTCCATCGCCTTATACAGCGCGCCATCTACGCCGATCTGCCCGATGGTAAACAAAATGAGGTCCTTGCCGCCGACATACGGACGGAGCTCGCCGTGGAACACAAAGCGCAGCGTGCTGGGCACCATAAACCACGTGTCGCCCGTGGCCATGGCGCAGCCCAGCTCCGTGCTTCCCACGCCGGTGGAAAACGCCCCAAGCGCGCCATAGGTGCACGTGTGCGAATCAGCCCCGATAACCAGGTCGCCGGGAACAACCACGCCCTGCTCGGGGAGCAGGGCATGCATAATCCCCACCCGGCCTACCTCCCAGTAGTGCTCCACCTCCTGCTCCCGGGCAAACTCGCGCAAAACGCGGCACTGCTCGGCAGACTTAATGTCCTTGTTCGGGGTGTAGTGGTCGGGGATAAGGCACACGCGCGAGCGATCGAACACGCGTTGCGCGCCTACTTCGCGAAACTTCTCAATGGCCAGCGGCCCGGTAATGTCGCTGGCCAGGACGATGTCTAGCGAGGCGCGCACGAACTCCCCCGCGTGCACCTCCTCGCGGCCGCAGTGGGCGGCGAAGATCTTCTCGGTAATGGTCATTCCGGCCATGTTTGACCTCCGCAGGGTAGGGGGGACCAGCGCGGTTTTGTCTCTGCCCGGGGCGGGCCCTAGGAATCTTTCAGCCAGGGCATGGCCTCGCGCAGCTTTCTCCCCACGGCCTCGATCGGGTGCTCGTCCGCCGCGGCGCTCAGCCGGCGCATTACCGGGCGGTTGGCCTGGTTTTCAAGGATCCACTCCCGCGCAAACTCTCCGCTTTGGATCTCCTCGAGCAGCAGCTTCATCTCTTGGCGCACGCGCTCGTCAATGATCCGCGGGCCGCGCGTCAGATCGCCATACTCCGCGGTGTCGCTCACCCGCTTGCGCATTCCCTGAATGCCATACTTGTAGATCATGTCCATGATCAGCTTCAGCTCGTGGCAGCACTCATAATAGGCCATCTCCGGCTGATAGCCGGCCTCGACGAGGGTGTCGAACCCGGCTTTGATGAGCTCCGAAACTCCCCCGCACAGGACGGCTTGCTCGCCGAACAGGTCCGTCTCCGTCTCCTCCTTAAACGTTGTTTCGATCACGCCCGCGCGGGTGGCGCCGATGGCCTTGGCGTAGGCCAGGCCGAGCTCCTTGGCCTTGCCCGAGGGGTTTTGGTGAATGGCGAGCAGGGCGGGCACCCCAGCCCCGGCAAGGTACTGCTCGCGCACCAAGCTCCCCGGCCCCTTCGGCGCGACCATGAGCACATCCACATTCTCCGGCGGGACGATTTGGTTGTAGTGAATGTTAAACCCGTGGGAAAATAGCAGCGCGTTGCCCTCCCTAAGGTGCTGCTCCACTTGCTCGCGGTAGACCTTGGGCTGGACGTGGTCCTGGGTCAAAATGGCGATGATATCGGCGCGCTCGGCCACCTCCTCGGTGGTCAGCACGGTTTGCCCGTCCTCTTTTGCCTGCTGTTCCGCGGGCGAGCCGGGAAGATCGCAGACGATGACGTTCATCCCAGAGTCCTTAAGGCACAGCGCCTGCGCGCGCCCCTGAATGCCGTAGCCGATAATCCCGATAACCCGCTCCTTAAGCACGGAAAGGTCGGCATCGTCGTCGTAGTAGATCTTGGCCATGAGCGACGTTCCCCTTTCGCACAAGTCGTTTACCGCACAGCTTGGGCCGCCACATCGCTAGCGCACGCGCGCAGCGCGGCGCGCGGCGGCATCGTGCGCCAGGTGTTCCAGCGCGTCGTCAAGCGGCTCGAGCGTGAAATTCGGCTCGCGCCGGCGAACTCCTCGCTCAACCAGCTCATCGGCGAGCCACGGGTTCTTGGGGAGGACCGAGCCGTGGAGGTAGGTGCCGAAGGCGTTGCGATATACCGCGCCCTCGGTGCCGTCCTCGCCGTTGTTGCCAAACCCCACGCGCACGCGCCCAAGCGGCTGGCAGCCGCTGCCCAGGTAGGTGCGCCCGCCGTGGTTCTCAAAGCCCACAAGCGTCGCGTCCTCTCTCCCAGGAAGAGCGCTTTGCACGACGATGTTGCCGATGAGCCGCCCCTTGCCCGGGACGGTGTAGGCGTCGAAGATGGACAGCCCGGGGAGCTCCGTGCCGTCGGCGTCGCGATAAAAATGCCCCATCAGTTGATAGCCGCCGCAAATGGCGAGCACGGCCACGCCGCGCTCCACGGCCTCGCGCAGGCTCTCGCCCTTCACCCGCGCGAAGTCCTCGCACACTAGCCGCTGCTCGCGGTCCTGCCCCCCGCCGACAAACAGCACGTCGCACTCGTCCGGGTCGAGCGGCTCGCCCAGGCGCAGCTCGCGCACGACCACGTCAAGCCCCCGCCACTGGCAGCGGCGGACGAGGGCGATGACGTTCCCCCGGTCGCCGTAGATGTTCATCAGCTCGGGGTAAAGGTGGCCGATGACGATGCGCATCGCGGCTACTCTTCCCAAAACCGGCCAACCAGGCCTTCTCGCTCCAATCGCCGCCGCAGCCCGGTCATCGCCGTATACGTGGGCAAAACGTAAACCGTCTCGCCCGGCGCGGCGCGTTCCAGCGCCATGCTCAGCGCGCGCCGGGTGTCGTTCTCGATGGTAATTTCGCGCGGGTCAAAGCCCGCGTATTTTAGGCGCAGGGCCATGTCCTCGGCGCGCGTTCCCGAGGCGATTACCGAGGCGGGCACGCCCACGAGCTGCTCTAGCTCCACGTCCCAAATCCAGGAGATGTCGCGGCCGTCGGCAATGCCGTCGTTAAGCGCGATTACCGTATGGCAGCCGCGGCCGCAGTCGCGCACCAGGCGCAGGGCCTCGTTAAACCCCGTGGGGTTTTTCACGAGGAGCAACAGCGCCGTCTTCCCCTGCGCAAAGCGCACGCGCTCGAGCCTGCCAAACGCCGCGCCAAACTCCCCCAGCCCCTCGGCGATCTCTTGCGGCTCAATGCCCAGCTCGCGGCACAGGGCAAACGCCGCGGCGAGGTTATAGGCGTTATACACCCCGCCCACCGGGGCGCGCAGGGTCGTCGCCCCCGCGCTGTGGGCAAGCTCCACCTCAATCCCCTCGGCGCCCACGGTGCGCACGCGCCGCACGGCATAGTCCAGCGCGGGCCGGGCGCGCCCGCAGGAGGGGCAGCGGTAGTCGCCCAGGTGGGCGAAGTAGCGCTGGGCATAGTCATAGGCCACGCCGCAGCGCTCGCAGTCCTTGGAGTCGGCCGCGCGCTGCGGGGCGTCCGTGGCCGCCTCGGGGCAGTCTAGCCCAAAGCCCACCACGGCGCAGCGCGCCCCCTCGCCCACGCTTGCCACAAGCGGGTCGTCGTAGTTGAGGATCAGGGTGCTCTCCGGCCCGAGAAACTCGGCGACGCTGCGCGCAATGCGCTTTGCCGTGGTCGCCAGCTCGCCGTAGCGGTCGAGCTGGTCGCGGAAGAAGTTGGTGAGCACGACGACGCGCGGGCGGAGCACGCGGACAAGCTCAGGCAGCGCCCCTTCGTCGGCTTCGAACAGCCCCAAGTCGGCGGAGACGCGGGCGGCGAGCGAGGCGCTGTCGATGAGCGCCGAGGCCACGCCGCGCCTGAGGTTCGAGCCGCCGGCGTTGCGCACGACGCGCCAGCCCGCGGAGCGGAGGACCGTGGCGGCCATCTTCGCCGTGGTCGTCTTGCCGTTCGTTCCGGTAATCAGCGCGCAGCCGCGGCGCAGGCCGCGGGCAAGGCGCGCATCGAGGTCGGGACACAGGCGCAGGGCGAGCAGGCCGGGCAGCGCCGTTCCCCCGCCGCGTCCGCTCAGCCGGCAGGCCGCCGCTATTGCCTTGCCCAGCCACGTCGCCGCGACACCGCGCACCGCGGCACCTCCCGGAGGCGAACCAGACCTGCGCTCGGACCGCCTGCGCCACACCGCAAAACGGGGAGCAGGGGCCAAGCGGCGGGCCGCGCCGCGCCTTAGTCGAATGTCGCCTGGGTGTAGTTTCCCTGCCGGAAAAATGCGTTGCCCAAAACGCGGCGCAAAAAGGAAAGCGACGTCGTTACCCCTTCGATCTGCAGCTCCTCCAGGGCCCGCTGCATCCGGGCAACGCATTCCTCGCGGTTGCTCGCGTAGGCAATGATCTTCGCCAAAAGCGGGTCGTAGTACGGCGGAACCTCGCACCCGGCGTAAATGTGCGTGTCCACACGAATGCCCGGGCCACCCGGGGGGACGAAGTGCGTTATTCGCCCGGGCGAGGGGGCCCAGTCGTTGTCCGGGTCGCGCGCGTCGAGGCGGCATTCGATGGCGTGGCCATGCGCGGGCGGGGCGTGCCTCTGCCAGCGCAGCTCCTCGCCCGCGGCGATGCGTATCTGCTCCTTACAAATGTCTACACCCGTGGTCATCTCCGTCACCGGGTGCTCCACCTGCAGGCGCGTGTTCATTTCGATGAAGTAAAAATGCCCGTCGGCATCGAGGAGGAACTCCACCGTGCCCGCGTTGACGTAGCCCACGGCACGCGCCGCCTGGACGGCCTTTGCGGTAATCTCCGCGCGCAGCGACTTGGAGAGCCTCGTCGCCGGCGTCTCCTCGATACGCTTCTGATGCCCCACCTGCACGGAGCAGTCGCGCTCCCACAGGTGAATCACCCGGCCGTACTTGTCGGCAAGGATTTGCACCTCGATGTGCCGCGGCTCGGGGATGAACTTTTCGATGTATACCTCGGGCGAGCCAAACGAGGCCTTGGCCTCGGCCTGGGCGAGCTGCACCCCGCGGATCAGCTCGTCGTCGTTGTGGCAGATGCGAATGCCCTTCCCCCCGCCCCCCGCCGCGGCCTTGACCATGAGCGGATAGTCGAACTTGCGCGCGACCTTTGTTACGTCCATCCCCGCCTTAATCGTCCCCCTTGTTCCGGGGACGACGGGGACGCCGGCCTCGTCCATAATCCTCCGCGCGCGGGCCTTGTTGCCGAGCTGCTCGATAACATTCGCAGGGGGGCCGATGAACACCAGGCCCACCTGCTCGCACACTTCGGCGAAGTCCGCGTTTTCCGCGAAAAAGCCCCAGCCCGGGTGCACCGCGTCGCACCGGGTAATCATCGCCGCGCCGATTACGTTGGGCATGTTGAGGTAGCTATCCTTGGTCGGCGGGGGGCCGACGCACACCGCCTCGTCGGCGAGCTTGACGTGCAGCGAATCGGCGTCGGCCTCGGAATAGATGGCCACAGCCTCGATATTCAGCTCGTGGCAGGCGCGAATGATTCTTACCGCTGCTTCTCCGCGGTTGGCGACAAGGATTTTTTTAAACATGGCCCTACGGTGCCTTTCCCGCAAAAGCCGGCCTAAAGGTTGCGATGCCCGGGGTAGGGGCAGTACAGACCATGAGTCTTAGGATCGTTGGCCCGCCTGGGGTCAAAGCGATAGTACATTCCGCATACCGGGCAGCGCAGCTCGCTCGGCGAGCCGAAGTCCCGAATGCTCTTCGGCGGCTGCTCGTTGACCATAACCATCATGCGATACTGCCGCAGGAGGTTTAGGCACTGGATGTTCTCCGCCTGGCGCGTAACCCTGGCGGGCATGGATTGCCCCGGCTTGGGCCGCTTAAACCCCAGGTTAAGCACGACGAGGACGACGAGACACAGGATGACCAGGGTAACCATGGCCCCGATGAGCGTCTGGCCGCGGCGCACGCTGCTCCTCACTGCCCTCACTCCGTTTGGATGAGGATCACCGGCTGGCCATATTCCACGGGCTCGCCGTCCTGAGCGGCGATCTCCACCACGCGGCCGGCGACGTCGGTCTTTACCTCGTTCATTATATTCATTGACTCGATGTAGCATACCACGTCGCCCGCGGCAACTTCGTCGCCCACGCGCACGGCGACATCCTCGTCCGGCCCCCCGCGGCGGCGGAAGATGCCCACCATGGGGGCCTTAACGTAATGCTGGCGCGGCCGAGCGACCTCTTGCTCCGCGGCGGGCTCGCGCTGGGCAGACGGAGCTTGGGCTGCGCGCTGCTCCGGCGCCCCCTGCTCGCCCTGTGCAGGGCCCAACTGGCGGATAAACGAAACGCGCACCCCGCCGCGCTCCACAGCTAGCCCGGCGATGTTTTCCTCCTCGGCGAGGCGCACCAGCCGCCGAATTATCTCGGGATCCATCTCCCAGCGTTCCCTTCCCCAGCGGGCGCGCTATTTTTTCACGCGCTCGATATATGTGTCCGTGCGCGTGTCCACCCTGACCATGTCGCCCACCTGGACGAACAACGGCACCTGCACGACAGCGCCCGTCTCTAACGTTGCCGGCTTTGTCCCGCCGGTGGCCGTATCCCCGCGGATGCCCGGGTCGGTCATCGTCACCTTAAGCTCCACGTGCGCGGGGACCTCGATGCCGATAATGTTGCCCTCAAACAAGGTGGCCTCGCACTCCATGCCCTCTTGGAGATACTTCTCGCCGGTAATCAGGTCGGGCTGGGCGTCGAACTGGTCGTAGGTCTCCAGGTCCATGAACGTGTACTGGTCGCCGCTGCGGTAGAGGTATTGCACCTTGCGGTGCTCGACGTGGGCGGGGTCCATGCGTTCGCCGGCGCTAAACGTTTTCTCCAGCACGCGGCCCGTGCGAATGTTCTTGAGCTTGGTGCGCACGAACGCCGAGCCCTTGCCCGGTTTAACGTGCTGAAATTCGAGGATCTGATACGGCTCGCCGTCCACCTGAATAGTTAGGCCGGTACGAAAATCGGCGGTCGAGATCAACGCCATCCTCCTCCGCAGGCAGTGGGTGCAAGTGGCGGCCAGAATGTACTGCAGGGCGCGGGAAAAGTCAATTAGCGTGGGGGAGGGAGGGCAGTGGCGAATGGCGAATGCAGCTGTTGAATATGGTGCTCAGCCGTGTACGTTGTGGTAAGGGGTCTTGGACATGAGCCGCAAGTCAATTCTTATTGTCGACGATGATCCCGACCACTGCGAGATGCTCCAGGAGTATCTCACCGCCGACGGGTATGAGGTCGAGGCCTGCGGCGATGGGGATACCGCTTTGGAGAAGGTGCGCGCGGGCAATTTCGATATTGTCCTGCTCGACATCCTTATGCCCGGCAAAGACGGTATTGAGGTGTGTCGGGAGATTCGCCGGTTTAGCTCCGTCCCCGTTATTTTTCTCACGGCAAAGGGCGAAGAGGTAGACCGCGTGCTTGGCTTGGAGCTGGGCGGCGACGATTATGTGGCCAAGCCGTTTAGCCCGCGCGAGCTCGCCGCGCGCATTAAGGCCGTTATGCGGCGCACGGCACGCGAGGCCGCCCGCGAGCAGGAGAAGGTTATCCTCCAGGGGCTAACCGTTAACGGGGCGAGCCGCGAGGTCACCGTGGGCAAGGGCGAGCGCGTGCCCCTGACCCCTAAGGAGTTCGACCTGCTCTGGCTTCTCGTGCGCCATCCCGGGCGCGTATTCTCGCGCGCCGAGCTGCTCAGCGAGGTCTGGGGGCACACCGAATACTACGGCTGCGAGCGCACCGTGGACACGCACATCAAGCAGTTGCGCAAGAAGATTTTCACCCGCCCCGAGGTGCCCCACCGGATCAGCACGGTATGGGGCGTGGGCTATAAGTTCGAGCCCGCGGGCTAGCCCGCGGGCCCCGCGCTACTTCTCGCTCTGTTTCGCCCGGGCATACTTCTCCAGCGCCTGCTCCACAGCTTGTTTAACCTCTTCTGACGTCTTCCCCGGGCTAAAGCCAACCCAGGTCCCTGAGATCTCGCCCGTGTGCTCGATCATAAACGTGCTTGGGATATAGCGCACGCCATAGGCCCGGGCGGTGTCATTGTTGCGCTCGTCGAAGCCGATGGGGTAGGTGACGCCGTACTTTTTGCGAAACTCGTTGAGCTGCTTCAAGGTCGTTGACACAGCGACGGCGATGAGGTGAAGCCCCTGCTTGGCATACTCCTCGTGCAGCTCCTGCAGGTGCGGTGCCTCGGTGTTGCACGGGGGGCACCAGGGCGCGAAAAAGACGAGCAAAACCGGCCCCTCGGCCTCCGCCAGGTGAAACACCTTTCCGTCAAGCGTTTTCGTCTCAAAGTCCGGCGCCTTGTCACCCACCTTGGGCTGCTCGGCGAGGGGCACGGGCGCATTGTCGTTGGACGCCGCGCGCTCGCCCAACGAGAGCGCACCGGCCGCCGCCACGCCCAGCGCGCCGAGAACCACCGCCCACCACCACGCTCTGCGCACGCAACAGGCCTCGCCAAGCATAAACTCCACCTCCGGTTATCGTTACGCCGCGCGCGCCGCAGCAACGCTACGGCACGGGCAGCAACTTCCCCGAAGCAGAGGCGAGGACGGTGCCCTCGGGCCCCAGGCACCGCGCCTCCATGTGCACCACCCGCGGGCGGTCGCGAACCACCCGCGCGCGAAACGTTAGCTCCTGCCCCACAGGCGCGGGGCGGTGCAGGCGCACCGTGAGCTCCGCGGTAACGTATCTCCGCCCGCGAACCCACAGCGAGCGCGCCATTACCTCGTCGAGCAACAGCGCCAGTATACCCCCGTGCACAATGTCGGCAAACCCCTGGAACTCCTTGCCCGGGACGAACTTCGTTACGTACTCCTCGCCCTCAAACCAAAAGTCGAGCTTCAGCCCCCGCTCGTTCTTCCGCCCGCAGCAAAAGCACCAATCGTCGTCGAAAAACGTTTGCCCCATGGACTACGCCCCACCAGCCCGCTGCCCGCCGGGCTCCAAGTGCCGGCGCACGGCGCGCGCGATTTCCTCAATGTCGCCGAACACCCGCGGGCAACGGGGAATCGCCGAAAGAAAAGCCTTGCCATAGCCCCGCTTGAGCACGCGCGGGTCGAACAGGACGACCGCGCCGCGGTCCTGGCGCGAGCGGATGAGCCGCCCAAACGCCTGGCGAAAGGTGAGCACGGCGTGGGGGATGTAATACTCGGTCATCGGGTTGCGCCCCTCCTCCTGCAGGCGCTCGCAGCGCGCTTCGATCACCGGGTCGGTGGGCACGGCGAACGGCAGCTTGGTCAAAATGACGCACTGCAGGGAAGGGCCGGGGATATCCACCCCTTCGAAGAAGCTGCGCGTGGCGAAGAGCACGGAGTCCACGTTTTCGGCAAGCTCCGCGCGCAGCTCGGCCCGCGGGCCATCCTGATACTGGGCCATGAGCGGTATCCCCGCGGAGCGCAGGCGCCGCCGGCACAGCTCATATGTGCGGTACAAATGCTGCCGCGCGGTAAACAGGACAAGCGAACGGCCGCCGGCGGCCTCGACCACGCGGCAGATGCCCTCGGCCAGCTCCTCCAGCCAGGCCTCTTCGCTGGGCTCGGCGACATCTGTGGCCACGCACAGGACAACCTGGTTTTCAAAGTCAAAGCTCGAGGGAAACACGTGCACGGCAAGCCGCTCGCGCACTTGCTCAAGCCCCAGACGCTCGATGAAAAACGCGGGATCGCCCCGCACGGTAAGCGTCGCCGAAGTTAGCACGACGGTTTTCATGCGGTCGTAAACCGTGCGGCGCAGCTCGTCGCCGACGTAGATCGGCGCCCCGTGGAGGGAAAACGCGTTGCGCGTTGTGCTTAGCCAATACACGCGGTCCTCGCTTGCCTGGGCGAGCACCTCCTCGAGAGCTTGGGCGGCGTGTGCGAACTCCTCTCCAGCGGCGAACAGCTCGCGGGCGAGCACATGCCCCTCGCCCAGCTCCGCTTGGCCCGCGGGCTGGGGCACTTTTCCCGCGGCCGCGCGGCACGCCTCGCCCAGCTCCTCCACCGCTTTGGCGAGCTCCAGCCCGGCTTCGACAAACGCCTCGCCCTGCTCGCTGCAAAGCACCTCCTCGCGCAGGCGTACGCGGGCTCCCGCGCCGTCTTCGCCCGCGCCCTTGGCCAGCTCGCGGCAAGCGCGAGAGAAGTGTTCCAACGCCTGGGCTGCCTCGTCCGCGGCCACGCGCACGCGCTCCAGGTCTTCGCCGGTGAGCTTGGCCAGCGCCGCATCTTCGCCCAGCTCAACCAGCGCCTGCAGCCGAGAGACGATCGCCTCGCCTCCCCCGGGGCGGGCGACCGTTGCCACCAGCTCCGCCAGCCCGGCTTGGCTTACGGAAAGGCCGAAATGGTCGGTGGAGATGTCCTCTAAGGCGTGGGCTTCGTCGAGGATAAGCCGCTCGAAGCTCGGGAGCAGGCCCGTGTCCAGCGTGGAGAAATACAGCGCGTGGTTGATAATCAGCACATCGGCGGCCTGGGCCCGCTGGCGCAGGCGCTCCATGGCACACGTGGCAAACTGCGGGCACACGCGCCCGAGGCAGTGCGCGGAGGAGGAGCGCACGCGGCGCACGACGCGCCCCAGCGCGCTGGCGGCCAAGCTCTCGGCATCGCCCAGCTCCTCCAGGTCCTGCTCCTCCGAGCGCACCATCCAGCACAGGAGGACGAGCAGAGGAAGCATATCGCCCTCGCCCGTCTCCCGTGCCTCGCGCAACAGCTCGAGCAGCTTGCGCTGGCAGAGGTAGTTCTCGCGCCCTTTAACGACGGCCGCGGTAAACTCCACCTCAAGCGCGCGGCGAAGCAGGGGGATGTCCTGTTTAATGAGCTGGTCTTGGAGGACCTTTGTCGCCGTGGAGACCGCGGCGCGCTCGCCCGTGGCTGCACAAAAGAGCACCGCGGGGACGAGGTAGGCGAGGGACTTGCCCACGCCCGTGCCCGCCTCGATGAGGCACACCTGGTCCTCCTGGAGCGCCCGGGCCACCGCGCGGGCCATGGCCACTTGGTCCGGCCGATGCTCGTACTGCGGGTGCGCATGGCTGATCTCGCCCCCCGGCTCGAGCACGGCGGCAACGGCATCCGGCCCGCAGGGGCAGGCGCAGGGGCGCTTTGGCCGGCGCGGCCGCTCGCGCGCGGCAAGCGCCCGGCGCAGCGAGGGAACCGGCGGCTTGAGGGCATCGGCCAAGCACGGGGCGAAAAGGGAGGAGCGCACCCAAGGCAACTGCTCCGCGCAGCGGGCGAGCTCCGCGCGCAGGGCGCGGGGAAGCGCGGAGAGGAACTCGACAAGCCGGGGCAGGCAGCGGGCAAGAGCTTGGGCGAGCTGCTCGGCACGCGGCAGGGTAACGCCCTCCAGCCCCAACGCCGCGCAAAGCTTGTCCACGCTGGGCGGGGAAGGGCCCGGGCGGGCGAGCCAGGCGAGCGAGCTAATGTCGAAGAAGTTCTCCGCTCCGCCGCTTGCGCACAGCCGCGCTTGCCACGCTTCGGGGACCGCGCAGGCGTAGACCTCTCCCCGGCGCAGATAGCTACCGAGCTGCGCCAGCGCCTGTTCTGGGGAAATTCCCAGCGCCAGGTCGTGTTCTGTGAGCAGCAGGCGCTGGAGTAGCCCTTGGGCTACGGGCTTGCCATCGCGAACGACGGCCGACCAGGGCTCGCCGGGGGAATCCTCCAGCGGAACAAGAGCGACGTCAACGGGCGCCGGCCCGTCGGGCCGATCGACAAACACCCCCGCGAGGGCAAACCGCGCAGGCGGCGGAGAACGGGAGTCTGAACTCATGTTCTCCCGCTAAGACTCGATCGCCTCGCGCACGGAAAGCAGTTGCGAGACGATGACGCTGCTATCCCACTTATCCTTGCGGATCTCATCGAGCTCCGCGGTAATCGTCGGCGCCCCGTTGCTCGCCAGGTCAATATGCTTGGCCTTGACCACGGTGAGGTGTTCCTTGCCACCGCTGCGCGTGACGTAGCTTTCCTTGTTTAGCGTGCCGATGATAAATACACGAGTGCCGGTGCGCACATTCTGATAGGTCCACTCTGCAAGTTCGCCCCAGGCGTCGACGAGAAACAGGTCCGAGACCGTCTGTCCATCGGCCCGGACGAATGGCCGGTCCACCTGGAGGCTAAACTCCGCTTTGATCTGGCCCGAGTTCTTGGTGCGCAGAACAGCGTTTTTCGTGGACACACCGGTAAGGACGACTAGGTTTACATCTGCCACCTCGACCACACCTCTCAAAACCCCGTGGTTTGCCGTTCAGGCCACGGCGGTTAGCTGCCCTCTCTCCGTGACAGCGACGGGAGGCGCGCAAAAGTTCACCCGTGTGCCCCCGCCGCAAACTTTTGCCAGACTTTGCCCTGCCCTGGCACGAATCCTTCGCGTTGTGGCAAATGCGCCCCGCGGTTCGCTGCCCTTCATTCGCTCTCTTGGGCGTTTGGTCCTTCGCAGGGGAGCAGAAAAGTAAGCCGCGCCTCCTGCCCCTTTCCCACGCACAGCGCCCTGCCCCCATGAGCGTTGGCCACCGCGCGGACAAAGTCAAACACGCTTGCCCGGCCAAACGGGCCGAGCTCGGCGGGGCTTTCTGCAACGAGCACCGGCGAAAACAGGTCGGGCAGGTGCTCCGCCCCCGCGGGAAGGGCGGTGTGAAACGAAATCTCAGCCCAGCGCTTGCCCCCCTCCCCCTTGACCCTGCCTACCGCGTGCACGCGGCCGCGGCGCGGGGCCCAGTCCACAGCGCACACGGCAAGCGCGTGAACCGCGCGGGCGACGCGCTTGCGGTCGCAGACGATTTTCTCCTCGCCTGCGGGGAGCTGGACAGCGAGCTCGACCTCTGCCTCTGCGGCGCGGCCCCGCGCGTAGGACAGGCCGTCCTCGAGCACGTCGCCGAGCGCCGCCGGGGCAAGCTCCAAATAGCCGCGTAGGCGCTCCTCGCGCGCGACATCGACGAGGTTCTCGATTAGCCACAGGGCTTGGGTCAGGCTGAGCTGGGCGTTGTGCAAGTAGCGTCGCACGTGGGGGTGAAGCTCGCCGGCGATACCATCGAGCAGCGCGCCGATGTTAAGCTGCGCCGCGCCCAGCGCCCCGCGAACGTCGTGGTTCAGCGCCGAGGCCGCCGCTTCGAGCCGGCCGCCCGCGCAGCACGTTTCCGTAACGTCCTCCCACAGCTCGGCCGCTTTGCCGCCGAACAGCACAGCCCACGCCTCAGGAGCGCGGCGCACGCAAACGAGCCGCCGCCCCGCCCCTTCGCCGACGGCAACGATGCGCCGCGTGCCCCAGGCATCGGCGCGCTCGTCGAGCACGGGCTCGCGCAGCCATAGGGGGCGAAGCTCGACACCCAGCTCGCGCGCCAGCCGCTGCGCCGCGGCGTTGCCTCGTCCCTGCTCGCGCCCCTGCGCATCGGGAAAGACAATCACCGCCGCGGGAAGCTCGTCTAACGCAGCCCAAAGGTCCGTTTCGCTCACCGCTTGCCCCTCCTCGACATGCCTCGGCCCACGCCAAGCACGGTTACATCGCCGGCGAGGCACGTTACCCGCGCCCCGTCCGCGCGACGCACCACAAGGCGCCCGAGCTCGTCCACCGCCTCGCCCACGCCCTCCACGCGCCCCTCGGGCGCGGCCACGGCCACGCGCGCCCCCAAGCAGACATCGCGCGCCCGCCAGCGCAACAGCAGGTCGTCGGGTAGCCTCCTCCCGCCCTCGCAGGCGACGATGCGGTTTACCACCTCCACGGCAATCCGGGCGCGCCGCGGCGCCCGGCCGCAAGCCAAGCGCACGGAGGTCGCTGCTTGGCGCGCGTCGCGGGGAAGCTGCGCGGCGCTTTGCGAGACGTTAATGCCCACGCCGATGACAACGTGGCGCACGGTTTCCGCCTCGCCAGCCATCTCGACAAGCACGCCCCCGCATTTTTTCCCGTTGAGGAGAACGTCGTTGGGCCATTTCACGCGCGCACAAACCCCGCACAACTCCTCAAGCGCCTCGGCGGCGGCAAGCGCCGCAAGCAGGGAAAACAAGGGCACCTGCCCCGGGGCTACCGCGGGCCGGATGAGCAGGGAGAGAAGGACCGAGGTATTCGGCGGGGCAACCCAGGAGCGTCCCCGGCGCCCGCGCCCCGCGCTCTGATAGTCGGCGAGGACCACCGCCGGCGCGCTCGCCCCCGCTTCTCCCAAAGCCCGGGCCAGATCATTCGTCGAGCCCACCGCCGAGCGGTAAACAACCCGCTTCACCTGGGGCGCCAGCCCCTCGAGCAGGAGCTCATAGGGAAACAGTCGATCTGGCCGGCGGGCGAGGAGGTAGCCCCGGCCCGGGGTCCCTGCGATGCGATAGCCCAGGCCGCGCAACGCGCGGATATGCTTGTTAACCGCCGCGCGGGAGACGCCCAGCTCGCGCGCGAGCCGCTCCCCGGAGACGGGCCGCCCCGCGCGGTGCAAGCTCGCCAGCAGCCGCGCCCGCGGGGGCAGCCCCTCGCCGATGTCGAGGTCGATGTCAACCGGCACGCTGGGCGACCTCATGCATCAGCTCTTTCATCGCGGGATAAAACCGCACGTACTTGTCGAAGTAAAAGTCGTAGGTTTCCTTTAGCTCGGGGTTAGGGTCTGTCCGCCGCGCCTCGCGAACCATGGCTTGCGCGCCCTCGGCGATCGAGGGGAAGATTCCCGCGGCTACGCCCCCGAGGATCGCCGCGCCGAGGGCCGTGGCCTCCTGGATTTCCGTGGTGATGATGGGAATTTGGCACACATCGGCGGTAATCTGCAGCCACAAGCTGCTTTTCGCCCCGCCCCCGCAGGCATAGAGCTCGGTTACCCGAAAGCCCGCCTGGGCGAGGTCCTCGAGGATGTGCCTCGTGCCGAACGCCGTGCCTTCGTAAATGGCGCGGAGCATGTGCCCCGGCCCGTGGCGCAGGCTCAGGCCCCAGAACGCCCCGCGGGCCAAGGGGTCGCGCAGGGGCGTGCGGTTGCCCTGGAAGTAGTCGATGAGGATAACCCCCTCCGCCCCTGGGGGCACAGCGGCCGCCTGCTCGTCGAGCACCTCGTAGCGGCTAATGCCGCGCCGCTCGGCCTCCGCCGCTTGGGCGTGGGCGAAGTTGTCCGCGAACCACTTAACGATCGACCCCGTGGCCGTCTGCCCGCCCTCAAGCACCCACGTGCCCTCGATCAACGCGTCGGGATATGGCCCCCACACGGCCGAGCCAAACACCGCCTCGTCGGAGAGCCCCATGTGGCAGGTGGACGAGCCGATAACGAGGGCCATGCGCCCGTGGCTTACCACATTAAGCCCGATCATTCCCGTATAGGCATCGATTCCCCCTACGGCGACGGGGGTGCCTGGCTTAAGCCCGAGAAACTGCGCCGCTTCGCTGGTGAGCTCGCCGGCGAGCTCGCCCATAGGGCGCACGTCGGTGGGCCACTTCTCCAGGGCGTCGTCGAGGCCCACGGCGCGCAGGAGATCCTCGGGAAAGCCCCCCTCCGGGCGCACGTAGTTCCACTTTGCCGTAGCGTTGCACAGCGAGGCGATCCACTTGCCCGTTAGCTTAAACGTTAGCCAGTCGGCGCAGTCGCAGACCTTCGCCGCGGCGCGCCACGTGTCGGGCTCGTTTCGCTTAAGCCACATGCACTTGGGCACGCCCCACTCCGGGGAGTCGCCTCCGCCGACGTATTTCAAAAACGGGTGGCCCGTCTGGTTAACTTCCTCGGCCTCGCGATGCGCGCGCTGGTCCATCCAGAGGAGCGCCGGGCGCAGGGGTTCCCCCTTCTCGTCAACGCACAGCGGGGTGCAAGCGGTAGCGTCTACAGCGGTGCCCGCGATGGCCTCGGGCGAGACATCGGGGTGCTCGAGGCACTTGCCGATGGCTACTCGGGCAGCCTCGAGCCAGTCCTGGGGGTTCTGCTCCGCCCAGCCCACCTGGGGAAACTGCGTCTCAAACTCCTCCACCGCCTGAACGACAAGCCGCCCTTCGCTGTCGTATACTCCCGCGCGCAGGGACTGCGTGCCGCAGTCGATTCCCAAAAGCAGCGGCGAATCCGTCGCTGGCACAAGCATCACACCCCATCAACCGATTAGTTGCCTTGTTCTGGCGCCGGTTGCACTTCCCACGGCCGCTGGGCGACTCCTGCCCTCGGCCGCCCTCACTGCGGAGTTAGCTCGTAGTAGATCGTCCTCCCCGCGGGGCCGATGCGAAACTGAAACCCGCGCTCTGTGCGCTGCACGGGAATCTCCCCCAGCCGCTCGCCCCGTGGGCCTATTGCCCGCACGTGCAGCGTGCGCAGCCCGCAGCGCAGGGTGAGCGTCGCGCGCACGGGCTCGATGAGAATCGGCGCGCGGCCGCGGTTGACGATCGCCGTGCGCGTGGCGTTGTAGACAAAACCGGTGTTTTCGGCGCGGGCCACGGCGACGAGCAACATGCGCCGCGCGGAGGAGAGCGGCCCGCCGTCGAGCGAGGTGAGGGCAATGGCCGCGAACTCAGTGTCGCAGCGCAGGGTGAGCTCGCCCAGGCGTATCTCCCCCGCCTCGCGCAAAAAGCC
>CAZMGT010000017.1:0-31984 GCA_964565895.1 uncultured Armatimonadia bacterium
CAGCCTAGTGGCTGCACCAGCGGTAGCCCACGCCGAGGAACACGTTGTTCCCGCCCGGCGCAAAAGCGTTCTGCAGGAACACCTCGGCGGTCAGCCCCTCGCCCTCTTCGTCGCGCGTCTCCAAGTAGCGGAACCCGAGGTTAATGTTCTGTCCGTCCCACTCGACCAAGCCACGCCAGTTGTCGGAAATATCGCCGTCCAAGCCAACGAGGAACTGCCACTTGTTAACCTCGCTATAGGCCACGCCGAACGTCAGGCGGCTTGTGGTCTCCTCTTCCTCGTCGAAGTAGTTGGTGGCCACAACGTAGTACGTCCGGCCGTTGGGCCCGCGGCCGATTAAGTCGCGGATGCCGATGGAGATCGGCGTGTCGATGTCCCGGCTCTCCTCGAAGCGATACTTCACGTTGATGAACGTTGCCGGAGCGACGACGCTTCCCGGAGGGGTGAGCAACTGCGCGGCGCTAACCTCGAACTGATCGTCAATGCCAAAGCACGCCGAGATATACTGTCTGTTCTCGCCGCCCACAGTAAGGTTGCGGGCGAACACGTCGTAAACCTCTTCCTCCTGCACGTCGGCGGAGGGGGTGAAGATCAACCCCGTATCCCCCAAGGCTGTGGGCTCGGCGTATGCCGCGCTCGCCAAGAGCGGGAGGCATACGACAACAGCGGCCATCACGATGGGCAAGCTTTTCACAATACAAAACCTCCTTTGCCTAAGTCCCTAGCCCCGGGGTGTCCTCGTTTCCCCCAGAGCGATTTTCCTCTTGTTCTTCTGAACACGACCAACGTTTCCCTTCGCTTAAGCAAAGAGTTTTGCCGCCGTTTGACGGCGCAAATCGCCCATGCTAGATTGGCGGAGCAATGGCCCGCGCGTTGGCCATCGCCGGAGCGACCTTCGCCGCGGCGCTAGCTATTTTACCCGCGCCGCGCGGCGCCCGCGCCGAGGGCCTGTTCGCCCTCGTGCAGCGCTTCGCCCCCTATGCCCGGGGGCAAATTCCCCTGCGCATCTGCCTTGCCCAGCAGGCGCGTTCGGTGCGTATTAGCTGCGACGCTCCGCTTGCGCTGACCGTTTCCGAGCCAGCGCGCGCTTCGATCACTGAAACTGATCTCAAAGAGGTGGTGTTCACGGCCCAGCGCGCGGCGCGCCCGGCGTATTTGGTGCAGATTAGGGGCTTCGCCGAGGCGGGCGAGGCGCGCAAGCTGGCGCAGGAGCTTTGCGCGCGCGGGTTCGTCGCGCAGGCGGCCGAGCTTTCCAACGGCGCGCCGGTGGTTCTCGTGGAAGGCGACGGCGAGGCGCGCGACGCGCCGGCGATGCTGCAGCGCGTGTGTCAGGCGGCGCCCTTGCCCGCGGGGACGGTGGCCGTCGTCGTCCCCGGAGATCGCGTGCCCGCGCCGGTGCGCGTCGCTCTCGCCGGCGCGGGGGCGGATGGTGTGGCGCGCGCGCTGGTCTCGCCGGCAGCGGGGCACGCGCTCGCGCTGCGCTGGTATTGCCCCGGCGCCCGGCAGCCGGTGGTCGAACGCCGCGTGCGGGGGACGGTCGAGCTCCGCGCGGGCCGGGAGGGCATTATCGTGATAAACATCGTCGGGCTGGAGGAGTATCTCGCCGGCGTAGTGGGCAGCGAGATGCCCAGCGACGCTCCTCCTGCGGCGCTGCGCGCGCAAGCGATCGTCGCCCGCACGTATGCTCTGGCGAACCTGGGCCGCTTCGCCGGCGAGGGCTACGACCTGACCGCCGACGTGCGCTGCCAGGTCTATCGCGGCGTTGCTGCGGAGAGCGCCGCGGTTTGTCGCGCGGTGCGCGAGACGCGCGGGAAGGTGCTTGCCGCAGGCGGGAAGCTGGCCCCTTGCCCCTATTTCGCCTGTTGCGGGGGGTGCACGGAGGCCGCGCGGGAGGTCTGGCCCGTGGCGCTTGCTGGCTGCCTGGCGCGGCTGGACGAGCCCGGGGGCGCGCCGCCCCAGCTTGGCGAGGAGCAGGCGCTGCGCCGGTTTTTGCTTGCCCCGCGGCGCGCGTTTTGCTCCTGGCACCCCTGCTTCCGCTGGCGCAGGAGGTTTTCCGCAAGCGAGCTGGAGCAGAAGCTTCAGCGCAGCCTGCCCGTTCTTCTCGGCACGCAAGAAGTTGCTCTGGGGCGGCTGTTGGACATAAAGATCGCCCGGCGCACGGCCAGCGGGCGCGTCGCCGCGTTGGCCTTTGTCGGCTCGCAAAACTCATATACCGTCGAGCGCAGCGCGATTCGCTGGGCGTTTGGCACGGGGACGATCGACAGCCAGGGGCTTTATAGCACGCTGTTTGCCATCGACAAGGAGCGCGGGCAGGACGGCGTGCCCGTGGCCTATGAGCTATTCGGCGGAGGCTGGGGCCATGGCGTGGGGCTGTGCCAAGCCGGGGCACTGGGCATGGCGCGGGAGGGGTATTCCGAGGAGCAAATTTTGGCCCATTATTATCCGCAAAGCTCGCTTGTAAACCTGCTCGAGAGCCAGGTGGCCCGCGCTGGCTAGGGAAAGGCAGGTGCCGCGGTGGGCGCCATCGTTAAAGTTAGCCCAAACGCGCCGGAGGGCGAGGTAATTGCGCGGGCGGCGGAGGTCCTGCGCCGCGGGGGGCTCGTCGCCTTTCCCACAGAAACCGTCTATGGCCTTGGGGCAAGCGCGAACAGCGCCGCGGGCGAGGCGCGGCTTGTGGCCGTCAAGCGCCGGCCGCCGGACAAGCCGTTTACCCTGCTCGCGGCGAGCGCCGCGCAGGCGGAGGGCTACGTTACCCCGAGCGCGCTGTTTTCGCGGCTTGCGCGGCGGTTTTGGCCCGGCCCGCTGACCATCGTCGCCCCGGCGCGCGAAGGGCGGGGAAACGTTGGGCTGCGCGTGCCCGCGCACCCTGTTCCCCTGGCGCTCGTGCGCGAGCTGGGCTGCCCCATTTTCGCGCCCAGCGCAAACCGCAGCGGCGAGCCCCCGTGCACCGATGCCCAAAGCGTGGCCGAAGCGCTGGGCGACGAGGTGGACGTTATCCTCGACGGCGGGCCGGCGCCCGGGGGGAGGGCGTCCACGGTGGTCCTCGTCGCCGGAGAGGAGCTGCGCATCTTGCGCCCGGGGCCGATCTCCGCGGAGCAGCTCGCCGAGCTCGGCGCGCGCGTCGTTTCCCCCTGCGAAGGAGAGCAGTAGCCGCGCGGCGCTGTGCCCCCGGCTCCCGAAAGGCGGCGAAAAAGGCGGAAAAAAACGGGGCGGTGGAAAGCACCCACCGCCCCTCGCTGTTTGCGCGCCAAAAGCCCGCTACATGGGGCTGGAAACGGTGAAGTGCCACGTGCCGTCCTGGACGAGGGGGCGGCCGAGCATTTCGCACAGGCTGTCTAGCGGGATAAGCAGGTTGCCCTGGGAGGGAAGCGGGGGCCGGCTTAGCTCAAACGGCTCGCCGTCGACCATGCCGAACTTGCGGTGGGCGAAGAACGCCAGCCGCCGGTTGTCGATGACGAGGATCGCCGCGCCGAGGTCCGGGTCCCAGGTAACCTCGCCCTGGAACATCATGGCCAGCTCGGTGGCCGCGATGCGCAACTGGTCGCAGGTGGGCAGGCAGCGATATTTCGTCGGGGTATACTCGCGGCCGTCAACAACAACGGTAAGGGCCACGGGGTCGGCGTTGCGCCGGGGTTTGAAGCGCTCGGTCTCAATAACCACCTTGTCGCCGGCGACGCGGTGGAGCTTGGCCCCGACGGTCTCCGCGAGGAAACCCAAGGGGACAAACATGGCCTCGTCTTTAAGCATTCCCGCGTGGGGGATAAACAGCTCGTAGCCGTTAATCAGCGCTTTGTTTTTGCGGTTAAAGATGACCACGCGCGTGCCGTGGACATCGAGGGAGCAGGCGCCGAGCTCCTCGTTCCAGCCGAGGCGGGCGTCGAAGAACTCCGCGGCAGCGCGCGCGGGGATGAGCAGCTCGCCCGTGGTGCCGATCGGTATCGCGGGCGCCTCATAGGCCTCGCCGTCGACGGTAAACTTAAACACAGCGAGAGAATCCGCCGCGCACAGCGCGCTGGCAACCAACAGGCCCACCGCACACAGCGCAAACACCGCAGACTTGCCTGAGCTCGCGTTCACCGGATACTCCTCCCTGCCAGCAGCATATCGACCCACGTTCCGCACGCACCGCGGGGCGGCTCGCCGACCGCGTGCACGGCGCCGAGCGTATCATTGCCCTCGCCGGCTGTCAATTAACGGCGATCCGTCCCGGCCGCCGGCGGCGCGCCAGAACGGTGAGCAGCGCCTCCACGACCCGGGGGTGGAACCGCGTGCCGGAGTGTTTGCGTAGGTGCTCCTCGGCCTCCTCCGGCGAGACGGCCTCCACGCCGATCCCCGAGGTCATAATGTCATATTCGTTGGCTGCGGCAAGCAGCAGCCCTTCGATCGGTATCTCGTCGCCCTTCAGCCCCTGCGGAAAGCCCGTGCCGTCGTAGTACTCATGGTGGCATTCCACCATGCGCAGCACGGGGCGCAGGAAGGCCACGGGCTCGAGAATCGACCGGCCGATTAACGGATGGTTCATGCGAATAACATCCTCGGCCAGCCGGTTCTGCTCCAGCCCGACATCGGGCGTGCCGATGTAGCCGATGTCGTGGAGCAGGGCGCCGAAGCGCAGGGCCTCGATCTTCTCCTCGTCGAAGCCCATCTCCCGCGCCGCTTCCACCACTAATTCTGTAACTCTTTCCGAGTGCCCGCGGCTCACAGGATCTTTCGCTTCCAGCGCGCGCATCAGCGCGGACACCGTCTCCACGTAGCCGCTGCGCAGGTTTTCGTAAAGCCCCGCCCGCCAAATGGCCACCGCGGCGACGTTGGCAAACGTCTGAATGAGGCTTATCTGATCCGCCGAATAGCGCCGGATGCGGTCGGAGTATACCCGGAACACGCCGATCGTCTTTCCCTCGGCGACGAGCGGGACGCATACTGCGCTGCGCAGCCCCTCCTCCCATACCTCCTTGGGGTACTGCAACAGGTCCGTTTGCGAGACGTCCTCGATGTGCACCGTCTCGCCGGCGAGCACGCGCTGGTCGAGCTCGCTCTTGTCTACGATCACCGGCCCCTTGGCGATGTAGCGGTCGGACAGCCCCACGCTGCGCATGTGCACGAGCTCGCCCGTCTGCTGGTTGAGCAGGCGGATGAGGACACCCTTGGCGTCTACTAGGCGCTTGACGTTCTCGGTGATCAAATCCAGCACTTGGTCGCGCTCGAGGGTGGAGTTAACGGCGCGCGTTGTTTGAAAGAGGTTCGCGAACTGCTCGGCATGCGCGCGAATTACCGCGCACAGGCGCGAGGTAACGAGGGCCACGGTCAGAAACACGGCATAGCGAATGAGCAGCTCGGAGATGTCCTGGGGGATGAGCGTGGGGCCGCGCTCGTGGGGCATCAGCGGGCCGGCGATGTACGCGGCGACGCTGGCGCAGAACAGCCCGCCGAGGTCTCCGAAGACGAACGCGGCAACGATAATCGGGATATAGAAAAAGTTCACCGCCGGCGAGCCCGAGCCGCCCATGAGATACGTCGCTCCCGCGGCGCCGGCAAGGAGCAGGGCGACGGCGAAAAACCAGGCCGCTCGCCGGGCAAACAAGCGCGAGCTCACTTAACAACCTCCGCCCGCGGCCGCAACGCCCATCCGCGTTGGGCCGCGTGTTGTCCTTCGTGCAGTATTGCGCCCGGTCCTTCCCCCACAGGCCACCGCTAGCGCACCTTGCTCCCCGGGGGGACGGGCCGGTCAACCACAACAAGCCCCAAGGGCTTGTCCTCGCCCACGGCGAGGATCATTCCCTGAGAGGTAACGCCGCGGATCTTCGCCGGCTTCAAATTTGCCACAAGCACGAGTGTTTTCCCCAACAGCTCCTCCGGGGAAAACTCCTCGGCCACGCCGGCGACGACCGTGCGCTGTTCCGTCCCCAGGTCTACGGTAAGCGCATAGAGCTTGTCCGCCCCGGGGACCTTGTCTACGGCCAGTACCGTACATGCCCGCAGGTCGATCTTGCTAAACTCGTCGATAGAGATCAGCGGCTGTTGTGCTTGCTCCATGGGTTCCTCCTCTTTTACGGCAACGGGGCGCTCGATGCGCGGGAAGACGGGCCTTCCCCGGCGCACGGAGGCTCCGGCGAGGCCCTCCGCGCCCGGCGCGCAAAGCTCGTCCCAGGTGCCCTTAACGCGCGGGGGCAGGCCGAGCTGGCGGCGCAGCTCGCCCGCGGCGTGGGGCATTACGGGATAGACGAGCAGGCACGCGATGCGGCACACCTCGGCCACGCTAAACAGCGCGTCGGCGAGCTCCTCACGCCGGCCCTCTTTGGCCAACTGCCAGGGTGCGGTGTAGTCGATGAACTTGTTGGCGCTGCCCAACAGCTCCCACGTGGCCTCGAGCGCCCCGCGAAAGTCAAACTGCTCGTAGCGCTCGCGCGCCGCAGAAGCTGCCCGCTCCGCGGCCTGGGCCAGCTCGCCGTCCAGCGTTCCCTGTGGCACTTGGCCCTGGAAGTGGCGCTCGATAAGCGGCAGGGAGCGGTTGACGAGGTTGCCCAAGTCGTTGGCCAGGTCGGCGTTGAGCCGCCCGCGCAGGGCCTCTTCGGAGAAGTTGCAGTCTTGGCCAAACGGCGTCTCGCGCAGGAGGAAGTAGCGCACGACGTCGAGGGCCACGGGCTCGGCCATGCCCGTCTGCTGGCAGAGGTGCGCGGCGAGCTCGTCCGGGGTAACGAGGCCCCCCGCGGACTTGGAGATCTTGCTCTTGCCCATGAGCCAAAACCCGTGAGCGACGATCGCCCTAGGGAGGGGGAGCTCCAGGGCCATGAGCATCGCCGGCCAGAGGGAGCCGTGGAACCGGGTGAGGATGTCCTTGCCGATAAAGTGCACGTCGGCGGGCCAGTAGCGCTCGAAGCGCTCCATGTCGTCGGGGAAGCCGACGACGGTGAGGTAGTTAATCAGGGCGTCGAACCAGACGTAGACGACGTGCTCGGGGTCGTCGGGGACGGGGACGCCCCAGCCGGAGTTCGGGCGGGAGATGCATACGTCGCGCATGCCCTGGCGGATAAAGCTGAGCACCTCGTTGGCGCGGAACTCCGGGCGGATAAACCCCGGGTGGCTCTCGATATACTCCGCCACGCGCTCGCCATAGGCCGAGGCGCGGAAGAAATAGGCCGGCTGCCGCCGGCGCTCCACCGGCCGCCCGCACTCCGGGTTGGGGCAGCGGCCGTCGTTAAGGTCGCTCTCCAGCCAATATGTGGCGCAGGAGACGCAATACCACCCCTCATATTCGCCCTTGTAAATGTCGCCCCGGGCGCGCAGGCGGCGGAACACCTCCTCCGTGGCGCGGTGGTGCCGCGGCTCGGAGGTGCGGATGAAGTCGTCGTAGGTAATCCCCAGCCGCGCCCAGGCCTCGCGATAGGCGTCGGCCATCTCATCGGTGTGCTCTTTCACGGAAAGCCCGCGCTCGGCCGCGGCGCGCTCTACCTTCTCCGCGTGCTCGTCGGTGCCTGTGGCAAAGAACACCTCGCGCCCGAGCAGGCGCTGAAAGCGGGCGACGGCGTCGGCGGCGATCGTCGTATACGCCGTGCCGATGTGCGGGCGGGCGTTTACGTAGTAGATGGGCGTGGTCACGTAATAGGGCTTGCTCTGGGCCATGGGCAGATCACTCCGCTTTGTGGGCTACGGTTTGCACGAGGAGCACGAGGAGCGCGTGCACGTGGCGCAGGCCGAGCTTGAGGAGCGCTTGGAGGAGAGCCCCGCGGCGTAAAACGAGGAGAGGAGCTTCTTCGTGCGCCTCGCCCCGCACTGCGGGCAGCGCACGCGCTTGTCCGCTTGCGAGATGGGCAGGACTTTTTCAAACTCCGCGTCGCAATTTAAGCAGAGATATTCGTAGGTCGGCATCGGGCAAGCCTCACTTTCGCTGTTCGCGCTGGGCCGAGTTGCCAACGCTCTTGCTCCGCCGGCGTCTGCGGCTGCGCCTGCGCCGCGAGCGGCGCCGGCGCGAGGTTTGCGCGGCCGCTTGGCCGGGCGTGCTCTGCTGGGCCTCGGCCTGGGGCGGCTCCGCGGAAGGGGCTTCAGGCGGAGGGGAGACGACGGGCTCGCTGAGCTGCTCCTCGGCCTCCTCGTCCTCCACGGCAAGCGTTTCGCTGGGCTCCGCGGGCTGCTCGATGAGCTCCGGCGGAGGAGCCTGGGGCGTGGGCACCTCGGCCTGGGCGGGCTGCTCCGCGGGCGCCCCGGGCCAGCGCAACTGGCTGTAGTGATACCACTTTCCCTCGCCGCTGGGGAACACGGCGTAGACCAAGCCGCGCAGGACATCTAGCCCCTCGACCTTCGCCGGCCCCTGCGGGGTGTGCACCTCGGACTTCAGCGCGGGGAGGTTCTTGCGCAGCTCAACATATGTGTCATATTCGTAGCGCAGGCAGCACATCAGCCTGCCGCACACGCCGGAGATTTTGTTGGGGTTTAACGAAAGCCCCTGCTCCTTGGCCATTTTGATGGCCACCGGCTGAAACTCGCCGATAAACGTGGAGCAACACAGCGGCCGGCCACAGGGCCCAAAGCCGCCGAGCAGGCGGGCTTGGTCGCGCACGCCGATTTGGTGGAGCTCGATGCGCGTGCGAAACGTCGCCGCGAGGTCGCGCACGAGGCTGCGGAAGTCCACGCGCCCCTCGGCGGCGAAGTAAAAGACAATGCGCGCGCCGTCGAACGTATAGGAGACGTCGATGAGGCGCATGGGGAGCTTGTGCTGCTCGATCTTGCGCGCGCAAATTTTCAGCGCCTCTTTTTCCTTCTCGCGGTTCTCCGCGTCGCGGGCGAAGTCCTCGGGCGTGGCCCGGCGGATAATGGGCTTGAGCGGCTGGGGGATGCGCTCGTCGGGGACCCAGTGCCGCTCGGCGACGACGCGGCCGAACTCCAGCCCCTTCGCCGTTTCCGCGATGACGTGGTCGCCCAGCTCAAGCTCGATCTCGCCGGGGTCGAAGTAATATACGCGACCCCCACCGCCTCGGAAGCTAACGCAGACCACGTAGGCCATGGCTTAGCGCGGGGCCCGAGCGCCGCCCGCCGAGGGCCGGGCCTGGGGCGCCCGCGAGGCGCGCCAGGGCTCCTCGTCCAGCGGCGCGATGCAGCTTAGGACCCCCTCCATGATCTTCAGTTTCTGCGCCGGCGTGGCGTTGACAAAGCGCACCAGCACCCGCCGGCCCGTGGTATATACTGCACGCACGATCTTGCGGAGGTAGCGTCGGGCGAAGCGATAGACGGCGCTTTGCTCAAACGGGCTCAGTTCGCGCGGGCGATCCTCAGCGGCGCGGAGCAGGAGGATCGCCGGCTCGGCGGGGGCCTGGAACAACCCCCGCTCGGCGAGCATAATGCGCAAGCGCAGCAGGCGAATTAGGTTCTGCGCTTCCTCGGGCAGCGGCCCAAAGCGATCGCGGATCTCCGCGGCGATCTCCTCCAGCGCCTCGTGCTCGCGCACGTCGGAGATGCGCCGGTAGAGATCCAGGCGATGGCCCTCCGACGCGATATAGTCCTCCGGCAAGTAGGCGTCTATGGGCAATTCTACAGGGGGCAGGTCGCTCCTGTCTACCTTCTCCCCCTTGAGCTGGCGCACGGCCTCGGAGAGCATCTGGCAGTAAAGCTCAAAGCCCACGGCCACGATGTGCCCGTGCTGCTCCGGCCCGAGGAGGTTCCCCGCCCCGCGAATCTCCAAGTCGCGCATGGCGATCTTGAACCCCGAGCCGAGCTCGGTAAACTCCTTGATGGCAAGCAGGCGCTCCTCGCCCTCGCGTGTCATGCGGTGGGGGTAGCGATAGAGGAAGTAGGCATAGGCCTGGCGCGTGGAGCGCCCCACCCGCCCGCGGAGCTGATAGAGCTGGGCCAGGCCGAAGCGGTCGGCGTCTTGCACGATGATTGTGTTTACGTTAGGCACGTCGAGCCCGCTTTCGATAATGCTTGTGCAGACGAGCACGTCGTACTCGCCGGCGTAAAAGTCCATCATCACGCGCTCTAAGCGGTCCTCGCTCATTTGGCCGTGGGCCACGGCGATCCTCGCCTGGGGGACGAGCTTTTTCACGCGCCGCGCGGCGTATTCGATGGACTGCACGCGGTTGTGCACGAAGTATACCTGGCCCTCGCGCTCGAGCTCGCGCACGATGGCCTCGCGAATGACCTCGTCGTTCTCCTCGAGGCAAAACGTGCGAATGGCCACGCGGCCCTGGGGCGGGTCGTTAATCACGCTCATGTCGCGAATGCCCGAGAGGGCCATGTAGAGCGTGCGCGGGATGGGCGTGGCGGTAAGCGTGAGCACGTCTACGTGGGCGGCGAGCTTTTTCAGCTTTTCCTTATGCATTACGCCAAACCGCTGCTCTTCGTCGATGACCAGCAGGCCCAGGTCCTTAAACTGCACGTCCTCGGAGAGAATGCGGTGTGTGCCGATGACGATGTCTACGCGGCCCAGGGCAAGCTCCTCGACGATGCGCCGCTGTTGCTCGCGCGTGCGGAAGCGCGAGAGCAGCTCGATGCGAATGGGATACGCCCCAAGCCGCTCCAAGAACGTGTTTAGGTGCTGCTGGGCGAGCACCGTGGTCGGGGCGAGAACGGCGACCTGCTTGCCGTCGAGCACGGCCTTGAGCGCGGCGCGGACGGCGACCTCGGTTTTGCCAAACCCCACATCGCCGCAGACGAGGCGGTCCATGGGCCGCGGGGTCTCCATGTCGCGCTTAACGTCGGCGATGGCCCGCAGTTGGTCCGGCGTTTCCTCGTAGATAAACGCGCTTTCTACCTCGAGCTGCCACGGCTGGTCGGGCGAGAAGGCATAGCCCTCGGCCTGGGCGCGCATGGCGTAGATGCGCAGAAGCTCGCGCGCGAGCTTCTCTGTCGAGCGCTTTGCCCGCCGGCGCACGCGCTGCCACGTGCTCTCGCTTAGGCGGTGGATACGCGGCGCGGCGCCCTCGCCCCCGATATACTTCTGCACGCGGTCGATCTGCGGCGTGGGGACAAACAGCTTGTCGCCCTCGGCATAGTCAATTTGCAAATAGTCGCGCTCCACGCCGTCGATCGTCTTCTTCACGATGCCCGCGTAGCGGCCGATGCCGTGGTGGATGTGCACGACAAGGTCGCCCACGCGCAAGTCGGCGAGCGAGGTAAGCTTTACCTCGTCGCGCCGCCGCCGCGGGGGCATGACCGCGCGCTGATAGCCGAAGATCTCGCGGTCGGTAAGCACGGCAAGCCGCGCTTCGGGGAGGCGGAAGCCCGCGCTCAAGGGCAGCGTGCCCACGTATACCCCGCCGTCAAGCTGCGCGCCGTCGTCTAGCTCGCGCACCTCGGCCCCGCTTTTCAGCCTTACCAGCTCGCGCACGCGCTTCGTTTGGCTGGTGGAAAGCACGACGCTCAGCCCAGCGGCAAGCCACTCGTCGATCTGCTCGCCGAGGATGTCGAACTGCCCGCGAAACGTCTCCGCGGGCGCGCTGTTTACGGCCACGCGCCGGCGCAGGCGCGCCCAGCTAATCGTTGGGGAAAGCGCCGCGGTGTAAATCGTCGCCCGCTCGGCGAGGAGCTTTACGACCTCGGCGAACGTGCGAAACGGCTCGCGGGGCAGGCGCAGGAGCTCGCCTCGGGCCACGCGCTGCTCATAAATGCGGCACAGCTCCGCGCGCAGCTCGGCGCACTGCGCCTCGACGCGCAGGGGGTCGTCTATGACAACGACGGCATCGTCGGCGAGGTAGTCCGCAAGCGAGGAGAGCTTGGCGAACATTAGCGGGAGGTAATATACCGCGCCGGCAAGCGGGCGGCCATCGCGCAGGGCGTCGGTGTGCTCGCGCACCTTGGCGGCAAGTTTTTCGGCAACCTCGCCGCGGCCGGCCTGCTCCAGGGCGTCGAGCTCCTCGGCAAGGCGCTGCTCGATCGCCTGCGCGGCCGCGGCGCCGCCCTCCGGGGGGAGGAGAACCTCGCTCGCCGCGCCAAAGCGCGCACGCTTAAGCTCGCGCCGCGAGCGCTGGGTGGCGGGCTCGAACTCGCGGATGCTCTCGATCTCGTCGCCGAAAAACTCCACGCGCAACGGATATTGCGCGGTGGGCGGGTAGAGGTCGACGATTCCTCCGCGCACGCTGAACTCGCCTGGCTCCACGGTAAGCTCCGCGCGGCGATAGCCGGCAAGCTGCAAGCTGCGCTTGAACTCCTCGAAGTCCAGCTCCTGCCCCACGACCAGCTCGCGCTCATGCGCGGCGAGGACGTCGCGCGGGACGAGGTCGAGGAGCAAAGCGTTGACCGAGGTGACGACCAAGTCGTGCTGTCCGCGGAGCAGCGCACAGAGGGCATTCAGCCGGTCCATGGCCGCTTCGGCGTCAATGCCCACGTCCTCGAGGACGATCATTTCGATCGCCGGGAACAGGTGGACGCGCTCAGAGCCGAGGATCGCGGCGAGGTCGTGATAGAGCTTGTCCGCCTGCTCCTCGCTGGGGGCGACGAGGAGCATTTGGCGGCCGAGGGACAAAAAAAGCGCGGCAATAGTAGGCCCTCGAGCGGGGCTGCACAGGCCCTCGATAAGCACCTGGCCCCGCCCGTCGCACGCCTCGCGCGCGGCACGCAACGCGGGCGTGGACTGGATCGCTTCGAGCACCGGGTTCATGGCCATCGGGACGAGCCGCGCAAAAGTGCGCCCGCCGCGCTATAGCGTAGCCAGGCCGTCCAGGGCGAGCGCCGCGGCCCCCACGGCCCCGGCGTCTGCCCCGAGCTCCGCGGGGACGATGCGCTCCACGTCAAACGGCGCAATGCGGCACCTCGCGCGCACCGTGCGCCGAATGGCGTCGAAGAGCACGGGCCCGGCGAGCGCTACGCGGCCGCCTATTACTACAACGTCGGGATCGACGAAAACTGTTGCGTTGACGATGGCGATACCGAGGTACATGCCCGTCTCCTCAAGCACGGCGGTGGCCACGGCATCGCCCTGCGCTGCGGCGCGCACGACGACGTGGGGGGTAATGTTGCGCGTCTCGCCGTCGACGAGGTCGAGGATAATGCTTTTTTCCCCGCGCTGCAGGCGCTGGGCCGCGCGGTCGGAGATGCCGTGCGCCCCGCAAAACGCCTCGAGGCAGCCGTGGGCCCCGCAGCCGCACAGCGGGCCGTCGGGGTCAACCACGGTGTGGCCGATCTCCCCGATGACGTTGCGCGGGCCGGTGAGCAGGCGGTCGTTCATGGCCACGGCCCCGCCCACGCCCGTGCCCAAGGTGAACATAACCATGCTCTGGGCGTCTTTTGCCGCGCCGAAGCGCAGCTCGGCAAGCCCGGCGCAGTTGGCGTCGTTCTCCATCCACACGGGCAAGCCGAGCTCTTCGCGCAGAGGCTCGAGCACCTGCACGTCCTCCCACGTGGGGAGGTTGGGCGAGAAGAAGCAGATCCCCGCGCGGGGGTCGATGCGCCCGGGGACGCCGACCCCGAGCGCCTTAACCTCGGCCTGGGCCGAGCGCGTCTTGGCGATGAGGTCGCGCGCGACGGAAATCACGCGGCCCATTACGCGCTCGAACCCCTCCTGGGCGCGGGTGTCGATCTCCATGGAACGCACGATGCTCCCCGCGGAGTTGCACACCGCGGCCTTGATCCGCGTGCCGCCAACGTCGATGCCCAAAACAAGAGTTTGGGAGTTTTCCTCAGGCAACAGTCAGCCCCACCTTCCCGTGGCCCTGCGCCAGGTTACCCGCGGCGTACAGCACGCTGGCCCTCCACAGGGCGATGGAGGGCGTGTTGCGCTTTTGTGCTCTTGCCGCGGCGCGGCGCAAGCGCCCTACTCCTCGATGACAAACGGGAGCAGAGCCATCTCTCGCGCGCGCTTAATCGCCGTGGTTAGCTGGCGCTGATGGCGGGCGCAGGTGCCCGTCTGCCGCCGGGGCATGATTTTGCCCCGGTCCGTAATATAGTTCTTGAGCACGTTCGTTAGCTTGTAGTCGATGTAAAGCACCTTCTGCGCGCAAAACTCGCACTGCTTTTTGCGCTTTCCCCGTCCGCGTCTGCTCTTGGCCATTTTCCGTCGCTCCTCAGGTGCAAACTGCGCGTGGGACAACGCGCGCCCTGGCCGCTAGGCGTCGGCGTAGGGGTCGAACTCGCCTTCGACGTCGCCGAACGCGTCCTCGAACTCCTGGGCCACGCGGTCCTCCACGGGCGGGGCCTCCTCCGGGGAGGGCTCGGCCGCGACCCCCTCCTCGGCGGGCTCCGCGGCGCGCCGCGGGCCGAGAGCCTGGACGTTGTCGGCGACGATCTCAAACGTCCGGCGCAGTTCGCCCGTTTGCGTCGTCCACTGCCGCACCTGCAGCCGCCCCTCGATGCCCACGAGGGCCCCTTTGGTGAGGTAGCGGCCGCAGAACTCCGCCTGCTGGCGCCAGGCGACAACGTCGAACCAGTCCGTCTCGCGCTCGCCCTGCTGGTTGGGAAACCGCCTGGTCACCGCCAGCCGCAACCGACACACGGAAACCCCGCTCGGGGTTACCCGGATCTCCGGGTCGCGCCCCAACCTCCCGACAAGGACCACACGGTTGATCATCAGCGGACACCTCCCGCGGTGGGCAAGCGGCTGCAGGCGGTCGGGCGAGCCAGGCTAGGGCTCCTGCGGGGCCTCGGGCCCCTCAGGGGCCTGCGCAGCAGCCGCGCCCTGCTCTTGCTGTTCCTCGGACGGGCGGCCCTCACCTGCCGGCGGGGCTTGCGCGGGGGCTGCCGCCTCCTCGCTCGCGCTCGCCGCCGGGGCAGGCTGGGCCGGCGCCGCGCTCTCCGCCGCGGGGGGCGCCTGGGCCTCCGCCGCTGGCGCGGGCTCCGCGGGGGCCGGCTCCGCCGCTGCCGCGAGGCCCTCCGCCGCGCGCGCCTCTTGCTCTAACGCGCCCTTCGTGCGCAGAATGAGCATCTCGCGCACTACGCGGTCGTCCATGCGAAACTCGCGCTTGAGCGACTGAATGAGCGACCCCGGCGCGCGGAAGAGCATGAGGATGTAGATGCCCTCGCTCAGCTTGTCGATCTCATAGGCCAGGCGGCGGCGACCGACAAGCTCTAAGCGCTCGATCTCTCCGCCGGCGTCAAGCACCATGCGGCGGAACTTGTCGGCGACGTCCTGCACTTCGTCGTCGTTGAGCGTCGGCCGGACGATGTAGAGCACTTCGTAGGGACGCAGCTCGGTCACGGCGACGTCACCTCCCTTCTTCGGCTATAGCCCCGCACGCAAGCACGGGGCAGAAGGGCAAACAGGCCGGGGCTAACGGCCGGCGCGGAGGAGCTGTTCCGCCGCGCGGGCAAGTTTCGCCCCGAGCGGCTCGTCGATGCCCAGCTCCTCGAGCATGGCCAGGCCCTCGCGGCCATCGAGCGCCGCGGCATCGGCCTCGAGCCGGCCGCTGGCGACGATATATGGCGCGTCGTCGATACGAATGCGGGTAAACAGCTCCTCGGGCAGGGACATTCGACTCTCCGCGAAGAGGTCCTCCTCATCTACGTTGATCACGAAGATCTGGGGCTTGGCCGTGAGCAGCTCCATGCCCAGAAGGTCGGCAAGTTCCTCTGGGGGCAGGCCCATTTGCCGCGCCGACTGCCCGCCCTCGATGGCCTTGGCCACCTCCTCGAGCGCCGTGCGCGCGGCATCATCGGCACTTGGCCTCTCCCCCTCCTCGGGCTCCAGCCGGCGGCGAATCGCGGCAAGATCGGCGAGCTGCAGCTCGGTCTCCACAATGTCGATGTCGCGCAGGGGCGCGATGCGCCCCTCGGGGTGCGGCGCGCCGAGCGACCGGCGCGCGAACAGGCGCACGACGTGGACCAAAATGTCGCACGTGCGCAGCTTCTCGAGAAACTTGTTGCCCAGGCCCTTGCCGCGCGCCGCGCCGCGGGCCAGGGCCGGGGTGTCAATAAGCTGCAGCGGAGCAAGCTTTCGCCCGGGCACGCGCACCCGCGCGCGGATGAGCTTGCGCGTGCTATACGGCGTCTCGGAGATCGCCGTCGGCGCGCGCGTCGCTGCATGAAAAATCGTCGACTTCCCGCAGTTGGGCAAGCCGACGATGGCGAGCTGGTTCATTTTTTTCTCCCCGCCTCGGGAAGCAAAACTATAGCACACCGCTTGCCGTGCAGCAAGGCGCGCTTGGCGGAACAGACGGCGGCGGGAAAAAGGCCGCCCCCGGCCCTAGGGGCAGGCAGGGCGGCGCGTGGCAGACGAGCCCTGGGCAGGCGCAAGGGCTGGGGTTGACATTTTTGTTAGGCAAACCTAACATCAAATAAACCGTAACGCTAAGGAGATGGCAACCGTGAGCCGCGAGCGCTCTGCTCTCACGTCCTCGATGGAGGATTATTTGGAGGCGATCTACGCCCTGCAGCGCAAGCACGAGGCGGCGCGGGTGAAGGACATTGCCCGCGCGCTGGGGGTAAAGATGCCCAGCGTTACGGGCGCGCTGAAGCTGCTTAAGGCAAAGCAGCTCGTGGAGCACGAGCGCTATGGCAGGGTGCGGCTGACGAGCAGGGGCCTCGCCGCCGCGCGCCAGGTGGACCGCAGGCACCGCGCGCTGGTGGAGTTTTTGACGGCGATCTTAAAAGTTCCCCCGCAGCGCGCGGAGGAGGAGGCCTGCCGCCTGGAGCACGCCATTAGCAGCGAGACGCTGCGCCGGCTGAGCTGCCTGGTGAACTTCCTGCGCGACTGCCCGCGCACAGGCGGCGACTGGCTCGCGCGGCTTTCCGAGCGCTTGGAGGCCTCGCGCTGCTCGGCGAGCTGCGAGCAGTGCATCGAGCAGATCGCCCTGCCCTAAGCAGCGGCCGGGGCAGGAAGAACGCTGAAAAAGCAGCACAGCCCGCGGGGAAGCAAGCCTGCGGGTTTTCTTAGACGGCGAAAGTTAGGCGCGCCAAACTTACGCGCGCTCCACATATCGCTCTTGCTAAGGGGTGAGCCACTGTGCGCGTGTGCTGTTTGCTGTCGCTTGTTGCTCTCCTCCGTTGCTTGCCCGCCTGGGCCGCGCCCATGGGCAATGCGATTATCTCCGTGGCCGAGGTGCTCGAGGAACACGTTGTTTTCGAGGACCTCGCCCTCGTCCACGACCTGCGCGCGGGGGGCACCGAGATAACGTTTAACAGCCAACTGGGCATTGGCCACAAGATGGATATCGGCGCGGACCTTCCCCTTGCCCCGCGCGGTCACGTTGTGTTTAGCGTGACGCGCATGGTCTACGACCGCGGGCGGGCGCGTGCGCGCGCGGCGCTGCTGAACATCGGCGCGCCGGGGGAGGAGCAGGCGGAGCTTGTCCTCGGCTACGATGTGCGCGACTGGACGGCGCACCTGGGCGCGGCGGCCGGCGCGGGGCGAGGGTGCTGGTTTGGCGGGGCGACATGGCATGTGGCTGAGGACTGGATGATCCACCTCGAGTATCACGCGGGCGAGCGCGCGGCGGCCGCGGGGTTTGAGTGGGCGCTTTCCGAGCAGTGCAGCGTGCTCTGCAGCAGGATTATGGAGGAGGGGGGCAAGGGGCGCGTTTTCCTTGACCTTATCTTTACGAAAAGGTTCTAGGGCGCGCGCGGTGAATTGTCCCGCCGCGCGGCGACCGTGGCCGCGCACATGTTGTTTGCCTGGGAGAGCCGGCGATGCCCAAGCAACCCGAACCGTCGTGGCACGATGGCCTGCGCGGCCTGCGCGCGGAAGAGTTCGACAGCCTGAGGCAGCTTTTGGAGACCGTCTTTTGGCCAGGGATCGTCGAGAAATATCCCCACTGCTACAACCTAGGCAACGCCGAGAACCTGCGCGTGGTCGTTGAGGACGGCCGGGTAATCTCGCACGTGGGGGCCATTCAGCGCAATTTCACGATTTTCGGGTGCACGGTGCGCGTGGCGAGCCTGGGCGGGGTGGCCACATATCCCGAGCACCGGGCAAAGGGCCACGCCACGCGGCTGTTTGAGGACAACCTGCGCAAGTTTCGCGCCGACGGGGTGGACTTCGCCCTCGTCTCCGGCTACCGCAAGATGTATCACCGCTTCGGCTGCCGCTATGTAGGCAAGGACTGGCGGTTTACCCTTTCCGCGCAAAGCGCCGCGGCGCTAGACGAACCCGCGTTGGACCTTGTCGCAGCGACGCCGGAGGACGCCGCCCTGCTCGCCGAGATCTACCGCCGCGAACCGGTGCGCTGGCTGCGGCCGGTGGCCGACTATCGCCTGGCCATGGCCGGCTACGTGATGAACCGCCCGGCGAAGTTCTTCCTCGTGCGCGAAGGCCAGGCGCCGCGGGGATATCTCATCCTCCTCCGCTCGCGCCGCGACCCAAGCGAGCCGCGGGGCGAGATCGGCGAGTTCGCCGGCGAGCGCAAGGCGATCGTCGGCTGCCTGGGCAAGCTGGTTGCCCGCGAAGGGCTGGGGGAGCTTTCCCTGCACGTCTCCGGCTGGGATGGCCCGACGCGCGAGCTGCTCTGCGCGCGCGGCTTGGCCCCCTCGCCCGCGAACAGCTCGGGCACGGTGATGATCGTTAACTTCGTGCAGTTTATGGAGCGCATGCGGCCGTATTTCGAGGAGCTGTTGGGCCTGCGCGAGGCGCGGGGGCTGGTCTTCGCCCAAGACGGCGGGCGCATGGTGTTCGCCTATGGCGCGGACCAGGTCGTAGCCCAAAATGCGGGCGAGGCCGCCCAAGTTATCTTCGGCACGCTGGAGGGGGCGGAGGAGCGGCTGCTGCGCGAGGGCGGCCGCGCGGGCGAGGTGTTGCGCAAGATCTTCCCCCTTCCCGCGCCGTGGTATGGGATAAACTACGTTTAGCGCGAGGCAAGGACCCTAGGCGCGGGGCGTTCGTCAACTAATCAAACTCTCGGCGCTCGTCTTATGCGCAACGCCGGAGGACCTCCGCGGAGGTGAGCGGGGCATGCGACGCTGGCGATTGCTTGCCGGGGCGCTGGGCGTCGCTCTCGTGGGCGCCCTGGCCGTGGGCCTGCGCGGGCGCGAACCCAGTTGCGCCGCGCAGCAGCTCGTTGTCTTCTGCTCGGAGAACTCGACGACCATCCCGCCATATGAGGTATTTGAGCTTACCTTTCGCCATGAACGGGAGTATGAAAACCCGTTTTTCGACGTGGACATCGAAGTTACGTTCCGCGCGCCCTCGGGGAAGGTATATCGCATCGGGGGGTTTCACTATGGCTCGACGGAAAAGCCCAAAATCCGCGCGCAGCGCGACAGCCGCGGCCGCGCGCATGTGACGTATTTGTTCAAAAAACGCAACCTGTGGAAGGCGCGCTTTGCCCCGACGGAGCTCGGGCGCTGGAGCTATCGCTGGCGCTTTGCCAACGCCCAAGGCGAGGCGGCCACGGGCGAGGGGACGTTTTTGTGCGTGAAAAACCGGGCGTATAACCCTGGTTTTGTCAGGCAAAACCCCAACAACCCGTTTCGCTGGGTATTCGACGACGGCACGCCCTATTTCCCCATTGGCCTGCAGAACGGCTATTTCGACAACTCGGCCACGGGCACGGGGCTGGACACCTATGCGCTCGAGGGCCCGTTTCGGCTCGATCGCGCGGGGCGGCCGGCGCCTCCGCCCGGGGCGATGTTTAAGCCCGGGCCGTCGTATAACCCGCTCAACGCCGATATTTACTTCCGGCGCTACAGCCGCTGCGGGTTTAACATCGTGCGCTTTTCGCAGCAGAACTTCTCCCTGCCTCTGTATACGGACCTAGACCACTACCTAACGCAGGAGGCAATCGCCGTAGACGACCTGCTGCGCTGCGCGCGCAAGTATGGGTTTAGGATCTTCTACGGCATCTTCGGCTACAAAAAGGTGTTTAACAACGAACCGGACAACGCCGAGGGCATGGCCAAGGTAAAGCGCTTTTTGCGCTACACGGTTAACCGCTGGGCGGCCTATGTGGACTTTTGGGAGTTTTTAAACGAGCAAAACGCCGACGACAAGTGGTATGCCATTATGGCCCCCTATCTGCGCTCGCTCGACCCCTATAAGCACCCCATCGCCACAAGTTGGGAGCGCCCGCAGCTTGCGGGAATCGACGTCTGCGCCCCGCACTGGTATGCGGGTATCACAAACGAGCTTTCCTGCGATGCGGAGACGGCGGGGCGCGCGGCGCGGTGGAAGAAGTTCGGCAAGCCGGTGATCGTGGGCGAGCACGGCAACTCTACGCCGCGCAACAAGCCCAAGCCTCCGGGCGTGGGCGGGGTGTGGGATCCGAAGTCTGCCCTGCGCATGAGGATTCGCAACTGGGCGGCGTTTTTCAACGAGATTTCGTTCATCTTTTGGAACACGAGCTACGCCAAAGACGGGCACTTTATGAACATTTGGCTCGGCCCGCGCGAGCGCGAGTATGTGCGCGCGCTGCAGGATTTCGCCTATCGGCTAGACTGCGACATTCGCATGGTTCCCGTGGAGGTTTCGCAGCCGAAACTCGTGCGCGTCTACGGCCTGGCCTCCGCCGAGCGCGCCGCGGTTTACCTCCACCATTACAAGGACCACACAACGCCCGTGCGCGGCGTTTCCGTTGCCCTTAACGTCCCCAAAGCGGCAACGGCATATTGGTATTCCACCGAGACGGCGGCGATTTTGAAGACCGTCCCCGCCCCCGCGGGCAGACAAACGTTTGTCGCGCCGGAGTTTGTTGTGGACATCGCCCTGCTCATCACCCCCGACGGCCCGCCGGACATCGACCACGACGGCACCCCGAACGACCTCGACCCCGACGACGACAACGATGGCGTGCCCGACGCGAAAGACGCCTTTCCCCTCGAGCCCGAGGAGTGGGAGGACAAAGACGGGGATCTTATCGGCGACGTCCTCGACGCCGATGTTGACGCCGACGGACTGGGCGACGACAAGAACAAAAACGGCATTGCCGACCACGAGGAGCGGGACATTGACGGCGACGGCGTGCCGCGCTCGCGTGCGGTGCCTTGGGACGCGTTTCCGTTTAACCCCAAAGAGTGGCGCGACACAGACGGCGACGGAATCGGCGACAACGCCGACGAGGACGACGACGGCGACGGGTTTACCAACGCCGAGGAGCGCCGCGCGGGCACGGACCCGTTGGACAAGCTGAGCTTTCCCGTGGGCCAATAGCCGGCCCCCGCGCCACACAAAGCCCCTAGCCTTGCCACTCCGGCGGAAGGAAAGCGGCCGCGCGAGCTGGCCATGGCACCCGTGCCGGCCAGCGCCAGGGCGGCGACAAGCCGCGCCTGCGCGAAAGCGCGGGGCGGGGACGCCGCAGGCGACGAATCTCCTTGCCTCTGTTCGTGGCTCGGCGGCGGCTTTAGAAAAGTCCGTTTTCCTGCTGGAGCTAGCGGGAGCGCTTGCCGCCGACCGTCCGCGGCGAGTAGTTGCCCGAGGCGCAGCGCGGCGGCGAGCGCGCGGGGGGAGGATCTTGCCCGCGGGGGCGAGGGACAGGGCAGCGGGGTGGGAGAATATCTATTCACTGCGTGTTCGGGGTTGCGCAAGTAGTTGGGCAATGTGCTATACTACGCGTTCGTTCGCGCAGCGCCCTTGGGCATCGCCCGGGGCGTTAATGCGACAGGGGCTTTTCCCTAGCTTCGCTGTCGAGGAGGACCACGGATGCTACCGGAGTTTCGCAACGAGCCTCTGACGGATTTCTCCAATCCCAAAGAGGCGGAAGCGTTTGAACAGGCACTGGCAAAGGTCGAGTCGGAGCTTGGCAAATTCTACCCATCCGTGGTCGGCCCAGAGGAGATCACGGACGGTGAGCGGTTTACATCGGTCAACCCAGCGCAGCCCGACCAGGTAATCGGAGAGTTTATCAAAGCGGACAAGGAGCTCGCCGCGCGCGCCGTAGAGGCCGCCGCCGAGGCGTTTGAGCATTGGCGCCGCGTTAACCCGTTTGAGCGCGCGCGCTATGTGCTCACCGCAGCGGCGGAGCTGCGCCGGCGCAAGCACGAGTTCTCCGCGCTGATGGTTCTCGAGGTAGGCAAGTCCTGGGTCGAGGCCGATGCCGATGTCGCCGAGGGGCTGGACCTAATGGAGTTTTACGCGCGGCAAATGATGCGCCTCGCCCAGCCCCAGCCCCTGACCCCCGTGCCCGGGGAGGAGGTGGACCTGATTTACCTCCCGCTGGGCGTGGGTATCGTCATTCCCCCGTGGAACTTCCCCATCGCCATTATGGGCGGGATGACCACGGCGGCGATCGTTGCCGGCAACACGGCGGTGCTCAAGCCGGCCTCGGCGGCGCCGACCCTGGCGCGCAAGTTTTGCGAGCTGTTCTGGGAGCAGGGCCTGCCCACCGGCGTGCTTAACTTCCTCCCCGGGTTGGGCGCGGAAATCGGCGACACGCTCACCGCGCACCCCCTCACCCGGTTCATCACGTTTACGGGCAGCAAGGAGGTTGGCCTGCGCATTAACGAGATCGCCGCGAAGATCCAGCCCGGGCAGAAGTGGATTAAGCGCACGATCCTCGAGATGGGCGGCAAGGATTGCATTATCGTCGACGAAACGGCCGACCTAGACCTCGCCGCCGATGGGATAATCGTCTCCGCGTTCGGCTACCAAGGGCAGAAGTGCTCCGCCTGCTCGCGGGCGATCATCGTCGAGGACGTCTACGACGCGATGGTCGAGAAACTCCTGGAGCGCGTGAAGAAGATTACCGTCGGGCCCCCGCGCGAGCGCTGCAACTTTATGGGCCCGGTGATCGACGAGGCGGCGGAGAGGAAGATCTTGGAGTATATCGAGATCGGCAAGTCCGAGGGCGAGCTGCTCTGCGGCGGGCGCAAGCTGGACATGCCCGGCCATTTCATCGAGCCCACGATCTTCGGCCGCGTAGATCCCTACGCGCGCATCGCCCAGGAGGAGATCTTCGGCCCCGTCCTCGCGCTGATCCCCGTGGTGGGCTTCGACGAGGCGCTCGAGGTCGCCAACTGCACGGAGTACGGCCTTACCGGCTCGCTCTACACCCGCTGGCGGAGCAGGAAGGAGACGGCGCGCTACGAGTTTCACGTGGGCAACCTCTACTTCAACCGCAAGTGCACCGGCGCGCTTGTCGGGGCGCATCCGTTCGGCGGGTTTAACATGTCCGGCACGGACTCTAAGGCCGGGGGCCGCGACTACCTGCTCCTGCTCACCCAAGCGAAGTCCATCGGCGACCGGCTATAGCGCCCCGCGGCGCGGCAGCTACTCGCTCTGCACGATGGGATAGTGCGCGGGGGCGCTCCAGTGGCCCGTGCCGTCGAGCGCGCGCACGTGGAGGAACCAGCGCCCGGGGGCGGGCTTGCGCTGGGGGCGGAAGTTTGTCTCGCGCACGTTTACCCGCCGCGGGGGGACGGTATCCGGCCGGTCGTCGAACGCCACGCTGTAGCCCGCGATGCCCGTAGCGTCGGACGCGCGCCAGGAGAAGACGGGGTGGGCGTTGCTCGGGCCGACGACGGCGAAGTTGTCGATGTGAAAACTGGCCCCGGGCGGCGTCTCGCGCGCCCCGCGGTCTAAGAACAGAATGCGCTCGATGACCAGCGGGCCCGCGCGGCGGCCGCCGAGCACGCGAACCTGCATCGCAGCGAGCTGGCTGGCCAGGCTGAGCAGGTTAAACCGCGCGTGGTGCCAGCGGTTGTCGGGAACCACCCCGGGGATGCGGAACACCGCCCCCGGCTCGGCGTCGGTGAAATTCACGGGAATAGGGTGGCCGGCGACGACGAACACCAAGTCCACCTGGGCCTCGCGCGAGATGCGGTAGTCGAACTCAAGGTAGGGGCAATTGTTTGCGGAAAACGGCGTTTTGCGAGCGACGACGCCGAACTCGCCCTGGGCCGGCGCGACGACGCGCAGGCTCGCCGCGCCGCTGCGCTTAACCCGGGGGTCGAGGGCAAGCTGCGTTAGCCCCAGCCCCTCCCATTCCCCCACGTCGCCGTCGAACGTGTCGAACAACGCCAGGGGATGGGTGGGGGAGGCAATGCGCGGGGGCTCGGGCGGCTGGTCGTCGAGCGAATAGTCCATTTTCCAGGCGAAGCGCACGGGCTGAGCCAGGCCGTTGCCTGCGAAATCCTCCGCGGAAAGCAGGGCCACGGTTACCTCTTGCTTGTCCGGCAGGAACATGGGGGGCTCGACATAGCCCGCCTTCCAGCGCAAAACGCCGCTTTGCGGGTCGAACTGGACCCCCTGCTCGCCCGCGCGATATTCCTGGCCGTTTACGGCAAGCCTGACCGTCGCCGGGTTAACCCCGGCGGGGCCCGCATCGCGTAGGAGAATGCGGATCTCGTCGGTGCACGCCACAGCGCCGGGCCTGGGAGAGACTTCGGCAACCTGGATCGGGTCGCTGTCGAGCAGCAGGCGGAAGTGGCTCGTCGGGCCCCAGTTGCCCGCGTTGTCCTGCAGGCGCACGTGGAGAAAGCGCTGGCCACTGGGCAGGTCGCTGAGCACAAGCGTCTGGCCGGCGCTGTCGAGGGTTAAGTCGGGCGTTGTCGTGGGCGAGTCGTCGAGGACGAAGCTTGCGCCCTTAATCCCCGAGTCGTCCTCCGCAGCGAGGCGCAGGTTAAGCGCTGGCCGGGGGCTGGCCAAGGCGGTGATCTTGAAGTTGTCGATGTTATACCACATGTCCTCGGGGTTCGTCCCCTGCCCCGTTCCGCGGAAATGCAGGGCAAGGACGGTAAAGTCCGTCAGCCCGGGGAGCGCCCGGCGAAGCATCTCAAACAGGTTTATCTCGGCGTGGTGCCAGCGGTTGTCGGCGATGACGTTGGGGATCTTCCCGATTACCTCGTAGGAGCTGTCGGTATCGGTGAACTTGATCGTCCGAAAGCGGCGGTCGGCGGCGAGGAAGACGTGCAGGTCTACGCGCAGCCAGGGGCCTATTTTGTAGTCGAAGCTTAAGATGCGATATTTGCCGGCATCGAACGGCTTGGCCCAGGCGACGGCGCCGAAGCCGGTGCTCGTCGCCGGGTTATAGAGGCGCAGGCTGGCCCGCCCGGTGGCCGCGGTAGACCAGTCTACGCTGAGCTTTGCCCCCGTAGTCGTCGCCGTGGGGCGCCACTGGCCCACCGTGCCCTGCTCGAACGTGTTGTTTACCAAAAACGGCCCGCCGGAGACGATGCGCGGGGCAGGGGGCGGCTCGCGATCCAGCGTAGGGTCGAGGGTGACCGTAAACGCTGTGGGGAGCTGGATCAGGTGGCCCAGGTAGTCGCCCACCTGGGCCAGGCGCACGCGCACCTGCTGCCCGGGGGCAACGGCCGTGTGCCCGCCGGCGAGGGCGAGGCGGATCTCCCCCGCTTCGGGGTCGAAGCGCAGGGCGGGGTCGCTTAGGCTATACATCCTCCCTTCCAGCTCGACGTGCACCGTGCCCGGGTCCACGCCGGCGCCGGCGTCCTCTACGGAAAACGAGACATAGCCCGGCGTGCGCCCGCCCTCGCCCGGCCAAAAGCGAATCAGGCGCGGGGGGGAGGCGTCGACGAAAAAGGCATAGTGCCGCGCCCCAGTCCACCGACCATCGGCAAGCTTGCCCCGCGCGTGGAGAAAATACACTCCGTCGCGCGTAAGATTGTTTATCACCGCGCGGGGCTCCGTCGCCTCGGCGGTAAGGTCCGGAACGGTCGTCGGGTTGTCGTCGACGACGTAGCTAATTGCGCCTAGCCCGCCTTGGGCGGCGAAGACAAACTGCGCCGCCTCTGGCCCAGGTTTGTAAAGCGCGAAGTTGTCGATATGATAGGTGGCGTGGGCGGGGTTGCCGAGGTAGCCGCGGAGGAGATCGTGGTTCGCCCCGGGGGCTTGGAAAACGATCTCGCGAATTACCCCTTGGGCGAGCTTGAGCGAGGGGTCGAGCCGGCGGAGCTGTGCGAGAATGTCGAACTCGGCGTGGCGCCAGCGGTTGTCCTGCACAACCCCGCGGATTTGGCCGAGGTAAAGCTCGCCCGGGCCGGGGTCCGCCCCGCCGCAAAAGGCGATGCAAAAGTCCTGCTCTTCGCCGCGCAGGGTAATGTTTACGTTAACCTCCGGCGGCACCTTGTAGTCGAAGGCCAGCTTGGGCAGGTCGATCGGGCGAAACGGCTGAGGGAAGACAGCGGCGAACGTTCCCCCGCAGTTTTCGTTGCAAATAGCCAAGCTCGCCTTGCCCGAGGCGGCCTCGGTCGGGTCAACGGCAACGATGGCGCCGTTTTTGCCATCGGCCCCGCGCCAACCGTAAGCGTGGCCCTCGAAGTCACAGAACAGCGCGGGATGGGTGGGCGAGCGGATCTCCAGCTCCGGCCGCGGCAGGGCCTTCACGCGGGCGGCAAGCCGCGCGATGCGGCTCGCCGAGGGGAGCAGTCGCCCGGGCTGCGCGCGGCCGTAGATCTTCGCCCGGGCGACCATGATCCCGTTGTTCCACGTCCACAGGGCAACGTGGCCCCCGGGCAAGGGGTGCGGGTCGCGCGTTTGAAGCACGAGCTTGTTGTCTAAGTACAACTGCAGCAGCGGCCCGCGCTTTACCGCGCGCACCTGCCACCAGTGCCTGTGAAAGCGGTTCATATCCTGCGGCAGGCCGTCGTGGATGCTGGGCAGGGTGGCCTGCTCGTCCCACGTCTCGGCGAGCACCTGCGCCCCGCGGCGGATTTGCGTGGGGCTGTTTAGGTAGCCGCCCACGGTAAACGTATAGCCGCTGCTTGTGTTAAACCCGTCGCCGCAGATGGTAATGTTAATGTCGTGGGGGTGTTTGTAGCCCGCGCCAAAGCGCGCCGCGCCCATTTTCATCGCCGCATAAAGCTCTACGGTAATGTCGCCGTCGAACGCGCGCTTGCTCCAGAGCACGGCCGTCTGCTCGCTTATTGCGGAAAACCAGGACCACTCCTTTTGGCACGTCCAGCGGCTGGTAATGTCCCACAGGCCGGTGCGTGCGATCCAGTCCGTGGGCGCGGAGGAGAAGGTGTAGTCGAAGATCTCCGTGGCGTGGGCGACAACGCGGCTTAGGGGAAACTTAACCCCGTTGAGCTGCACGCCGACCTTCGGCCCGGAAAGCGGCTGAGGATCGACAAACAAGATGCGCGTCTGGCCGTCTACCGCGGCGGTGACCAGGCTGCCCCGGCGGGCGAGCACGAGCTGCACGGGAAGCTCGCCGCGGGCGATCGTCGCCTGGCCGACAAGCGCCCCGCGCCGGCGGAGGTAAAGCGAGAGGTCCTCGCGCGGGCGTTGAGCGAGGGTAAAGCGATAGGCGTCGTCGGTGCTCCGCCCCTCGGCGCACAGGGCGATGTCGAGCGCGGAGCCGCCGGTTAGCGAGCTCTGCAGGTCGACGACGACCTTTGTGTCGCCGAAGAAATCGCCCTTGTTCCACCACACGTCGCGCTCGGGGTCCTCCGGCCGCACCCACTGCCCGGCGACCGAGGCCCACTCGCGCATCGTGTCCTCGCGGGCAAAGCGCGCGGCGACCTCTTCCGCGGGGTTGGGCTCGGGAAACGACACGCGCACGCGGTCGAAACACGCCGCAGGGTTGCCCCAGGCGTAAAGCCCAATGCGGCCCGCGCGCAGCTTGCCCTCGAGCAGCTCAAAGGTCAGCTTGCCCCCGACGAACACGCGCACCAGGTCGTCGGCGGTGGTCAGGGAAATGCGCTGCCAGCGGTCGGGAGAGAGGGGGTTGGGGATCTCGGCAAGGACCTCCTCCTTGCCCTCAACGATGCGCGCCACCTGCATTTTGCCCGCGAACGGGACGTCTACCCCGGCCTTCGCCCAGCGGCAGATGGCGTAGTTTTGCTCGTCGTGGAAGTTAAACACGAGCCCCCCGATGACCTGGGGCAGGACATCGGCGCTGAACGTATAGCCGTTCCAGGTAAAGTCGCCGGCGAGGGCCATCCCTGCGCTGAGGGCCGCGCGGCGCAACGCGTCTTTGCGGCCGGCGACCGGCGCTGTGCGCCAGCCGTCGTCGCTCTTCTCCCACAGAGGCAGGGAGGGGTCGGCGAACTCCTCGCTGAGGTAGTCCCACGGCTGAACGGAGACATCGTCGAACAGCGCCCCGGGGCCCGGGCCGGCGTATAGCCCGACGGGCCCGCGCCCGAAGTAGCGGAAGCCGGCGACGCGCAGCACGCGCAACCCGTCCACCGCGGCCTCCACCCGCTGCTCGCAAATGCGCAGCTCCAGGCGATACCACTGCCCGGGGAGGAACCCGCCGCGCTCGTCGGCGAGCACCGTGCGCCGGCCTCCGCGGACGAGGATGAGCTGGCGGCGGTCGGCGTCGTCCGCGGGGGAGAGCTGCGAGGTCATGCGGAAGAGAATGTAGTTGTCGCGGTCGACGTAGTAGGCGACAAGGCCGATGTCGCTCCCCGCGCTGCGCACCGCGGCGCACAGGCGATAGTCGCTCCAATAGGGCGAGCCGCCGACGACGAGGCACGGCTCGTTTCCCTGCGCCTGGAACATGAATGGGTTGGCGCTATGGCTGGCCTCGCCCTCGGCGTGGGCCAGGGCCCAGCGGCCGAAAATCGGCTGCCAGATGCTCTGCTCGCCGGGGAGGCGCATGAAGTCGTCGGTAAAATAAAACTCCTCCACCGCTTGGTAGCGGATCTCTGGCTCAAAGCCGGCGAACAGCGAGGCGATTTTGCCCCCGCGCAGGCGGCTCTCGCCCGCGCGCAGGACCAGCTCGTGGTTGGCATATACGCGGACGAACGTTTTGCGCCGCTGAACGAGCACAGGAGCGTTCTCGGCGGCGGGCAGAGGGACGCTCGGCGTTAGCGCGCGCGCTTTGCCGCCGACGATGGCCAGGGCCTGGCATCTCCCCTGGGAGAACTGGATTTTTAGGAAGTTCCCCTCGTCGGCGTAGTTTAGGGCGAGGTAGCCGTCCAGCGCGCGCAGGTCTGGCGCGAGAAACGTTAGGTCATACTCCTCGTGCCCGCGCGAGGGAACGAAACGCAGGGACTCCTGGCCCGCGGCACAGGTTGCCGCGAGCGCGAGGAGGAGGAAAATCGCCGCGCTCGTCCGTCCGCTCAGCATCGCTTGCCTCCACGGCGCAGTGCTTGCGCTGCTGCTGTGCCCCAAAAGAGCCGGGAAATCAACCGCCGTAGCGTTTGACGCTCACCCGCGCGCCTCTGTTCGCCGGCGGGGCTAGCGGCGAATGATGCCGTAGTGCGTGGTGCGGCTCCACTTGCCGCTGCCGTCTTGCGCGCGGACGTGGAAGTACCACGGCCCCTTCTCGCGCTCGTCGGCAAGGGGCGGGGCGACGAACGTTACCTGCTTCCCCTCGAGCTTGTCGTCGGGGATGGTGTCCGGGTTGCGGTCGAACACGTAGCTGTAGCCGCGGATGCCCGTGCGGTCGTGCGAGACGAAGCGGAAGCGGCACTCGCCCGCGGCGGGCTTCGTGGCGAACAGGTTATCCAGCCAGAGCGTCGCGCCCAGGGCGGTGTTCGGCTTGCCGCGGTCGAAGAACCCGATCATGGTAACCTCGGTCCTCGTAATGCGCTCCATGCGCTGCACCGCGGTAAGCAGGTCCACCGTGGCGTGGTGCCATTTGCCGTCGGCGGCGGCGTCGCGCACCTTGCCGTATTGCTCGCCCTCGCCGTCGAGGAAGGCGATGGGCAGCTTGCGGTTGCCCACGACGAACACGATGTCTACGCGGCAGTCGGGCGTCGCCTTATAGTCGAACTCGAAGTAGGGATAGTCGCGCGCGTCGAACGGCTGGGAGAGGCGGAGGACGCAGCCAAACAGCGCCGAGCCTTGGTTGCGCACGCGGGCGCTGGCCTTGCCCGAGCTGGCCGTGCTGTGGTCGAGGGCGACGTCGGTCTTGGGCGTGCCGCGCAGCCCGGCCAGGCTCTCCTCAAACGGGACGAACAGCGCCGTGCGGTGGGTGTCCGAGGTGACCGTCGGGGCGGGCGGGGGCTCGTTGTCCAAGCTATAGTCCATGGTAAACTCCGTGCGCGCGGGCTTGGGGAGGGGGTTGCCCGCGAAATCGCGCGCGGAAATCAGCTCGGCCACCACGCGCTGGCCGTCGGCAAACGATACGCCGTCCGGCTCGACGCGCTGGCCCTCCCACTCCAGCTCCCCCGTGTTCGCATCGTAGCGCAGGGCGGGGCTGCGCAAGTCGTACTCCTTCCCCGCAATGCGCACGCGAATCGTGCTCGGGTCTACGCCGCTGATCCCCGCGTCGGCGAGGCGGAACTTAATTTGTGTCGTGCACACGCGCGCCCCGGGTTGGGGAGCGACGACCTTGGCCACTACGGGCGCGCTGTCGACCAAAAGCGGATGATGCGTGGGCGGGCCCCAATTGCCCGCGCCGTCGCGCACGCGGACGTGGAAGTAATAAAGCCCTTGAAAGTCGCCGACAACCTCGGCGAAGTTCTCCGTGGTCTCCGGCTCGGTATCGGGGACGGTGTTCGGCTTTTGGTCGAGGACGTAGCTTGCCGCGGAAATGCCCGAGGGGTCGTGCGCCGTCCACTCTATGTGCAGCACGCCATCGCGCGCGGCGACCACGGGGGCGAGGCGGAAGTTGTCGATGTTATAGCGCGTGTCCTTGGAGTTGCCCTCGAACTGCACGCCGGAGATCCACAGCCGCTGCACGGTATAGTCGGAAAGCCCGGGGAACGTCTTCTTCAGCGCCTGGTAGAGGTCGAACTGCGTGTGGTGCCACTTGTTGTCGGGGGTTATTTCGGGGAACCGGCCGATCTCCGGGAATTCCTTGTGCTTGTCGTTGTCGGTAAACGCGATATATGCCCCTTGGCCGTCGGCGAGCTTGAGCAGCCAGTGCACGCGCAGATAGTCGGGGACTTTGTAATCGAAGCTGAGCAGGCGAAACTTGCCCGCGTTAAACGGGGCGGTGCGCACCCAGGTGCCGAACTCCTCGGCGGGGTCGGGGTCCACGAGGTTTGTCCCATAGGGCGGGTTGGCCATGTAGAGGAGGAGGCTCCCCCGGCCGCTCGCCGCGGTCGACGTATCCAAAGCAAGCACCGCGCCGTCGGGCCTGTCGAACCCCTGCCACTGGTCGAACTCGCGCCGCTCAAACGTGTCGTTGCACAAAAAGCGCGCCTCGCCCATAATCGTCGGCGCGGGCGGGGGCGTTTTGTCCAGCGCATGGTCGATGACCACGGTATATGGCTTGGGCACGGCGGGGCGATAGCCGGCGTAGTCCTCGACGCCGACAAGCTGCAGGCGCAGCGGCTGGCCCTCGGGCAGCGGCCGCTTGGCCCGCGAGAGGTCGAAGCGCAGCACGCCCGCCACCGGGTCGTAGCTCAGGGCCTCGTCCGCCGTGGTATACGTTTCGTCGGCGAGCAGCACGCGCAGCTTGCGCGGGTTAATTCCCGAGGTTTCGTCGCGCAGGGCAAGGCGCACCTCGCCGCCGTCGCAGGGCGTGCCCTCCGGCGGGTCGAGCGCGCCGACGATCGGCCGGTCCGCGTCTACGAGAAACGCGTAGTGCACGGGCCTCGTCCACGAGCCCTCGGCGGTAAGCCCGCGCACGTGCAGATACCACATTCCCCCGGCGAGGGAGGGGTCGGTCAGCTCGATCTCCGGCCGGTCGCTCTCCGGCACCTCGTCGGGGACGGTGTTTGGCTGCTGATCGATAACATAGCTGAGCTCGGCGATCTCCGCGTCTTCCCCCTCGACGCGCGCGACAAGGCGCATTCCGCCCGGGCCAAACAGGCCGAAGTTGTCTATGTAATAGGTCGCGCGCGCAGGGTTGCCGGTCAGGCCGCAGAGCAGGGGCTTGTTGCGGCTAAACTGGCCGAAAAGCACGCGCTTGACGATAAACCTTTCCGCCCGCGGGTGCTCGCGGTAAACGTGCCCGCGGAGGTCGAACTCCGCGTGGTGCCATTGCCCGTCGGCGACGACATTGGCGATCTTGCCCAGGTAGATCTGCCCCGGGGTAAGCTCCGGCCCGCCGGTAAACTCAATGATATACGGCGCGTCGTCGGTCTCGAGGAGAATGTTTACCTTTGCTTCGGGGGTAATGCGATAGTCGAAGCTGAGCTTGCCCAACACCATGGCGTCGAACGGCTGGCCCACGGCTTGCGCGGCGAACGTCCCCCCGTTGTTCTCGTTGCAGACCATCAAGCACGCCGCGCCCGAGGCCGGGTTGTCCCGGCACAGGGCAACCGTCGCCCCGTCTTTGCCGTCTACGCCGCGCCACTGCCCGGGGCCGTTCTCGAAGTCGCAAAACAGCGCAGGGTGGGTTTC
>CAZMGT010000017.1:31994-57888 GCA_964565895.1 uncultured Armatimonadia bacterium
CGGACGGCGGCTCCTGGCGCACTGCGGCGAGTTTCGCCTCGCTCACCCGCGGCTCGCGCACCTCGCCCGTGGTCCGGCCCCAAATGCGAATGCGCGGGACGACCATGCCCATGTCCCACGTCCACATGGCCACTTGGCCGGGGGGAAGGGGGTCTGGGTCAACGTATTCGAAGACGAGCTTGTTGTTAAAGAGCGCGCGAATGACATTGCCCTGCTTCTCCAAGCGAATTTGCCACCACGCGCGGTGAAACTCCGCCGTGGGCGGAAAGCCGTCGGTGAGCCGCGGGAACATGAACTCGCGCTTGTCGGTCTCGGCAACGAGCTTGCCCTTGCGCCAAAGCTGGACTTTGCTGTCTAAGTAGCCGGCGGTGATAAACGAGTAGCCGCTGCCCAGCGTCTGGCCGTCGCCGCAGATGGTAATGTTCATGTCGTGCGGGTGCTTATAGCGGACGATGCCCCCGGCGAGGCCCATTTTGTCCGCGGCATAGAGCTCCACGGTAACGTTCTCGCCGAACACGGGCTTGGTCCACATAATCGCCGTTTGCTCGCCGATGCCCGCGAGCCACGACCACTCCGGCTGGCACGTCCAGCGGCTGCGGTGCTCCCACTCGCCCGTCGTCTGATACCAGTCCACGGGCATGACGGAAAACGTATAGTCGTGCATAACGTCGGAGGTGGCCATGCAGCTATTGAGGTCAATGGCCAAGCCGGCCGGCTCGACACCTACGCCGCGGCCGCTTAGCGGCTGAGGATCGTGCAGCCAGGCGACAAGCTCGCCGTTGATCTTCACCCCCACGGCTTGGCCGCGGTGCGCGGCGACGATCGTCGCGGGGAGCTCGATGCGCTCGCGGGCGATGTCAAAGCTGGCGTGAGCCTTGCCCGCGCGCTTGATGAGCACGGTGAGGAACTTGCCCTGTTTGTCTTTAAGCGTTACGCAGTAGCCGGCGTTGGGGTCTCTGTTGGCGCAGTTGAGGTAGATGCGAAACGCGTCGTTGGGCTCGGTAAACTTGCTCAGGACAACGGCGACCTCGGAATCGCCGTAGAAGTCGCCCTTGTGCCAGAACACCTTGCGCTCGCTGTCCTCGGGGGGCGGGAGCCACTGGCCGGCGTTGGTCGCCCACTGCCCCATCCACTCCTCCTCGCGGGTAAACTGGAGGGTGATCATCGCTGGCTCGTTGGTTTCGGGAAAGTCCACGGAGATGTTGTCGAAGCGCACGGCAGAGCTTGCCGCGAAAATGCCCACCCTTCCCCCATCGCGGCCGTCGGCGGCGTCGAGCAAGGGTTTTCCGTCGAGCTTAACGCGGGCGAAGCCGCGCAGGGTGCGCAGGGAGAGCGAATGCCAGCGGCCATCGTCGGGAAAACGCGCCGCGGCGAGCTCGCGCATCTGCCCCTCGCGGCAGGTGCTTAGGACGACCCGTCCCCCCGCCCAGCGGGCGATGGAGTAGTTGTTTTCGTCCTCGTAGTTAAAAATCAACCCGCCCACGCCCGCGGCGAGGACGTCGGCGCAAAGGCGATAGTCGTGCCACTCCTCTCTGCCGGAAAGGAGCGTGCCTGGCGAGTCGGCGAGCCGGGCGAGCACGCCGCCGCGGCCCTCCGCCCCCTCGGCGACGGCCCACTGGCCATCGCTTGCCTGCCAGGCGCGAAACGTGCCTGAGTTAAAGTCGTCGCGCAAAATGTCCCAATTCTCCGCGGCGGCGTCGTCGAACTCCACGCCCTCCTCGCCCTCGGCCCACAGGCCCATCACGCCGTAGCCGGGGACGTCGAAATCGTCGAAGGCAAAGACCACCTGGCCGTCTACGAGGGCCTCCAGCCGGCGGCCGTTGCTGCGCAGGGCCAGCTCATACCACACGTCGGGGACAAAACCCCCGCGCTTTTCGGCAACTACCCGGCGCTCGCCGTGGCGCACGGCGATGAGCTGAATCTTGTCCGCCTCGGGCCCGCGGGCGACCTGCGAGGTCATGCGCAGGAGAAGGTAGTTTTGCGCGTCGACAAACGAGTGCACAACACCCATTGCCCGGCCGCCGATGCCCTTCGCGGCGACCCTTGCGACGTAGTCCGTCCAATACTCCGAGCCAGCGACGGCCAGGGCAAAGTCCTTCGCGCTGCCCACGTAGACGAACGGGTTGGCCATTTTGCGCGGGTCAAAGCGCTCCGGGCGGTTGTCGATCTCAAAGCGGCGCACGATAAACTCCCCGTGCACGGTGCGCCATTTGCTCTCCGCGCCTGTGGCGTGGCTAAAGTCGTCGCCAAAGGCCACCTCCTGGGCCGCCTGATAGTCGGGCTTAACCGCGGGGTCGGAGAATTGATAGCCGACCTTCGTCCCCGTTGAGGCGTACTCGTACGTGTCAATGAGAATGCGATAGTCCGCGATAACGCGCACGCGAGCCATGCGCCGCTGGACGACAACGGTGCTGCGCGGGGCGTCGGGGAGCTTCGCCTCGGCAAACGGCCGCCCCGCGCCGCTTGCGGAAACGGTGTGCAGGGAGACCACGCCGCGCCCAAAACGCACGGCGAGGTAGCTGCCCGTGGCCTCGTCGAAGTTTAGCGCGAGCAAGCCCTCGAGCTGGGCGGGGTTTACCTCGCGCAGGCGGACGTCGAAGTCGCGGTGGCCGCGCGTTTGGAGGAAGCTAAGCTGCGGCGCGGCGGAGGCCAGTGCCGCGGAGAAACTAGCGACAACCAGGACGACCAGCAAAAAACGGAGCAAAGCGGTTCGCGCGCCAGGCACAGCCAGGCCCCCTCGGATGAGCTGAGCAGCATTCATATGATCGCACAACAGCCACAGCGGGACCCAGCGGCAGAGCTCCGCTGGGCCCCGAGAGATTAGCGGTTTAGCGCCGGGCAGCGGCGGCTAGTTAGGGATAGTTGGGCACTTCTTTGCCCGCGGGCTCCTCGCCCTTGTCCGTGGTCAGGAAGAACTGGTCTACGCCGCTCCCGTCTTCGTTGTTATAGACGGTTAACGTGTGCGTTCCCGCCTTAAGCACGATGGGGTCGGTTTTCCAGCGCACCCAAACGTACTTCTTATATGTGGAGCCGGTGATCTCCTTAGCCGGCTGGTTGTCGAACTGCAGCTTAAACGAGTTGCCGCAGGAGTCGGTCCACCAGCAACGTGCCCAGACGTAATAGGCGCCGGTTTTGTTTACTTTGAACGTAATTTTGGCGTCGCCCTTGGCGTATTTGTGGTTAGGGTCGCCTTTGTGTGTGGGGTCGCCGGCGTTGTCGGGGACCCAGAGCAACTTGCCCCCCGAGGCACCGTAGCGAGCGCTTGTCCGCGAGGGCTTCTCGATGCGCATCGGGGCGGTGACGGACTTGGCGATCTCCGCCTCGAAGCAGATATAGTCTGGCGCGGCCTTTAGGGGCACCGTGTCGCTGCAGAGCAACAATCCGAGCATGGTGCCTGCGAGCAGGCCGGCGGCGATCCGTGCCACGCGAAACACTCTAGCCAACGCCTCGCACCCCTTTCGCGGCAAGCTCTACGCACCGTATTTTATATGGCCAAAGTTTAACATTTGTTAAGACATCCTGCGCTGGGAAAAGTTCCTTGCCCGCCGCTGGGCTCCACCGCGGGCGCTAGCTGCGGTAGAGTCCGTGCTCGGCAATGTAGCGCTCCACGGCCGGGGGCACGAGCCCGCTGATGCTTTCCCCCGCGGCCACGCGCCGGCGGATCTCAGTGGCGGAAACGTCCATCGGCGGCAGGCGCAGAATGTGCACGCGCTCGCGCGGGACGCCCTCGGGCACGCTCTCCGGCGCGGGCCAGCCCGGGCGCTTCGCAACGAGCAGCTCGCACAGCCGCACCAGGTCGCGGTAGCGGTGCCATGTGGCGAGCTGGGCGAGGGAGTCGCCGCCGATGATCAGATATACCGCGCGCACCTCGGGCTGCACGAGAAGCTCCTCTACGGTGTCCACGGTGTAAGAAGGGCCGGGGCGGTCGATCTCCAAGCGCGAGGGAAAAAAGCGCGGATGGCCCGCGGTGGCCAGCTCGACCATCGCTAAGCGGTGCTCCGCGGGCGAGAGGGCCTCCGGGCGCTTGTGCGGCGGCGCGCCGCAGGGGACGAAGAGCACGCAGTCTAACGCAAACTGCTCCAGCGCTGCTTCGCCCATCGCGAGATGGGCCCGGTGAATAGGGTCGAACGAGCCGCCGAGCAGCCCGACGCGTCCCGCGGCGTTCATTTTTCGCCCTTCCCTTGCGCGCCGCGCCGCCCGCTGGCAAGCAGCGGCTGGCGCGGTTTTAGGCTGCGCGTTAAGTTTCGCCCATTGCCCCGCGCTAGGTCAACGTGCAAACGCCGGGCGCAAGGAAAACGCTGCTCTGCGGCGCAAAGCGCTTTGGAGAGCGGGAAAACCGAAAGCGGCGCTTTTGCACAGCGGGCGGGGGCCGTTAGTCCTCGTAGACGTCGGCGGCGGTGACGTAGGCCAGTTCCACGTCGCCGATACGCACCGTGTCGCCCTCCTGGGCGCCGAGGCGCTCCAGCTCGTCCATTACGCCCATCTCGGTGAGGCGCTTGTGCAGAAAGAGCAACGCGGCGGGGTTGCTTAGGTCGGTCATGACCACGGCGCGCTCGGGCTCGCTGCCGCTGACCACAAACGTGCCGTCGGGCTCGCGCGTGACGGAGATGGGGCGCACGGGGCGCCGGCGGCGGGGAGGCTCGGGCTCCGGCGGGGCGGGCTCTTTCGCGCGCATTTCGCGCACTAAAGCCGCCGCCGAGCGCATGAGCCCCTCCACCCCTTCGCCCGTGGCCGCGGAAATGGCGTGCGCCTCAAATCCCTGGCGCTCGAGCTCGCGGCGAATGTCGGCGACATCTTCGACGCCGTTGGGGAGGAGGTCGATTTTGTTCAGCGCGACGATCTGGGGCAGCCGGGCGAGCTGTTCGTTAAACGCGCGCAGCTCGGCGTTGATTTTGCGAAAGTCGTCCAGGGGGTCTGGGCGTTCGATGCGCGAGACGTCTACGATATGGATGAGCAGCTTTGTGCGCTCGATATGGCGCAGAAAGGCGTGGCCCAGGCCCGCGCCAGCGTGGGCGCCCTCGATTAGCCCGGGGATGTCGGCGATGACGAACGACTCGCCTTCCTCGATGGCGTAGACGCCGAGGACCGGCGTTAACGTGGTGAACGGATAGGGGGCGATTTTGGGCCTGGCGCGGGAGACGCGGGCGAGAAGGCTGGACTTGCCCGCGTTGGGGAAGCCCACGAGGCCGATGTCGGCAAGCAGCTTAAGCTCGAGGCGCAGCCGGCGCTGCTCGCCGGGCTCGCCGCGCTCGGCAAACTTCGGCGCTTGAAACGAGGGCGACTTAAACGCCGCGTTGCCCCGGCCGCCAATGCCCCCCCAAGCGGGGACGTAGACCGCGCCCGGGGCAGTAAGGTCGGCGAGCTGCTCGCCCGTATCTGCGTCGTAGACCACGGTGCCCGGGGGCACGCGGATTTTTACGGAGCGGCCGTTGCGCCCACGGCGGAAGTTTGGGCCGCCGGGGCGGCCGTTTTCGGCGACGAACTGCCGGCGGTGCTCGAAGTCAATTAGGCTGGCCATTTGCGGGTCGACGACGAGCAACACGTCGCCCCCCCGGCCACCGTCGCCGCCGTCGGGCCCGCCCTTGGGGCGGTATTTCTCGCGGTGGAAGGAGACGGCGCCGTCGCCCCCGCGCCCGGCGCGCACGAAAATTTCCGCCTCGTCAACAAACATCGCCGCACCCCCGCCGCGCACCGCGCGGCACGCCGCCGATAAACAAAACCGGCCCAAGCGTTGCACCTGGGCCGGCGGGAAGATCTTTAACCTTGCGGAAAGCTAGGCCACGGGGAGCACGTGTACCTTGCGCTTGCCCCGCGTGCCCGAGAACTGGACAACGCCGTCAATCAGGGCAAACAGGGTGTCGTCGCCGCCCCGGCCGACGTTTTTGCCCGGGTGGAACTTCGTTCCCCGCTGGCGGATGAGAATGGACCCCGCGGTGACGAACTGCCCGGCGAAGCGCTTAACACCCAGCCGCTTGGCGGCGCTGTCTCTTCCGTTGCGTGTGCTTCCTACACCCTTTTTGTGCGCCATGGTACTCTTCCCCTCAAGCGCAAACGGCGCGCTAGCTTTCGATTCTTGTCACGCGGAGCTCGGTGAGATATTGCCGATGGCCCCAGGTGCGTTTGTAATGCTTTTTCGGCTTATACTTAAACCCGCGAACCTTCGGCCCGCGCTTTTGGCGCAGGCACTGGGCAACGACGCGCGCCCCCTCGACCGTGGGCGAGCCAACCTTTACCCGCTTGCCCCCGGCGATGAGGAGCACGCGGTCGAACTGGACCTCCGCGCCCTCCTCAACGTCGAGCTTTTCGACTTCGATAACGTCGCCCTCGGCGACCTTGTACTGTTTTCCGCCCGTTTCGATTACGGCGTATTCTGGCATGATCCGTAGTCTCCGCCGCGCGAAGTTCGTCCGCTATTGTAGCACGGCGCAGCCTGCCGGTCAAACGGCGGGCACGGCGGTTTGCTCCGCGGACGGACGCGGCGCGCGGGACGTTTACGTTTGTGTTCATTGTTCCTCCAGCGGCGCGTCGAGCGCCTGGCGGACCTTTTGCGCAAGCTCCGCAGCGTTAAACGGCTTTTGAATAAAGTGCCGCGCCTGGCGCAGCAGGCCGTTCTCCACGATCCCGTGGTCGGCATAACCCGACATAAACAGCGCGCGCAAGCGAGGCCGCTTGCGCAGCAACTGGCGATATAGCTCCGGCCCGCGCCGCCCAGGCATGACCACGTCGGCAAGCAAAAGGTCGATCTCCTCCGCGTGGGCGGCGAAGATCTGCTCCGCCTCGTCGGGGCGCGCGGCAACGAGCACGGTATATCCCCGCTCCTCGAGAATGCGCCGGACGACCTCGCGCACCGTCTCCTCGTCCTCGACGAGGAGGATCGTCTCTGTGCCGCCCGGGGCGTGGGCGACAGCGGCCGGAGGCTCCTCGCGCTCCACCTCCTCTACGGCGCGGGGGAGGTAGATCTTAAACGTCGTTCCCCGGCCAAGCTCGCTGTAGACGGTAATGTTTCCCCCGTGCTGTTTTACGATGCCGTAGACGGTGGACAGGCCAAGCCCCGTTCCTCGGCCGGGCTCTTTGGTGGTGAAAAACGGGTCAAACGCCTTGCGCCGCGTCTCCTCGTCCATCCCGCAGCCGCTGTCCGTGACGGAGAGCAACACATACTGCCCCGGCCGCACGCCGAGATGGCGCTGCGCGTAGTCGCTGTCGAGCACGACGTTGGCCGTCTCGATGGTCAGGCGCCCTCCCTCGGGCATGGCGTCGCGCGCGTTTACCGCGAGGTTGACCAGCACCTGGGTGATCTGGTTCGGGTCGGCGCGCACGGTCCACAGGTCGGCGCCGGGGTAGACGGCGAGCTCAATGTCCTCGCCGATGAGCCGCTGAACCATGGCCGAGGTGCTTTCCACCACGGCGTTGAGGTTTACCGTGGTTTGGGCAAACGACTGCCTGCGGCTAAACGCCAGGAGCTGGCCGGTAAGCTGCGCCCCGCTTTGCACGAGCTTGCGAATCTGCTGCACGTCGCGCCGCGCGGGGTGGTCCTGGGCGATGCTCAACAGGAGAAATTCCGTGTATGCGGAGATGCCCGTGAGAATGTTGTTGAAGTCGTGGGCTACGCCGCTCGCTAGGCGGCCCACGGCCTCCATCTTTTGCAGGTGGAGAAACTGCTGCTCTAGCTCCTTGCGGTCGGTGACGTCGTAGCCCAGGGCGATGGACCCGATGATATTCCCCGCCTCGTCGCGCAGGTTGCGCGAGTGCCAGGAGATAACGCGGTTTTGGCCGTCTTTGCGACGAATGGTTGTCTCGAAGTATTCGGCGACCTCGCGCCCCTCGACGATCGCCGCCGCTTTGGCCATTATCTCGCGGCGATAGCGCTCGTCGGGATAAAGCCAGCGCCAGACTTTGTCGTGGCCCACGACCTCGTCGCGGCGATAGCCACTGATTTGCTCGGCCGCCTTGTTCCAGACGAGGACGTTGGCGTTGGTGTCGAAGACATTGAGCCAAACGTTGGCGTTGTCTACGATGCTCTCCCAGAAGCGGGCGAGGCGGCGGAGATCCTGCTGCGCCTGATAGTGCTCGGCCAGCCCGCGCACCCATTGCTTGAGTTTTGCCTCGTCGGCCTCTTCGCTAAGCAGGCTTTGCGGGGGGACGTAAAACGGATTTTCCGAATACGTCTCGCTGCCCACGATGACGATGGGGTGGACGTGGATCATCTCGAGCAGGGTGCGCGAATCGAAGCGGTCGCGGCGATAGGCGCAGAGGACGAGGCAGTTGCCCTGCTGGACGAAATTGCCCACGCGCGCCTCGTATTCGATAAGCTGGCGCGGGCGAACGGGCGAGGGCACGGCCCAGGCGACATCAATGGCGCAACAAGCGCAGGCAAAGCCCTCGCGCGCCGCGCCCTGGGCGACCCGGGCGAGCTCCTCCACGGCGCCTGCGGGGTGAAATGTGCCGTCGCGCAAAAACGGCTGCGCGCTGTGGCACAGCACAAGCTGCCCGCGCGCGGCGCAGGCCTCGACCTCAACGCCCGCGCGGGAAAGTGCGGCAAGCGTCGCCTCATGCAACTCGCGCGGGCCAAAACAAACGACCTTATATCCCCGGGCAAGGGCTTGGCCGAGGAACTGAGCGAGCACGGAACGCTGCTGCTCCGCCGTGTCGTAGATGCAACAGAGGTGGTCTCCTGGTTTAAGCGGGGCGGCGGGGAGAGAGGGAGGCTCCGGTTCGCCTTGGTCCATAGGGTGCGCCACCTTGACGCGGATTTACCACCACGGCAGGCCGACCAGGGCTTTGTTCCCCACGGGCAGAGGATATCCTCCACCCGCGCCAAAACGCCCTCAGGCGTGCATAAAACGGCGCTGAGCTAGCGCTCGCCGCGCTCCTTTTTGATGCGCTCGGTGAGGGCGGGGACGATCTCGAATAGGTCGCCCACGATGCCGAAGTCGGCGACCTCGAAGATCGGGGCGTTGGGGTCTTTGTTAATGGCGACGATAACCTCCGAGGAGCTCATTCCGGCAAGGTGCTGCACGGCGCCGGAGATGCCGCAGGCGATGTAGAGCTTGGGCTGGACGGTCTTGCCCGTCTGGCCCACCTGGTGATAGGCGGGGATCCAGCCGGCGTCGACCGCGGCGCGCGAGGCCCCTACCGCCCCGCCCAGAACATTGGCCAGCTCGCGGATGAGGGCGAAGTTCTCCGGCCCGCCCAAGCCCCGGCCGCCGGAGACGATGATCTCCGCATCGGTAAGGTTAACCGTGCCGTCGCCCTCCTCCTGGATAATCTCCAGGATGCGCGTGGTGGCGCTCTTTTCGTCGAGGTTGACCTCGATGCGCTCGATCTCCCCGGAGCGAGAGTTGTCCGGCTGGGGGGCCTTGAACACGCCCGGGCGCACGGTGGCCATCTGCGGCCGGGCCTGAGGGCAGAGGATCACCGCCATAAGGTTGCCCCCGAACGCGGGGCGCGTTTGGCGGAGGAGCCGGCGCTCGGGATCGATGTCCAGCCCGGTGCAGTCGGCGGTAAGCCCGGCGCCGATGCGCGCGGCGATGCGCGGGGCAAGGTCGCGCCCCTGAGGCGTGGCGGAGACGAGGATGATCTCCGGCTTGCGCTCGTTAATCAGCCCGCAGAGCACGCCGGTATACGGCGCGGTGCGATATTGCGAGAGGACGGGGTGCTCGGCGAGGTAAACCTTGTCCGCGCCGCAGGCAAACAGGGGTTGGGCGAGGTGCGCGACGTTGTCGCCGACGATCACCGCCTCGAGGCGCACGCCCAGCTCGTCGGCGAGCTCGCGGCCTTTGCCGACAAGCTCTAGGGTGTGCTTTTTAAGCTGCTTGCCGTCGTGCTCGGCGATGACCCAAACGTTGCGCCACTGGGTGGGGTCGATGTCCTCCCTGCGGGCAAGCTCAAGGACGATAGCCTGGAACTTGCACGCGGGGATGCACGCGCCGCAGAAGTTGCAGCTTTCCGTAAGCACAGCCTTGCCCTGGACCATCTCCACGCCGCCATAGGGGCAGGCTTTCACGCAAAGCTCGCAGCCCGTGCATTTTTCCTCGATAATGCGAACCGCCATGTGCCATCCTCCGTGGGGAAGGTGAACATGTTAGGCCAAGTCAAGCTGCTTTAGGCGCTGGAACAGAGCCTCGACGACCTCCTCCGTCTCGCCCTGGAACACCTCGCCCTGGGCCTGGCGCTTGGGCGGGGTAAACACGCGCTCGACAAACGTGGGCGAGCCGTCGAACCCGCACAGCTCGTCTTCGGCGCCGATGTCTGCCGCGGTCCAGTGAGGGATCTGCGCGCGGCGGGCGCGCAGGACACCCTTCATCGGCGGGTGGCGCGGCTCGTTAATCTGCTTAACCACGCTGATTACCGCGGGCAGACGCGTTTGGACAACCTCAAAGCAGTCCTCGAGCATGCGCTTGCAGCGCAGCGTTTTCCCCTCCACCTCGACGTCGATGACGAACGTCACTTGGGGGAGCCCGAGGCGCTCGGCGACGCCCGGGGGGACCTGCGCCGTGTCGCCGTCGATCGCCTGCTTGCCGCAGATGATGAGGTCGTAGTCGCCGATTTTGCGGATGGTCTGGGCGAGGGCGTAGGAGGTGGCCAGGGTGTCGCTGCCCCGGAACTTGGGGTCGGTGAGCAAGATCGCCTCGTCGGCGCCCATGGCGAGGGCCTGGCGCAAGGCGGATTCGGCCTGCGGCGGCCCCATGGTGATTACCGTAACCTTGCCCCCGTGCTTGTCGCGGAGCTGAAGGGCGGTTTCGATGGCGTTTTCGTCAAACGGGTTGACGATGCTCGCCACGCCCTCGCGGATAAGGGCGTTGGTCTCCGGGTCGATCTTGACCTCGGTTGTTTCGGGCACTTGCTTGATGCACACGATAATGTTCACCGGCGTCACCCTTAACGTCGGAATGGGCGAGCACGCGCCGCATGATCAGAGGCGTGGGCTAAGACTTGAGCAACGCGTTGGCGATCACCAGACGCTGAATCTCCGACGTCCCCTCGACGATCTCAAACAGCTTGGCCTCGCGCATATAGCGCTCCACGGGGAAGTCCTTCGTGTAGCCGTAGCCCCCGTGGATTTGGACGGCCTTGGTGGTCACGCGCATGGCCACCTCGGAGGCGAACAGCTTGGCCATTGCCGCCTCCTTCTCAAACGGCCGCCCCTGGTCTTTAAGGTAGGCCGCGCGCAGGCAAAGCAGGCGCGCGGCGTCGACCTCCGTGGCCATGTCCGCGAGCATGAACTGGATCGCCTGGAACGCGGCGATGGGCTTGCCGAACTGGTGCCGCTGCTTGGCGTAGGGGATGGCCGCCTCGAGCGCCGCGCGGGCCACGCCCACGGCGCCGATACCCATCCCGATGCGCCCTAGGGCGAGCGTTTCCATGGCCACGCGAAACCCGCGTTTTTCGCGCCCGAGGAGGTTCTCCTTGGGCACGCGGCAGTCTTGGAAGATGAGCTCGCGGTTGGGCAGGGAGTGGAAGGCCATCTTCTCCTCGTTTTTGCCCACGGAGAACCCCTCGAAGTGGGGCTCGACGATAAACGCGGTCATCCCCCGCGGGCCGCGCTCGACATCTACGTTGGCGATGATTACGTAAACCTCGGCCTCGCCCGCGTTGGAGATGAAGATTTTCGACCCGTTAAGGATATACTCGTCGCCCTTGAGCTCGGCGCGCGTAGAGACCGCCCCAGCGTCGGAGCCCGCGCCGGGTTCGGTTAGCCCAAACGCCCCGACCTTCTCCCCGCGCGCCAGGGGGCGGAGGTATTTGTCCTTCTGCTCCTCGGTGCCGAAGCGCCAGATGGGGTATTCGGCGAGAATGTGCGCGCCGTAGACGGCGCCCGTGGTCGTGCACGCGCGCGAGAGCTCCTCGCCGACGAGGGTCCAGGTGACGAAGTCCGCGCCCAGGCCATCCCACTCCTCGGGGATGGGGATGCCCATAAGGTCGAGCTCGGCGAGCTTGCGCACGTTGTCCCAGGGGAACTCGCCGCGGGCGTCTACCTCCTGGGCCCGGGGGGCAAGCTCCTCCTCGCAAAACTCGCGCACAGCTTCGAGGATCGCCTGTTGGTCCTCGTTAAGGTCGAAAACTATCGCAATCTACCTCCCTGTCGCCCGATGCGGGGCACCGGTTAAACCGGCGGGACATTGTAACCCGCGCGGCCCGCGCGCGCCAGGCCCCCGGATTGCTACGGGGCGGGGGCCGGAGTGGGCCGGGGCAGGCCCTCGCCCAGCGGCACTTCGCCGCCCGGCGTCGCCCCCTCGCCCGCCGGCTGCAGCGCCGCCGCGGCGCGGTCGATCGCCTGCTTCAGCCACCACGCCTGGCGCAGCAGTTGCCGGTGCATCTGTTGATACCATTGTGGCTTGGTATACTGCAAGGTAATTGTGTAGTCGCTTTGGATAGTTTTCAAGATCGTCTCCTGCAGCTTCTCCGCGGCCTGGACTTGCTTGCCCACCTCGGGGTCGGCGGCATAGCGCCGGCCCTGCGCGATAAGCTCCCGCAGGGTGGCCAGATAGCGCACGTCGTCGCGCCCCTCACGCGCGGCCTCCCACTGCACCGTGGCAATAGGCCCCGCGGCGCTGGGGTAGGTAACCATGCTATGGCGCAGCTCGCCCTCGCCCGAGGCGTCGTCGAATGGGTCGTCGCTGTAGGCGTGTTGGTAGACATAGGGAAAGACGCCGTCGAGCTTGCTCTTGACGAGGTAAAAGCCGCAGAACAGGCGGTTGATCAGCGGGTCCTCCTGCATGCACTGCCAGTAGTAGAACTCCGGCCGGGGGTCGGGCTGGGCCTCGCCCTTGACCAGGGCCAAGACGTAGTCGCGAAACGCGGGCGTGCCGATGTTATAGTTGATTACGTCGAGCTTATCGCCGAGGAACTCGAGCACCTCGCGGTCGAGCGCCGTTACCGTTTTCCCCCCGCCGGCGTGCACGGCGTCGGCCATTACCCGCGCCTGCTCGATCTCCCGCGCCGTGCGCGGCTCGTCGAGGATATAAAACCAAACCTCCGGATACTGCCCGCCGGAGAATACCCGCCGCACGTCGCGCACGAACACGGTAAGCTGCGACTGCTCGATGGCGTGGACGGTGACCGGGACAGGGCCGCGCAAGCCGAGCTCGGTGCGGATGCTTAGGGCGCGGCCGAGGTCCTCCGGCGCGTCGTAGACCATCGCCTGGTCGAACCCGTGGCGGCGGATGTCGGCGAGGTCAAGCCGATAGTACTGCTCGCCGATGGCGTCGCGGCCGCTGCCCGAGAGGGTTTGGCGGTAGTAGATGAGGTAGCGCTGCTTGGGCTGGCTGAGCTTTAGCCCAAATACCTTGCAGGCAAGCTTAACCTCGCGCGGAGCAAGGCCATCGGCGCGCAGGGTAAGTTTCCCGATATAAAGCCCGTGCGGCGTGCCCTCGGGAATGTAGATCGTCACCCAAAACTGCTTCGAGCGACCCGCGGGCACGTCCGTCACCGGATCGCCGGAAAGGCGCACTTGGGGGCGCAGGCCGGCGATGTTCGTCCGGTCGTCCTTAACCAAAAGCTCGGGCACGAAAACCTTGTGCTCCAAGTCCTTGCGGATGCCCCGCCCCGCCTGAATCCAGCATTTAACCACGCGCACATCTACATTCGCCGCGGGGATCGCTCCCGCTTCCCCGACCAAGTCGCTCGCCGTTACGGTAAGGTTCTTTACGTCTTTGTTCGCGGTGACCAGAAAGCTCACCGGCTCGTACTCCCCGGGGCAGGCCTCGCAGTAAACCCCGTCTTTGACGTCCTCGTATTCGGGGATGGTGAGATAGGTCGCCGAGGCCATGGGCTCGCGCCGGCTGACGATATACGCGGGCAGGCGCCCGGCCTCGACGTCGGCAACCGTCCGGCCTTTGATAAAGCAGGCCAAAAGCTGCAGCGAGGCGAGCTCGTCGGCCACCCCTTGCAGCTTGCGCGAAAGCTCCGTCCAGCGTTTAACCGAACCCCATTGCTTGCTCGCCACGCTCGCCTCGACTTCGTCGAGCGCCGCGCGCTGCTTGGCGATCGTCTGCAGCATAACCTCTTTGTGCGCGGTGTCCGCGGCCTCCGCCGCGGCGGCAAACGTGCTCAGCCGGGCGCGCAGCTCGGTCACGCGCGGGAGAAGCCACGTGTCCTGCAGCGGGATAAGCGGGCTTTGAAAAACCACCTCGCCCGTGGTTACGTCGCGCACGCCGATTTGTATTTTCGCGCCGTCGGGCCGCGGGACATGATAGGGGATCTCCCGGCGCACCTCGCGCAGGGCGCCGATTTGCACGACGTGCGACTCGCCGGGAAGGGTGTAGATCCACGAGTCGAACCCGCGGACGACGCGCACGGCGGGGATAACCTTGCGCGCCTCGGTGCAGCGCAAGCCCAGGCGCACGCTGCCCCCGCCGCGCAGCTCGCCGAACGCGTCGCCCAGGTCCCAAATGTCGACAAGCAGCGGTGCGCCGGAGAACGCCATTTCGGCAAAGCGCGCAGGGTCGTGGAACGTCCCGCGCGTGCCCGCGTAGCTTGAGGCGCGGCCGTCTTTGGCGCGCACGCGGCAGAAGTTAACCCGCCACAACGTGGCTGGGCCGGGGGCCCCGCCGATGGAGCGGAAGGGGATGGCGAGCTCTGCGTTCCAGCCCATGGAGCTCAGCGTGCAGCCCACCTGCAGCCCGGCGCAGTCCCAGCTCTCCGGCCCCAGGCGGCCGATCTCGTCGGCCACCGTCCCCGCGGGGTTGACGATGATGTGGTAGTAGCTTTTTCCGTCGCGCTTGGTGTCTAGGTAAACCTCGACGACGTCGTCGCGAAAGATCTCCTGCGAGTCGCGCTGCTTGGCTTGGGCGCGAATGTTCTCCGGCTCGTCTTCGCGGCACTGAAAGGCGATGTATAGGTTCTCCGCGTCGTAGGTTACGGAGACGCGCGTGTCTAGGCGCGCGCGCTCGCGCCCGTTGATGTCGATAAACGGCCCGAGGTGCAACACGCGCTTCCACACGCGCTCGGCCACGGCGCCGTCGATCTTCGGTGCCACGCCGGTGCGCGGGGCGACGACAAAGGCCACGTCGAGCGAGGGCTTGGGGCGCTCAACAACGACCGCCTCGGAGCTCGGGGCGGGCTCCTGCGCCTGCCCCACGGCGACGATTAACAGGACCACGCCCAGGGCGATAATCGCCGCTACGCGCCTGCTCGGCAGTCTGTGCATAGCGTTCACCTCGCGTACAACGCCATAGGGGCTCCCGCGCCGGGCGGCTCGTCCCCACGCGAATTGTCAGCAGCTTGTTCTGCGTGGCAAAGCTATTCCCCTTTGCTCCGGCCAATTTCCAACCGCCTCCTGCCCCCGGCGCACACGTCTCCGGCGCGGCGCTTTGTCGGAGAGCTTGCGCTGCTCGTGCGGCAAGAGGCCTGTTCGGCGCCCTGCGCCACCCGCGCGCGAGCGGCCGCTGCCCAGCGCTTAGCCACGCGCGCGGCCCCGCGTAGACAAACGGCGCGGCGGATGGTTACAATTCGGCAGACCACGCCGGAGGAGGAGTGCGCCCTGCCCGAGGTCGAGCTGCACCGCAGGCTGCTCTCGCTGCTTGAGCAGATGCACGGCCGGCGCGTCGTCGTTGTCGGCGATGTTCTCGCCGACGAATATATCTACGGCCAGACGACGCGCATTTCGCGCGAGGCCCCCGTGCTCGTGCTCGACAGGCAGGAGAGCCGGGTCACCCCGGGGTGCGGGGGGAACGCCGTGCAGAACCTCGTTGCCCTCGGGGCACAGGTGGCCTGTGTGTGCGCGCTGGGCGACGACGAGCTGGGGCACAGGCTCCTCGGCTGGTTCTCCGAGCACGGCGTTGACATTGCCGATGTCCTCCTTCTCCCCGGTGTGTCCACCCCCGCGGCGACGAGGATCCTCGCGGGCAGCCAGGCGACGACCAAGCAGCAGGTAATTCGCATCGACCGCGGGCGAAGAACGAACTACGGCGAGCCAGTGGCGCGCGAGATCTGCGCCCGCCTGCGCCGGCGGGTCGACGAGGCGGACGCGGTGATCGTTTCCGACTATGGCATTGGGGTGATCTCGCCCGAGGTCCGCGCGGAGGTCAACCGCCTCGCCGAACAACGGCGCGCGGTGTTTGGCATTGACTCGCGGTTTAACGTTAACGACTACCGCAAAGCGACGCTCATTACCCCGAACCTCGAGGAGGCGCAGCTTGCCGTGGGCTTTGCCTTGGAGACGGAGGCCGATGTGCGCGAGGCGGGGCGCAAGCTGCTGCGCGAGGGCGAGCACGAGTGCGTGCTGATTACCCGGGGGCGCGAGGGGATGGCCCTGTTTTTGCCCGAGGCCGAGCATTTCATCGGCATTTACGGCAGCGACGAGGTGGCCGACGTTACCGGCGCGGGGGATACGGTAATCGCCGCGTCGGTGCTCGCCCTGGCCGCCGGGGCGACGCCCTATGAGGCGGCGCGGCTGGCGAACTATGCCGCGGGGCTGGTGGTCATGAAGGTGGGCACGGCGACGGTGAGCACCGACGAGCTGGCCGTGGCCATTGCCGCAGAGGGCGGGCGGCCGGCGAAGGTGCGCACGCTCGAGGAGGTGGCGCGCATCGCCGAGCGCCTGCGCCAGGCGGGAAAAACGATCGTTTTAGCCAACGGCATTTTCGACCTGCTGCACGTGGGCCACGTGCGCTACCTTTGCGCGGCGGCAAAGCTCGGCGACGTGCTCATGGTTGCCGTAAACGACGACGAGTCGGTGCGTCGGCTAAAGGGCGAGGGGCGGCCGATTACGCCGATCGACGAGCGGATGGAGATCCTCGCCTCGCTAGACTGCGTAGACTACGTTTTCGCGTTTTCCGGGGACACGGCGGATCACGTAATCGAGGCCATTTGCCCGCATTATCACGCCAAGGGCACGGACTATACGCCGGAGACGGTGCCCGAGCGGGAGACGGTGAAGCGCGTGGGGGGCAAGTGCGTAATAGTGGGCGACGACAAGAACCACGCCACGCGAGAGATCATCGAGCGCCTGCGCGAAGGGGCAAGCGAGGTTGGGCGGCCTTCGGGTGCTGATCGTCAAGCTTAGCTCGCTGGGGGATATCCTCCACGCCCTGCCGCTCGCGCGCGGGACAAAGGCCGCGCAGCCGGATTGCTTCCTCGGCTGGGCCGTTGACGTGCGCTTTGCCTCGCTGCTCGAGCACAACCCGTATATCGACGTCGTGCACCGCATTCCCGTGCGCCAGTGGAACCGCGGGTTTCCCACGCTGGGCAAGGTGCGCCAGATGCGCGCCGTGCGGCGCGAGCTGCGCGCGCAGCGCTACGACATCGCCATTGACGCGCACGGGATGATCAAAAGCGGGTTTGTTTTGCGCCTAAGCGGGGCCCCGCGGCGGGTGGCCTGGGCGCGGCGGCCGGGTCGCTCGCGCGACTGGCCGCTGTGGCTGTTCGCCAACGAGCGCGTCCCGGTAGACAGCCGCGGGCACGCTGTAGAGACCGCCTATCGCCTGGTGGAGGAGGTCCTCGGCGCGCCGCGCGAGCTGTGCCGGCTTTATCTTCCGCTAGCCGACGAGGAGCGGGCGTGGGCGCGCGAGTGGTATTCCCAGGCGGGGGTGAGCCCGCACGAGCGCCTGGTGGGTGTTTGTCCTGGAGCGGCGTGGAACTCCAAGCGCTGGCCGGCGGAGCGCTATGGGGCAGTTGCCGCGGAGCTTGCGCGGCGGCTGGGCACGCGCACGGTCGTCTGCTGGGGGCCGGGGGAGGAGGAGCTGCGCGACAGGGCGCTTTGCGCAGCGGGCGAGGGGGCGTTGGCCATCCCGCGGACGACGATGCGCGAGATGGCCGCGCTCATGGAGCCCCTGCGCATGTTCCTCGCCGGCGACACGGGCTCGCTGCACATCGCCTGCGCCCTGGGCGTGCCCGTGGTCGGTGTGTTCGGGCCTACCGATCCGCAGACGCAAGGCCCCTATGGCGTGCCCCACCGCGTGGTCTCGCCGCTTGGGGACGATGACCGGCCGCGGCGGTTTCGGCACCACGACTCCTCGCTTATCGAGCGCGTGGGCGTGGAGGACGTGCTCGACGCCGCGCTGGACCTGGCCGCCGAAGTGGGGCTGAGCTGACGACGTTTTACAGCAGGCCGCCGCGGCCCCCTGCGAGCGCTGCTCGTCTTGCGCGCAGCTTTCCCCGCTACTTTTCGGGCACCTTGCGCACGTAGGTCACGGCAATGCCGTCGCGCGGCTCGATGGCCACGACCGTGGTGATCATGTCCGGGCTGTTTTGAACGATCTCGAAGTATTTGCTCATCGCCCGGCGCATGGAAACGGCGTTGTGCGCGGCGAGTACCGCGCCATCCTTGAGCTTGGGGCGGACGAGCTCGAAGTATCGCCAGTAGTCGCTCTTGACGGCATCTAAAAAGACAAAGTCAAACTCCTCGTCGAGCGTGGGAATGACCTTCAGGGCATCGCCGGTGATGCACGTGATGATGTCATCCATCCCCGCCTTTTTGAAGTTCTCGCGCGCCTTGGCGGCGATCTCCGGGACGATCTCGATAGTCGTTAGCTTGCCGCCGGTCTTCTCCAGCCCAAGGCCGATCCAGATTCCCGAGTAGCCGTTCGACGTGCCCACCTCAAGGGCGTTTTTCGCCCCGCTCATCTCAACGAGCATACGCAAGAACTGCCCGTGCTCGCGGGGGACGTTGTGAAACTGGCGCGATGTCTTCTCCAGCTCGCGAAGCAACGGGTCAACCTCTTTCAGCCGCTGGTCCATCGCCTGCTCGTCGGCGGCGAGGGCAAGGGCCAGGGCCAATCCCGCGGCCGCAAAGGCAAGGGCCACGGCAACAATACGCGCTGCGCGCCGGCTCATAGCCCAACCTCCTTCTCGTTGGCGCTCCCACTGGGAACATTTGACGCAGGAGAAGATTCGATGTTCAGCTCGGCCATCCCTACGCCCCCAGGCCGGCAGAGACAAGCAAACCGCACCGGCCCGAGCGAAGGCCAAGGGCAGGAGCATAGGCCAGGGGCGAGAACATGCGCGCGGGCGAACGGCTGCCGCGCGGGCAAAGTTGCTTTTCGCGGGCGGCACGTTAACGCGATCATGGGCAGCGCGCGACAGATTGCCGTTTTCGTGGCGATGCTCTGCTCCGTTTTTGCGCTGGCGCTTTTGCCGGGACAGCGGGCGCGGGGGGTCGTTGTCCGCGTGTTTAGCAAGCCCGCGGGGGCGCGCGTTTTCTACGCCCCGCCCGGCGAGACTCTCGCCCGGCCGCTGGGGTCTGCCCCGCTGGAGTTCTGCGCCAAGCTGGGCGAAGGCCAAGCGGGCGTGCTGCGCCTTGAGCTTAGCGGGCACCGCGCCGTCGAGCGCAGGCTCGCTGGGGCAGGCGCGCACCTTGTGGAGCTGCACGCGCGGCTTGCCCCCGCTCGCCCCAGCCCGCGGCCGCGGCTGCCCGCCCTGCGCACGGCAACGCTTGCCGCGGTGGGCGACGTGCGCTTGGGAACGACGCGCGAGCCGTTTGCCGCCGTCGCCGACGTACTGCGCGAGGCGGACATTGCCTTTGCTAACCTAGAATGCGCCATTACCAGGCACAGGCAAACGACGCCGGCGAAGAGCTGGGAGGACGTTCGCGCGGGGAGGGAGTTTGTCTTTCGCGCGCCGCCGCAGGCCGCGGAGCAATTGGCCAAGGCGGGAATCGACGTCGTCTCCCTGGCCAACAACCATGCCATGGACTTCTGCGCCGCGGGGCTGCTGGACACCCTGCACCACCTGCGCGCAGCGGGAGTCGCCGCAGTAGGCGCGGGAGCCAACGCGGCTCAGGCGCGCGCACCGGCGATCGTCGAGCGCCGGGGCCTGCGCGTGGCGTTTTTGGCGTGCAGCGCGATCGTTCCCTCATCTTTTGCGGCGGGGCCGCGCGCGCCGGGGATCTTCCCCCACGCCAGGGCGGTCTTGCGCGACGATCCGCTGCTTGAGGCGGTCGCTTCCGCGAAGCGCCGGGCCGACGTCGTCGTCGTTTCGCTGCACTGGGGTGTGGAGCGACAGCAGAAGCCCACGGAGTACCAGCGCGCTCTCGCTCAAGCGTGCATCGCAGCCGGCGCAACGGTCGTCCTAGGGCACCACCCGCACTGCCTGCAGCCTGTGGAGCGGATCGGCCGAGGGGTGGTCGTCTATAGCCTGGGCAACTTCGTCGGCCTGGGCACGGACGCGCTGACGCGGCGGACGATGATCTTCCGCTGCGCGGTGTCTGCGGAGGGTGTTGCCTGGGCGGAAACAGTGCCCTGCGAGATCGTCGGAGGGCGACCGAGAATAACGGGAAGCGCCTCGCTGCTCTTTCGCGGCGAGTCCTGGGTTACAGCGCGCGCCGCGGGAGAATTTTGAGCGAGAGCGAGGAGAAGGGCGCGCGCCGCGCTTGCCGGCGCGGTTGACAGGGCAGTTTGGGGGTGCATACTATTGGCGCCGCGCGGGCATAATTTAGTCGAGTGAATATTCGCCAAGATTTGGAGAGAAAGAATGCAAGACACGCACGCGGAGAACGAGGCCGCCCGAAATCGCTTTCGCGAGGAGCTCGAGCACAACGAGAAAAAGCGCAACGCCCTGCTCGCCGCAATGTATCACTGCCAGGGTTTCAACCAGCCGCAGATCGCCGAGGCCATGGGCGTCTCGCAGGCGACGGTTTCGCGTTGGCTGCGCGAGGCGATGCAGGAGCGCTGGCTTGTGCACGCCGCGCCCGTGCTCTCCGAGGATGTGGAGCAGACGTATCTGCCCGTGCTCTCGGAGCACTTCGCCGTTTTGCCGCGGCACGGCGAGGCGCTCAAGGCGGCGTTTGCGCGGGAGGTTGCCGAGGGCAAGTCGCGCTCGCGCCTGCGCTGGCTCGCGGTGGTTCCCGGGGGCGCGGAGGAGAACCCCGAGCGTTCGCGCCGGCTGGTTGGCGCCGCGGGGGCGCGCAGGCTCGCCGAGCTCGTCTCGCGGGTTGTTGCCCGCTCGCGCTCGAGCAGGTCGAAGTATATTTATCTGGGCATTCTCTGGGGGCGGACGTTGGCGGCGCTTGCCGCGTGTAGCCAGAGCTTGCGCGTGCCCCGGCTCGTTGTCCTCCCGCTCATTGGGGGCACGCCGACGACGGCGGTTTTTCCCCAAGCGGGCGACGACGCCAATACGTTGGCGAAAATGCTCACCCGGCAGTTCGGCGGGCAGCACGACCCCATGCCGTTAACTGTCCCCGCGGCGATTACCACGGAGTTTTCCCCCGACGAGGCGGCCGTTATTCGCAAGTTTGTCGCAACAGACCCCAGCTACCGCGAGATCCTCGGCCCCGGGGGCCTGGCCGAGCAGGTGCGCATTGCCATTTTGGGCATTGGCTCGGCGAGCGAGGCCTATGTCGCGGAGTGGCTCTCCGCGCGCCCATATGTCACCCTGGAGGAGCTGGAGCAGCTTCGCGCCGACGGGTTCCACGGCGACATTGCCTGCCGCTTTTTCGGCTGCTACCCCGGCTTGCGCTCGGAGACCGCGGAGATCGTCAACCAGCGCGCCTTGGGGATCGAGCTGGAGCGCATTGCGACGATCAGCGCCGACCCGGAGCGGCACGTGCTCGCCTGTGCGGCATCGAGCGACAAGGCGCAGGCGATCGCCGGCGCGGTGCGCTGCGGCTTGGTGACCGACTTGGTTACCGACGAGTTTGCGGCAAAGGCTATTTTGCGCTCGCTGGGCGTGGAGCCCCCGGAGGAGCCGCCCTATGTGCGCATTGGGCGCGGGCGCTAACGCGCCGCCGCAGGCGGGTCACCCGTCCCCCTGTTTTTCGGCCAGGCTAAGAGGAGACGATAAGTTCCTCGAGGCGTTTGTACAGCTCCGCGGCGCCCGAGGTGAGGGTGAAGCGCACGCCGAGGACGAGGAGCCTGCCCGTTCCGGGAATGGCCTCGAGGCGCACGGCGTCCTTCTCCGTGGTGATAATGTCCTCTGCCTCGGCTTGCTCGGCGGCCTGGAGCACGCTGTGGAACCCCGCGGCGTCGAGCGGCCCGTGGTCGGGGAGCTGCCACGAGCCGACAACCTGCGCCCCGAGGCGCTCCACCGTGCGCTGAAACGCGGCGGGGTTGCCGATGCCGCACAGGCAGAGGAGCTTGCGCCCGGCAATTGCCGTGGGCGGCTGGCGCTCGGCGCTCCCCAGGCGGCGGACATAGGTCGGCCGGTGCGTCCCTTGGATGATGGGGCGCATGGTATGCACGCGAACCTCGGTGATTATTCGGCTCACGTCCTCCTCGGGCGCAAGGGCCGTGTGCGAGAGGCACACGAGGTGCGCGCGGCGCAGATGCGACAGGGGCTCGCGCAGCATTCCCGCGGGGAAAAGACGGCGCAGGTCCTGGGGCCGGGTGGCGTCGATGAGCACGATCTCCAAGTTGCGCTCCATGCGGAAGTAAGACAGGCCGTCGTCGAGGATAAGCGCTTTGGCGCCGAGCTCGGCGCAAGCGAGGCGGCCGGTGGCCACGCGGTTTTTGCCCACGACAACGGCCACCCCAGGGAGCTGGCGGGCGAGCATAAGCGCCTCGTCGCCCGCTTCGGCATAGCCCGCGCGTATCTCGCCCTGGCAGTCAGAGACGACGACGATGGGCTCGCGGCTCGGGCGGCGATAGCCGCGGAGCAAGATCGCCGCGGGGACGCCGGCGTCGGAGATGTAGCGGGCGATCGTCGCGCAAAGGGAGGTTTTCCCCGTTCCCCCGAGGGTAAGGTTGCCCACGCTGATCACCGGGCAGGGCATGTGCTCGCGACGCAACAGGCCCGCGCGGTATAGCCCCAAATTGGCCTTTAGCCCGACAAGGTAGGGCAGGGAGAGCAGGCGCAGGCCGAGGAGCGCGGCGCGCGCGGCAAGCGTGCGCGGCTCGCCGCACACCAAGTCTACCCAGCGCTGCTCGATTGTTCGTTTGTGCGAGCGCACGGGCGGCGGTCCTCCAGGGCGTGCACGATCATTTGGGCATAGGCGCGGCTCGCGCCGCGGTTTGCCTCAAGCAGGCGCGCTGCGCGCTGGGCGATGGCCTGGCGCTCGTCGGGCGCGGAGAGCAGGCGGGAGACCGTTTGGGCAAGCTCCTCGGCGCGCGAGACCTGAAAGCCCACGCCGGCGTCGAGCGCCAGGCGGGCGTAGTCGCGAAAGTTCTCCATGTGCGGGCCGAAGAGCACGGGTTTGCCGAAGGCCAGGGGCTGGAGGATGTTTCCCCCGCCCAGGGGGACGAGGCTGCGCCCGACAAAGGCCACGGAAGCGATGGAATAAACCCGAGGCAGCTCGCCCATTGTGTTCAGCACAAACACCCGCGGGCCGTCGGCGGGGGGAACGGCTCCTTGCGAGCGCAGGGCCGCGGTATAGCCCCGCGCGCGGGCGAGCTGGGCGATCTCCTCCCCGCGCTCGATCTGCCGCGGGGCGATGAGCAACTGCGCGCGGGGGCGCTCGCGGCGTACGATGCCAAACGCCTCGAGTAAGATCTCCTCCTCGCCCGGCCCGGTAGAGCCGCAGATGATCAACTCGTCCTCCGGGGCAAAGCCCAGCTCGCGCCTGATATGAAGGGCTTCCTCGGCGGTGACCTGGGGCATGGGCTCGTCGAACTTAGAGTTGCCCAGGATGCGCACGCGCTCTGGGTCGGCCCCCAGGGCTTGCACGCGCTGGGCGTCGAGCTCCGTCTGAACGCCCACCTCGCGGAAGTTAGAAAACACCCACTCATAGAGGCTGCGGAAGTGGCGCGCGCGGCTAAACGCGTGGTCCGATATTCGCCCGTTGACGAGGATAACGGGCGCGCCAAAGCGGCGGACCTCGGCGGTGAGATTGGGCCAGAGCTCGGTCTCCAAAATGGCCAGGACGTCGGGCTGGACGGCGGCGATCGTGCGGCGCACGCACGAGGGGAGGTCGAGGGGGAGGTAAAACAGGGCGTGGCACTCGGGCAGGCGGCGCTCGGCCTCGGCGCGGCCCGTGGGGGTGGTTACGGAGAGGACGACGTTGGCCTCGGGGGAGAGCTCGTGCAGGGCGCGCACGATGGGCTGGGCCGCGGCGACCTCGCCCACGGAAACGGCGTGGACCCAAACGAGGGGCTTGCCGCGGAGCTTGGCCAGGGCGGCGCGCGTAGCCCGGGGGAGGAAGCCGAAGCGCTCGAGCAGCCCGCGCGCGCTCTTGCCGCCGAACGTCAGGCGGTAGATGTATGCCGCGAGGAGCAGCGGAAAGGAAAACGCGATGGCCAGGTTATAGAGCAATTGCATCAGCACTCTCCGCGGGCCCGCCCCGCCCCTCGAGCAGGGCCAGGGCAAGCTCGGCCGTGCGCCGCGCCGCCCCTGGCGTCCCGAGCTCGCTCACCACCCGCTTAAGCTCGCCCTTCATTGTATCGCGGGCTGAGCGATCCTCAATAAGCCGCGTAACTTCCGCGGCGATCTCCTCCGGCGACCCCCGCTCGCCGTAGCGCTCGGGCACGAGCTCGCGATCCGCGAGAATGTTCGGCAAAGCAATGTACTTTATCCGGCCGCGTACGAAAAGCAGATATTGAATCCAGGAGACCCACGAGCCGGCGTAGACGACGACCATGGGCAGGCCGACAATTGCCGCCTCGAGCGTCGCCGAGCCCGAGGCGATTACCCCCACGCGCGCCCCGCGCAGAAGGCGATAGGTGTCCTCGGTAATTTCCGCCTCGGGCAGCCAGCGGCGCACCTGGTGCTCCAAGTACGGGCGGGCGATCGTCGGGGCGCAGGAGACCACCGGCCGGAGCTTCGGATGCCGGCGCAGGACAAGGCGCAGGGCGCGCGCGATAAGGGGGAGGATGTGGCGCACCTCGGCGTCTCTGCTCCCGGGAAGCAAGGCGACGATGGGGCTCTCCTCGCCCGGCGGGGGCTCCTCCGCTGGAGGCAGCTCCTCGAGCAGGTCGAGCAGGGGGTGGCCCACGAACTTCGCCCGGCCGCCCGCCTCGCGCAGCAGCCGCTCCGACCAGGGGAAGGGCGTGGCGATATAGTCGGCGAGCGCGGCCACGCGGCGCGTCGCTGAGACCATGCGCTTGACCCAGCAGCCGGGGGGAATGTAATAAAGCGTTTTTATCCCGCGCTCGTGGGCGAAGCGTAACAGGCGCATGTTAAACGCGCCGAAGTCGATGAGCACGAGAAGGTCCGGGGGGTCGCTGGCAAGCAGCGCGCGCAGGCGGCGGAGGACAAGCAACAGGCGGGGGACGCGCTTGAGCGCCTCGTAAACACCGAGGGCGGAGAAGCGAGAGCAGTCGCAAAGGATCTCCGCGCCGGCTTCGCGCAGGCGGCGGGCGCCCACGGCCTGGATGCGCAGCTCGGGCCGCGCGGCGCGCAACTGCCGGACGAGGCGCGCACCGTGGAGGTCGCCCGAGGCCTCGCCGGCGACAAGGAGGACGCGTTGGCGGCTGTCGGGCATCGGCGTCATCGCCCCAGGGAAAGGCGCGGCGAGTTTAGGCCTGGGTCGAGGGGTGGTGGATGAGCACGGACTGCTGCGCTCCGCCGGGGTCTAGGGCGCGCCCCTTGCTCCCCTGGCGCACCTCGCGCAGAAAGCGCACGAGGTACTTGATCTCCTCGAACTGGGTAACCTCGCGCTCGATACGCTCCAGGGCCTGGGTCGTGTTCAGCCGCGAGCGGTAGAGGATGCGATAAGCCATTTTAATTGCGTTGCGCGCCTCGGGCGAGACATTGGCCCGGCGGAGGCCGATTACGTTAGGCCCTTTGACCTCGGCCGTGCGGCCGTCAACAAGCATGAACGGCGGGACGTCTTGGACGACCTTCGAGTAGCCGCCGATCATGGACAGCTTGCCCACGCGGACGAACTGATGGACGCCGACGATGGCCCCGAACGTAACGTAGTCCTCGACGACGACGTGGCCGGCGACGGCGCTGTAGTTGGGGAGGACGATGTGGTCGCCGAAGCGGCAGTCGTGGCCCACGTGGGTATAGGCCATGAACATGTTGTAGTTGCCGATAATCGTCGCGTTGCCTTCGCCGGTAGCTCGGTGGGTGGTCACGTTTTCGC
>CAZMGT010000018.1:0-57715 GCA_964565895.1 uncultured Armatimonadia bacterium
CTCTACGCAGCGCAGGCAGAGGTGACACGCGGGATCGGTTACGTCCTCTGCCTGGCGCTCGAGGTATACCTGCTCGATGTCCACGGGGCAGACGCGGGCGCACGCTCCGCAGTGCGTGCAGCGGTCGACGTCTTTCGTGAGACAGAGCACCGACCAGCGGTTTAGCCGGACGAGGTCCATAAGCAACCCCAGGGGGCAGAGCCGACACCAGAACTGGCGCACGGCCGCTGCGCCGGCCAAAAACGCCAAAAGCGCGGCAATGCCCAGGGCGCTCATCGTCAGCGTTACCGCGTTATAGCGGTCGATGCTCAAGAACTCCTCCGTGTTTCCCTCGAGCAGGGGGATAAGCTGGCGCGCCGGGCAAAGCTGGCAATAGGGGCGGAAAAGCGTTGTGCTTTGGGAATAGAGCTTGCTCGAGGGCCAGCCGATGAGCAGCGACAAGACAACGGCAAGAAGCAACAGCCCCACGCCCACCCAGCGCAGCGCGCGCCGCAGCCTCTCGCTCGTATATGCGCGCGGCAGGCGCAGCGCCAGGCGCAAGCGCGTGATAACGTCCTGCAGAAAGCCCAGCGGGCAGATCCAGCCGCACCAGGCGCGCCCGAGCAAAAGCCCCAGGCCGAGGAAAAAGAGCAGGGGCTCGATTAGCTGGCGATAGTAGTTCTCCGCCCCGCGGGCGAGGATGTATTGCAGGTCGTACATAAAGCACTTAGCGATCGCCTTGCCGTACTCGCAGGAGAGCGTGGGGAGCGAGGGCTCGTAGCCGGCGACGGTCAGTCGGCGCACGCCGAACAAGCCTAAATAAACGAGCGCGAAGAACATGGCCCCCTGCACGGCAAACCTCAGCCTGCTTACCGTAAACCACGGGGCGCGCGGCCTCCTGGGCTTTGTCTTGTTGCTCATCGTACGGTAACCGCCACGATGCGCACGTCGGCAATCCCCGGGTCTTCCAGCCCAACCATCGTCGGGTCGTAGCGGGGAAAGCTTATTTTGTCTAAGTCTTTGCTTGCCTGGGCGGGCACTGTTACGTGATAGAGGTACATTGGCGCGGTGGTCATCTCCACCTCCTCGCCGTTGCACATGTGATATTCGGTGTCGCGATAGGCGGCGTCGAGCTGCCGGCGAGCGGCAATGTCGCGCAAAAGCGTTGGGTTTTGCCGCCACGGGCCAACGACGATGGGCACGGTCTGCGCCGTGCCGTCGGCATATTCCAGGTGCACTGCGGCGCGCACGGGACGGAGGTCTGCGGTAACGTTAAAGCACAGCAGGTGGACGGCGGAGGCGCGGCGGTCGGGGATGTCCAGGGTTTGTTTGTCCACGGCAAAGGCGGTGCAGAAAAACTCGATATCCTCGCGCACCGTGCGGCCGCCGGAGGCGGGCAGATGGGGAAGACAGGGAAAGATAAAGCTTACCTCGGGGTGCTGCGGGCAATAGAGGACATCGGGCATGTGCTTTTCCTCGAACGTCAGGCCTGTCTCCAACGCGCTCAAGTTGTTTACGTAGCGGTCGTGGTCGCGCGTTATCGCCCAGCGGTCGAAGGCCAGGGTAAGGTCAACGTGCCCCTCCTCGTCCAGCGGCGGGCGAAACGCGCGCTCGCCGCGCAGGGCGTTTAGGTGCTGCTCGCATATTGTCGCCCATTGATCGCCATAGCGGCGCACATCGCGGCACAGGCGCGAGGCGGTCATCTCCGTCCAGACATCGATCGCCGCGCGGCGGCAGTGCTCGGCGAGCTCCGAGGCGGATGTCAAAGCGGGCAGGGCAAGCTGCCGGGCGATCGCCTTCAGGGCGTCGCGGCCGATGTCGTGGGCTTTGGCGCGGGTATACCACTCCTCGAGAATCTTCGCTTTAAGCGTGTAAAACGGCAGATAGTCGGGGTTTTGGGCAATGGCCTCCTCGATTAGCGGGAGCACGTCGCTGAAATCCACCCTGCGAAACGGCCCGCGGGTATAAGCCGCTTTGAGCTTGAGGTATGTGCTGCGGCAGCCGGGGAACTCGGCGTCGTAGGCACGGTGTGCGGGGCGCTGCTCCGCTCCCGGGCGAACGGGCGCGCCTGACTTTAGCCCATAGCCCAGGGCAAAGCCCACGCCCAGGGCGACGACGAGGAGAATGTTATATGTCCGCTTAAGCTGTGATCGCGTCACGACGCTGTCTTTTCGCCTCCGCCTGCGGACAAGCGCTTAACCGTGGGTAGGCTGTCCAAGAGCATTTGGGCGTATTCGTCTTTCGGGTCGAGCCGCAGGGCGGCCCTCCAACGCTTCTCCGCCTGGGCAAACTTGCCCTCGCGATAGTCGAGCAAGCCGAGCGTGATGTATGGGTTAACGAACAGCCGGTCGGCCTCGGCGGCGCGCTCCAGGGCCTCGCGCGCCTGGGCATAGCGCCGCAGGCTGGCATAGCACAGCCCCAGCCCAAACAACGCCTCGGCATTCGCCGGCTCTAGCTCAAGCGCCCGCTTGTAGCGCTCTACGGCAAGCTCGTAGTGCCCCCGCGCGCGGAAGCGGTTGCCCAGCTCGATGTGCGTGGCGGCGTAATCGGCGCGGTCCCTTAGCGCCTGCTTAATCTCGGCCTCCGGGTCGCACAGGCAGGCGGTGCCCAGCTTCTCGTGGTCGTGCGGGCCGCGGCTCGTGGCCACTTGCGGGTCAAGCTCCACGCGCCTCACCTGTGCCGGCCGCTTGGCCGAGTTATAGAGCAGCGCGCCGAAAACAAGCGCCGCTGCAAGCGCGAGATATCCTGCCCAGCGCCAGCTCACTTAAGCACAACCTCCTGGTCAGGCATAAACACGCGATAGTTGCTTATCCGCCACAGCGCACGGCGGCCGTCGGCGGAGAGCACGGTGATCGTGTGCGGCGTAAGCATGTTTTCCCCCGGCTCAGGCTCGCTGCGCCCCGGGGTCGCCAAGTATTCGGCGAGGACGACGCGGCAGGAGCCGTCGCTGCCCGTCCTCGCGCGCACCGTCTCGCGCAGGCCCGCCTCAGGCTCGCTGCGCGCGACCACGCGCAGCCCAGGCGCCCCCGCGTGCACGGTTACCGTCCACTTGCGCCACACGCGGCCCGCACGGCCGGCAAAGCGGATCGTTTTTACATCGCAGTCGATTAGCTCAACGTCGGCTTTGTCGCAAACGTAAACGTCGGCCGCCAGCCCGCGCACGGTGCACCGCCAAATGCGCAGGGTCCCCTCCACCGGCCCGATCTTCAGGCCATACATTGCGCTGTCCAAAAACGAGCTTTCGCGCAGCAAAATGTCGCTTGCCCGCACGCGGGCGAGGCTTAGCGCGTAGTTTCGGCAAAACGAGATCGTCGAGCGTTCGATCTCCACGTGCGCGCCGTCGCTGGCCTGGCAGTTGATATTGCCGATGACCAGGCTGTCTTTCATGCGCAGGACCCCGCGCACGGAGAGCACGTTTGACTCTTTGCACTCGTCGAGGTCCTTCTCCGGGTGGAAGGCGCTGAGCTTGGTGCGCGAAAGAACGAGCGTTGCCGCGCGGCCGCCATTTTCCTGCGCGCCGAGAACCTCGATGCGCGCCTGGCCGCACTGAGAAATGTCCATTTCCACCAGCCGGTCGTAGCGAAACAGGCCCTCGGCCTCTGCGCCTCCAGACATAACCAGCTCGCCCGCAACCTTCAGGCTGCGCCCGAGGCGGGTAATGCCCAACGCCGGCTCGCTGCGCACGATTTTCTCGTCGCCGACTTGCGCGGCCAAGTCGTCTAAGGTGTTGCCGCTGCCGGAGACGACGATCCACTCCCCGGACAGGGCCACCGCGGCAAGCACGGGCGGAGCAAGGGCCAACGCCGCCAAGGCAAGCGCTCGGGCGATTCTCGTGCTCTGCACCCCTCTCCCCCTCGCCTTCCGAGTGTGTTCAAATACGGTTTCTGCGTGGCGGTTGACCGTCCTTTGTCCCGGCCGCGGGAGCAGGAGAAAAACCTCGCGCCCAAAGCGCGGAAAACTCGGCTGTGCCGCGTCAGCGGAGCGGGGCGCGGAAGAGAAAGCTTTGGGGGTCTCTCGCAGGGTGGCGCTTGCCGCGACACGCGCGGGGGCAGCGCTAGCGCGGAAGAAAAAGGCCCCGCGACCTTTTCGCGGGGCTTATTTTTTTTCCGTCTGGTACCCCGGACGGGATTTGAACCCGTGCTACTGCCTTGAAAGAGCAGTGTCCTAACCAGCTAGACCACCGGGGCACCGGTTTCGCCGTGATTAATAATACGCTAGGTTGGCGGATAGGGCAAGAGCCGCCCGGCCCCGCGGTTGACACCGCGCTGGCCTGGGCGGCAGAATGGTCGCCGTCATGGCTGGAGAGGAGCCAGCGGCGCAACCGGAGACGACACAGGCGGAGCCTACCCCAGCGAGTGCCCCTTCCCGCGCACCATGGCGACGGTGGCTTGTGCGGTTGGCGTGGGTCGCTGTCGCCGCTGTTGTTTGCTACGGCGTGGGGCGGCATGTGGGCCGGCTGTGGGGCGAGCTGGGCGAGTTTCGCTTTCACTTTAGCCTGCGCTGGTGCGTCGTGGCGGGGCTGAGCTATGGCTTGGGGCTGAGCCTGTGCGGGAGCTTTTGGTGGCTTGCCCTGCGCGATATGGGGTGCCGCGCGGGGCGCGCGCGAACGCTTGCTGCGTATTTTGTCAGCCAACTGGGCAAGTACGCCCCGGGGAAGGCCTGGGTGGTGGCCATTCGCTGCGGGATGATCGCCGGGCCGCAGGCGAATGTTCTGGCCACGGCGGCGTCGGTGTTTTGCGAAACGCTGATGATGATGGCCGTGGGGGCGGCCGTTGCCCTGGGGATTTTCCTCCTCGTGCCCACGGGGCAGCGCTGGACGCTATGCGGCATTGCCGCGGGGTTGGCGTTTGGGCTTTGGGTGGGGCTTTTGCCGCCGGTATTTGCGCGGCTGGCGCAGGTGGCGACAAAGCCCTTTCGGCGGGCGGGGCAGCCCGCGCCGCCGCCGTGCAGCGGGCGCTCGCTGGCCAAGGGCGTGGGGCTAAACTTGGGCGCCTGGGCCCTGCTTGGCCTGAGCCTGTTCGCCACGGCAAACGCCATTCGCCCCGCCCCCCTTTCCCTCGCCTCCTGGCCCCTGCTTACGGGAACGGTGGCCTTGGCGATCGTCGGGGGATTCATTATCTTCTTCATGCCCGGCGGCCTGGGGGTTAGGGAATGGGTGCTTATGGAGACTCTCACCCCAATCCTCGGCCACGAGCAGGCGGTACTTGCCGCGCTTTTGCTGCGCTTTATCTGGGTGCTTAGCGAAATGTGTTTCGCCGGAGCATGCTACGCTGGAGTGCGCATATGGAGCCACGTGGCGGGCAAGAGGAGCTCGTGAGCGTCGTCGTCCCCGTTTACAACGAGCGGGAGAGCCTGGAGGAGCTCGCGGAAGAGATCCTCAGCGTCGCTCGGAGCGAGGGGCTGAAGCTCGAGCTAATCTTCGTCGACGACGGGAGCAGCGATGGCTCGTGGGAGACGATCGCCGCGCTCGCCGCTCGGCACCCAGAGGTGCGTGGCCTTCGCTTTCGGCGAAACTTCGGCAAGGCCGCGGCGCTCCAAGCGGGGTTCGACGCCGCGCGCGGCGCGCAGGTGGTAACCCTAGACGCCGACCTGCAGGACGACCCGGCGGAGATCCCGCGCCTTTTGGCAAAGCTCGACGAGGGATTTGACCTAGTAAACGGGTGGAAGCGCGAGCGGAAGGACCCCTGGCACAAGGTTTGGCCGAGCAAGGTGTTTAACTGGGCGACAAGCGCCGTGTGCGGTGTGGCGCTGCACGACCATAACTGCGGGCTAAAGGCCTATCGCCGCGAGGCGGCGCGCGCGCTTTCCCTCCACGGCGAGCTGCACAGGTTTATCCCCGCGCTGCTTGCCGCGCAGGGGTTTGCCATTGCCGAACTTGCCGTGCACCACCGCCCACGTAAGTATGGCAAGAGCAAATATGGCGCGCGGCGCTTTGTCCGCGGGCTTTTAGACTTGGCCACGGTTAAATTTTTAACAACCTACGCCTGGCGGCCGCTGCATTTGTTCGGCGGCCTGGGGCTGTCCTGCCTTGCCTTGGGCGTGGCCGGCGCGGTGAGTCTGGCCGCGGCCTGTGCTGCGGGCTTGCCCCAGGCGGCGGTTTGGGGCGCGGCCGTGCTTTGTGCGCTGTTCTTTCTCGCAGCGCTGCAGCTTTTCGCCCTGGGTCTTTTGGCCGAGCTTTTCGCCGCGCGCGCCGCGCTCGAAAAAAGGCCGTTTTCCATCAGCGAACGCGTGGGCGACAGCGACAAGCCCTCTCCGGGAGACAGTCGCTAGCGCCCGCCTCACCGTCCTCAGTGGCGGCCTGCCGCTCGGCTGCTTCGCGCAAAAGCCCTTGGGGAGGATGCAAACGATGAGCGAACAGACAGGGGAGCAGCGACTTACCGGGCAGAGCGTTAGACCCCTGGCTATGGTTGTCGTGTTTGCCCTGGGGGGCATGCTCACCGGTCATCTCATTCGCACGCCGGCCATCCTCTCCGTCAACGATGGCTCGCGCTGGGACACGGTGTGGAGCCTCGTCGAACGAGGGACATATATCATCGACGAGGCGCCGTGGCAGACGATCGACAAGGTTAAGCGCGAGGGGCATTTTTACTCAAGCAAGCCCGCGCTGTTGCCGACGATCGTCGCGGGCGAATATTGGCTGGTCAAGAAAGCTTTCGGCTGGAAGCTTCCCGAGCGCGCGGACAGCGTTGTCCACCTGACGCTGTTTTTGATCAATATACTCCCCCTGTGCCTGATGGTCTGGCTTTACGCGGGGTTTTTAGACCGCTACGTGGCGGACTACTGGTGGCGGGCGTTTTGGCTTGTCGCCGCGGCGTTTGGCACTTATTTGACGTCGTATACGATAACGTTCAACAACCACTCCATCGCCGCGGCGAGCGCGTTTTTTGCGCTTTGGGCGGTGTGGCAAATCGTCCAGCGCTGGGGCGGCGCGGGCGAGGTGGGCGAAGCGGAGCGCGGGGAGTGTTGGTGGCACTATGCCCTTGCTGGGTTTTTCAGCGCGTTTTGCGTGTGCAACGAGCAGCCCTCGGGCCTGTTTGCTCTGGCCCTGTTTGGCTACCTTCTCTCGCGCCGGCCGAAGGCTACCCTGCTTTGGTTCGTTCCCGCGGCAGCCGTTCCCACGGTGGCGTTTTTCGTCACGCAGTATCTGTCCACGGGCGGGTTTCTGCCGGTATATCTTTACCGGCATACCGAGCTTTACCACTACGAGGGCAGCTATTGGAACGAGCCGAAGGGGATAGACGCCATTTCCGAGCCGAAGCACATCTATCTGTTCCACATGCTCTTTGGCCACCACGGGGTGTTTTCGCTAACGCCGCTGTTTTTGTTTAGCCTCGTCAGCGTCATCCTCTACTTCCGCGGGTACATTCGCGAGCTTGGGCTGCTTCACTGGCTCGCCGCGGTGCTTACGGTGCTCATTGCCGCGTTTTACGTAAAGACGACGAACAACTATGGGGGAATGTGCAACGGCTTTCGCTGGATGTTTTGGCTTATTCCGTTGTGGCTGCTTGTCGCTCCGCTCGGGGTAAAGCAATATGGCGACGACCGCGGGGCGCGGTTTTTGGCCCTTGTCTGCTTGGCCGTGTCGGTCGTCTCCATGGCCTATGCCTTTCGCCAGCCGTGGTCGCGGCCGTGGCTGCATCAGTGGCTGTTTACGCTAAAGCTCATTAGCTACTAGCGGGGCGCCGGCGAAAAAGGCTTGCCGCCGTTTGTGGTGAATTATTGTTGCGATGGCCATTCGCTTTTATTGCCCGCATTGCGACCGCGAGCTCGCCGCCGCTGATGAGCAAGCCGGTCAGCGGACCCACTGCCCCCATTGCGCGCGAGCGATCGTCGTCCCGGCGATCGACCTAGCCACGTTGCGCACGCCGCCGCTCGAGCCCTACATCGACGCCACCCTGCCCGAGCAAGCGTCGGCCGAAGAGGAGGGCGAGCTTCCCACGCGGGCGCGCCTTGTCCGCATGGCCCGGGCCGTGGCTGCCGTCGTTGGCCTGGCGGCGGTGTTCTGCGCGCTGGGCTGGGTTGTTGCGCTGCGCAGCTACCTGGAGAGCAAAGAGCAGTATATCCAGGCGCGAGTCGCCGAGCAGCTTGGTGCGTATCAAGCCGCCGTCGAGGGCTGGGAGACGCTGCTTTCCGCCTATCCCAAAAGCCCTTTTTGCGACATTGCGCGCGAGCATCTCCCCGGCTGCTACCTCGCCTGGGCGGAGCAGTTGCAGCGGCGCGGGGCGTTCGCCGATGCCGCCCAAGTCTGCCAAAGCGTCGCCCAGCGCTTCCCCAACACCTCGCAGGCGCGGCGCGCGGAGCAGATGGTGGACGAGCTAAAGCGGCGCGCCGTGGAGCGCTGGGCGGAGCGCGGGCAATACCTCCCCGCGGCCGACGCCCTGCTCGAGCTGCTCGACACCTCTCCCGAACAGGCGCAACGGATCGCTCCGCAGCTTGCCGCGCGTGTGCTCCTTGGCGCGGCGGAGGAGCTCGCCCAGCAGCGCCAGGCGGCCGAGGCCGTGGAGCTGCTCCGCGAGCTGCTCCAGCGCTACCCGCGCACGCCTTCGGCGGGCCGCGCGCGTGAGGTGATGCCGGCGAGGCTTTTGCAGTGGGCCAACGCTCTGCGCGACGAGGGGCACGTGCAGCTTGCCGAGCGGCACTATCGGGCGATTATCGCCAACTATCCCCAGCGGCCGGAGGCCGAGCGTGCGGCGCGGGCGCTGTGGAACATGCTCCGGCGGCGGGTGGCCGTCGTAGTAGAGGTGGTCGCGCTGCCCAACCCCGAGCGCGCGCCGGATGTGCAGCGCGAGCTTTCGTTTATTATCAACAACACGCTTGTCCCCCAGGGCTATGAGCTGTCGTACTTAGACGGCTGGGACGATCCTCAAGCGCGGCGGTTTGTCACGTTTTTGCGGCTAACGTACTCCGAAGAGCCCGGGCCGCTTTATCGCGCGCGTGGGGCGCAGAAGGGGATTGGGCGCAGCGTGGTTATCCGCTGCGTGGTCAGCCTATTCGTGCGGCCCGATGTGCGCGAGCAAAAGCTTACCGAGAAGTGGACGAAGACAATCGTCGCGCGCACTTCGCCGAAGCTTGAGTTTGGCGTGCGCATTCCGCTGGAGCTGGCGCTGCGGCTCGATGCTTGGAACCACTTTGTGGAGCAGTTTAGCAAGATAAAGCTGGGCGTTTAGCCCAGGCGAAGCACCCGCTTAGCCCAACGCCGCGCTTAGGCGAGTAGCGCGTGAGCCCGAGCCAGCCTTTGCCGCACATCTAACCCATGCGGGCAGGCGCGCAGGCACGCATTGCATTCGCGGCAAAGCTCTGGAGCGTACCCCTTGGCCACGGCGCGATATAACGCGCGCGCTCTGTTGCGCTTTTTGTGTTCAGCGTAATAAACGAGGCAGCGCATTATCTCGGGGATGGGCAGCCGCGCGGGGCATGCCGTCGCGCACCTGCCGCAAAAGCGGCACACTTCGCGCGTGCGCGCGACAACGTGCTCGCGCAAAAGGGCTTCGTCCTGCGGGGTGAGCGTTTGGCCCACAGCGCCGAGGTTTTCCTCTAGGATGCGAAACGTGAGCACCTCGGAGAGCGCCGAGGCCACTGCGTCGTGGCTGAGCACCCACTTGAGCTTCGCCTGGGCGAGGGTCGTGTTGCCCGTTTGAAACTTGGCCAAGTTCTGGCGCGCCCCGCCGGCCATGGTCTTCATGGCGACCAGCCCGACGTCGTGCTGCTTTGCCAAGTCGAGAACCTTCTGCAGCCCGCTCTCCTCAAGCCAGTTGTCGTAAACCTTTCCCGCGGCAACGTCTTCCTTGGTCACGCGCGTTCCGGAAAACACGTTAAACGCAAGCAGCACGACGTCAAACCGCCCGCTTTCGATAATCGGGGGAAGGACGTTCGCCGGGTCGCGATGGCAGGAGACGCCGGCGAAGCGAATCTTGCCCTGCTGCTTGAGCTTTTCAAACGCCTCGAGTACCTCGTCGCGCAGGCACGGCGCGGCTGCCGTTACCCCGTGGATGCACCAGATGTCAATGTAGTCCGTTTGCAGGCGCTGGAGGGCCTGCTCGGCAGCGGTAATGATGCCCTGGGTAACATTGTCCTCCACCCGGCGCAAGGGGAACTTCGTCGAGATATGCACCTTGTCGCGGCGGCCCTTAACGACGCGGCCCACGAGGCGCTCGCCGTTGCCGTTGCCGTAGTTTACGGAGGTGTCCATGTAGTTAATCCCGCGGTCCAGCGCGGCGCTGAACACAGCGGGCTCGGGGCTCGGGCTGCCCCCGATGCCCAGCTCGGAGACCATCAGCTCGGTGCGCCCCAGCCGGCGGTAGACCATTTCCCCGCGGCGGATGATCTTCGGGCTCGCAGCCTCGGCCAGAGGCTCGCCCAGCGCGGCGAGCGCCGCCACGCTCAGGGTGCTCCCGAGAAACCGTCGCCGCGACATGCGCGCGCCGTTTTCGCTCATGCTCCCTCTCCTCGCAACGCTTTTTGCGCTAAACTCGCGCGGTCAATTTCTGCAACTGCCCCCGCGCTCCTTCTGCAAAAGGAGCGAGCCGCGCGCGAGGTGAATTGTAGCCTTGGGCAACGGTTGCCCGCGTTTGGCTGTCCAAAGACAAAACAACTGCGGCTGGCGCAAAACCGTCTCTCGTCGGAGGTGCGGCCATGAGCGGCGCAGCGGTCGGCTTGGCTGTGGGCTTGGGCATGGCCATGGCTTCGGTGGCTTTTCCCGCGCAGAGGGTGGTCTTCCCTGGAAAGCACTGGGCAAGGGCCACACCCCAGTCTCAAGGCGTGGACCCGGCAAAGCTAAACAAGGCCCTGGCGTTCTTGGCCGAGGCGCTGAAAGACAACGGGGGCATTGACGAAGCCCTTCTTGTGCGCAACGGCTATGTCATTTGGAGCGGCGAGCGCACTGACGTGCGGCATTCGGTCTGGTCGTGCACGAAAAGCTTTACGAGCACCGTTCTCGGGCTGCTTATCGAGGACGGCAAGTGCACGCTGGACACGCCGGCGAAAAACTTCCTCCCCGAGCTTGCCGCGCAGTATCCAAACGTTACCCTGCGCCACTTTGCCACGATGACCTCGGGCTATGACGCCGTGGGCGGGCGCTACGGCGACGACCCCCTCGACGGCAGCAAAACGCCGTTTAAGCCCACCACGCCTATGTTTCCCCCGGGAACAATGTATCGCTACTGGGACGACGCCATGCGCATGTTCGGCAAAGTGCTTACGCGCATTGCCGGCGAGCCGCTTGACGCGCTGTTTAACCGGAGAGTCGCCGACCCTATCGGCATGGACCCACGCGCTTGGCGCTGGAAGACAATCGGCGAGGTAGACGGCATTCCGATCGTCGACGCCGCGGGGGGAATGGAGATTACCGCGCGCGAGCTCGCGCGGTTTGGCCTGCTTTATTTAAACCGCGGCAATTGGGCGGGCAAGCAGCTCATCAGCGCGCAATGGGTCGCCCAGGCTACCGCGGTTCAAGTTCCCCCGAACATACCGTTCCAGCCCATCAGCCCCAGGCAGGAGCGTATCGACGGCCGCGGAGTTTATGGGTTTAACTGGTGGGTAAACGGTACAAAGCATGACGGCACGCGGAAATGGCCCGGCGCGCCTCCCGCGACATATGCCGCCTCCGGGTTTAACCAAAACAAGTGCTTCGTCGTCCCCGATTGGAATATTGTGTTTGTCCGCACGGGCACGAAGGGCTCGCCCAAATATCCCGAAAACCCAGACCAAGTGTGGGGGACCTTCTTGCGTATGCTCGGCGAGGCGCTCGTCGACATTTAGTGCCCACGCCTACTGCACGCTGTTGGGATGCACTTTGCGCGTTTCGCCTGCGCACAGTGCTAGGCCGCGTCGCTGCTACTGTGGTAAACTCGTTGGGCGAAAAGCGGGAACGTCTACCACAATATCCGCAGGCCCCTTGTATTGTGGGTTAAACGAAATCACGTCCCCATCTACTTCGACAGTCCAGTCGTCTATACGCCTAATCTTCGGTTCTCCCTCCGAAGCGCGATAGGGATACACTACGGTGAGGAAGTGAAACTCCCCTGCTGGCGCTTTATTGCTAATCCACAGATTATGTGCGGGCAATGGCCCAGGCTTGCGATATTCTCGGTAGTCCTCACCAGTGAATGGGTTAACCATTGCCTCAAGCCCGCGCCTGTCGTCTAGAATAAGCTGTTGCGGATACGCAATTTGTCGAAGTTTAACGCGCACGTTGCCCACCCCGTATGTTACTGTGAATGACGGTTCGTCGAAATCAAACGGCTTTTCAGGAAGAATGTGGTAAAGCCAGGTAAATGTCGCCGGTTTGCTCGCAGCAAGGTCGTCAAAGACAACAAAGTAGCGGTTTTTCACAAACAACACGTGCCGCACGAAGCGCCGCAGGTGGCCCACGGCGCGCTTACGGTAAATGTCGGACAAGGGCAAGCCCCAGCGGCCATATTTTCCGGGCTTGCGGGGATAGGCGGGGGTCGCGTCGCCGGCGAAATATACGTAGTCTTTCCCACGCTTAAACCCCACAATTCGCGAGTAATATGGGTATAGCGGTGGGCCGGAAGGCTGGGCTTGGCCCAGGCCATCTACAAGTATTGTGGTGTGGCTCATTGTGTGATAGGCATACGCGTCGCGGTTTACCGTGCTTCCCCCACCGTGATTTACCTGCTCGCCATAAGCGTAGATTTGAAACGAGTTGTCGCTGTTAAACGAGTGGCTATATCCGCCCCGCGGGCGCGACTGGAAGATAATGCCCACCGCGCGGGAAAAGTCTTTTGCCGAAGAAGGTGGATGCGAGGCGGCCATTACCCACCCTGCGATCGGAAAGAGGCGCACGGTGTCGCGCTCGAGTTGTTCGCGCGGTTCTTTGTAGTAATAGGGCAGAACGTACTCGATCCACGGCCTGCTTTTGCTAAACAGCCGCCCGCCAGACTCGCGCCAGTTGCGCAGAAACCGCCCCTCGCCGCACAAAAACGCAAGTTTGCGAAACGTGTTTATCCTGTTGCCACGATAATAGCCCTCGCTCGCTGAGCCGTTGCCCCAGGGGCTGTGCTTCAGCCCCACGGGTGTTATCCGGCAGAAAAAGTCGCCCACCGCGCGATAGTAGGGGTTTAGCCCAAGGTGCGCCTGCGGCAGAGCGGTATCGTAGTAAATCGTGGCGTGCATAAGCCACTTTAACTTCGACGTCCCATAGCCTGGGCCTTCGTTCCACGCCTCGTCTGGCCCAAAGCCGTTGGTCACGCCGATGAGATAGTTAAGCATTAGCTCGAAGCACTGCTGGCCCACAGGGCTGTGCTCATATAGGGCAAGGCCTGCGGGCGCCGTGTCCATGCTCGACTCAAAGCCGTGGCTTGTGCACTCCGTGGAAAGCGAAGCGCCGGTTACCCGCCCTCGGCGCCGCCAGGCGAAGTTGTTGATGATGTGATCCGTGCGCCACTCTAGGGAGCGAACCATTATTTGGCGCTGTTTTTCGCTTAACACGGGATAAAGCCAGTCGAAAAGCAGCGCGAGAAACTCGTTGTTTTGCGTAGAATCCTCCGCGCTTTCTCCGCCAGCCCCCTCCGGCGAAGACCGCCCGCCCTTGGGGTAGCTGGCAAACGTTACCGCGCGCTCTTTTACACCCGCATATTTCTCCTCGCCCGTCATTAGCCAGACAAACGCCACGACCACTAGGTCGTGAGCGATCTTGATATACGGCACGGGCGCGCGCTCGCGATCGTTTTGCGGAAAGTCTCGCCACCAGCTCGAGCGCAACGCAGCGTCGGCCACCCGCCGCATATATTCCAGCGCTGCGTGCGACGCCTCGTTCGTTTGCGCAAGCTTGCGAATTTCGGGCAGCGTCTCCTTGGTGAACAAAATCCTCGGGTGCTCGTGAAGCTTAAGCTTCTCCGGGGCAAGCGCGCTGCGGTCCCAAACAATCGCGTCGTCGGCAATGGTAAACGAAAACGTTTTGCTCCACTTCTCTTGGTTCGTCCCCACGTCGTAGCCCACGCGCCAATACCATTTCTTTCTCCCACGAAGCGCAGGAATGGTATTGTAGAAGTTAAACTTCGTCCTCACGTTAACCGCGGGATCCTTAAACTCCGGCGTCGGGGCGATTTGAAACACAAAGGACCTATTGTCGCCCGAAAAACCCTCCGGCGAATAGCGCCAGCTAAACCTCGGAGGATTTAGGTGTACAACCTCCCCATCGCCGGGGCGAAAATTGACCCACCTGCTATACACCGCCCGCGGGTGCAGGGGGACAAGAGCCTCCTCGCCGATGCGTTCTGCGGCAAGCGCCGCGCGGCAACCGCCCATTGCACACCATCCGACGACGATTACCAAAAAACAAGCATGGCCGAAAGCCGGACCCATCCTCGTCACTTGCGCTAACCATCCTGCGCTTTTGCGCGCTACCACGAGTTAACCTTGTGCTCTTTAAACTTCAAAGGTTTTCCGTCCGGGGTAGTCAGCCGCACGCAAAAACACCAGTATCCGCCTTGTTGCAGGACCTTTACCAAAATACTGTTCTTTCCCGCAACAAAACGGGCTTTTGCGATATCTTGGTCTACTCTAATGCCGCGATCTACGTTTTTCGCGTGCACTTTCTCCCCGTTTACCCACACGACAATTCCATCGTCGCTACCGATTTTTAGGACGACATCCTGTGCCTTGTCTACGAAAATCTCCGCGTAGCCATATGCCACGACACTAGAATTGGGGACAAATAACTCACGAAGATCTACAATTCCCCGGACATCCACTGTTTTGTGCGGTTTCCAGGAAATCGTTCGGCCCTCGACTTCATAGGTTTTGGCAAGGTTAATCTCGCGCTCGGGGAAAAACTCGCGCACGAACGCGCTGCGGTTGGGGTTGGGCATTGGTCCGGCAAGCCACCAATTGGTGACGAATCCCTGGCGCTGGGCGAGGTCCACTTCGATTCCCAGGGCGTAAAGTTCGCGCGCCGCGCGGTTAGCAAGTGCGGGATCTACCTCTGGGGCGAGCGCCTTGTTTAACAAGGCAATCGCCCTATCTCTTTCGCCCCGCCGGGCCAGGGTAACGCCCACGGCAACGCACGCGGCAAGCGCCTCTTTGCGAACTTGAGGATCGTTAATCAGAGGCTCGATCAGCGGCAGCGTTTTCGGCTCAGCGAGCTCGGCCAAGCCGTCGAGGACAGTGCGCCGCGTGTCCGCCGTTGGAGCAATAGCGAGCACGCGGCGATAGATGCTCGCTGCGTCAAGCCCGCGGCCGCGCTCGCAGTAGCGCCGGGCGATTTTCAAGCAGGCTTCGAGTGCCTCCTGGCGCAGCTCCTCCGGCCCATGCTCGGCGAGCTCGAGCAGGACCTCCTTTGCCTCTCCCGCGGCCAGCTCGCCTAGCGCAACGACTGCCGCCCGGCGGACGACGAGCTCCGGCGCCTGTAGCGCGGCAAGGAGCACCTGCGCCGCGCCGGGATCGTTGCGCGCGGCGATGATCTCCAGCACCTGCGCGCGAACCTCCGGCGCGGCCTGAGTTCCGGCGGCGGCCAGCGCCTGGAGCGTGCCCTCGTCTTCGAGCGACAGAAGCAGCGACCGCGCGCAATCAGCGACAACGCGCCCTTGGCCAGCAAGCGCCGCGACCAGCTTGGGGACGGCCTGCGCGCCGGCCGTCTGGGCGATGCCGGCCAGCGCCGCGCAGCGTTGGCTTTGGGAAAGCTGCGCGCCAAGGAGCTTTTGGAAAATTTGCGCGGCGACATGCCTGTTGTGCGCGCGCAGCTGGGCCTCGGCGAGGCGCAGGAGCGCGTCAGTCGCCGCGCGGCGTACCTCGCGCTCGCGTGCGCGCAGGGCATTGCTCAGCACATGTTCCGCGCGCAGGTCGCCGATTCGGCCCAGGGTGTCGATCGCCGCGAGACGCGTGGGCAGATCGCTGGCTGCGGCCAACCGCGCGAGGGTGGGCACGGCAGCGCGGTCGCCGCGGCTGGCCAGGGCATAAATGATCGCCCGCGCAAACGGGCCGCGGTGCGTGCGTAGGGCGGCGAGCAGCGCCCCTGTCGCCTCGTTGCCTGGGATGCGCTGGAGCGCTTGGCGCACATCCTCGCCGACCTCCTCGTCGTCGAGCAACTGGGCAAGCGCGGGCACGGCCTCGCCCCTGCCAATCAGCCCAAGGAGCTGAATGCACGTTACTCGGGCGAAGCGCGACTGCGCCGCGCGGAGCGCAGAGACAAGCTTTAGGGCGACGGCCTGGCGCTCCGCGTCGGCCCCGGGGGTGCTTGCCTGGCCCACGATGTTCTCCAAGGCGAGCTTTGCCGCGCGGGCCACGCCGCGGTCGCTTGAGTCGAGCAGCTCGCCTAAGCCGGGGACCGCCGCGGCGCCGTAGTTTTTCGCCTCTCCCCATGCTGTGCTGCGCACCTTTGGGTTGGCATCGGCGATGCGCTGGAGGAACTGTTGCACATCGGGGGGCGCTTGCTCGTCGCCCCAGGCGAGAGCGCAAGCAAGCAGGGCGAGAACAGCTATGACGACAAAAGCCTTCTCACGCATGCCTATTCCCTCCACGTCGGTCAGCGGAAACCGTCTGGCGAGCTTGCCATAGCTGGTTCGCGGGCGAAAAGGCGCGGAACCAAACTCGTTCTCTGGGCGATTTCCCTACGCTTCGGCCTAATCCTGCTTCGCGCGGAGAACAGAACGGCGGGCTTATGCGTCGCAAAGGGTTGATAGTTAGCCGCCCGTGGGTCTATCTTGGACATCTGACAGCGATCATCGTCACGTAGTTATCGGGAGGCGAAGGCAAGTGGCGTGGGAGAAGAGGATTTCCCGCAGAAAGTTTCTTGGCGAACTTGGGCGCAGAGCAGCGGGCTTTGGCGTAGGGCTTGCTGCCGCGCAAGGGATCATGCGCAGCACTTCCCGCGCGCAGGAGACGGGCAAGCTCCCGCCTAGTGAGCGGCTTGTGCTTGGGTTCATTGGCCTCGGGGGCAAGGGCACGGGGCACCTGCGCAGCTTCGTGAACATGCCCGAATGCTCCGTAGCCGCGGTGTGCGATGTGCACAAGCAGCGGCGCGAGCGCGCAGCGGAAATCGTCGCTCGCGCAGGGGGAAAAGCCGCCGCCTACGACGACTTTCGCAGGGTAATCGAGCGCGCGGACATCGACGCCGTGGTCATTGCCACACCCGACCACTGGCACGCCCTGCCCATGGTCTACGCTTGCGAGGCGGGCAAGGATGTGTATGTGGAGAAGCCCCTGGCCCTGACCATTGCCGAGGGGCAAAAGATGGTCCAGGCGGCGCGGCGGTATAACCGCGTTGTTCAAGTGGGGACGCAGCAGCGCGCGGGAAACCATTTTCGCCACTGCGTAGAGCTTTTGCGCTCGGGCCGGCTGGGGCAGATTAAGTTTTGCCGGACGTGGTTTGGCGCGCGGAGCGGGGGCGGCTGGCCGGCCGACGAACCCCCGCCCCCTGAGCTTAACTGGGACCTCTGGCTGGGCCCCGCGCCCTATGTCCCCTATAACCCCGCGCGGTTTTTTAACTTTCGCATGTTCTGGGACTACTCCGGCGGCATGCTTACCGATTGGGGCACGCACCTGATCGACATCATCCAATGGGGCACGGGCGAGGACGCCCCTATTTACATCGAGGCTCGCGGCAGCTACGCCGACGACGGCATCTACGAGGTGCCCGCGACGATGGAGGTCGTCTATACCTACCGCACGTTTACCATGATCTGGACGCAGCCCCCACCGGATCCCCTGCCCCTAGGCCGGCCGGGGCACGGGATGTACTTCGAGGGCACCAAGGGCCGGCTGTTTGTGGACCGCAGGGGGTATATTGTCGAGCCCGAGGAGCTCGACCAAGAGCCTCTCGGGCCGAATGACTTTCACCTCCCCCGGGTGCCCAGCCATACCGCGGAGTGGGTGGAGTGCGTAAAGACGCGCAAGCGCCCCACGAGCGACATCGCCGTGGGCCACCGCTCGACAAGCACCCCGCACTTGGGCAACATTGCCTTTCGCCTGGGGCGCAAGCTGCACTGGGACCCGGAAAAAGAGCAGTTCGTAGACGACTCCGAGGCCAATCGCTGGCTGGCCAAGCCCTATCGCGCCCCGTGGCACCTCTAGCCAAGGGCCAGCCACCCGGAAAGGAGACATGGCCATGCGGCTTAGCGCAAAAACCGTTTGCTGTGCGTTTGCTTTTGCCTTATCCCTTGCGCTGGTCGCGGCGGGCCTTGCCCGCGCGCAGGAGGCGCCGCTTGAGCAGTGGCTCGCTCGCCTCGCCAGCGCCGACGCTGCGACACGCAAGCAGGCCTGGGAGGAGGCGCCGCAGTATGGCGCGGCGGCCGTTTTGCCGCTGGGCAGGCTCCTGCGCAGCGAGGACCCGGCCGTCGCGCGCGCGGCGCGGCTTGCCCTCGAGGCCATCGTCGCTTCCGCCACGCGGCCCGGCGCCGAGGAGGAGCGCGCAGCGACGAGCCGCGCCCTGGCCAAACTGATCCTCGGCAAAGCGTCGCGCACTGTGCGCGCGATGGAAATTAGGCTTCTCGCCCTGGTCGGGCGCGAGGAGGCCGTGCCCGCGCTTGCGCAACTGCTGCGCGACCCAGAGCTGCGCGAGGACGCCCGCCAGGCATTGGAGCGCATTCCCTGCGCCGCGGCGGAGCGGGCGTTGCTCGACGCCCTGCCCTCGGCCTCGGCGGAGTTTAAGTGCGCGCTGATCTACGCCCTCGCTGCGCGGCGGGCCAATGATGCCGTGCCCGCGTTGCTCCAGGCTGCGCGCAGCGCCGAGCTTGGCGTGCGGCTTGCCGCGCTACGCGCTTTGGGAGAGATCGGCGACCTGCGCGCGGCGGAGCTTTTGGCAAGCGCCGCCTCGCAAGCGTCCGGCGAGGAGCAGAGAGTCGCCGCGGACGCTTACCTGCGGCTCGCCGATGCCATGCTTGCCGCAGGGGAAACAGACCGAGCGCGCCGGGCGTATGAGCTCGTGCTCTGCGCCACACCATCGCCGAGCCAGCGCATCGCTGCGCTTCGCGGCCTCGAAGAGATCGCCGACCCACAGTCGCTGCAGGCGATCGTGCGTTCGCTTGAGGTTGCGGACCCGCTATTCTTGCGGTTGGCCATGGGGTTAGTAGACAAGCTCGCGGGCAAGGAAGCGACGGGGCTTTTGCTCCAAGCGGCAAAGCGCGCGCAGCCCGAGGCGCGTGCCGCAATTCTGCTCGCTTTGGCGGGGCGCGGCGCGCGCGAGGTTGTTCCCGCGCTGCTTGCCGCGCTGGAGGGGCCGGAGGATGTGGTTAAGATTGCCGCGGCGCGGGGGTTGGGAATGCTAGCTGCTCAGGAGGCGGAGGAGCGGCTGCTCGCCCTTGCCGAGGGCGCGAGTGGCCCCGTGCGCGAGGCGGCGCTCGCGAGCTACCTTGCCTTGCTCGAAAAGCAGCGCGAGGAGAAGAAGCGCGCCGCGGATTTGGTCGCTAAGTATAACCGCGCGCTGGAGCTCGCCACGCGTGACGAGGAGCGTATTATTGCGCTGCGCGCGTTGGCTGAGTTTGCCGACCCGTCCTCGCTCGCGCTTGTTGAGCCGCTTGTCTTGCGCGAGCCCCCTCTGCCCGAAGCGCTTGAGGCTTATGCGAAAATCGGCCTTGCCCTGGCTGGCGAAAAGCCGGAGGGGGCAAAGCGCGTTTTGCTCGCCGCGCTGCGCCGCGGGGTCTCGCGCGGCTTGGCCAGCCAATGCGCGAGCGCCTTGCGCAAGCTCGGCGTAAAGCGCGACTTTGCCCGCGAGGCAGGGTTTGTTACCGAGTGGTATCTTGTTGGCCCGTTTTCCAGCAAAAACCGCAGCGGCTTCGCCAAAAGGTTTCCTCCGGAGCAGGGCGTGGATGTTCGCGCGGAGGTGAACTTTGACGGCCGGGTGCTGCGCTGGCGCAAGCATCGCACAAACGACGTGCAGGGGATAATCAACTTTCGCTCCCTGTTTACCGAAAAGCAAAACGTTGTCGTCTACGCCTACGCTGAGGTCGTCGTCCCGCGCGAGCAAAGCGTGCTTTTGAAAATCGGGAGCGACGACTCAGTTAAGTGCTGGGTTAACGGCAAGCTCGTCCACGAGCATGAAGTAACGCGGCCTGTGCGGGTGGACGACGACGTGGTTTCGGCGAAGCTCGCCGCGGGGAAAAACGAGCTTTTGGTAAAAGTGGTCCAGGAGCGCGGGCAGTGGGGGTTCTGCCTGCGTATCACCGACCCTCAGGGCAACCCTGTGGCGTTTACCCAGCCCGCGACGGAGTGAGCGCCGGCGCGCAAGGCAAGCGAAAAAACGGCGCGCTAGACGGCGCGCCGTTTTTTTTCTCTGGTGGCGAGACCCGGGATCGAACCGGGGACGCCGGGATTTTCAGTCCCGCGCTCTACCAACTGAGCTATCTCGCCAGCCCTAGCTCGCGCCAGTGATGATAGCGAAACACCGGCCGCAAAGTCAACGGAAAGTGGTGGGCGGAGCGGGATTCGAACCTGCGACCTCCTGCTTGTAAGGCAGGCGCTCTCTCCAACTGAGCTATCCGCCCAACCGCCCGCTATTATACCCGATTTTGCGCGGCGGATACAGGGCGGGCGGCCGCCGCTGGCGCTCGGCTCTGCGCTTTGCTTTGCCTAAAGCTTTGGCGCCGGCGGCCGCTCGGCAAGCTTCTGCTCAAGCTTGTGCTGCAGCTCGGCGACAAGCGCCGCGTATCGCCGTTCGCCTGCTAAGTTGCGCTCCTCCTTCGGGTCGTCCTCCAGGTCGTAAAGCTCCCAGGGTGGCGGCTCGCCTCGTTTGACGAACCCGCTATAGGTCATTAGCTTATACCGCCCCTGGACGATCATTTTGTCGGCAAGGTCTGAGTAGGCGACGTTTTTCCAGTTCCTTTCCGTCCCGCGCATTAGCCCAACAAGCGACTTGCCTTGGATCCCCTCGTATACCGGTATCCCGCACAGGTCTAGTATCGTGGGCATAACGTCGGTAATCTCGACAATGTCGCTGATGATTCTTCCCCGCTCAAACCCCGGAGCGCGGATGATCAGCGGGATGCGCGTGGACCCCTCGTACATTATCCCCTTAAACACACGCCCCTTGTCCCCCATCATATTTCCGTGGTCGGCGACGAACACGACAATGGTGTTGTCCGTAAGCCCCAGGTCGTCCAGCGTCTGCAATACGCGCCCGCAGTGGGCGTCGACCATGGTGCAACTGCCGTAGTAGTGAGCCATTAGCGGGCGGAGATAGTTCGGGTCGCAAATGTAGTGCCGCAGTTGCTTCCAGTTGGTAATGGAGGCGATTTTCGCCTTAACTTTCGCCTCAAGTTCCGGCGAAAGCTTGGGGAGGATCATGTCCTCGGGCTTGTACATCGTGGCATAGGGCTCGGGGATGACATAGGGGCTGTGCGGCTTGAGCATGCTGCAGAAAAAGAACCAGGGTTTGTTCTGTTGCGCATGCTGCTTGATAAAGGCGATCGCTTGGTCGGCGCACCATGCTGTGGGAAACTCCTCGTCGGGGACGAGGGCGGTGCCGATGCTGTAATGGGCGGGGTCGGGCTTAACCATTGTTTCCGGAACGCCAACTGCGGCGACGTTTACCTTAATCTCGGGGTGCTTTTTCTTAATCCAATCGTCGTAAGACAAGCCGTTTGGGGGAAAGCCGGGGTCGTTTGCCCGAAACATGCGATACCACTCGATGCCCCGCGCGCCGGCGCCGATGAGATGGAGCTTGCCCGCCATTCCCGTAGCGTATCCGTGCGCCTGCAAGATATAGGGCAGGGTTACCTCGTTAGGATGCGGCGCGACGTTGTTCCTAACCACCCCATGCACCTGCCGATAGCGCCCGGAGAACAGCGACATGCGTGCCGGCGAGCATACGGGCGAGACGGTATATGTGCGCGGGAAATAGCACCCTTGGCGGGCGAGCTTGTCTAGGTTTGGCGTGGCTACAATGGGGTGGCCAGCGACCCCCAAACAGTCCCAGCGCATCTCGTCGACCATGAGAATAAGCACGTTCGGGCGCTTGTTGCCCTGCGCCGCGGCAGGCTCGTGCTTCGCCCCGAGCACGCTTGCCCCGGCAAGCGCCCCTGCGACAGACTTTAAAAACCGCCGTCGGGTAATGGCCATCGCTCGTTCGCACCTCCGCAAGCGACCTTTGCCCCCCTGTTCGAAAGGCCGCGCGCCTAGTCCTTCGGCACCTCAAGGTCGGCAAGCCACTCCTCGGTAATGCGCTTGCCGACGAGAAAAAACTTGCGGTCCGGATGCCACAGGACGAAGTTGCCCGCCCTTTTCGTTACGCTGCAGTAAACGCCGATGTCGATTCTGTTCAACGGCCCGATGCCCACGCCGTCGTTGTCCATAAACAGCTTGGACCGGCTAAACCAAATCGGCTGCTCGGCGTGCGGGCGAAACTCACCCAAAGCGATAAACGCCGGGCGACGGTTGCGCCGAGTGTCTTCCGGCCGGCAGCCTTCAAAGCGCCCGTCGTTGTTGTGGTGCAGCAAAATGTAGCGCCCGGGCGAAAACTCGTATATCGGGCAGCAGCACAGGGGCTGGAGAATGGGCCGGCCATGGTCGCGCCGGAGCAACGGCCGCGGGGCGCACCATGTCTGGCCATCGTCGGAGGACAAGCTATACCAGATATAGCCGGTCATCGTGCGCATGGTGCAAAACAGCCTGCCGTCGGGCAGGCGCACGATGCTCGGCTCCTGGGCCACGCTTAGCCGGGGGTTAGCGTAGTGCGGGACGCGCAGCGCGCGCTTGCCCCAGGCGAAAAAGCTGAGGCGAATGTCCCGCGGCTCGGGGTTCTCGTCAATGTTCTCAAAGCGCATAAACTCAACGACCGACTCCCACGCCGTCCAGGACTTGTTGTGCGGCGGCGTGCGCACGGCCTTGCTTGCCCAGCGCGTATAGCCCACATACCACCGGCCGCGCAGGTCTCTCATTGGCTTTTGCCACACGACCCAGTTCGGCGGCACGCGCGGGTCGGGATGATCATAGGGGCTGCGGGGCATGGGGATCGTCTGCGGCGTGGACCACGTCTTGCCCATGTCGTCGGAGTAGACGCAGTCCATTGTTCCCGTGTGCTGGGCTATCACGTCGGTTATTCCCTGGTATTGGTTGTAAATCACGTAGATGCGCCCCGAGCGAGAGATAACGGGAAAGCCCCAGCTTGCCATGTGTCCTTCGCCCGGGCGCGAGGGGCCGGCGATCTTTCGCGGCGCAGACCACGTCCGCCCCTCATCCGTAGAGCGGGCGAACATAATCCGGTGGTCGCCCGCGCCCTCGTAGCTGCTTTGCGTCCACACGGCGATAAGCGAGCCGTCTGGCCCGTCGAAGACGAGGAAGTGCTCGTTGCCCGTGTCGTGCGTCGAGCCGTCCAAGCTGCGTGGGACGTAGACGACATAGTCGGGCTTTGTGCGCATTAGCTCGCGGGCCAGGATCTCGCTCACGCTTTCCCCCAGCGCCGGCGGCGATAACGCGACAACGCAGAGCGCTGCGCAGCAAAGGCCAGCGCCAACGCGGCGCCCCGCATGCGCCCCTCGCTCGTTCGCGCGCGAGACGTTCTCGACCAACCCGACCACCCTCCTTTCAGGCAGCGCAGCCCTCGGCGAAATTTTTGCGCGGGGCAAAGCTTCGCGCCGCGCACGAAAAAGCCTTGGCGTGCGGCCCAGCTAAAAGGACAGGTCTTGCCTTGCTCCGGGCAGAACAGCGCGAAAAGCAGCGAGTCTAGAGGGTAAAGCGGTTCGTATCTCTAGCCCGGGAGATGGGAGGCGGTTTACGTGGGCAGGTGGGTGGCGCGAATGCGCTGCGATGTCCGTTTTGCTGGCTGGCTTTTGTGCTTCATGATGCTTGCTGCCTGCCTTGCTGTGCAAGCGGGCGCGGCCGGCGCTGGTGGGGGGGCAAAAGGGCCCGCCCTGCGCCGCGCGGGCGTGGCTGCCCCCGGCCAGGCGCGGCGGCAAAGGGCCGTTCCGAACGATGTGGAGCTCATTCGCGACGTCGTGTTCGGCACGGGCGGGGGGCGCGAGTTGCGGCTAAACATTATTCGCCCGAAAAACCCGCCGCAAAAGCCCATGCCCGTTGTTGTCTGGATACACGGCGGGGCGTGGCGCGCAGGGACGAAGGAGGGCCTGCGCACCGTTCCCCTCGCCCAGCGCGGATACTTTACCGTGAGCATCGAGTACCGCTTAAGCCAAGAGGCGATCTTTCCCGCGCAGATTCACGATTGCAAGGCGGCCATCCGCTGGCTGCGCGCGCACGCGGAGCAGTACAACATCGATCCCGAGCGTATCGGGGTCTGGGGCGCCTCTGCCGGCGGGCACCTCGCCGCTCTGCTGGGCACCTCGGCCGGCGTGGCGGAGCTTGAGGGCGAGGGAGGCTGGGCTGAGTTCTCCAGCCGCGTCCAAGCCGTATGCGATTTCTACGGGCCGACGGACTTCCCCAAAATGGGCGGCTGGCACAACTTGCCCAACTCGCCCGAGCACCAACTCATCGGCGGCAGTTGGGAGGAGAAGGCCGAGCTTGTGCGCCTTGCCAACCCCATTACCCACGTCACTCCGGACGATCCGCCGTTTCTCATCGTGCACGGCGAGGAAGACCGCACGGTCCCCATAAACCAGTCGGAGATGCTCTACCAAGCGCTTAAGAAGGCCGGCGTTGAGGTGACGTTTGTGCGCGTGCAAAACGGCGGCCATGGGTTTAAGGGAAACTGCAAGCCCACCCCGCAGGAGATAACGCAAATGGTGATTGAGTTTTTCGACAAGCACCTGCGCGGCGGGGTGCAGTAGGGCCGGCGGGAGGGCCAGCTGTGCGCTGGCCGCAAGCGCCGGCGGCAGACAGCATTAAACGCGAGGGGAGTGAACGCCGTGGGCAAGGCCACGGGGAAATTTCGCAGAGAAAGCGAGGGCGAGAGCAGAAGAAGGTTTCTCTCCGCGCTTGCCGGGGGGATCGCCTCGCTGGGCGTGGCTGGGCTAGCCTGTGCCCAGCGCAATGCAGGGCGCCAAGTGCCGCAGCAGCCCGGCTCGCCGGCGCCAGCCGGGCGCCAGGGCAAGCCGAACTTCGTGCTCATTCTCGCCGACGACCTGGGCTATGGCGACCTGAGCTGCTACGGCGCGCCGGACATTAACACGCCCGTGCTCGACCGCTTGGCTGCCCAAGGCGCGCGCTTTACCCAGTTTTACGTCAGCGCGCCGGTGTGCAGCCCCACGCGGGCGGGGTTCTTGACCGGACGCTATCAACAGCGCTGCGGGATAACGGCGGTGCTGACCACGAAAAACCGCGCCGCGGGCATGCCCCTGGAGGAGATTACCATCGCCGAGGCGCTCAAACCCGCGGGCTACGTTACGGGCATCTTCGGCAAGTGGCACCTGGGCTATCAGCCGAAATTCAACCCAACAAACCAGGGGTTTGACAAATTCCGCGGGTTTCTCGCGGGAAACATCGACTACTTCGCGCACATCGACAACCAGGGCAAGCACGACTGGTGGGACGGGACGACGGAGGTCCACGAGGAAGGGTACTTAACGGAGCTGATCACTAAGCACGCCGTTGAGTTTATCGAGGAGAACAAAGATCGGCCATTTTTCCTCTACGTTCCCCACGGCTGCGTGCACTCGCCCTATCAAGGCCCCAAGGACCAGGCCACCGCGGGCAAGCGCCCGGGCTTTCGCGGGCGCAAGGTTTACGCGGAGATGGTCGAGGCAATGGACGCCGGCGTTGGGGAGATCGTAGACACTCTTCAGCGGCTGGGGCTTGAGCGCAACACCCTGCTTATCTTCTTCTCGGACAACGGGGGCACGCGCAACGCCGGCCGCAACGCTCCGCTTTCGGGGAGCAAGGCCACGCTGCTCGAGGGCGGCATTCGCGTGCCGATGATCGCCTATTGGCCGGGGACCATCGCCCCCGGGCAGACGGTGGACGAAGTGACCATTTGCCTGGACTTCTTCCCCACGCTGCTCGAGGCCGCGGGGCTCGCTCCCCCGCGCAAGCTCGACGGCGCCAGCCTTCTCGGGCTGTTCAAAGAGGGGCGGAAGCTGGGCGAGCGCACGCTCTTCTGGGGCTTTCGCAACGAGCGCGCCGTGCGCCAGGGCGACTGGAAGCTGCTCATTCGCCAGGGGCAGACGCGGCTGTTTAACCTCGCCGAGGACATCGCCGAGAAAAACGACCTGGCCCAGCGCGAGCCCAAGCGCGCCGCCGCTTTGCGCGAGGCGCTTTTGCAGTGGGAAAAAGACGTTGGCCCAACGCGCTAGCGATCGGCGGTGAGTGCCATGGTGCGAGATGGGGCAGTGGTTTTGCTTGCCGCGCTGGCTTGCCTTTTCGTGGGGCAGGCGCAGGGTGGGATGGCGGAGTCCGTCGCCACAGACTGGCGGGGGAGAGTGCGCGCGATTTACGTTCAGGGCGAGCCCTTTGATGTAACCACCAGCGTGCGCTTGGCGCTTGCCGGCTGGAAGAAGGTTCGCGGGCAGGAGAACGCGCGCGACGTGCGCGCGTGGCGCGAGGGGGCGGCGCAGCACTGGTCGGGGGGCATCGAGCTTGCCCCAGGCAAGCGCTTTCGCTTTGAGCAAACGCTGGAGCGCCTGCCGCGGGGGGCAAAGCTCGCCTTGCGCGTTAGTGCCGAGGCCGATGTTGCGATCGAGGGCGCGTTTTTCTGGCTCGACGTGCCCATTACCCTCTATGCCGGCGGGCAGTGCGAGATACGGCGGGGCAAGCGCTTGGTGGCCCAGGGGAAAATGCCCGAGCGCCAGCCCAAAGACCGCCATTTTCTCTCGGCCACGGGCGATGAGCTAGTCCTTCGCGCGCCTGAGGAAAAGGCCACCCTGCGCCTGCGCCTCGATCGCCCTTGCTCCATTGTCGTCCAGGATACGCGGGAGTGGAAGGGCACGGTATACTCGGCGTTCATTAAGTTCGCCGGCCAGTTGGCTCGGGGCAAAAGCGCAGAGCTTGTGGCTACGCTTCAGCTCGACGCCCAGGTGGACCGCGCGCCGGCAAAGCTTTCCCTAGATCCAAGCAAAGTGCGCTATATCCTGCAGGGCTTTGGGGGCAACTTTTGCTATCGCATCGAGTCGCCTGTTACGCAATATGTGCTAAACAACCTCACCGTGCGCTGGGCGCGCACGCAAATGTCGCTCGACCGCTGGGAGCCGGAAAACGACAATGCCTCGCCCGAGGAGGCAAACTGGGACTATTTTCGCGCGCAGGACAAGCCTGGCTCTGCCCTGCGCCGCGAGTTTCTTTTGGCAAAGGAAATTCAGGCGCGGGGAATACCCTATTGCATAAGCATTTGGCGCCTGCCGGAGTGGCTTTATGCCGAGCCGGGAAAGGGGCCGCAGGCGCCGCGCCGCCGTGTCCCCCAGGAAAAATGGCCCGAGCTTTTGGAGTGCATCGGCTCATACCTCCTCTACGCCAAGCGCCAGTATGGCGTCGAGCCGGACCTGTTTTCGTTTAACGAGGCGAACATTGGCGTGCGCGTCCTCCTTTCCCCAGAGGAACACCGCGACGCGATAAAACGCATTGGCGCGCATCTAGAAAAGCTTGGGCTAAAGACGAAAATGCTCCTCGCCGACGTCAACCAGCCCCGCGGGACGGAGGAATATGCTCTTCCCGCGGCCCAGGACCCCGAGGCCATGCGCTACGTGGGCGCGCTGGCGTTTCACTCGTGGAACGGAGCGACGCCCGCGCAGTATGCTGCTTGGCCGAAGCTCGCGCGCAAGCTGGGCCTGCCCTTGCTCGTTACCGAGCTCGGTGTAGACCCCAGCGCTTGGCGCACGCGGGCGTTTGACTCGTTTCTTTACGGCATGCGCGAGGTGCAGATGTATCAGGAGATTTTGCTCTACGCTTGCCCCCAGGGGACGATGCACTGGGAGTTTACCGCGGACTATGGGGTCGTCCGCGAGGTCAAAGATGCTGCGGGCCGGACAACGTGCGAGCCCACGGCGCGGTTTTGGCTGCTTAAGCACTTCTGCGACCTCACGCCCACGCCGGCAAACGCGCTCGCCACGACCTCAAGCAGCGCAAAGGTGCTGTTTACCGCGTTTTCCTCAGCGGAGGGCAAGCGCCGCTTTGCCCTGCATATCGCCAACGTCGGCGCTGGGCGCAAGGCGACCATTTCCGGCCTGCCGGCCGAGGTCAGCGCGCTGCGCGCCGTGCGCACGACCGAGGGCGAGCACTTCGCCCAGCTCGGCCGCGTGCCCGTGCGCGACGGCGTTGCCGAGGTCGAGCTCGCCCCGCTTTCCCTACTCACCCTGCTCTGGCCCTAGGCGATGGCAACCTAGCCCGCCCGCACAACGAGCTCCTGCGGCGCGGCAAGCGCCTCAACCTCGGGGTTGTAATATTCATAGGCGCGCGAGCGCGGGGCGCGCGGATGGGAAAGCGCGCCTTTAGCCTAAAGCTAAACCTAACGGGGCGGCTTTCTCGCGTCGATTTCGTCGAAGTAGATGATTATCTGCTGGGGAAGCCGGCTAAACCTGGCGAACACGCGACCGGCAAGCTCCTCTAAGTCGCCGGGGACAACGTCGAACCCCGGGGGAATGGCGAGATCGACAACAACCATGCGCGCGCGGCCGGGGAGGTTGTTTTTAATCGTTATCGTTTCGGTAATAATGTCGCGCGTGGTCAACTCCGTGCGGTCGTAGGAGATGGAGATGCTCAGCGCCTCCTTTTGCCGCGGCACGAGCCTGCACGGGACGTAGCAGAGCGCGGAGACCTGATATCGCGCCGAGCCCTCGCCGGCAAAGCGCAGAGTAACTTCGTTCGCCCCCTCGCGCACGTATTCGCCTAGGTCCACCAGGCGCATAACGTCAAAGTCCTGCGGCGCTATTTTCACTGTTGCTGCCGTTTTGCCGTTTATTCCTACGGTAACCTCGCCTTGGGGCTTCTCCGTGCGCGAGCTCAGCGAGGCGAGGAGAGCCTTTAGCGCGAGCACCATGGCCTGTGTGGAATGCCACGTGCCCTGCGCGTCTTTCGCGGCGGCCAGCCGGTTAATCCTGCGTGCGCTCGATGACAATGGGGTCTACATCGAAAACGCGGGCCATCTCGTTAAGCTCCATTAGCCCGTAGGCTGTGAGCAGCAGGTCCATGGGGGGCTTGCCGAATAGGCTGAACCCCCCATAGAGCACCTCAAACGAAAGCAGCCGCTGGTAGCCGAGGGCGATGTACTTCGTGGCCTTCATCTCCGTCTCGGGGGCGGTCTGTTTTGTCCGCCGCAGATAGTCGAGCACGAGCACGTTGGAGCAGGTAATCGAAGTCGTCTGCTCAAAGCAGCCGTAGGGCATCTGCAAGATGGCGTCGAGCCCGTCGACAACTTGGCTGAACACACCCGGGTAGTTCTTCGCGAGGATCTTGCTCGCCCCGGCAATCGCTTCGCGGGGGTGGTCACCGTTTGGCGCACGGTACCTTCGGCCCTCCCGCTGGCGGACAGACACACCCGCTTGCCATCGGGGAGCACGCGAATTTCCCGCGTTGTCGCGTCGCTCATTTGCGAGCCATAGCCGCGCACGGTCAGCTTTTGCCTGCCAAAGCGATTAACCGTTATCGGGAAGTAGACGACGCCCACCTCGCCGCTGGCGATGCTTAAGCTCTTCTCATACTCTCCCTCGAGCGAAGACCAATCGCCGCGCGACAGCACGACGCGCACCGTCTGCCCCTGGGGCAGGTAGTTGTAAACAGCGACGGCGATGGATACGCGGTCGCCCTGGGTGAGCTGCACGGGAAGGCCAAGGTCGATGAAAAAGTCCTGAAATACTTTTATCGGCGCCGTCGCGCTCCCGAGAAGCCCGGTTTGCGAGTTGGCCGTTGCCGTAAGCCGCCAAGTGGTTATCGAGTGGGCGAGGGGGAAGGAAAGCTCGGCCCGCCCTGCTCGTCGGTAATCAGCTTAGGGTTGGCATAAAGCGTCTCGGGAAGCCATTTGCGCATGCGCGCCCGTGGCCCGGGCCCCTCTCTGCGAGTGACTTCCTCCGTCGGTCCTTCCGCTTCCACGGCCCCTCTTCTCCCTCAACGGCAACACCCTTGCGGCGGAAGGCCATTCCGCCTAACAGCTCGGCGCGCAGCTTGCCTCTGTCGGGGTCGGTTTCGGTTACCACGTCGAACCAAATATCGTCGGCCGTGCCCCACTTGCCGTCCATCCCCGCAGAGAGGAGCTCGAACCATTCCAGCCGGCGGATTTGCAAGCGGTAGAAATTGCCCAAGGGGTCGAGCGCCGCTTCGCGGGCAAGGCGCTTTTGGCCGACCAGCTCAAACAGCTTTGGCCAGCGGGAGACCTTCCCGCGAAACCGGCGGGCGTAACTATCTAATCCCTCGACAATGGCCTGGGCGTCCTTTGCAACGTGCTCTTCCCAGCGCTCAAGCGCGCTCTACGTCCTGCTCCCAGGAGTTGGCGACTAGGGTAAACGGGTCGGCCTCGCGCGCCGTGACGCTGCTTTGCGCGCGCCAGGCGTTTTGGGCATAAAGGCAAATCTCCAGCGGGCGGGGAAGATATTCCGAGGAGAGGGCACCCGAGGTTTCTTTTGCCCCTTGCCCGAAGAAAAGCGTGACAGACAGCAAAAGAGGGGCAAAAAGAGCGTACCTGCCCATAACAACCCGCCATAGTGAAGTTCGCTCAGTGGCGGGTTTCGCGGACAAAAATAGTTCCTTCCCCGCGCCAACTTGCTTCGCCAAGTTAAGTTGGACTATACTAACGGCCGAACAGCGGTCGTTGCGCTGCCTGGGCTGGGTCTGTCGCCGACCAGCCCGTTTTGTGTGTCTGCATCGCTTTCCGTGGAGGGTTGTGCATGTACGAGGTTGTCGCCAACGAGCAGATCGCCCCAGATGTGTTCCGCATGGTGGTTAAAGCCCCGCGCGTGGCGAAAAAGCGCCAAGCGGGGCAGTTTGTCCTTGTCCGCGCCGAAGAGCTGGGCGAGCGCATCCCCCTAACCATCGCCGACGCCGACCCCGAGCAGGGCACGATTACCCTAATCATCCAGCGCGTGGGCTATTCCACACACCAGATAACCTCAATTAAAGCCGGCGGCGCGCTGCGCGATGTCGTCGGCCCGTTGGGCAAGCCCACGCATATTGAGCGGTTTGGCACAGTCGCCTGCGTGGGCGGAGGAATCGGCATCGCCCCGCTATACCCCATCGCCCAGGCGCTTAAGGAGGCGCAAAACCGCATTATCTCCATCCTCGGCGCGCGTAGCAAAGACCTGCTTATCCTCGAGGACGAGATGCGCGCGCTAAGCGAGGAGACGATTATTACCACCGACGACGGCAGCTATGGCATAAAAGGCTTCGTTACCGACGGCCTGCGCCAAGTGCTCGAGCGGGAGCAGATCGACCACGCGTTCGTCGTCGGCCCCGTGCCCATGATGAAGTTCTGCTGCGCAATTACCAAGGAGTATGGCATCCCCACTACAGTGAGCCTAAACCCGATTATGGTGGACGGCACGGGGATGTGCGGGGGGTGTCGGGTGACGGTGCATGGGAAGGTATGCTTTGCCTGCGTGGAGGGGCCGGAGTTCGACGGCCACGGCGTAGACTTCGACGAGCTGAGCAAACGGCTCAAGCAATACACCCACAAAGAGCGCGCGATGATGGCGCGCCTGGAGGGGAAGGGTGAGTGCGTTGCCTAAGAAGAACGAAAAGCCGCCGATTAAAGAGCGCATGAAAATCCCCCGGCAGCCCATGCCGGAGCAGGACCCCAAGGAGCGCATCCACAACTTCAACGAGGTTCCCCTGGGCTATACCGAGGAGCAGGCGGTTACCGAGGCCCTGCGGTGTATCGAGTGCAAAACGCCCAAGTGCGTGCAAGGCTGCCCCGTGGGGATCGATATCAAGGGGTTCATCGGCGCGATTGCCGACGGCGACTTTGCCCGGGCAGCGCAAATTATCAAAAAAGACAACCTCCTGCCCGCAATCTGCGGGCGCGTTTGCCCGCAGGAGACGCAGTGCGAGCTGTATTGCGTGCGTGGAAAGACCGACGCGCCGGTGGCCATTGGCCGGCTGGAGCGGTTTGTCGCGGACTGGGAGCGCGAGCGGGGGAAGATCTCCCTGCCCGAGGTTAAGCCGCCCACGGGGTTTAAGGTGGCCGTGGTAGGCTCAGGCCCGGGCGGGCTGACCTGCGCCAATGAGTGCCGCCAGCGGGGGCACGAGGTGACCATTTTCGAAGCCCTGCACGAGCCCGGCGGCGTGCTCATGTACGGCATCCCCGAGTTCCGCCTGCCCAAAAAGATCCTCCAAGCGGAGGTGGACCTTCTCCGCCAGATGGGCGTGAACTTTGAGTTTAACGTTATCGTGGGCAAAACGGTAACCGTAAAAGAGCTCATGGAGGAGGAGGGCTACGACGCGGTATTTTTGGGCGTGGGCGCGGGGCTGCCCGTGTTTATGGGGATCGACGGCGAGAACCTCAACGGCGTTTACTCGGCAAACGAGTTCCTCACCCGCTCGAACCTCATGCGCGCCTATCGCGACGACGCCCCGACGCCCATCGTTAAGCCCAAGATCGCCGGGGTCATCGGCGGGGGAAACACGGCGATGGACGCCGCACGCACCGCCCTGCGCCTCGGGGCAGAGAAGGTATACATCATTTACCGCCGCTCGCGCACGGAAATGCCCGCCCGCGTGGAGGAGATCCACCACGCCGAGGAGGAGGGCGTGGAGCTGATGCTCCTCACCAACCCCGTGCGCTTCTTGGGCGACGACGAGGGGAACCTCGTCGGCGCGGAGCTTATTCGCATGGAGCTGGGCGAGCCCGACGAAAGCGGCCGCCGCCGGCCCGTGCCCATCGAGGGCTCTAACTTCACCATCGAGCTGGATACGGTTATCGTCGCCGTGGGCACGCGGGCCAACCCGGTGATCACTAAGAACACCGAGGGGCTAAAGCTCAACAAGTGGGGGTATATCGAGGTTGACCCGGAGACGCAAATGACCTCGATCCCCGGCGTGTTTGCCGGCGGCGACATCGTTACCGGCTCGGCAACGGTGATCGCCGCGATGGGCGACGGGAAGAAGGCGGCGCAGGCCATCGACCGCTACCTGCGGGAGAAGGCCGGCCTGCCCATTGAGGAAGAACAAGAAAAGGAGCAGGCGGAGGTCGCCGCGGACGAATGACCGCCCCCCCGGGCCCGTTCGGGCCGCTCGACCTCCACCTGCATTCCACCGTCTCCCCGGACGGCTACTCCTCCATCGAGGAGCACTGCCGCGTGGCTTTGCGCCGCGGCCTGCGCGAGGTGGCATTTGTCGAGCACGCCGATTTCCACCCCGACGACCCAAGCTACCTAAGCTTCGACCCCGCGCGCTATACGCGCGAGCTCAACGCCGCGCGCGAGCGCTTTGCCGGCCGGCTGACCATTCGCAAGGGGCTGGAGCTGAGCGTGCACCCCACCTTGCTCGACCGCGCGCGGGCCGCGGCCGAGGACCCCTCGCTGGACCTCGTCGTCGCCGCCGTGCACGTCGTCGAGGGAAACTTCGTGTGGACCGAGGCGTTTTTGCGCCTTGGGCTAGAGCGCGCCTATCAGCTTTATTTCGACGAGGTGGCGCGCACGTTGGACTACGGCCTGGCCCAGGTCCTCGGGCACATCGATCTTCCCGCGCGCTCGCTCCCTGTGGGGATCGAGCTTGAGCGCATTCGCGCGCGCCGCGAGGGCCTGGAGCGCACGCTTAACATGCTTTGCGCGGCGGGGGTTGTGCTTGAGATAAACACCTCGGGCAAGCGCCGGCGCGAGGATCGGCTCATTCCCGAGCTAGACGTCGTCGCGCGGTTCGTGGAGCTCGGCGGCCAGGTGACGCTCGGCTCCGACGCCCACCGCGCGCAGGACATTGCCTGCTACTTTGAGGTAGTGCTTCCCGAGCTGCGCAAGCTCGGCGTGGAGGCGCTGGCCACGTTTGAGGGGCGCGAGCTTAAGCTTGTCCCGTTCTGAAAAAAGCGGGGCCGCCGCGCCAAGCGACGGCCCCGAGCGGCGTTTGCGCAGCCCTGTGTCGTCCAGCCTTAGGCTTTTTTCGGCGGCTTGTAGTTGGGGTTAGGCGTGGGCATTTGCGCGTCTACTTCCTTCAGCCAGTCGTGGAACATTTTGCGCAACTGAGCCGCTTTTTCGGGCATTTTCTGCGCTAGGTCGTTCTTCTCGCTTAGGTCCTCTTTTAAGTTATACAGCTCCACGTGGTTGTCCTCGTAGTATTCGATGAGTTTGTAGTCGCCGTAGCGAATGGCCCCCGCCGGCGTCGTCCGGTGGTAGTGGGGATAGTGCCAAAAGAGCGCCTTGCGGTTGATCGTCCCCGTTTGGCGGAGAAGGGGAACGTTGCTGATGCCGTCGAGCACCACGCCCTTGGGCAGAGGCACGCCGGCGATCTCTAAGATCGTGGGGAAGAAGTCGGTGCTGATCACGGGCACATCGCACACGCTCCCCGGCTGGACGACCCCAGGCCAGCGGACGATCCACGGCTCGCGAATGCCGCCCTCATAAAGCGTGCCCTTGCCCGCGCGCAGCGGGGCGTTTGAGGTAACGCCGGCGAGCCCCCCGTTGTCGGACATGAAGAAGACCACGGTGTTTTCCGTCAGCCCGAGCTGGTCGAGCTTGCGCATAATGCGCCCCACGCTTTCGTCTACGCTTTCGATCATCGCCGCGTAAACGGGATTGTTTTGCAACTGCCCGGGCTTAACCTTGGCTTTATACTTGGCGATTTTCTCCTTTTTGGCCTGCAGCGGCGTGTGCACGGCGTAGTGGGTGAGGTAGAGGAAAAACGGGCGGTCTTTGTTCGCCTCGATGAACTTCTCCGCCTCGTCCGTAAGCCGGTCGGTAAGGTACTCGCCCTGCTCTCCGCGGTCGATGTTCACGATTTTATAGGGGAAGAAGTAGCTTGGCGGGTGGCCCTGGTGCGTGCCGCCGAAGTTTAGGTCGAACCCCTGTTTTTCCGGATAATAGGGCTCTTTGCCCAGGTGCCACTTGCCGATGCTCGCCGAAACATAGCCCGCGGGCTTTAGCGCCTCGGCAATGGTAATCTCCTTCAGGGGAAGCTGCTGGTTAAACTTGGGCACGAGCAGCTTGGGGTTCTTACGCTTGTGCCCGGGGATCCAGTCCGTCAGGTGCAGGCGCGCGGGATAGCGCCCGGTCATAATGCTCGCTCGCGTGGGCGAGCACACGGGACACGCGGCATAGCCTTGGGTAAAGCGCATTCCCTCGCGCGCCAGGCGGTCGATGTTTGGCGTTTCGTAAAACGTGCTTCCGTAGCAGCCGACATCGCGCCAGCCTAGGTCGTCGATGAGAATAAACACAAAGTTCGGCCGGTCGCGCCGGGGCACAGCCCGCGCCCGACTAAGCTGCAGCACGCCCAGCGAGCCGCTTAGCCCCGCCGCGGCGATCCCCAGGTTGCGCAGAAACTGCCGCCGGTTTATTCGCTTCATGCTCTCGCTCACTTCCTCTCGCCTTTTCCAGTGTTCGAGCGGTCTTTTTCTACCGAGCGCCGCGCATACCTGCGCCCAGCCATCGCTTTACCCCTCAGGCGCACGGGCGAGGACAAACCGCTCTACGCCGAACGTGTCGCGGCGCACGGAGCAACGCCCCGGCCCGAGCAGCTCTACCACCCGCTGCGCCTGGTCGTGCCCTACCTCGAGCAAAAGAAACCCGCCCGGGCGCACGTGCGCCGCCCACTGCGCGGCAATGCGCCGGATAACCCTAAGCCCGTCGGGGCCGCCATCGAGAGCTTCGCGCGGCTCGCAGGCGATCTCCGGCCCTAGGCGGTCAAGCTCGCCGGTTGGGATATACGGAGGGTTGGAGACAACCGCGTCCACGCGCTGGGGCAGCGGGGCGAACAGGTCGCCGGCAAGCAGGGTCAGCCGGGGCGGGCCGAGGTTGTACAGCGCGGCGTTTTCGCGCGCTAAGGCGAGCGCCCCAGGCGAGCTTTCCGTGGCGAAAACGCGCGCCTCCGGCCGCTCCAGGGCAATGGTAATCGCGATACACCCCGTGCCTGTGCCCACATCGGCGACCACGGGCTGGGCCAGGCGGCGAAGCTCGGCAAGCGCGAGCTCTACGAGCTGCTCCGTTTCCGGCCGAGGGATCATCGCCCGCCGGTCGCAGAGGAACTTGCGCCCGAAAAACTGGCAGTTGCCCAAAACATACTGCAGGGGCTCGCCCGCGCAGCGGCGTTGCGCGAGGGCGCGCGCGGCCTGTGCCTTATCTGGGGAAACGGGGCGCTCGGGGTGCGCCGCCCAGCGGCCCAGGGGCTGGCCGATGGCCTCGGAGATAATCCAGCGCGCCTCTTGCTCGGGCTGGGTGATAAATGGCGAGCGTGCGAGAAGCGCGCGCAGCTCAGCGCAAAGCTCGCCGGTGGTCGGGCGCTGCGCTTCGCTGTGGCACTGGCCGGCCATGGCCTCCCCTATCGCTTAGGAGGACTGCTTCTCCTCGCCCTCTTGCGCTGCCGCGGCAAGCGCCTGCTCTAGCTCGTGAGCCTTGAGCGCGTCCATCATCGGCTGAATGTCGCCGTCGAGGAACTCCTCCAGGTTGTGAATGGTCAGGCCGATGCGGTGGTCGGTCACCCGGCCCTGGGGGAAGTTATAGGTGCGGATCTTCTCCGAGCGGTCGCCGCTGCGCACCTGCTTGCGCCGCGTGGCGGCGATCTTCTCCTGCTGCTCCTTTTTCTGCATCTCATAGAGCTTGGCGCGCAGGATGCGCAGGGCCTTGTCGCGGTTCTGGTGCTGGCTGCGCTCGTCATGGCAGCTTACGACGATCCCCGTGGGCTTGTGGCGCAGGCGCACGGCGGAGTCCGTCTTGTTTACGTGCTGGCCCCCCGCCCCGGGCGAGCGGTGCGTCTCCCATTCTAAGTCCGCGGGGTCGATCTCCACCTCGATCTCCTCCACCTCGGGGAGCACGGCCACCGTGGCCGCCGAGGTGTGAATGCGCCCGCTCGATTCCGTTTGCGGGACGCGCTGCACGCGGTGCACGCCGCTTTCTAGCTTGAGATCGCCAAACGCCCCCTCGCCCTCGAGCGAAAAGACGACCTCCTTAATGCCCCCCAGGCCGGTCTCGCTAATGTTCATAACCTCGGTCTTCCACCCGCGGCGCTCGGCATAGCGGGAGTACATGCGGTATAGGTCGCGGGCGAACAGGGCGGCCTCCTCGCCCCCCGTGCCGCTGCGGATTTCCACAATGCAGCTCCGGTCGGCGTCGGGGTCGCGGGGGACGAGGGCGAGCTTAATCTCCTCCTCAAGCTTGCTTATCTCCTCATCCAGGCGCTCGATCTCCTCGCGGGCGACCTGGCGCAGCTCGGGGTCATCGAGCAGCTCCTCGGCCTCCTTGCGCTGGCGGGTAAGCTCCTGCAGCCGCTCATATTGGCGCACGAGGGGCTCTAGCCGGGCATATTCCTTGGAGAGGGCCTTATAGCGCTTCTGGTCGGCGACCACCTCCGGCTTGCCCAGCTCTCGCTCAATCGACTCATAGCGCGCCTTAAGTTCAGCAAGTTTGTCGAGCATGGCCAGTCACGTCCTGCTGCTCAGCCCGAATAACCTCCTCCATCGCCCGAATGGCCACCTCAAGCTGCGCATCGTCGGGCTGGCGTGTCGTTAGCTTCTGAACAAACAGCCCCGGGGCGCTAGCTAAGCGGGCCAGCGCCGCATTTTTAAACCGCCCCCCGAGCTTTAGCAGCTCATACGATACGGCGACGACCACCGGCAGCGTGGCCAGCCGGACGACTATACGCTGAACTACATTATCCCATTCAAACAGAGAAAAAACCAGGATGCTAACGCAAATTACAATTACCACAAAGTTCGTCCCGCAGCGGGGGTGCGCCGGCGAGAAGTCGCGCACGGCCTCTACGGTAAGCGGGCGGCCCGCCTCCACGGCGTGGACCACCTTGTGCTCCGCGCCGTGATATTGAAACACCCGGCGGATGTCGGGCATGAGCCCGATTCCCGCAAGATAGGCCAGGAAAAAGGCGAGGCGTATCGCTCCCTCGACGATGTTCAGCCACACGCGGCGGGCGAGGCCCGCGTCCTGCGCCAAGCCCCCGAGCAGCGCGCGGCCCTCGAGCCAGCCGGCGAGGACGTTAGGGAGGATCACGAAAAAGGCAATGCCCACGGCAAACGCCACAGCCATTGTCGCGGCAAGCGCGCCGGTGGTTAGGGTGTCGTGCTTTGGCTGCGGCTGTTCGCCTTCCCCCTGGCCCTCGTCGGCCGCGCGCTCCGCGCGGGCAACCTTGCCCGCGAGAACGCGCAGGGCGCGCTTTTTGTTCTCGGCAAAAGTTTTCTCGCGCGTGCTCTCTGCGCGCAGCCCCGTCGCCTTGTGGACGGCCACCGCGCCCCGGCCGTCGGCGGTGGGCTCGACCGCCACCTCGTCTTCGGCGAGCCTGCGCGACTCCTGCGCTTGGGCTTCCTCGATAGCCACGTTGCTCGAGAACATCAGCGCCCTAAGCCCAAGCACGAGCGTGTCGAAAAGCACAAACACCCCGCGGAGGAGAAACTTGTTTAGCCAGGGGTAGCGGTTGACGAGGAAGCGCACGCGCTCCGTGCGTACGACAATTTCGCCGTCCTCGCGGCGCACAGCAACAGAGACGTAGTTCGGGCTGCGCATCATTACGCCCTCAATAACCGCTTGGCCGCCGTAGACGGGCCTGTCCGGCGTCAGGCCGCACAGCTCAGCCGCGCGGGGCTCGCGCTGCGGCTGCTCCCCGGCGGCTTGCTCGCGTTCGGGCGACGGCTCGCCTGCCATGGGCCCTCCCTTCCCCGCTCGGGGGATACAGTATACCAGACAGGGGCGCCACGCCGGCGCGGCGAATGCTTCGCGGGCAGTGCGCGCAAAAGCGGGCGAGCGCCAAAGCGCAGGGAGGTGGCTGGGTTGCGGGTGTTTCGCGTGCGCGAGCTAAGTAACGAGCAGCGGGCGGAGGCCGTGCGCGAGCTGCTTTTGGGCCGGCGGGTAATAAGCTGCGGCGTGGCCGAGTTTGCCCCTGGCGTGCGGGCGCACGAAGGCGAGGAGCACGTCCACGAGCAGGACGAGGTGTTCGTCATCCTGTGCGGCGAGGTTACCGTGCCCATAAAGGGCGGGCCGAGCGAGGTCGCCCGCGCGGGCGACTGGGTGCTCGTCGAAGCGGGCGAGGAGCACCACCTGACAAATCACACGCGCCTGCCCTGCGTGGCCATTTACCTCATCGTCGCAAAATAGCTCCGGCGGAGCGGCATGGGGCGGCCACTTGGCGCGCGCCTGCCGCTATTTTTCCCCGACAAACCACGGCTTGGCAAACGGGCTTGTTTTGAGAAAGTCAAGCAGCATTTGGGCGACCTTTTCGCGGCCGGACTGGCTGGGGTGCGTGCCGTCGCGGGCGAAGTCCTCGCGCTTCCAGACAAGGCCGTCGCTTTTGCGCGGGTTGAGGCCGTCGGCCCAGAGATATGGCCCCCAGAGCAACAGCGGCGCGCGAACTGCGCCGCGCGCGGGGTCGTAGTTTAGCTCCGGGCGGCCGGCGATTTGCTCTTGAATTAGCCAGCGCACGGCAAACGCCGTCTCATAGGCATAGGGCTCGGGGTTAAGTGGGGTCGTCGCATAGCCGGCGTAGATGCGGCTGGAGAGGTAGGCGATGCGCAGGTTGGGCAGCCGCTCCCTGAGCATCTGCACCAGCTTGCGCAAATGCCCGGCAAACTCCCGCGCGTGCTCCGGAAACTCCCCATATTGCGCCGGCATGCGCCGCGCCTGCTTAATCCACGCCACCTGCACCTGCTCCGCGGTTACCCCCGCCTGGCGCAGCCGCTGCTCGAGCACATCCCACGGGTTGGGGCGGTCCTTGCGAAAGCGGTTTTCGGGGTCGGCCCAGTCCGCAACGTCCTGCCCGCCCTGGGCGCAGTCTACGATGACCACGCCCGGCGACTTGGCCGGGTCGGCGTCGGCTAGTTGCTTAAACTTGGAAAACTCCTGCGTGGTGTTCGACATCCCCACGGAGATGAACACGATCTTTCCCTCGCGCGCGGGCCTCCCTTGGGCGTTGCGCGGGACTATTTCGGCGAGCATTTTGCGCGCCGCCTGAGCGTGGGCCTGCGGGGGTTCGTTGCGCCCGTTGCCATAAAGCCCGCCGTCTTCGCCCTTGTAGGCCTGGGCAAGCTCGGTCAGCGGGACAAGCCCCGTGCGCTCCTTGGGCATAAGTTGCGCCCGCGGGGGGCGCTGGCCCCGCGCCCTTGCGCGGCGCGCCTGCTGGGCGAGCGCCCCCGCTCCCACCGCGCATAGCAAAATGGCCAATACCAGCGCCCCCGCCGCCCTGCGCGCGCACTGCTGGCCCGTGTTATGTGCCATTTCCGCTCGCCTCCCATGGTCAGGACGCGGGGCCGGGCTGTGGGTTCACATTGTCGCGCGGGAAGGCGCTCGCAGGCGGAACATTCTTGCCCCCGGCGCGGTCCAACGGATACAGAAAACAGCCTGTGTGAGGTGTGTCCCATGCGTCATGCGCGTGTTTTGCTTTGTTTTGCCTTTGTCGCTGCGCTGTGTTCTGCGGCGCTGGCCCAAGGGCTGATTATCCCCGAGCACCGTGGGCCGATCGTCCGCCCCATCGCGCCCCTGGCCATTAAGTCCTATACGGTTGACGTGAAGATAAAGGACGCCACAGCGGTGACTACGGTTACCGAGGTGTTCGTTAACGAAAGCCCGCGGCGCATTGAGGGAACGTTTCTCTTTCCCCTCCCTCGGGGGGCGGCGATCTCTAAGTTCGAGATGGAGATCGACGGGAAAATGGTCGCCGGCGAGCTTCTGGACAAGCAGCGCGCGCAGCAAATCTACACCGACATTGTGCGCAAAATGCGCGACCCGGCGATTTTGGAATATGCCGGGCGAAACCTGTTCCGCGTGCGCATCTTCCCCATCGAGCCCAACAGCGAAAAGCGCATTCGCTTGCGCTATTCGCAAGTGCTTGAGGTGCAGGACAACATCGTACGATACGTCCACCCCATGAACCTGGAGAAGCTGAGCAAGCGGCCGATTAAAACGGTCGCGTTAAGCGTAGACATCGAGTCCACCATGGGGATAAAGTCCGTCTACAGCCCCAGCCACGAAATCGACGAGTTCCGCGACGGCGACAACCGCTGCCGCGTGGGGTTTGAAGCGAGCGATGTCCTCCCTGTGCGCGACTTTACCCTGTTTTACACGCTAAGCAACGAGGACTTCGGCATGCATGTGCTCACCTATCGCCCGAAGGGCGAGGACGGCTACTTCATGCTTATGGTCGCCCCCAAGCAGACGTTTAGCGAGCAGGAGATTTTGAACAAAAACGTTGTCTTCGTCCTCGACGTCTCCGGCTCGATGCAAAGCGACGGAAAGATCGCGCAGGCGAAGCAAGCGCTGAAGTACTGCCTGGAGAGTTTAAAGCAGGGCGACCGGTTTAACATCATCGCCTTCTCCACCGGCGTGGATACGTTTGCCGAAGGCCTGCTGCCCGCGGAGAGCCCGACCATCGCCCGGGCGAAGGAATACTTGGACAAGCTCGTCGCCCGCGGGGGAACGTTTATCAGCGGCGCCCTGCGCAAAGCCCTGGAAGGCATCGACGGCGTCGGGGGCACGACGATGATCGTGTTCTTAACGGACGGCCTGCCCACCGTAGGCGAGCGCAGCATTGACAAACTCGTCCAAATGGTCGACCAGCTCAACGGCTATGACCCGCAGGATCCGAAAAGCACCCCGCGCTCGCGCATCTTTTGCTTTGGCGTGGGCTACGACGTAAACACGCACCTGCTCGACCTCATCGCCGACCACAGCCGAGGCTATTCGCAGTACGTTCCGCCGGGGGAGGATGTCGAGGTCGCCGTGTCCAGCTTCTACGAGAAGATCAGCCACCCTGTGCTCGCCAATATTAGGATCGACTTCGGCAAGATCCACGCCTATGACTACTATCCCCAGAAGCTGCCGGACCTGTTTAAGGGGTCTGAGCTGCGCATTTTCGGCCGCTATCGGGGCGAGGGCGACGTCGCGCTGAAACTTATGGGGAGGATGGACGGGCGCGAGCGCGCCGTTGTCGCCGACGCCAAGTTTCCCGCGCGCGCCGAGGAAAACGAGTTTATCGCCCAGCTCTGGGCCGTGCGTCGCGTGGCTCATTTGCTAAATGAAATTCGCCTTCACGGGGAAAGCAAGGAGCTGAAGGATGAGATCGTTGCCCTGGGCAAGCGCTGGGGGATCGTTACCCCGTATACGTCGTATATCGTGCTCGAGGGGCGTGAGCGGCTGCGCTTGCGGCCGCTGAGCATCGACGCCGCGCGGCGCCCGCCCGCTCCCGCGGCCGGCCTTGCGCGCATCGGGACCGCGGGCCGCGTGCTTGAGGATCAAGCTGGCGGGCTGCTCTACCGAGGCGCAGGAGGCGCCGCGCAAGGCGGCTACGGCGCGCCGCGGGGAGAGCAGGGGCCACCGGGGCAAGCCGGCCCGCAGGCGCCATCTGCAGCGTATTCCGAGGCCCAGGCGGAGGCCTATGGCAAGGCGCTGCTCGGCTCCGCCTCGCGCCCCGCGGAGCAGACGGGGCGCATCGCCGTGGACCTCGCCGCACAGCTCGAACGCATCCGCAACGCCGAGGTGCAGCAGGTCGTGGCCAACGTGCGCACCGTGGCCGGGCGGACGTTTTATCTCATCGGCGAGCGCTGGGTCCAGGCGGAGGTTAACGAAAAGACGGAGATCATTCGCGTGCGCTACCTCTCGCCGGCCTACTTCCAGCTTGCCGCGCAGCCGGGGGTGGCGCAGTGCTTGGCCCTGGGCCCGCGGGTGATCGTCGTCCTCGAGGGCAACGTGGCCATCGAGATTGCAGACGACGAGTCCGCGCGCAGCGAGCCGTTTTCCGCCGAGGAGCTCGCCCGCCTCTTCCCGCAGCGGGAGAACTGAGCTAAGCTATTGGCGTGAGCGGAGGAAAGCCGGCTGGCGATCTGGCCATTGCTCTGGTCAGCGGGGGGTTAGACAGTTGCGTCGCCGCCGCGGTCGCTTTGGAGCGGCACGCCGAGGTGGCCTTTTTGCACGTTAGCTACGGCCAGCGCACCGAAGCGCGCGAGCGCCAAGCGTTTCGCGATATCGCCAACTACTACAACATCGAGCGCCGGCTCGAAGCTTCGCTCGCTTACCTTGCGGCGATCGGCGGCTCGAGCCTAACCGACCCGAGCCAGCCCGTGCCCACGGGCGAGCCCCAGCCGGGGCGCATTCCTCCCACCTACGTGCCGTTTCGCAACACGCATCTTTTGAGCATTGCCGTATCTTGGGCGGAGGTCATCGGCGCCTCGTCCATTTACATCGGCGCGGTAGAGGGGGACAGCTCCGGCTATCCCGACTGTCGCGAGGTTTACTTTCGCGCGTTTAACCAGCTTATTGAGGCCGGGACAAAGCCCGAGACGAAGATTACCGTCGTCGCCCCCCTGGTGCGCATGTCCAAGGCGGAGATCGTGCGCGAGGGGATGCGCCTCGGCGCTCCGCTGCACCTCACTTGGTCCTGCTATCAGCGCACGGATGTCGCTTGTGGCCGGTGTGAAAGCTGCGTCTTGCGGCTTAGGGCGTTTCGCGAGGCAGGGGTGAAAGACCCCATTCCCTACGCCGAGCAGTAGGCCCGCGGGCGGGCGTTGTCGGTGCCCCGCGAGGCGGGGGAGAGGCATTCAAGGTTTTTTCACACACTGCCGCGAATAGGAAAGTGCGCCGCAGTAAATCGCCGCGGGGGGTGCTGCCGGTGAGCACCGAGGCCACGGAGCTCGAGGAGCTCAGGCGCAAGCTGGAGCTTCGCGAGCGCCAGCTCCACGCGCTTTATGAACTGAGCGCTGCCATTTATCGCCACACCGAGCTGCACGACGTAATAATCGAGATCCTCCGCGTTTCCCTCCAAGCTGTTGACGCCCACGCTGGCTCGGTGCTCGTTTACAACCCGGAGAACGACACGCTCGTCTTCGAGCACGTCGTGGGCGAGGCCGCCGATAAGCTTACGGGAATGGCCATTCCCGCGGACAAGGGCATTGCCGGGCGCGTGTTTCGCGAGGGCAAGGCGTGTATCAGCGACGACGTTACCAAAGACGCAAGCCACCTGCGCGAGGTTGGGGAGAAGGTCCACTATATCACGCGCAACATGGTAACCGTGCCTTTGAAGGAGGCCGACGGCAGCGTTATCGGCGTCATGCAAGTGCTCAACAAAGCGCAGGGCAAGTTTACCGAGGAAGACCTCGAGGTGCTCTCCGTGTTGGGCCTGCAGGCGGCCATGCTCATCTCTAACGCCCGGCTGAACAAAGAGGCGCGGCTGGCCTCCGTCGTGCGGCTTATTGGCGACATCAGCCACGACATCAAAAACATGCTTACTCCGGTGGACAGCGGCGTGCGCACGCTGCAGCTCATCTCCGAGGGAACGTTTCAGGACTTCGAGCGCCTGGCCGAGGAGTATCGCGAGAAAGACCCCGAGCTCGTCGCCGCGCTCGAGGAGAATTTTCAGACGCTAAAGGAGTTTCTCCCCGAGGTGACGACGATGGTCCTGGACGGCGCGGAGAACGTTGCCGCGCGGGCGAGAGAGATTGCCGACTGCATTAAGGGCGAGGTTGCCGAGCCGACGTTCGAGCCGGCGGACATTAACGAGATCGTGGAGAGCGTGGGCTCGGTGCTGCGCCTTGTCGCCGAGAAAAACGGCGTGTTTTTGGACACCTCCGACCTCCACCCCTTGCCCCAAATCCTCGTGGACAAAAAGCTCATCTACAGCGCTGTGTACAACCTGGTTAACAATGCCATTCCCGAAACCCCCGAGGGGGGCAAGGTTAGCGTGCGCACAAGGGCTGTGCCCGAGGGGGAGTTTCCCGACGGAGGGTTTGTCGAGATCGTCGTCCAGGACACCGGCCGCGGGATGCCCGAGCACGTGCGCAAAAAGCTGTTTACCAAAGACGCCGTGAGCACAAAGCCCGGAGGCACGGGCCTGGGCACGCGCATTGTAAAAAACGCCGTTGACGCCCACGAGGGCGTCGTTTGGGTGGAAAGCGAGCTGGGCAAGGGCTCGAAGTTTACCATTCGCATCCCCATCGCCCGCGAGGAGCAAAGCCCGGCGAACGTCGGGCCCGAGGAGCAGTAGGCGTCTTCCACGCAGTTTGCAGCGTACAGCCGGGCGCACGGCTTGGCTGTGGGCACACATCGGCGCAAGACAGGGGGTTTCTGGGGGGGGTAGCTTTTGCTCAAGCCATACTGCGCCGCGCCCGCTAACTTTGGTTGGAGCGATTGCCACGCAGAGCGGGGGCTGCTCTCCGCTCCAGCGCGCGGGTGGGCCTGTAGCACGTAGGCGCGCAGGGGCGATCGCCGCCGGAGCTACTGCTCGCCTTCCTCCTCGGGCATAGCCCAGAAGTCTTCAAGCGCGCGCTTTGCCTGGGCGCGCTTTTCGCGCAGCGCCTCAACTTGGTCTAGGTCAATGTATATCCGGTCCACGCCCTCCAAGTCCATGCCTGTAACCCGCAGGACGAGCCAGCCGTTTTTCGGCTGCTTTCCCTGATAGCTCTGAGCGATCTCCATGCGCGAGTCGGGGAAGAGCACGCGACCACCCCCGCAGCGATAGGCTAGCGGTTTGTTTCCCTGCACATGCGGGCGGGACCTACTGGCAAGGGGCGCGCTGCGGAGCGCCGGCGGCGTGCCCGGCAAAGCCGATGCGCCGGCCGGAGGCGACGTGCCGCGCGGAGGCCGCCTCGGCCTCCGCCGCGCGGAGGAAGTCGGCCATGGTAATGCGCCCGCCGTCGCTGTGTGCGCGCTGTGCTGCGGCAACGGCCGCCTTGAGCACGGCGTTGCGAATGTGCCCGCCGCTGAACTCAAACCTGCGGGCAAGCTCGGTGAAGTCTACATCGTCGGCCAACGGGGCGCTCGGGGGAACGTGCTTGCGCCAAATCTCCTCCCGCGCTTGGGCGTCGGGCATGGGAAAGTGCACGCGCATGCGGATGCGCCGTTCGAGGGCAGAGTCCAACCCGAAGTAGCGGTTGGTGGTCAAAATGAGCACGCCTTCGAAGCGCTCCACCTCTTGGAGGAGCACGTTAACCTCGCGGTTAAAGCTTTGGTCGGTGGCGCTGGAGACGTCTACGCGGGTGTGGAACATGGCGTCGGCCTCGTCGAACAGCAAAACGGCCTGCTCGTTTTGCGCCTCGGCAAAGATGGTAACGATGTTCTTCTCCGTGTCGCCGACCCACTTGCTCACCAGCTCGGCGTAGTTGACCATCATAATGGGCTGGCCCAGGGCGTGGGCGATGGCCTCGGCGGTCATTGTCTTCCCCGTCCCGGGGAGGCCCTCGAAGAGCACCGTGGTCAGCCCCTGCCTGCTATATACATGGCCGAAGCCCCAGTCGTTGAGCAACAGGTCGGCGTGGCGGGCGAGGGCGAGGATATCGTCGATCTGCCGGCGCACGCGCGGGGGAAGGACGACGTCGTCGAGCGTATAACGCGGCTGGCGCACGCGGCGGCGGGTAACGATCTGCCCCGTGGCAAGGAGGTGGTCTTGGGCGTCGACGAGCTCCTCGGGGCTGGTCATTCCCGAGGTAATCTCGAGCACGGCGCGCTCGGAGACCTTAAAGTAGGCGTCGAGCACGGTGCTATCGTCGGTGGACGAGCAAGCGATAAGGCCGTTGCGCATGAGGGGGCTGTTTTGGTAAAGATGCGTGCGCGCCTCGAGGACGGCCATGCGGTCGTCGAGCAGGACCCCGAGAATGTCTTTTCCGCGGGAGTAGGTTTTGGCGCCGGAGACGGTGATGTCCTCGAGGAGGAGGACGAGGAGAATATCTACATCGAGGTCATCCAGGCCATATTTTCGTTTCATCCTAAACAGGCTAAAGGTAATGCCTTTTGCCTTCGAGGCGCGGAGCTTTTCGTTGATTTTCCTCGTTAGCCGGCGGATGTCGGCCTCGACGCGGTTAATGTCGCGCTGGCGCTCCATTTCCGTTTCTAGGTCGTGCTCGAAAAAGCCCTCTTCCTCCCACTCTTTGGCGCGCGTTTTAAGGGTATAGCGCCGCTGGCGCAGCTCCATAAGGTGGAGCTGGTCTTTGAGGAAGTCGCGGTCGTTGCGATAGGGCGTGGTGGCCTTGCTGCTCATCGGGCGCAGGAACCCTTCCTTTGCGCAAGAGATAGTTGTTAGAACCGGCGAGAAACGAGCCTATGCGGAGCAAAATTGCTTAAACATGATCACAGCGCGCACCCGCGCGCTCCCCATATCTTCGAACTGCTAACAGCGAGTCCTTTGCCTGTGTTCAACGGAAAAAGAGCGTTCGCCCCGCTCCCGCCGCCCGCGCCCTGCGCGGCCCTCCGCGCACTGCTGGCGCATTGACTTTTTGCCCCCCGCGGCTATATACTTCCCGCCGGTTTGCGACCAGGCAAACGACGATGGGCGCGGCGCTTGCGCCCCGAGCACTGGGCCCAAGGAGGCCCGAGGAGAAATGACCGAGTCCGACGACCCCAAGCGTACCACCGAGGTTCGCGCCGAACCGCTGTGGTACGTCCGTGTTAGCCCGCACACCGGCATCCAGCCCGCGCAGCGCAACACCGGCGCCGAGGCCATCGTTGCCGATATTTCACTGGGCGGGTTGCGCCTGCTGTCCACCGCCGCGTTCGACCGCGACGAGCTAATCGAGATCGAAATGGTTCGGCCGATTAAGAAAAACAGCGTGGTGGGCAAAAAGGCCATTGCCGTAGCGCAGGTTATCGAGTGTTCCAAGCTCTCCCCGGCAAACGGCCAGAACTCCCGCCCGCGGGTAAACGGCAAGCGCATTTCGCACCAAATCCGCGCGCGCTTTTTGTCCATGGACGAGACGACCCGCGAGTGGGTTAGGTGCGTCATCGCCGAGCACGAGCGCTGCGCACAGTAGCCGCGGCTCAGCGCGGCAAACGCTCCCTCGCCGCCCGCGGGGAGCTTGTTCATCTCGGGACTCCGCATGGATATCCTCGTGCCCACGAACGGATCGCAGTGGGGAAACCGCGCCGTGCGCGCCGCCTGTCACCTCGCCCGCAGCGACGACGTCCTCCACGTCCTCCACGTCGTTGACTCGCGCTTCATCCAACCCATGGTTAACGGGCTAGACGACGCGCTCATCGACGCCCAGCAGCTCGAGCCCGACGAGGTGCTCGAGTCCTACTGCCGCGAGGCGGACGAGATCCTCGACGAGTGCGCGACAATTTGCACCGAGGCGGGCGTGGAGTTTCGCCTGCACCGGGCGATCGGCATTCCCTGCCGGGTAATTGTCGAGCGCGCGGGCGCGTGCGACCTGCTTGTGTTGGCCAAGCGCGGCTTCTCCCCGCGCAAGGTCAGCCGGCGCACGCAGTGGATCCTGCAGCGTGTGCCCGTCCCCGCGCTTGCCGTGGCGCGCTCAGAGCCCATCTCGCACCTGCTCTTCGTTCACGACGGCCGGCCGGCGAGCGAGGAGCTGGCGCAGGTTGTCGCGCGCGTTTTTCAGGAAAAGCCCCTCTCTGTACGTGTCCTGTGCTTTGCTCCGCAGGGGGAAGGAGCGGAGCGCGCCGCAGAGCTCTTTCGCCAGGCAGGGTTTGAGGCCACGGTGGGCTATCCTGAGGAGCGGTCGTTTTTCTCCGTGCTTCTCGCCGCGCAAGACCACGACGCCGAGGCCATCGCCGTGGCCGCCCCGCGCCCGCGCGGCCTGCGCCGGCTGCTCGGCCGCGGCGACATTGTCGCCTACGTCGCGCGCAACGTAAACTGCGCCGTGCTTGCCCTAAGAAGCTAGGGGGCCTGGGGCGAGCCGCCGCGCACTCGGGCAACCTTTGCCCTGCGGTGGACGACCTTCCCCAAGCACCTGCGGCAAAGCTCGACAACGCGCCCCACAAGCAGACCCACACAGCACGCCCAGCACAAAAACGCCCCCAGCCAGGGCCAGCGCACGAGCACCTGCCACACGCCCTCGCCCACGGACTGCGCGGCCACGGCGGGCACGAGGTAGCGCTTGCCGTTGCACACAACAAGAAAGCTCCCCGCGGGGTCGCCCGCGCGCACGGGCGCGTGAAGCAGCGCGGGCTGGTAAACAGCGGGGGGCAGGGGTTCGTCGCGGGGAAGGAGGGCGGCGATCGTTTCCGTGGGAGCCACGGCGACCTCGGCCGCTGTCCCTCCGGCTACCGGGGCAAGCGCCCGCGTCTGCCCCGCGGCAAGCACCGTGCGCAGGGCGAAGTTGGCAAACGCCCAGTCGAGCAGCGCGGCACAGTCGGCAAAGCGTGCGGCGCTGTCTAAAACCACGGCGATATATGCCTCGTCGCCCCGTGCCGCCGAGGCGCACAGGCACCACCCCGCCCCCTCGGTCATTCCCGTCTTTACCCCGTTAACGTCGCCCCGCTGGCAGAGGAGCTTGTTTGTGTTCTCGATCGTCCGCTTGCCGGCAATGCGCAGGGGCTGGGAGAGCGTCCAGCTCGAGCGGCGAACGATCTCGGAAAAGCGCGGGTTGGCCAGGGCCACGCGAGCAAGCCGCGCGACATCTAGCGCGGAGGAGTAGTGCCCGGGCTGGTCTAGCCCGTGGGGGTTGGCATAGCGTGTATCGGCCAGGCCAAGCTGCGCCGCGCGGCGGTTCATTTGCTGAACAAAGCGCTCTACGCTGCCCGCGACGTGCTCCGCGGCGGCTGTCGCTGCGTCGTTGGCCGAGCGCAGGAGCATGAGATGGGCGATGTCGCTTGCGAGAAGGACGTCGCCCGGGCGCAAAAATCCCGTCGCCTCGCCCACGCGCGCCGCGCGCTCGCTAACGCGGACTTTCTCGTAGGGGTCGGTGGCCTCGAGAAAAAGCAACGCGGTCATGATTTTGGTGAGGCTGGCCATGGGCCGGCGTTCGCGCGCGGCGCGGGCATAGAGCACGCGCCCTGTGTGCTGGTCGAGGACAACGGCGCAGCGCGCGGAGAGCGCAGGCGGGGCAAGCGCCTGCCCCGAGGAGCAAAGCGCGGCGCAAAGAGTCGCGGCAAGTGCTGCGAGGCGGGCGCGGCGCACGGCGATCACTTTGCGTTTTGCTCCTCGCTGCCTTCGCGGCTAAAGTCCAGCGGGAGCTCCTGCAGCTCCTCGTCTTCGGCGGAGGGGATGCCCAGCACGCCGGAGTGCGGAACCTCGGCGTCGAGCGGCGGGAGCTCGGAGAGGTCGTTCAGCCCGGCCACGGTGAGAAACTCCTGCGTGGTGGCATAAAGTATCGGCCGGCCCGGGGCGTTTTTGCGCCCGACCTCCTTAATCAACCCCTTGCGCAGGAGTGTCTCCAGCGAGCCGGAGGAGTTAACCCCGCGGATGGCGTCGATCTCCGGTCGGGTGATCGGCTGGCGATAGGCAATGATCGCCAAAACCTCAAGCGCCATGCGCGACAGGCGCTCGGGCCGCGGCTCGTAGAACCGGCGGACGTACTTGGCCATCTCCGGGCGGGTCATCATGCGCAGGCCGCCGGCGACCTCGACCACAGTAAGGCTGCGGCTGGCCAGCGATTCGCGCAGGCTGGCCAGGGCCGCCTCGAGCATCTGCTCGTCGATCTCCAACAGCTCGCGCAGTCTTTTTCGGGGAAGTGGCTCGTTGGCCACAAAGAGAAGGCACTCCAGCGCCAGCTCAGCTTCGCGCAAGTCCACCGCAGCTCACCCGCGGCCCGGGGTATATGCGAATCGGCCCCAACGGCTCGCGTTGCTCGACGACAATCCGCTTAACGTATACCAGCTCGAGCACAGCGAGGAAGGTAACGATGACCTCCATGCGCGAGGCCCCACGGGGGACGAGCTCCTCGAACGTCACCCCGGCGAGGGCCTCCCACACCTTGCGCTCGATCTCCTCCATCTTTGCCGCGACGGTAAGCGTCTCCTTCTCGATTACGCTTGGGGCGCGCTCCTCGGCGCGCTCAAGCATGTCCTTGAAGATGGCCACGATGTCGAAAATGCTCACCGGCTCGAGGCACGCCCCGTTGCCGTCGTGCTTGCCGTTGCCGTTGGTGTTGCGGGGGAAGTAGTCGGCCTGGTGGCGGATGCGCCGGCGCAGCTCCTCGGCGCTCTGGCGGAACTTGCGGTACTCGGCCAAGCGCCAGGCAAGCTCCTCTTTCAGCCGCTGCTCCTCGGCCTCGTCTTCCTCGTCCTCTTTTTCTTCGACGGGGAGGAGCTTTTTGGACTTAATGTAGGCCAGCGTGGCGGCGACGACCAAAAAGTCGCCCGCAAGCTCGATATCGAGCACGCGCATGAGGCGGATGTACTCCAGAAACTGGTCGGCGAGCTCGGCGAGGGAAACGTGGCAAATGTCTACCTCGTTGCGCCGGACGAGGAACAAGAGCAGATCCAGCGGCCCCTCGTAGACGCGCAGGCGCACGCGGTACGGCTCACGCGCCGGCGCGCCGGCCTGCCAGGAGCGGAGAGCTATGCCAAGCCCGGAGGTCGCGCTGGCCAATTGTTTTCCCTGCCTTGTTTTTTGCGGCTCAGCCGCACTCAGCTAACGCCCGCGGGAAGCGGCAAGTTCGCCTAAAACCCGGTAAGCGCGGTATAAAGAGCGCGCACCACGGGGAAAATTATCACGCCGAGCGCGCCGCTAAAAATGAGCACGGCGAGAATAAGCACAGCGATGGGCATTGCCAGGCGCTCGTAGCGCTGGGCGAGATGCACGGGCAGCAGCCCGGCGACGATGTGTGAGCCGTCGAGCGGGGGCACGGGGAGCAGGTTAAACATCATTAGCCCCAAGTTGAGCAGGACAAACGTACACGCGACCTGCAACAGGACGACCCACACGCCCGCGCCCGCCTTGCCCATCGCGGCGTGCGCCGCCCCCCGCGCAATGAGCGCAAAGACCACCGCCAAGCCAAGGTTAGACAGCGGCCCGCACAGGGCGACGAGAATTCCGTCGCGTCGCGGATGGCGAAAATTCGCCGGGTTTACCTCCACCGGCCGCCCCCAGCCGAAATGGCTAAACAAAAGCATCATCGTCCCCAGGGGGTCGAGGTGATCGATCGGGTTAAGCGAAAGCCGCCGGCGCTCCTTTGGGGTAAGGTCGCCCGCCCAATAGGCGGTCCAGGCGTGCGCCGCCTCGTGCACGGTAATGGAGAGCACGATGGCCAAGATCCAAATGGCCACATCCTGCGCCGTGGCCTTGCCGGAAAAATACTCCAGGAGCACAAGGGCACCTCGACCGCGGCGCGCGGGACGCCGCTTAGCGTTAGCGAGAGGCGGAGCTGGGCGGGGGCCCGATTATCTCCTGGGCCAGGGCGCGCAGCCGCGCGCGCTGCTCTTCCGCGCTCATCTCTCCGCGGTCGAGCAGCTCGTTGCGCAACAGGGTAAGCACCCGGCCGAACTGCGGGCCGGGGGTATAGCCCAGGGCGATGAGATCCTCCCCGCCGACGGCCAGCTTAACCTCTCGCAGCTTGGTCAAAAACAGCTTTAGCCGCTGCTCCTCGACGCTGCCCTGCCCAGCGCAGACAATGAGCCGCAGGACGACCTCCACGGGCAGTTCGCGCAGCAGCTCGTAGATCTCGCTGGGCCGTACATCACGAGCCCCCGACAGAGCGGAGAGCGTTGCCTGCTCCGCCTCCGCGCCCAGGGCGAGGATCTCCGTCACCTCGCGCGAGAAGCGGAACCGCCGCGCAAACTCCCGGACCTCCGCCGGGGACATCTCGACAAGCAGCGGAAACAAATATAGCGCCCAGCAGTTATCTCTTGGCCGGCCCAAGCCGGCCCACCACTCTATTATACTCTTCGTTCGCCGCAACTCCTCCAGCACCTCGGGCCCGAACGTCAGCTTCTCGTCCAGGGCCTCGAGCAGCCCCAGGTGCGCCATGCGGTGAATCGCCGCCACGGCGCTGTCCTCCTGGAGCATAAGGATGAGCTCGTCGCGAATGCGCTCCGCGGTGAGGTTGTCGATCACGTGGCTTTCCACAGCGTTGAGCAGGAGCGACTCCGTGTGCCGGTCCAAGCGGAAGCCATAGCGCTGCTCGAAGCGCACCGCGCGGAACATGCGCGTGGGGTCCTCGACGAAGCTTAGGTTGTGCAGGACACGGATGATCTTGTCCTCCAGGTCGGCGCGCCCGCCGAAGAAGTCGAGGATCGTCCCAAACCGCCGGCCGTTAAGCTGCAACGCCATGGCGTTGATCGTAAAGTCGCGCCGATAGAGGTCCTCCTTTACCGAGGCATGCTCTACGGCGGGGAGCGCCGCAGGATGGGCGTAGAACTCCGTGCGCGCCGTGGCCACGTCGATCTTCTCCCCATCGGGCAAAATGAGCACCGCCGTGCCGAACTTCTCGTGGGCCACCACGCGTGCGCTCAGTCGCTCGCCGAGCTTGCGCGCATACGCTATTCCATCGCCCTCGACGAGCAGGTCGATATCGAAATTCGGGATGTTCAGCAAAAAGTCGCGCACCGCCCCGCCAACCAAAAACACGGGCATGTTTAGCTCGTCGCCCACCTCGCCGAACATCTTCAGCCGGGCGAGCACCTCCTCGGGCAGGCGCTCGCGCATGAGCTGGGCGAGGTTCTCCTGGGTGGACCACTGCGCGCGGAACGTCTCGTGCCGCGGCTCGGCCCCATGCACGCCGCGGCGCAGGTCGGCGCGGCTGACGATGCCCACCACGGCCTCGCCGTCGACGATGGGCACGCGGCCCACGTTGTGCGTAAGAAGCAGGTTTTCCAGCTCGGGCACGGGGGTGTCCGGCGTTGCGGTAACCACGTTGCGCGACATATACGCTTTGACCGGCGCGTGGCCCAGGTTGTGCTGGCGCGCGCGGTCTACGTCGCGCCGCGAGATCAGCCCCACCAGCTTGCCCTCGGCGACGACGGGCATTCCCGTATATCCATAGCGCACGAGCAGGCGCCAGGCATCGTTGATGCTCCGCTCCTGCTCGATCATGCGCACGGGGCGCGACATAATGTCGCGCGCGGTAAGCGGGGGCTTGATCGTCTGCCGAAGCTGCTCCAGAAGCCGCGCCCGGCAGCGGGCGACATCGCCCTCGCGGACGATCGCCGAGGCCGCGCGGTGGTGCCCTCGCCCGCCGAAAACAGAGAGGATCTGCGCCACGTCCACGGCGTCGCTTCGGCTGCGCCCCACGATGTAAATGCTCCCGCGCATTGCGGTAAGCGTAAACACAGCCTCTACGCTTTCGCTCAAAATTAGCTTCTGGGTAAGCGAGGCGATGTCGCCGAGGTACTCCTCGACCCGCGCGTGGGCGATGGCGACGCGCACCCCGTGCACGCTGTAGTGCTGCGCGGAGAGGATAAACTGGTTAAACACCTCGCGCTGCTCGCTGGTGATCGCATAGCGTACGAAGCGCGAGACGACGTCGAGGTTCGCCCCCTGCTCGACAAGGAACCCCGCGCAGCGTAGGTCCTCGGGCGTGGTCGTAGAAAACGTCAAGCTGCCCGTGTCCTCGTAAATGCCCAGGGCCATAACCGTGGCCTCCACGGGGGTAAGCTCGATCCCCTGCTGGCGGATCTCGCGCACGAGCAGCGTCGTCGTCGCCCCGATCTCTTCCTCGACGACCCGGGCGTGGGGGATGTCGCACGAAGAGAGGGTGTGGTGGTCGTAGACGAGGACCTCGACCTCGGGGCGCAGCGCGGCCTTGGCGAGGGGCCCCAGCGGGGCGACCTGCTTGGTGTCTACGAGGATGAGCCGGGTAATTTTCTCCGGCTCGACCTCGGCCAGGGGCTGCAGGTCGAACGCGTCCTCGTAGAGGCTTAAGAAGTCGCGCACGTTGCGGTGCGCGCGCGGGGGAAGGGCGCGCAGGGCGCGGGGAAAAAGCTTTCCCGCGGCAACGATTGCCGCGAGGCAGTCGAAGTCCGCGCCGTAGTGTCCGGTAATGACCTCCACCTGTCCTCCGCTCGCTCAGCCCCGAGCCAAGCGCTCCGGGATAACGTCGTGCGCGATAACGTCGTCCAGCGTCTCGCGGCGGACGATGAGCTCCGCCCGGCCGTCGCCAACAAGCACAACACCCGGGCGCGGCAGCCGGTTGTAGTTGGAGGCCATGGAATAGGTGTACGCGCCGGTGGTCTGCACCGCGATTATGTCCCCGGGCTCGATGGGCGGGGCCATAACATCGGTAATCAACACGTCTGTTTCGCAGTGCTTGCCCGCGATGGTGACGATGGTCGAGGGCTCCCAGCTCGCCTTGTTGGCCACGATTATCTCATACTCCGCTTGATACAACGCCGGCCGCGGGTTGTCCGACATCCCGCCGTCCACGGAGACGTAGGTGCGCACGCCGGGGATCTCTTTGACCACGCCCGCGGTGTATAGGGTAACGCCGGCTTCGCCGACGATCGACCGCCCGGGCTCGAGCAGGAGCTGGGGCAGCTCGTAGCCCACACGGGCGGCGTTTTCCTCCACCGCCTGGCCCACGGCGGCGCAGAATTCGTCTACCGTGGGCGGGTGGTCATCGACGACGTAGCGCACACCCAGGCCCCCGCCCAGGTTAAGCTGCTCCGCGACGTAGCCCGTGCGCTCGTGCATTTCGGCCATAAAGTCGAACATAACGCGCACCGTCTCGCGGTAGCAGTCCAAGCCGAATAGCTGCGAGCCGATGTGGCAATGGAACCCGCGCAGACGGAGGATGTCGGACTGCAAAATGCGCGCCACGCCCTCGCGCGCCTGGCTGCTCCCGATGCCCAAGCCGAATTTCACGTCGAGCTGCGCGGTTTGGATATACGAGTGCGTTTTAGCCTTAATCCCCGGGGTCAGGCGGAGGAGGACGTCGACCGCGCGCCCGTTGGCTAAGCGTTCGATTTGCTCGATCTCCTGCAGCGAGTCGATGATGATGCGGCCCACGCCGGCGTCGAGGGCCATGGTTAGCTCCTCGTCGGACTTGTTGTTGCCGTGGAGGTGGATGCGCTCGGGGGGAAAGTCGGCCTTAAGCGCGGTATATAGCTCGCCCGCGCTGGAGACATCGAGCGAGAGCCCCTCCTGCTCAACAATTTTGCACATCGCCAAGCAGAGGAACGCCTTGCCCGCAAACACCACCTCGATCGGCCCGCGGTGATAGCGCTTGAGGCAGGAGACGTATTCGCGGCACATGCGCCGAATGTGCGTCTCGTCCATCACATAGAGCGGGGTGCCGAATTCGCGTGCCAGCTCCACGGTGTCTACCCCGCCGATCTCCAGGTGGCCCTGCTTGTTAACCATCTGTGTGCCAAGCAGCATTCTCATGCGGCGTTCCTCCTGGGTTGTCTAAGCCTGGGTAACAAAATACGGGCGCCTGGCGACGCCCCGCGAGCTGGCGCAAGGCAAACGGTCGCCCGCGCAGCTCGGCTATTTTGCTTCGCCCCTTGCCGCGGGGCTTCCTTTTCCCGCTGCTCCGCCCAAACAAAGCAAAGGGGCGCCGCGGCGCAGCGCCCCTCGCTTGTCCTCGCTCGACTAGCCTACTTCCACTTCTCGTGGAGCATCTGCAGGCCCTGCATGATCTTGTCCGGCGCGCGGTCGTGGCTGTCGCGGTCCCACACGCTCGGGTCGCCGCTTGTTTCGGGGAGCATCCACTTCGCGTGGCCGTCGCAGAAGGCAAGGTTAAACCCGCCGTTGTGCGGGGCGGCGAGGTCGTTGCTAATCTTCCTCGCCGACCACGACGTCTGGTCGAGGAGGTTCGCCCCGGGCCACGTGTGCGAGTGCTCGAAAATGAGGCACGTGCTCGCCGGCCACCTAACCATGCTCAGCTTCGACCCCGTGGGCCGGTCGCGCGTCCCGTTGCCGCTGGGGTTGTTCTCCGAGCCGCACACGGCGCGGCTCACGGCGTAGCTTCTGCGCACCCAATTTCTGTTCCCCGAGGCGTCCTCGTCGCGCGCCCACTTCAAGCTCGCCGGGTTGGAGTCGCAGACGTAAAGCTCGGCGTTCTTCACATAGGGGAAAACCATCCCCCGCCACGTCCACCAATTATTTACATTGCTGTGCCAGCGGGGGAGGGTGCCGCGATAGTCCTCAGCATACATGAGGATGGCCGTGGCCAACTGGCGCTCGTTGCTCAAACAGCTTGTCTGCCGCGCTTTCTCGCGCGCCTTGGCGAAAACGGGGAACAAAATTGCCGCGAGGATCGCGATTATCGCGATCACAACCAATAATTCGATCAGGGTGAAGCCTCTACGCAGCACGCTCATCGCCTCCCACTGTCTCCAAGTAAACGCAAGGGGCCGGGCGCTCTGTGCTCGTCCATCACCTCCCGTGGGCCCGGTAGCCCTTCCCGGTCGCTGGTTTTAGCCTTCGCCCTGCTTGCCCCTCTTTCCTTGCTGCGTAAAAAACTTCGCGTGCAAGCAGCATGCTAAGCGGGCCACGCCTGTTTCTCACGCGCGCTTTGCGCGGCCCGCCGCTCGGGCCTGCGGCGGCTGGGGAGAACGGCGCTGGGGACAGCCCCTGGCTTTGGCGCGCGGTGGTATTTTCGTCCTATTGCGCCGCGCCTTCTTCTTGCGGGGCGGGCTCAAGCCCCATTTCGCGGGCCACGGCGGCGCACTCCGGCGAGCGCTCGCCCATGAGCGCCCGCGTGGCCAGCTTGCACAAGAGCACGCCCGGCTGGTCGTAGGTGTTTACATAAAGCAGCTCGCCGACGATTGCCGTGGCCATCTCGAACAAAAAGAACAACTGGCCCACGGTGTGCGGACTGACGCGGGGGACGCGGATGGTTAGGTTTGGCCGACCGGAGCGGGTGAGGGCAAACTCCGTCCCCTGCTTTTCTCGGGTAAGCAGCTCGGCGAGGCTCGCTCCCGCGAGATACTGCGGGTCGTCGCGATCGATCTCCGCAATAGGGCAGCGGCAGCCGTAGTCTTGAACCTCAATAAACGTGATGATCTTGTCGTGCGGGCCCTCTTGGTAGAGTTGAAGTTGGGAGTGCTGGTCCGTCGCCCCAAGCGCTTTGACCGGCGTTTGCCCGACTTCGACGATCTTCCCGTCCAGATCGTGGCGCTTGCCCAGGCTCTCCGCCCAGAGCTGGCGGAACCAGTCGGCAACGTCGCGCAGGGCGCTGGAATAAGGCATAAGCACGTTGATGTTCCGCGGGTGGCGCTCCGGGGGCAGCGTCCAGAAC
>CAZMGT010000019.1:0-56723 GCA_964565895.1 uncultured Armatimonadia bacterium
GGAATGGACGGGCAAGTGGTGGGCCGGGGAGTGGAAGCCCGGGGCGGAGCAGACGGCCAACGTCCTCGGGGGGAGCTTCGCGGACACCATGCCCGGCAAGTACATTACCTGCATGGACGCCGGCCCGGGGCACCCGCTGCTCTCCGGGCCGCAGTATGGGTTCCGCTGCTGCAAGGACGTTAAGTAGGCGGCAGTTGCCCAGGGAGCAAACCACATGCCACGGGCTCTCGCCTCCCAGCAGAAGATGCGCGCCCTAGGGCTTGTTTTGGCGCTCTGCCTGGCGCCCGCTCTGGGGCGGGCCGCGGCGGCGAAGGAGATCGCCGTGTTGTTTACCGGCGAGACGCACGCCATGCTCGGCCCGTGCGAGTGCCCCATTGCCCCGGAGGGGGGCGTGGCGCGCCGGGCGACGGCGATCCGCGCCGTGCGCCGCGGCGGACTGACACCGACGCTCCTCGTTGACGCGGGCGGGATGTTCGCCGGCGGGGTCTACGACGAGTATACGCTGGGGCGTGAGGTAGACCGCGAGCGCACGCTGGCTTATCTGCGCGCGGTGCGCGCGATGGGCTACGATGCGCTTGCCGTGGGCGACGAGGAGCTGGCCTGGGGCGTGGAGTTTTTGCGCCAGGCGGCGGAGATCGTTGGCGCGCCGTTTGTCTCGGCAAACGTGCGCCTCGCCGGTGCACCGCAGCTCGTGCGGCCGTATGTGATAAAGGAGGTTGGGGGCAAGCGGTTTGGCGTTTTCGGGCTGACCACCGACGAGGTGTTTTGCTACGACGATCTGGCTCTGCCCCAAGGAGTAACCGTGGAGGACCCGATCGTTGCCGCGCAGCGCGTGGTGCGCGTGCTCCGGCCAAAGGTGGACTTCGTCGTCGCGTTAAGCCACCTGGGCGAGGAGCGCTCGCGCGAGCTCGCGGAGAAGGTCGCCGGGATTGACATTATCGTAAACGGCCACCGGCGGACGGAGGCCGCGGGCGTCTACGACGAAGTGGGGCAGGCGATCTTTTTGCAATTTAGCTTTCAGGGGCGAGCCTTGGGCCGGCTGGACTTGATCCTCGACGAGCAGGGCAAGCTCGTCGACTTTCGCGCGCGCGAGATTCGCCTGGGCGACGACATCGCCGACGACCCGCAGCTTGCGCAGCTTGTGCGCGACTTTCAGCGGCGGCTTGCGGGCGACCTGGGGCGGAAAATTAAGGCGCGGCTTGAGCTTTACGTCATGGCCGACTGCCCCTATGGCCAGCAGGCGGAGCGCACGGTGTTTCTCAGCGTGCAGGAGTTTGGGCGGACAAAGGTTGACGTAGCGCGCAGGTTCATCGCGAGCGTGGACGAGCGCGGGGTGTTTCGCTCGCTGCACGGGCCGGAGGAAGTGCAGGAGGACCTGCGCCAGATTTGCATCGAGCGGCTCTATGGCGGCCGCGTGTGGGAGTATGCGCTAAACCGCGGGGCGCGCGCGGGCGAGCCGTGGGAGGCCATCGCCCGGGCGGTGGGCATGGAGCCGAAGAGGATCGCCGACTGCCTGGAGCGCGGGCTTGCCCAGGGCATTTTGCGCAGGCATGTGCAGCGGACAACGCGCCTGCGGATTGACTCCTCGCCGACGATCTACATCAACAACCGCCGGATAGAGGGGCCGGTTACCTATGCCGCCGTCGTGCGCGCGCTGTGTGGGGTGTTTCCCGAGGTCCTGCGGCCGGCGGTGTGTGCGCGCGTTCCCGCGTGCGAGCGCGATGCGGACTGCGTTAAGCCGGGCAAAATTGGTATTTGCCAGAGCCCGGGGACGCCCCAGGCGCGCTGCGTGTTTCGCGACCCCGTTCCCGTGCGCATGACGGTGCTTACCAGCGACAAAATATTGTTTGCCGACACGGCCACGGTGGAGGGCTATCTGGCGCGCCTTTTTCCTGGGCTGCAGGTGGAGCACGTGGATCGGGCGACCCCGCGGGGGAAGGCGCTGGAGCGGGAGATGAATGTTAGCGCGCTGCCCGCGTACTTCTTGGACAAGACGGTGGAGAAGGCGGCGCGGTTTTCTGCCATCGAGCCGGAGCTGATAAAGCACGAGGACTGCTATCAACTGGGGCCGCGGCTGGGGCGACCGACGCTTTTGCTTGGGCGCAAGCGCGCGGAGGGGCGGGTGGATTTGTTTATTCCCGCGCTGGGGGCGCGCTCGCTGGGCTTTGCGGCAAAGCTCGTGCGCGCCGCCCAGCGCCCCGTGGGGCGGGAGAAGATTAGGCTTTTTTTGCATTGGATTTGCTTCCGCGGGGGCGAGGGAGAGCTTGAGGCGCCGGCGGGGCTGTTTGAGCTTGAGGAGGCGGCGCGCCAGGCCGCGGTGTGGCGGCTTTATCCGGAAAAGCTGCCCCGATACCTTGAGGAGCGGGCAAAGGCGGCGACGACGAGCTACTGGGACGTTCCCCTGCGCCGCGCGGGGCTAGACCCCGCGGAGATCCGCCGTGTGGCGCAAAGCGAGGAGATTAAGCAAAAGCTCCTCGCCGACGCCGATCTTGCCCGCGCCGTGGGCATTCGCCAGGGTTTGGCACTGCTCTATGCCAACCAAGAGGTGGCCCTGATCCTCACGCCGGAGCAACTGGCCTCGGCGCTGGACCGCCTGGGGATAAACGCCGAGCGGCTGACGGTGCTTTATTCGAGCAACCTCAACGGAATGCTCCGCGCGTGCGGCTGCCCGGGGAACCCGTTCGGCGGTGTGGCGCGTATGGCGCGCGTGGTGCGCTCCGTGCGCCAGGCCCTGCCTCACGCCCTGCTTCTGGATGCCGGCGACATGCTCGCCGGGCTGGGCGAGGCGCCGGATATCCAGCGGGCGACGTATATGCTCAAGGCCGCGCAGGCGATGGGCTATACCGCGGTTGCCGTGGGCGACCAGGACGTAGCCCTGGGCAAGGAGTTCCTCCAGGCCGTCGTGGCGGGCAACGCTGCGCCGTTTGTCTGCTCCAACGCGACGTGGGCCGACGGCCAGCCCGTGGCCCCGCGCTATCGCGTCGTGCGCGCGGGGGGCGTGCGCGTGGGGATCATCGCGCTGCTTTCCGAGCGGGCGGCGCAGGCCACGCCCGCGGCGCGCAAGCTGCTGCGCATGAGCGACCCCCTGGCCGCGGCGCGCGAGCTGGCCGCGGAGCTGCGGGGGAAGGTGGACGTGCTCATTGCGCTTTCGCACCAGACGCGGGGCGAGACACAGGCCCTGGCCGAGGCCGTGCCCGAGCTGGATGTTATCGTGGCAGGGCATACGGGGCTTTCCCTAAAGCGGCCGCGGCGCGCGGGGCAGGCGTGGCTCGTCCAGGCGGGGCGCGACGGAGAGTTCGTCGGCCGGCTGACGGTGAAGCTCGACGAGCGGGGCGCGGTTGCCGCGGTTGAGGGGCGGCTCGTTACCTTGGACAGCTCCGTGGCGGAGGATCCCGAGGTGCAGGCGATCGTCGCGGAGTTTGAAAAGCGGCGGGCGGAGGAGTTTGCCGCGCGGCTTGCCGCGCTCCCTGTGGACGCGCAGCTTACCCCGGAGGCCTGTGGGCGCTGCCATGCGCGGGAGCTGGAGCAGTGGCGGCGCACGGGCCACGCCCGCGCCGCGGCGACGCTCGAGGCGAGCGGCCGGTTGTATGAGCCGGAGTGCTGGCGCTGCCACTCCACCAAGCCCACGCGGCGGGGGTTTGCCGAGATGCCCAATGTGTCATGCGTGGCCTGCCACAGGGTAAAGCGGCCCACGGCGACGGGGCACGAGCGGCTGCGCGCGGAGGTTCCTCAAGCGGTTTGCCTGGCCTGCCACACCACGGGGCGCAGCCCAAACTTCGACTATGGCACGTATCTCTCGCGCGTGGTGCACCGCGGGGCGGAGGTTGCCGCGCGCTAGGCGCGGGGCTGGAGGAGCTGCTCCGCGGCGGCGAGGATCGCCTCCTCGCTGGCCAGGCGCCCCTTGCCCACCATGCCGCAGGCGAGGTAGCCCTCCTCGGGTTCGACAAAGGCATAGCCCAGCTTTTTCAGCTCGGCGATGTTTCGCTGAAGCACGGGGCTCTCCCACATGTTGGTGTTCATCGCCGGGCAGAGGAGGACGGGGCAGCGCGCGGCAAGGAGCACCGTGCTCAACAGATCGTCAGCGATGCCCGCCCACAGCTTGCCGATGATGTTCGCCGTCGCGGGGACGACGAGGACGAGCTCCGCCCACTGGGCGAGCTCGACGTGGCCGTGTTCGCGCGGGCGGTGTTCGTCGAACATGGCCACCGCGGTGCGCCGGCCGGTTAGGCTGTCGAACGTTAGGGGAGAGACGAAGCGCGTGGCGTTTTCGGTCATCACCGTTTGCACTTCGGCGCCCTGCTGCACGAGGCGGCTGGCCAGGCCGGCCGCTTTGTAGGCGGCGATGCCTCCGCAGACACCGAGGACGATGTGCCGTTGGGAAAACGCGCTCATGTCCCTAGCCTCTCCTCGACAAAGCGGACAACCGCCTGAGCGATGGCCTGCTTGCCCTGCGCGCGCTCGACAATGCGCCCGTCGGGGGCGATAAGCAGGGCGGTGTGGCGACCGGCGCGGATGGTGCGTAGGTCGTTGGCCACGACGAGGTCCGCGCGGCAACGCTGGGCCATCGCCCGCGCGGCGCGGGCGAGCTGGACATCGTTCGCGCCGACCTCTAGCTTAAACCCGACAAGCACCGCCTGCGGGGCGAGCTCGCGTATGCGGTCGATGACCTTGGGCGTGGGGCGCAGGGTAATCGTCCACTCGCCCGCGGCCGAGGAGACCTTGCCCGAGGCGACCTGGACGGGCTCGAAGTCGAGCACGGCCATGGCGTGGACGATGGCCTCGTAGGTCTGCTTGCTGAGAAGCTGCTCCACGGTGCGCAAGAGCTCGGGCACGGTGTCTACGCGGTGGCACGTGTAGCGCACGCCGGGGCCGTTGGGGAGGGAGACGCTCTCTGCGCCGCAGATGTGAGTGACCAGCGCCCCGGCCTGGAGGAAGGCGTGAGCGAGCTGGACGCCGAGCTCGCCGGTGGAGTAGTTGGAGATATAGCGCACCTCGTCGAGCGGTGCGCGGGTCGGGCCGGACGTGAGCAAGACGCGCTTTTGCTCGAGCATTGTGTTCTCCTCGGGCGTATGGTTGATTCGACAGCGGAGCGGCGCTGTCCTTTGCCCGTGCAGGGTTGGCCCGACGGGTGTCGAATTTAAAAAGGCGTGTGTTAACTAAAGCCGCCTTGCGGAGGTGGGCAGCAATGGGACGGAAAGCGGGGCGCCTGAGCAGGCGCGAGTTTTTAAAAGCGGGGGCCCTGGGCGTGGGCGCCGCCGTGGGCGGTGCGCTCGCTCGCCCGGGGGCAGCGCAGAAGAAAGAGCCCATCCCTGTGCGCCCGCTGGGCAAAACGGGGCTTAGCGTGAGTGCCATTGGCTTCGGCAGCTATGGCTTTTCCAACCCCGCCGTGCTCGAGGCCGCGCTCGACGCCGGCGTTACGCTAATCTGCACCGCAGCGAACTACCAAAACGGCAACGCCGAGCGGACGATCGGCGAGGTGATCAAAAAGCGCCGCGACCAAGTTGTCCTGTGCACGGGGTGGCGCACGCCGAAGGGGACTACCGCGGACGAGATTTTGCGCATGCTCGACGAGAGCCTAAAGCGCCTGCAGACGGACCATATCGAGATTATGCGCGTGCACAACTGCAACGATCCCGAGGAGCTGGCGCAGCAGGCGATTTTCGACGCGTTCGCCAAGGCCAAGGAGGCAGGGAAGGTTAAGCTGCTCGGCGTTTCCGGGCACGGCAAGCGCCTGCCCGAGGTGTACCAGGAGGCGATTCGCCTCAAGTCCTATAGCGTGCTCATGGGCAGGTATAACTTCATGGAGTTCCCCAAGCAGCCGGAGATCATCAAGCAGGCGGGCGAGCAGGGGTTGGGCGTTATCGCGTTTAAGGTCGGCGCGGGAAAGCAGGAGCCGCTCATTAAAGAGCTCATGGGCAAGGGGATGGACTTTCGCCGCGCGTGCGTAAAGTGGGCGCTGAGCAACGAGAACGTCTCTAGCGTGCTTTACTTCTTCCGCAGCCTGGACGACGTTACCGCGATTACCGCGGGGCTGGACGAGCCGCTGAGCGAGGAGGAGGAGCGGCTGCTCGCCATCTATCGCAAGGCGGCGTGGCACAGCTATTGCCGCTATTGCGGGACGTGCGCCGAGGGCTGCCCCTATGGGGTGGAGGTCGCGGAGATCATGCGCTACGCGATGTATTTCCGCTTTTACGGGCTAGAGAAGGAGGCGATGCGGCTTTATGCCGCGTTGCCCGAGGAGCGCACGGCGGCGCGCTGCGCGGAATGCGCCGGGGAGTGCCTGGGGCGCTGCCCCTATGGCCTGCCCACGCGGGATAACCTGCTTGCTGCGCACGCGCTGCTTACCTAGGCCAGGCGCGCGCGCTTTGGAGAGCGCTCCGGTGAAGGAGGCGGGGAGATGAGCAAACGAGCGCTTGTGGTCGCTGTTGCGGCAGTAGCCCTGGCTGCGGGGAGCGCAGCGCTGGGGGCTGGGGCGACTGCTCTGCTCCCACCGAGCGGGGCCGTTGACGGCTGGCAGCGCAGCGGCCCGACGGTTACCTATGTTCCGAGCAACCTCTACCAGTACATCGACGGCGCGGCCGACGGCTACCTCGTGTTCGACTTTCGCCTGCTGGGCCACGCGGAATACGTAAACCCCGCGGTTGAGGGGCAGAAGATCGTGGTGGACGTATACGAGATGGCCACGCCGGAGGATGCGTTTGGCATCTACTCCGTGGAGCGCTCGCCGGAGGTCAAGTTCTTGCCGTTGGGCGACCAGGGATATGCCACGGCGCGCTCGGTGACCTTTCACCAAAACCGGTTTTACGTGCGCATTCAAGCGCGGCGGCCGGGGAGCGCGGCGCAGGAGGCGATGCTTGCCTTGGCGCGGGCGGTGTCTAAGCTTGCGCCGCGGGGGACGGGCCAGCCGCGCATGTTGCGCATCTTCCCCCGGCCCTCGCGGATTGTAAACAGCGAGCGCTACGTTCGGGGCGCGGTGCTCGGCCACGAGTTCCTCCCCAGGGGCTATATGGCCGACTATGAGGAGGGCGAGAACCGAGTGCGCCTGGTGGCCATTGACTGGCCACGGGCGGAGGACGCGGCGGAGGCGATGGCCAAGCTCGCGGAGTTTATCGGCGAGGAGCGCCTGCGCAAGGTAGACGGATTGGGCGACGCCGCGTTTGACGCGCGGGATAAGTACCTTGGCCGAATGCTTGTGTTTCGCGAGGGCCGGCTGCTCGGCGCAGTGGTCGGCTTTAGCGAGCTGCGCTGGGCGGAGAGCAGGGCGCGTATGATGCTCCAGCGCTGGCGGCAGTGGTGGGGCGAGAAGTAGCGCGCACAACGCAGGGAGGCGACAAAAAGCGAAGCGCCCGCCACGCGGCGGGCGCTTCGCCTGCTAAAGCCTGGACTCCCCGCTAGAACTCGAGGTGGAAGCCAATAGCAGTTTGCGTGGTGAGCTTAGAGCCCACGCCGATGTCCAACCGCGCCGGGCCGAAGTCTAGCCCCAAGCCGTAGGTGGGCGTGGTGTTGTTTAGCCCCACGCGGAGATAGGCGACATCGAACACGCGGCGCTCAAGGCCGACGTGCATGGTAACGGGCATGCCGTTGGCTGCGCTGATGTTGTGCAGGTCGAAGGCGATGGTGAAGTGCTCGTTGGGCTTGTGCATAAAGCCGACGTCGATGGTCGGCTTAATGGTTAGGGTGTTTGCGCCAGTGAACAACGTCGGAGCGTTGACGTTGCGCACGACGATGCCAAAGCGCGTATCGGGCGAGGTTTGCTTAATCGCGCCGAGATCCACTGCGATGTGCGGGCCCTGATCGAACACGGGCGAGCCCCAGCCCGCGGTGTTCGAGGTAAACGTCGTCCCGTCGTTAATGTTCGTCGCCGTGCCCGTGACCGTGCCGCCCGGGACATAGGCCCCGCCAATGGTCTTAACGGTGATCCCGACATCCCACTCGCCCACGCCCTTGGCATAGGAGATGCCCGCCTGGGCGATGGCCAGCGCGCCCGGGCTGGTGATCGTTACGCTGCGATAGTTGGGGTTCGTGGGGTCGGAGGGATCGGTGCGGCTGGTGGTCATGGTAAACGTGCCCGAGGAGAGGGCCACGGTGTGCACGCCGACGTTGCCCACGTTAAAGCCAAAGAACGGGTTAAAGCCCAGGCCGATTTGCTGGCCGGAGACCGACTCCGCCACGGGGAACAGGCGGTCGAGATCGGAAAACTGGAACTGCTCCAGGTTGAGCAGCGACTGTCCCGCGGTGACCAGGTCTTGCAGGGCGCGCAGGCCGGTGCTCTGGCCGGTGATCTCGATGTCCGGAAAGCCGCTTTCGCCATAGGCCGCGCCCGCGGGGTTCCAGTAGCAGCCGGTCAGGTCGTCGGCAACGGCGACATAGGCGCCGCCCAGTGCCGTGGCACGCGCGCCAACGCTGTTAAACGAGAGCGTGCCGTAAAGATTTCCCGGCTGCGCCCACGCACAAGCGCCCAGGATAAGAGCAACTGCAGCACAGCCGACAAGCAACGCGCCGAGTTTGTTCAACTGGTGCACACCTCCACCGTTGCTCACTATCCGCGATGTTGCATCACGAATAGTAAAACTTTGCGAGCAGTTTTGTCGTTCACGGCCCCGACCGTTCGCCCCAGGGAGCCGGAAGACCTCTTCGCGGGTGCTTTTTCTTGCCCGCGCCGCCGTTCTCCTCCGCGGGCAGGAAATTCTTGCCCGGCCAAGCAACCTTTTCCACAAAAACTGCCGCGGAGCAAAAATGGGCGCGCAACGCACTCCCCGCGGGCGGCTGTTGCCGGGCACGGCGATCGAGGTGCTCAACGAGGGCGTCGAGCGCGGGAGGATTCGCCACGCCCTGTTCGACTTCGACGGCACGCTCTCCCTCATCCGCCAGGGCTGGCAGCAGGTGATGATCCCCATGATGGTGGACATCCTTGCGCAAACGCCGCGCGCCGAGGAGCGCGAGACGATGGAACGCGTGGTGACGGAGTTCGTGGAGCGGCTTACCGGCAAGCAAACGATCTATCAGATGATTCAGCTCTGCGAGGAAATTCGCGCGCGGGGAGGCACGCCCGCCGACCCGCTGGAGTATAAGCGGCAATATCACGAGCTGCTCTGGGAGAAGATCAAGGGGCGCGTGGAGGGGCTAAAGCGCGGGACGATTAGCCAGGAGCAAATGCTCGTTCCGGGGTCGAAGGAGATCCTCGCTGAGCTTCGTGCGCGCGGGGTTAAGCTATACCTGGCGAGCGGCACAGACCGCGCGTTTGTCATCGACGAGGCGCGGGCGCTGGGCATTGCCCAGTTTTTCGGCGAGCACATCTACGGCGCGCTGGACGACTATCGGCGGTTTTCCAAGGCCATGCTCATCGGGCAGATAATCGAGGAGAACAACCTCAGCGGGCCGGAGCTCGTGGCGTTCGGCGACGGCTACGTGGAGATCGAAAACGCCAAGCAGGCGGGCGGGATTGCCGTGGGCGTGGCTTCGGACGAGGTGCGCCGCGCGGGGATCAACGAGTGGAAGCGCCAGCGGCTCATCGGCGCCGGCGCGGACATCATCATCCCCGACTTCCGCGAGGCGCGCCGGCTTGTCGCCTATCTGTTCGCGGAGGAGGGTTGCTGATGCCCTACCCCACGTTCGACCGCTCGCGGCTGCGTCTGCAGCCGCTCGCTCAGCGCAAGAGCGATCTCGACCTTTCCTTTATCCTCGCGCTTGAGGACGAGCCGCCCCCGTTCGACCACCCGGACCTCCCCGCGCTGGCCGAGGCAGTCGTTCGCGCGCGGCGCGCGGGCGCGGCGGTGATCATGATCATCGGGGCGCACGTGGTGCGCGCGGGCGTGTCGCGGTTTGTCATTGACCTGCTCGAGCGCGGCGTAGTTACCCACCTGGCGAGCAACGGGGCGGCGCCGATTCACGACTTTGAGTTTGCCCTTGCCGGCGAGACGACGGAGAGCGTGGCGCGCTACATTCGCACAGGCGAGTTTGGCCTGTGGGAGGAGACGGGGCGGTTGAACGAAGCGGCGAGGCAAGCGGCACGCGAGGGCCTGGGCCTGGGGGAGGCGATCGGCCAAATGATCGCCGAGGGCGACTTTCCCCACCGCGAGATAAGCATTTTCGCCGCCGCCTATCGCTTGGGCGTGCCGGCTACGGTGCACGTGGGGGTTGGCTACGACATAATTCACGAGCACCCAAACTGCGACGGCGCAGCGCTGGGCGCGGCATCGTACACGGACTTTCTCGTTTTAGCGCAGAGCATGATGAACCTGGAGGGCGGCGTGTTGCTCAACTTCGGCAGCGCGGTAATGGGGCCGGAGGTCTACCTGAAGGCCCTGGCCATGGCGCGCAACGTCGCCCGGCAAGAGGGGTGGGAGATCGCCCACTTTACCACGGCGGTGTTCGACCTCGTCGCGCTGCCCGACGACTTTCGCAGCGAGCCGCCGAAAAGCGACCCGCGCTATTACTTCCGCCCGTGGAAGACGATTCTCGTGCGCACGGTGGCCGAGGGGGGGACGAGCTACTACATCCGCGGAGACCACCGGGCGACCGTGCCCGCGCTGCACCGGCTAGTTGTGGAGCAGATGGAGCGATGACCCGCGCGCAGCTAGAGGAGATGCTCGAGCGGTTTGCGCAGTTGCGCATTGTCGTCGTGGGCGACTTTTTTCTGGACAAGTATCTCGTCCTCGACCCGCGGCTTGAGGAGAGGTCGCTGGAGACGGGCCTTGCCGCGCGGCAGGTGGTCGCCAAGCGTATGAGCCCCGGAGCGGCGGGGACGGTGACCTCGAACCTGCGCGCCCTGGGCGCAGGGACGGTCCTTGCCCTCGGGGCGATCGGCGACGACGGCGAGGGCTATGAGCTGCTCCAGGGCCTGCGCGCGACGGGCGTTAACACGGAGCACCTGCTCGTCTCGCGCGAGATATTTACCCCGACGTATACCAAGCCCATGGAGCTTCAGCCCGACGGCACGGAGCGCGAGATCGAGCGCATGGACATTAAGAACAGGCGCCCCCTGCCCCGCAAGATCGAGGAGCATGTCATCTCCGCGCTGCGCCAGCTGGCGAGCGAGGCGCACGCGGTGGTCGTCTCGGACCAAGTGCAGGAGCGCAACTGCGGGATAATTACCGACGGCGTGCGCGAGGAGCTGGCGCGCCTCGGGGCGGAGCTGGGGAACGTCGTGTTCTTTGCCGACTCGCGCGAGCGCATCGGTGAGTTTCGCAACGTTATCGTTAAGCCGAACATGACCGAGGCCGTGCGCGCGACAAAGCCGGAGGCCACGGGGAAGCCGGAGCTGGAGCTCGCCGCGCGCTGCGCGAGGGAGCTCTCTCGGCGCACGGGGCGGCCGGTGTTTATGACCGCGGGCGAGCGGGGCATTGTCGTGGTCGAGGGCGAGCGCTGGGAGCTCGTTCGCGCTATTGCCGTGCGCGGCGCGATCGATATCGTAGGCGCGGGCGACAGCGCCACGGCGGGGATCGTGTGTGCCCTGTGCTGTGGGGCGCGGCTTAGGGAGGCGGCCCTGCTTGGGAATATCGTCGCTTCGATTACCATTCAGCAGATCGGGACGACGGGGACGGCCTCGCCGGCGCAGGTGCTCGCGCGGTTCGACGAGCTTGACGCGCAAGGCAAGGGCTAGCGGCCAGGGGGCTAGTATTCGCGCTCGCGATAGATGAGCGGGGTAAACGTCGCCTTGTTGCGCCCCGCGGCGACGACTTTGCCCACGATAAGCTTCGTCGAGCCCAAGTCGAACACGTCGCTGACCTCGCAGTCGAGCCACAGGGCGCAGTTTTTCAAAATGGGCGAGCCGGTTTTGTGGGTTTCCGTCTCCACGGTGGCCAGCTTGTCTACATTGCGGCCGGACTGCGTGCCGAAGTGTCGGCCGAGCTCCTGCTGGCCCTCCTCGAGCATGCTTAGGCCAAACGCCCCGCTTTTTAAGATTAGCTCGCGCGTGTAGCTTTGCGCGCCCACGGCAATGAGTACCTTGTCCGTGGCCACCTGCGTCGCCCAAGCGACGGCGAGGGCGCTGGCCTTGTCCTCATGGCGCGCGCCGACGATATATACGCCGTGGCAGAGCATGTCGTGCGTGAGCTTCATGGGCAACACCTCCGCGGGGCGGACCTTCGCCCGCGGGCAGGGCGCGGCCTTCGTTTGCGCATTGGGCGGCTGTTGGGCAAAGGGCTACCGCGCGGTGGGCGAACAAGCTATGATATCGCGCGGCGTGTAGCACGCATGAGAAGGGAGCGAGCGTTAACATGAGGCGCAAGCGGAGGACCATCCGCTGCGGACTGATCGGCTACGGTGGAGCGTTTAACATGGGTCTGACGCACGGGAGGCAGATCGAGGCCGTGCCCGGGTTGGAGCTGCGCGCGGTGTGCGACATCGACCCCGCGCGCACGGCGCAGGCCGCCGAGGACTGGCCGGGAATCGAGACCTATAACGACGCCGAGGAGATGCTCGAGAAGGCGGACATTGACCTGGTCACGGTAATCACCCCGCACAACAGCCACGCTGAGCTGGCTATTTTGTGCCTTAACGCGGGCAAGCACGTTGTTGTGGAAAAGCCGATGTGCCTGACTATGGCCGAGGCGGACGCGATGATCGACGCCGCGCGGAAGAACAAGGTAATGCTCAGCGTCTACCACAACCGGCGCTACGACGGCGACTTTATGACGCTGCTTGAGCTGTGCCGGAAGAACATTCTGGGAGAGATCTTTCGCGTGGAGATGTGGCACGGGGGCTTTCGCAAGCCGCGCAAAGATTGGTGGCGCTCGGACAAGGCGATCTCCGGCGGAACGTTTTACGACTGGGGCGCGCATTACCTCGATTGGCTGCTGAACATCGTCCCCGCGCGGGTGGAGACGGTCGCCGGCTACTTTCAGCCGAACATTTTGTGGAAGGACATTTCCAACGAAGACCACGTGGAGGCGATCATTAAGTTCGCCAACGGCTGCGTGGCCAATGTGCAATTTTCGACCGTGGCGGCGATCGGCAAGCCGCGCTGGCGCATTTTGGGAACGAAGGGCGCGGCGCAGTCGGAAAAGGACCACTTTGCCGTGAACACCGAGGTGCGCGGGATGAGGGCGAGCATGACCGTGCCCTATCGCGAAAGCGCGTGGCACCGCTATTATGAGAACATCGCGGACCACCTGCTGCGGGGGAAGGAGCTGTATGTTAAGCCGGAGGAGGCGCGGCGGGTGATCGCCATTATGGAGCTGGCGGAGAAGTCCTCGGAGCAGGGCAAGCCCCTGCCCATGCCGTATGACTAGGCGAGCGCTGGAGCGCTGCACCGCGGAGGGATGAGCATGGGTATTCGGGCGTGCGCTTGGGCGCCGCTTGCCCTTTGCCTCGCTGTGGTAGGCGCGCGGGCGGCAAGTGGCGAGTGGACGCTGCTGCGCGTTCCGGGGCAGTGGGAGAGGCAGGCCGGGGGCAAGTTTGCCCAGCTCGACGGCTTTGCCTGGTATCGCTGCTTCGTGCGCGTGCCTCAGTCGTGGGCGGGCGAGGCGCTCACGCTGTATCTGGGGCGCATTGATGACTGCGACGAGACGTTTTTCAACGGCCGGCGTGTGGGCGCCACGGGGCGAATGCCGCCGAAGTATCGCACGCAGTGGGGGCGCGAGCGGCGCTATACCGTGCCCGCGGAGCTCGTGCGCGCGGGGAAGTATAACCTGATTGCCGTGCGCGTTTACGACGGCGGGGGCTCGGGCGGGTTCTCCGGCCCAGCGCCAACGCTGTATTGCAAGCGGGGGACGATTCCCCTCGACGGACAGTGGCAGTTTCGCCCGGGGGATAACCCGGCGTGGGCGAAATGGCCGGGCGACCCAGAGGGGGCGGAGGCGGAGCGGGCGATCGAGGAGTTTCGGCAAAGCGCGGAGGAGCCCGCGGGCGAGGTGGAGTTTATCCTGAGCGGCCAGGCCCCGCCGCCGGAGAGCCCGTGGGTGCTGTGGTATCGCCAGCCGGCGCGGGAGTGGCTCGAAGCCCTTCCCGTGGGCAACGGGCGGCTGGGGGCGATGGTGTTCGGCGGTGTCGTGCGCGAGCGCCTGCAGCTCAACGAGGACACGTTTTGGTCGGGCTGGCCGCGCGACAGGAACAACCCCGAGGCGCTGAAGCACCTGGAGGAGGTGCGCCAGCTCATTCGCGAGGGCAAATATGCCCAGGCCGACGAGGTCGCCGACCGCTATCTTCTGGGCAACCCGCGGCGGCTCGAGGCATATCAGCCCGTGGGCGACCTGCGGCTGGAGTTTGGCCACCGCGAAGTGGCCGACTATCGCCGCGAGCTGGACCTTGCCCAAGGCATTGCCCGCGTGAGCTATCGCGCGGGCGAGGCGCGATTTGTGCGCGAGGTATTCTCCTCGGCGCCGGACCAGGTGATCGTTGTCCGCGTGGAAAGCGACGCGCCGCGCGCGGTTTCTTTCGCCGTGAAGCTGGACAGCCCGCAGTCGTTTACCACGACAGCGGAGGGGCGCGACCTGCTCGTTATGCGCGGGGTGTGCGTGCACGGGGAGCGGCCGGACTCTGAGGTAGACCCCAAGCGCGCCCTGCGCTTTGCGGTGTACGTCCGCGCGAGGGTTGAGGGGGGCACGGTGCGCGCGGAGGGCGAGAGCTTGCGCATTAGGCGGGCGAACGCGGCGACGCTGCTTTTGGCGATGGCCACGAGCTACGGCGGCCGCGATCCTGACCGCGCCTGCGCGGGGTATCTCGCGCGGGCGGACAAGCCGTATGAGGAGCTGCGCCGGGCACACGTTGCCGACCAGCGCAGGCTGTTTGACCGGGTGGAGATCGACCTCGGCCATGTCGCGGAAGCCGAGCGGCGGCCCACCGACGAGCGGCTTGCCGCGCTGCGCGAGGGGGCGGAGGACCCGCAGCTTATGGCGCTGGAGTTTCAGTATGGACGATACTTGCTCATTGCCAGCTCGCGGCCGGGGACACAGCCGGCCACCCTGCAGGGGATTTGGAACGACAACGTGCACCCGCCGTGGGGGAGCAAGTGGACGACGAACATTAACCTAGAGATGAACTACTGGCCGGCGGAGGTGTGCAACCTCGCGGAGTGCCACGAGCCGCTGTTTGACCTGATCGAGGCGATACGCGTGGAGGGGCGGAAGACGGCGCGGGTGCACTATGGCTGCCGGGGCTGGGTCCTGCACCACAACACGGACATTTGGCACTCTACCGTTCCCGTAAACAAGGGCGACCACGGGGTGTGGGTAACGGGCGCGGCGTGGCTGTGCCAGCATTTGTGGGAACACTATGCGTTTAGCGGGGACAAGGAGTTTTTGCGGCGGGCATATCCCGCGATGCGCGAGGCGGCGCAGTTTTTCCTGGACTTTTTGATCGAGTGGAAAAACGGGTGGCTGGTGACCTGCCCCTCGGCCTCGCCCGAGAACAAGTTTCGCACGCCCGACGGCCAGCGCGCGGGCCTAAGCGCCGGCCCGACGATGGACACGGAGCTCGTCTGGGACCTGTTTACCCACTGCATTAAGGCGAGCGAGATTTTGGGCATCGACCGCGAGTTTCGCGAGCGGCTACTAGAGACGCGGGCGCGCTTGGCCCCGCTGCAGATCGGCAAATATGGCCAGCTTCAGGAGTGGCTCGAGGACTGGGACGACCCGAACGACCACCACCGGCACATTTCGCACATGTTCGCGCTGTATCCGGGGAACCAGATTACCCTGCGCGGGACGCCGGAACTGGCGCGCGCGGCGCGCAAGTCGCTCGAGATGCGCGGCGACGGAGGCACGGGGTGGAGCAAGGCGTGGAAGATTTGCCTTTGGGCGCGGCTGGAAGAGGGCGACCACGCCTATAAGCTGGCGCGCGACCTTGTCGCCCATAACACGTATCCGAACCTGTTTAACGCCCACCCGCCGTTTCAGATCGACGGCAACTTCGGCTATACCGCGGGGATCGCGGAGATGCTGCTGCAGAGCCACGCGGGCGAGCTGAGCCTGCTCCCCGCGCTGCCCCGCGCCTGGCCCACGGGCTATGTGCGCGGCCTGCGCGCGCGTGGGGGGTTTGTCGTGGACATCTATTGGCAGGATGGAAAGTTCGCCCTCGCCGACATCCGCTCCACGTTGGGCGGGCCGTGCCGCGTGCGCGTGCCCCGGCGGGGGAGGGTTGTTGTTAACGGGGGACGCGTTGCCGTGGTGCGCCGCGCGGGCGGGGTTAACGAGTTTCAAACGAAGCCGGGGGAGACCTATCGCGTAACCCCCGAGCGCTAGGACGCCGCGGGCGAAGCTAGCTTGTTGGCGTGGGCGCCGGCGTTTGCGGGGTGGGCGTGGGGCTGCGCGTGCCCACTATGGGCGCGCGGAAACGGCCGTTGGTGAACAGGACGTAGCCCGTGCCTCCCTCGCGCATGAGCTTTAGCTCGAACGTCCCCACGACTTGGGTTGCGGAGAGCTCGGTAATGGTAATCGTCCCGCTGCTTCCTTCGATGTCGGAGGAGAACACAGCGCCCTGGTGGAGGGTAAATCGGGCGCGGGCCTCCTCGCCGCTCGGGGAGAGGTGAAAGGTAATGGGGAGCTCGGCGTCGTCGGCGGGGAAGGGGAAGCTGAGCTCGAGGAGGTCCAGCGCCTCGAGGCTCGGCCCGCCCAGGGCCTCGACGCCGATGCGCGCGCCGTCTATGCGAAAGGCGACCAGTGTGCCCGGGACGCCATAGGCGGTGTCGAATGTCGTTCGGCCCTCCAGGCCGAGGAGGTCGGAGGTTAAGCTTCCCGCGGCAAGGCCCCCGCCTGCCCCGGGGCAGCCCCAAAGGGCAAGCAGCGCGCACAGCCCCCCAGCGAGGGCGCAGCGCAGGGCGAGAGTATGGCGCCGAAGCACGGCCATCGCTCCTACTCCACAGTAACGCTCTTCGCCAAGTTGCGCGGCTGGTCGATGTCGCACCCGCGCAGGTCGGCGCAGTAGTAGGCGAAGAGCTGCAGGGGAATGGCCACGAGCAGCGGCGAGACAAGCTCGTGGCAGCGCGGCACGCGCAGGACCCAGTTCGCGTGGCGCTCGATCTCGTGGTCGCCCTCGAACGCGACAGCGATAACCTCGCCGTCGCGCGCGCGGACCTCTTGAATGTTGGAGATCATCTTGTCGTAGACGCGACCCTCGATGGCAATGGCCACGGTGGGGCAAGCGGGCTCGATGAGGGCGATTGGCCCGTGCTTCATCTCGCCCGCGGCATAGCCCTCGGCGTGGATATAGGAGATCTCCTTCAGCTTAAGCGCGCCCTCGTAGGCCGAGGGGAGGTTCATTCCACGGCCGAGGTAGAGGAAGTTGTTGTAGACGTGATACTTCTTTGCGCACTCCTCGATGTTCTTTGTGTCGGAGAGGATCCGCGCCGCCTTGTCCGGGATGGCACGCAGCTCGCGCACGAGCTGGGCGTAAAACTCATCGTCGATCGTCCCGCGGAGGCGGGCGAGCTCCAGGGCGAGCATGGAGAGCACGATGGACTGGCAGGTATAGGCTTTGGTCGAGGCGACGCCGATCTCCGGCCCGGCGTTGATGTAGAGCACGCAGTCGGACTCGCGGGCGACGGAGCTTCCCACGACGTTTACCACGGAGACCACAGGCGAGCCCGCCTCGCGCGAGGCGCGCAGGGCGGCGAGGGTGTCCGCCGTCTCGCCGGACTGGCTCACGGTTACCGTGAGCTGGTTGGGCTCGATCACGATGTCGCGATAGCGAAACTCCGAGGCAAGCTCGGACTCCACGGGGAGCCGGGCGAGGGTCTCGAAGAGCAGCTTGCCGACAAGGCCCGCGTAATAGGCCGTGCCACAGGCGGTGACGAACACCTTGTTTACCTCAAGCAGGCGCTCGCGCAGGGGCTCGAGCTCGGGGAGCTTAACGACGTCCTCGCGCTCGGAAATGCGCCCGCGTAGGGCGTTGCGCATGGCCTCGGGCTGCTCGTGGATCTCCTTGAGCATAAAGTGCTTGTAGCCGCCCTTTTCAGCCATCTCCGCGTCCCACTCGACGTGGAACACCTCGCGGGTGATGGGCTTGCCGTCGATGGTGTAGAGCTCGATGTCCTCCGCGGTAAGCACGCCCATCTCGCCGTCGTTGATGACAAAGACCTCGCGCGTTTGGTCGAGGAGGGCGGGGATGTCGGAGCCGACGAAGTTCTCGCCCTCGCCGATGCCCAGGATAAGCGGGGAGAAATAGCGGGCGGCGACGAGGCGGTCGGGCTCGTCCTGGCACAGGGCGCAGATGGCATAGGCCCCGTCGAGCTGCGCCGCGGCATCGCGTACGGCCTGGGCCAGGTCGCCGCGATAGTGGCTTTCGACAAGGTGGACGATGACCTCGGTGTCGGTGTCCGACTTAAACACGTGGCCCTCGGCGATAAGCCGCTGGCGCAGCTCGAGGAAGTTCTCGATAATCCCGTTGTGGACAAGGGCAATGCGTCCGGAGCAGTCTACATGGGGGTGGGCGTTAACCTCGGAGGGTTTTCCGTGGGTCGCCCAGCGGGTGTGGCCGATGCCTGGGGTGCCGGGCATGGGGTCTTGGAGCACGGACTGCTCGAGCACGCGCAGCTTGCCCACCGTCTTGCGGATGCGCAGCTTGCCGTCGTCGAGGATCGCCAAGCCGGCGGAGTCGTAGCCGCGATATTCCAGCCGCTTTAGGCCGTTGACGAGGATCGGCGCTGCCTGGCGCGGACCGATGTAGCCGACGATACCACACATTCGCTTTTCTCCCTCGCAGGCGTTCTTCTGGGCGTGGCGCGGGAAGCAGCGGCGCTACGCGAAGCGAGCTAACGCTGCGCTGCCCTGCGGATGATCACGGTAACCTCCACGCTGCTGATGTTTCGCGGCGTGACGCCCTCGGGCGGGCGGAGGCTCGCCGTTTGGCGAAAAGTTTGCCGCCGGCCGTCGATGTTTATCACCTCGGTCGGCAGCGCGGCCAGCTTTTCGATTACCCTCGCGTCGCCGGTAACCTCTACGGTCGCCGGCGAGGCCAGAGCGCGCTCATATATATAGCCCTCCGCGGGCTGCCCTTCAACTGTGGGAACGACGGGAATCGTTTTTACCACGCGCTTTTCCGGCGCCGCGGAAACCGTAACCTCGGGCGGGTTAATCTCCAGTTGCGTGGCGTCTAAGTAGTTGTCCTCCGCATCTACGGGGCGCACGGGAACGACGAGATAGGGCTGGGGGAGGAGCTTCGTCGGGTCAACAAACGCCTTTACCGAGCGCACGGGGGCGACGACCTCCTTTGTCCCGCGCACCTCCACCTCCTCGGGGACCACGGAGAGCTTGCCCAGGTCGTACTCCTCCGGCGGCTCGCGCGTGTAAACAATGCGCACGGGAACCGTTTTGCGGTCGAGCTGAACGACAAGCACGCGGACGAACTTTCTGTCGATCTCCGCCTGCACGCCGGCGGCCTCGAGGTCGGCGAAGTCCGGGGCGTCGCAGCGCACATGGAGGAGGACGTTGTGCCGCTGGTCTGGGGGAAGGCCGCCGACGTTGGCCTCCACGCGCAGGTCGGCGCGCCGGCGCTCGAGCTTGCGCATCACCTCGCGCGGGGCGCGCAGGATAACGCCCACCGTTTTCGGTGTCACCTCGTACTGTTTGTCGTCCTCGCGGCCGACGAGAGTTACCGCGAGCTGCATGCGCATCGTCTCCACGGGGTTGGAGGCGACGGTGTGCCAGAACCAGACGGCAAAGGCGAGGACGAGGGCGGCGAGCTTGGTGGGCCAGTTGTTGGTAATGCGGCGGAGCAGGCTCACTGTCCCGTCTCCTCCTGGCGCCTGGGCTGCGCGCGGCGCAGAGCAAGCCGCGGAAACTGAATAAGCGGCCCGCGCTCGGTTTGCACAAGCTTTAGCAGCCGGCTTTTAAGCGAGCCCCGGGCAAGGCGCGTCTCAAGCACGCCGTCGCAGGCAAGCGACACCGCCCCCGACTGCTCGGAGACGATGATTACCACGGCGTCGGTTTCCTCGCTCAGCCCCAGGCCCGCGCGGTGGCGCAGCCCCAGGGCGCGGTCGATATACGGATTGGTCGATACGGGAAAGTAGCACGCGGCGGCGACGATTTTGTCCGCGTGGATAACTACCCCGCCGTCGTGCAACGGGTTGTTGGGGTAGAAGATGCTCTCGAGGAGCGAGGCGCTCACGTCGGCGTCGAGGCGAATGCCGTTGGCGGCGATGTCGCCCAAGCCGGTGCGCCGCTGAATGGCGATCAACGCCCCGTGGCGCTGGGCGGAGAGCTTGTCGCAGGCCTCGACGATGGCGTCGATGGTGCTCTCTTGGGCGTGCGGAGCGCCCGGATGAAACCCTCCCAGCCGCTGCAGCGCCCCGCGCAGCTCAGGCTGAAACAAAATTACCAACGCGATAACCGCGGGCTCCATTACCGTGCGCAAAAGGGAGTGAAACGTGGAAAACGGCGAAGAGATGGCAAACAGAATTACGAGCAGGACAACCCCGCGCACGAGCTGCGCAGCGCGCGTTCCCTGCAGCGCGCGGAAGATATAGTAAATGATCACCGCGACAAGGCCGATGTCTACGAGGTCGGCGACGCCGATGCGCGAGATGTTGTCCACAAACGTTGTGAGCAAGCCGGACATTTGGCGGCTCCCGTAGTCGGCGCGGCGGTGCGCCTGCCACGCCATATCGTAGCCGATCGCGCAGAAGGTGATCAAACGGCTGCCGCGGCGCGCGGCGGCGGGCGCGTCGGGCTAACGCTCGTCGTTTTGCTCCTGGGCAGCGGCCTCGGCTGCTGCGCGCAGGCCCTCGAAATATTCCTTTATCTGCGCGCGATACCCGGGCGGGATCTCCTCGTCGGCGAGCGCCTGCTCCACCGCCGGCTGATACTCGGGCAGGACCTCGTAATAGGGGACGCGCGCGCGGCCGGCACGGGCAGGGCTGAGCACGGGCGCGCCCTCGGAGGCCTTGCCGCTCCTAAGCTGGCCCGGGGCGCGCGAGGTTTGCGCTTGGTACTGTGCCCTGCGCGGGGCGTAGAGGGCCTCGTATTCGCTCACGCGCGGGGTAGACTTTTTGTAGATGTCGGCGTAGCCCTGCTGGGCTTCGGGGCCTTGCCCCGCCTGCTCATTTGTGGTCCCCCCACCCGGGCCGGGGCGGGCGGCGCCCTCCTGCCCCTGGCGCTCGGCGGAGGGCCCTCCCTCCTGCTCGCCGGAGGACGGGCTTTCGCAGGCAAGCTGTTTTTCGCCCTGCCCCCCGCTCCCGCTTCGGGCAATGGCCCGCTCGGCCTGGGCGAGCTCGGCGCAGGCATTGGCAAGGGCCTTTTGCGCAGCGAGGGCCTGGCAGCAGCCCTGGCACTGCCCCACGGCGCGCGCCGCTTGCTCTAGCTCGCGCTGGGCGCGAGAGAGCTCACCGCGGCGCAGCGCCTCAGCGGCGCGGCGCAGGGCGCGCGCCGCTTGGCGCGAGACTTGCCCTTGAGCAAGGGCTTGGGCGAGCTTTTCCAAGTCGCGGGCGAGCCTTTCGCGCTCCGCCGGGCTAAGCTTGCCCGCGCTCCACTTCTCGGCAAGGGCGCGAAGCTCGGTTGTCGCTTCTTGGGCATGGCCGCGGGCGAAGGCCTGCGCCGCGCGCTGGAGAGGCTCTGAGTCAAACACCTCGCCGCGCAGGGCCTGGGCGACGCGGGCGATGTCGGCCAACGAGGTTTGCCTGGCCAGCTCCTCTTGGCGCCGCTTGAGCTCGTCGGTAAGCTCGGCGAGCTGGAGCAGAGCCTGCTTTTTGCCGACCCGGCCCGTGGCAAAGCGGTTGCCCAGCTCCTCCAGCCGGCGGGCAAGCTGGGCCAGCTCTTTCTTTTTCAGCTCCTCCTGCTTTGCGCGCAGCTTTTGTGCGACGCGCGTTATGCGCTCGCCTTGGGCGACGATCTCCTTGCGCGCGGCGACCTCGGCGGGGCTTAACCCGAGGTAGTACTGCGGGAGGAGGAGGAACAGCACAGCGAGCAGCGCGCCCGCGCCCAGCCGCCAAGCGCCCCGCGGGACAAGCGAGGGGACCACGGCGCGCGGGGCAAGGGCTTGGCAGGAGCGCACGGCGTCGGCCACGAGGGCGGCAACGAGCGGCTCGCCGGCCCTCTCGCTAAGGAGCACCGCGGAGCTCAGCCGCTCGCGCAGGCCCAAGGCGAGATCTGCGCGGAGCGCGGCGCGAAAGTCGCTTACGCGGACGGCAGCGGCGCGCGCGAGCCCCAAGCAAACCCCCGCGGCCAAGCAGGCCCAGGGCGCCCAAGCGGGCAGGGCAAGCAGGCCCAGCTTGCGCAGGGCAAGCCCCGCGACGAGAAACCCCGCGCCCCACGTCGCCCAGCGGCAAAGCTCGCTGAGCACACAAGCCCAGACCAGCCGCCGGCGCAGGGGGCGCAGAGCGCTGTGCAGCGCTTGCTCAGCGTCCATCGCTCGCCTCCGTTTTCCGCTCGCTTTGTTCTACGCCGCCGCGCAAATGATCTGTTGAGCCTGCGGGCGGCCGATCCTCCCCTGACGGCCGCCTGGGTGCGTTTTCGCCAGGGGCCAGGCGCCTTTGTTTGACAATCGCTGCGGTATATCCGAGCGCTGTGAGCAATGAGACGAATATTGCCCCGACGAGCCACAGCGGGCAGTGCCATAGTTTGCTTGCCCGGGCGACGAACATTTCGCGGGCGGCCGCATAAACCCAGTGCATGCCCACCGGGGAAAAGGCCATGACGCTCGAGCACACCGCCCACTTCTTGTAATACGAGTGGATCGAGAACAAAGCGATGAGCGCAACGACGAGCGGGGAGCCGACGAGGGAAAGCCACGCGCGCACGGCGCGCGTGCGCTGAGCCTGGCTGTCCTCGGGGTAGGTCAAGCGCGCCAGCAGGCGCAGGGCGTGAGCGAAAAGGAGTGAGATAAAAGATAGCGCAAACAGCGGCGCGCCAAAGGCCCAAAGCTCGCCTGCGTAGCGGGGGCCGAGCCTTGCCGGCAAAACAGCGAAGCAGGCCAGCCAGCTAGCCAAAGCAAGGGCAAAGGTCGCCGTATAGAAGCGGCCGCGGCGGGCCTCGCGCGCCCTCAGCGTGGGGGCATCGGGGCGCGCGGGCGGGGGCGGCTCGCCTTCCGGCGCGGCGAGCAAGATAAGCAGCGAGCCAACAGCCGCGCCCAGTGCCGAAAGCCACGCCCACGCGCTCCACGGCGTGCCGAGCATCCCCTGCATTCGAAGCGTCAGTTGCGCGGTTGTGTATGCCTTGGCGTCGCCGAGCGAGGCGCCGACGAACAGCACAGGGAGCAAGACCGCGGCCAGGCCGGAAAACCGCCGCAGAGCAACAAGCGCGCGCCGCTTTTCCCCGATCGCCGTTGCTGAATAGGCGACGAGATGAACGGAGAGCAGCAACAAAATAGGCACGACGAGCAGCGGGGCGGGCAGGTAGACGCTCCAGAGGCTTGCCGGGGGCGAGCCGTTAAGGTCCAGGACGAGCGATATCCAACCGATGGGCAGGCCCTGGGCAAGCAACTGCGCCCCGCTCCATCTTCCGGTGGGGGAGGCGGTCATCGCGCCCAGGTGCAAGACAAGGTCGCCGCTCAGCAGGCAGAGGACGAAAACGGTGACGGCCACCGTCGCGCGCACGGTGTTTTTGAACAGGGCTGAGGCGGCAACGGCCAACGTGCAGATGAGCCAGCAGTAGACGACGAGCCCGAGATAGCAGAGAAAGATCTGCCACAGGGAAAGCCCGCCAAAGAGCATGGCCAGGGCGCTGAGGGGCAGCGTACTGAGGACGAACACAGCGATCACTGCAAACGCCCCGAGGCACTTGCCTAAGGCGATCGTTGCCCGGGGGAGCGGCGTGGCGAGGAGCATCTCGAGGGTGCGCTGCTCGCGCTCTGCGGAGAACGCCCCGGCGGCGAGCGGCCCAGCAAGGAGCAGGAGGGCCACCGTCTGTATGGCGTTTAACACACCAAACAGCTCCGCACCGGGGTCTTTCACGTAGGGATTGCTGCCCAACGTGCGGACAAGGACCCGCTCTAGCAAAGACAAGCCGGCGACATAGGCGAAGAGCAGGGCAAGAAGGCGGAAGCTGCGGTAGCGCGTGCGCAGGTCGCGCCCCGCGACGGGGTTGCGCAGGACAACCTCCGCGGCGCTAGCCAACGCGGCGCGGAAAGCCATTATGTCCCCCCTAGCGGCGAGGGCTAGGCGACGATTCCCCGGGTGACTTTCATGAAGATCTCTTCCAAATCGGCCTGCTCCTCGCCGAAACCCACAACCCTTACCCGCGCCCCGACGAGCGCGGGAAGGATTTGGTGAAACTGCTCGCCGTCGCCGTGGAACTCGAAGCGAACGGTGTTTTGCTCGACGGAAAGGTTCTTTACCCCGGGGAGCTGCGCGAGAACCTGGCGCGCGCGCTCCGGCTCGCGCTCTACACGGACGAACACCCGCCTAAACGGCTGCATGCGCGAGACGATGTCCGCGACATCGCCGGCGATGACCAGCTTCCCCGCCTCGATGATCCCTACCTTGGTGACAAAGTCGGCGAGCTCGGAGAGGATGTGCGAGGAGACGAAGATCGTTTTGCCCATGTTGCGCAGCTCTTTGAGGAGCTCGCGGATCTCGATGCGCGCGCGGGGGTCGAGGCCGGAGGCGGGCTCGTCCAGCAAGAGCACCTTCGGGTCGTGCACGAGCGTTTTGGCCAGGCACAGGCGTTGCTTCATCCCGCGGGAGAGGCTCTCGACAAGGTCCTCCTTTTTGCTCGCCAGGTCGGTAAGCTCGAGCACGTCGTCGATCCGCTGCGGGCGCTCGGAACGTTCCACGCGATATGCCGTGGCGAAAAAGTCCAGGTACTCCCAGACCCTAATGTCGTCGTAAACGCCGAAGAACTCGGGCATGTAGCCGATAATCTGGCGTACGTAGCCGTCGTCGCGGACAACGTCGTGCCCGTCGATAATCGCCGTTCCCCGGGTGGGCTTAAGCAGCGTGGCGAGCATTTTAATCGTCGTCGTTTTCCCCGCGCCGTTGGGGCCGATAAACCCGAAGATGTCGCCCTCGTCGATGGACAGCCAGAGGTCGTCTACGGCGACGACGTCGCCGAACGTTTTCGTTAACCCGCAGCATTCGATCATTGCCACAGCACTCACCCCCTCGCGCCTAACGCGGGGCCTTGGGCCCCGGCTTTCGGCTGCCTGGCTCGCGCGGGCACTGTGCGCCGCTTGGCGCTCGTACGCTGACCAGGCACGGGCTAAATCCTCTGGAACACGACGGCAACGCCCTGGCCGCCGGCGACGGCTGCCGAAACAAGGCCCACCTGGGCGCCGCGGCGGGGGATCTCGTGAAACAGCGTGGTGAGCATGCGCAGGGCCTCGGCGCCCACGGGATGGCCCAGGGAGATCGCCCCGCCGAGCACGTTAACCTTCTCCCGCGGGACCTTTAGCTCGCGCTCTGCGGCAAGGACGACAACGGCATAGTTTTCGTGGATTTCGGCAAGGTCAATGTCCGCCACGGTCATTTGGACGCGATCGAGAACGGCCTTTGCCGCCTCCGCCGCGCCGAGGGGCATGAACAGGGGGTCTACCCCGACGACAGCGCTGCCCAAGATGGCATAGCGGGCCTCGAGCCCGTGCGCCTTGACGAACGACTCCGAGGCGACAACGACGCTCGCCGCTCCGTCGCCGAGCTCCGCGTAGTTGCCCGGGGTAACCGTTCCCTTGGGGCCCACGGCGGGGCGCATTTGGGCGAGCATCTCCGCGGTAACCGGCTCTTCCAGCCGCTGGTCGACGTCCAGCTCCTGCGGCTCGCCGTCGTCGGGCTGGAGGAACACGGGAACGATCTCCGTCAAGAACCGGCGCTTGGCCCAAGCCTCGGTGCACCGCTGATGCGAAAGCAGGGCGTATTCGTCCTGCTCCTGGCGCGAGATGTTAAACTCGCGCGCCACGTTTTCCGCGATCTCGCTAGACAGGCACTCGCAGCGGGGGTCCCACAGAGCGTCGCGCACGAGGCTGTCCACGAGTGTGGCATTGCCCACGCGCTGGCCCTTGCGGAATCCGCTGAGCAGGTGCGGGGCCCGGCTTGCGCTTTCTACGCCGGCGACAACGACGCAGTGCGCCGCGCCAGCCTCGATCATTCGCTGGGCGATAACGAGCGCACGCAGGGAGGAGCCGCCCATCATGCTCACCGTGGTCGCGGGGACCTCGCGCGGAACGCCGGCGTCGAGCGCCGCCTGGCGGGCGACGTTCTGCCCCGTGCCCGCGGAAATGGCGTTGCCCACGAGGACTTCGTCGAGCTCGGTCGGGGGGACGCCGGAGCGGCTAACCGCCTCCTCGATAACGTGCGCGGCAAGCGTGGGGGCATCGACATCGCTTAGGGCGCCGAGGAATCTGCCGATTGGCGTGCGCACCGCGGTGAGGATGAGCGCGCGTTCCATAGATGTGTCCCCCTTGCCCGATGTGGGCGAACAGCTAAAGTGAGGTTCTTGTCGCGCGGGGTGTTGTCCTGCCCGCGGGGGCGCGGAAGGAGTGCATTTGCCCGCTTGGGAATAGCGCAGGTGAGCGTTGCGTGGTGGAGGGCGAGGCATGGGGCGACGTTTGCTGCTGCCCGCGCTGGCGCTTGCTGGGGCGCTTGCGGCAGGCGCTGCGTTGGGCAAGCCGCACCACCTAACGTTGTTTATCCAGCTTTATGACCCGCCGAGCGCGTTGCGCAGTTGCGCGGTGTGCCACGCGCGCGTGGGGAGCACGCTGAACGCATTTGGCCGGGCGGTTAAGCAGGCGGGGGGCGTTTCCGCGGGCCTACGCGCGGTAGAGAACGAGGACTCAGACGGCGACGGCGTGCCGAACATCGCGGAGATTCGCGCGGGGAGCTTTCCCGGCAACTCGCGCAGCACCCCGCAGACCGTGCCCCGCGGGCTGGACATCGTCGGCGGCGAGCACCCCCTCGCTTACCTCAGCGCCTCGGGCGAGCTTTATCTGATCTTCCGCGGGCAAGAGCGGCTGCTTAGCGGAAAGCGGAAGGTGGGGCTTTTCGCCTGGTCGCCGGACGGCTGGGGCGTGGCGTTCGCTGCGGGATGTGAGCTTTTGTTCGCCCGGCCCGACGGCTCGCTTGCGCATAAAGCCGCCCTGGGCCAGGGTGGGGAGATCGTTCGCCTGGTGTGGTCGCCGCTGGGCTCGCGCGTGGCCTGTGTTGTTCGCCGCGGGGGCAAGGCGGAGCTGTGGGAGGGGCTGGCGGCCTCCGGCACTCCGCGCCATGTTGCCGACGACGTGCTCGCGGAAACCGTGTGCTGGAGCGCAAACGGCGAGGCGCTTATGTTCTGCCCCGTGGGCAACGCGCGGCAGATTATGTCCTGGCCCGCAGGGGCGCAGGAGCCAAAGGCCGCCCCGCTGCGCGAGCTGGGCCACGCGCCGGCGGAGCTTTGCCCGCCGCACGCGGGCGCCGGCGGGCCGGCGTTTGCCTATCGCGACGAACAGGGGCGGGTGTTTGTCCTGAGCGAAGGCCGCGAGAAGGAAGTGCTCCAGGGGCAGGGAGCGCGGGCGCTCGCCTGGGCTCCCGACGGGACGGCGCTGGCGGTAGCGCGCGGGGGCGAGGTGCTTGTTGTTTCGCTTCCCTCGGCGCGCGCGCAACGGGTGAGCGAAGCGCACAGCGGAGAGGTCCTGCGCGTGCTTTGGTCGCCCTCGTCGGGCCGCCTGGCCTACATCGTGCGCGGGGAGAACGGCGCCGAGCTGTGGGAGACGGCGCTGGCCGAGCGGCGGCCGCGCTGCGTGTCCCGCGATGTGCTGCCGGAGACGGTCTCCTGGCGGGCGGACGGGCAGCTTCTCGCTTTTGCGCGCAAGACGGAGGCTAACGTTCTTCTCGGCGCGCCGATTCCCGAGGGCGAACCCATGGAAGTTTTTCGGTTTAGCAAAACTGTGCTGCGCGCAGAGCTTGCCCCAGCGCTGTAACAAGCGCTGCAGCAACGACGACCGAGGATATTTGCCAAGCGCGAGAAATTTCGGGGGCAGTTTAGTTGGCCGCGGAGCAGGAAAGGGAAGCGACAGAGCCGGGCAGGCGGGAGGAAGCCGCGGTCGTTCCCGGGCTTACCGCGCGGGCGCTGGTGGCCTCCGTCGTCCTTTCGTTTGCCGCGGTGCTTTGGGTGCGCCAGGTTGAGCTGATTAACCACGCCTGCCAGATAAGCGAGTCCGTGCCGCCTGTGCCGGCGATCGCCGCGCTGCTGTTGCTTCTTGCGCTCTCCGGGGGCATCGGGCGAGCGGCGCGGCTGGCGGAGAGGCACAGGCTGCGCGCTCTCGGGCTCGCGGCGCTGCTTGTCGCGTGCGGTCTGCTTTTGTCCACCTTGGGGACGACGGGGAGATCGGTAGGCTCGCTGATCGCTGGGTTGGGGATTGCCTGCGCGCTGTTTACGTTTGCCGCGGGGGCTATTGCGAGGCACGAGCAGTGGTTTCGCTTCTCGCGGCAGGAGATTCTCGTTGTCTATTGCTTTCTCGCCGTCTCCTCGGTAATGCCCTCGGTGGGCGTGGCGCGGATGGTTTTTCCGGCAATTACCACGCTGCGCTACTTCGCCACGCCCTCCAACCTCTTCGAGGAATACGCAAAGCACCTTCCCGCGTGGTATGCGCCAACGGACGAAGAGGTTATTCGCATGATGTACGAGGGGACGGATAACCCGGCGCCGGAGATCCCCCTGGAGAAGGTTCCCGTAATCGGGCCGCTGAGCAAGCTTTGGGTGCAGCTTAGCTATGGTACGCTAAGTGTTCCCTGGAATGTGTGGGGGTGGTACGCCAGTTTATGGGGCGTGTTTTTGCTGGTGCTATTTGTAGTGTTGCTGTGCGTTATGACGATGTTTCACAGGCAGTGGACGGCGCACGAGCGTCTGACGTTTCCCCTCGTCCAGTTTCCCCTCGAATTAACGCGAACCGGTGCTTTGGCCATCGGCAGCCCGCCGTTTTTTAAAGATCCCATAATGTGGATCGGCTTCGGCCTTGCTGTGCTGCACAACGTAATGAACATTGCCCACGCGGTAAACCCCTCTGTGCCCGCGTTGGGGTATCGGTTTAACATCGGCCAAATTTTCACGGAGCGGCCGTGGGACGTTCTGCGCGGGGTGTCGCTTGCTTTTCGGCCGGAGCTATATGCCTTCGCCTATCTCGTGCCCACCGATGTCGGGCTTTCCGTGTGGTTGTTTTATTTCGTGCTCCGCGCGGAGCAAGTTCTCGGCGTGGCCTGGGGAATTGATGTTCCCGGCTATCCGTTCGACCGCGAGCAGTGCGTCGGGTCGTACCTGGCGCTAGGGATTTTTCTCATTTGGGCGGCGCGGCGCTGGCTTGTGCGAATTGTGTGCACGGCGCTGCGGCGTGAGGCGAATGCTACGCAGAGCGAGGTTCTGAGCTGGCAGCTTGCCTTGTGCGGCGCGCTGGGTGGGTTTTTGCTGCTCTGTTTGTTTCTCGTCGCCGCGGGGATGGATCTTTGGCTGGCCGTGCTATATTTGGGGATAATCGTTTTGTTCGCCCTGGTATATGCGCGGGCGCGAGCCGAGGCGGGCGCGCCCATGGTTTGGCTCTTTCCTTGGTATCAACACAAGCAGGCGATTACCAACGCTTTAGGCACGGAGATTCTCGCCCCCGGCGGTGTAATGAAGAGCATGACGATTTTCTCCTCCGTATACTTTCTCTCCCGCGGCTTCTTTTCCACAATGCTCGCCACGCAGCTAGAAAGTATGAAAATCGCCGACGAGGCACGTATTTCCCACCGCAGAATGCTTACTACTTTAATTACCGCATGCGCCATTGGCTTGGCGTTTGCTTATTGGATGCACCTCGCCACTTATTATGAGTATGGGTGTAACGTGCTCGAAGGGGGCAGCACAGAAGGCGGCTACCGAACGAGATTGGCGGTAAACGAGTATACTCAGCTTACAGGGTGGGGCGAGAATCCGGCGGGGCCCGATGTGGCAAAGACAGAGGCTATGGTTGCGGGGCTTGTGCTTACGGCAATTCTCCTTGCTTTGCGCGTGGCTTTTTTGCGGTTTCCTATTCACCCCATTGGTTTCGCAATGGTTAGCGCCTACGGTTCGCCTATTTGGGGACCATTTTTGGTGACGTGGACGATAAAATGGGCGGCGCTGCGCGTTGGGGGAATAAAGACATATCGGAAGCTGCTTCCCGGGTTCATTGGCCTGGCGCTTGGGCACTTCTTTGCCGCGGGGATTGGGATAGGCGTTGCAGCAATTTGGGAACGCGAGCTGTGGCGAAACTACATCGTCCACTTCGGCTAGCGTTTTCCCATGTTATTGCAGAGGCAAGGACAACAGCGTTACGCTGTAAGGAGCAACGGAAAGGGTATCGGCGACGGAGTCGATGTTTTCGTGTGTAATTTGCACGCGCGGGGGCTTGCCCGGCTCGTTATAGGCCATGGGGTCGTCGCCTGCGATCTCCCATTTCTCCCCGCCGCGGGCAAGTTGCGCTCCGCGGAGGTTGAGCGAAAGCTCCGCCGGCGTTGCCGTTGGGTTAACCACGCCGATGGTGAGCGTTTTGCCGTTTTCGCTCAGCGCCGCGGCAACGTCCAGCGGCTCTTGCGCCGAGGCAGCCACGGGGATTGTGCCAAAGTGGCCCCGGTAAAGCTTAAGCACAAGCCCTGTGGTGGCAAAGGCTGCTGAGGTTTTCGTCGTTTTTATGCAGCCGATGACGTTCACCGTCTGTGCGTAGTTGGCCATAAAAACGATGTCGCTTTGCCTAGCAAATTCGTGTAGCCCTGCGGCAATCCCCAGCGCATCTTTTAGATGATAGCGTACACCGAGCTGGCCGTAGACCTCCTCGCCATACCAATAGTTCCACTCGTCCATGGCAATGCGAATGTCCTTTCCCTTAAGCGAAGCGAGCTCGGTACGATATTTGCGGTGCGCGGCAACCTTTTCGCGTATCGCAGCAGGGATTTGACGCACATGCTCGACCACGCTTTGCTTGTTGTGGCGATAAAAGTGCTCGCTGATCAGGTCCATGTAATCCGCGCAGTGGCGAAGCATGCCCTCGCTCCATGGGCCGTGTTGGCCGACAGCGATTAGTTTGATGGTGGGGTCTACGGCGCGCATTGCTTGGGCAAAGCGGTTGTGTTTTCTTACGTATTGCTCAAGCGGCATGTGGCCGAGCTGCCATTTTCCATACATTTCGTTTCCAATACCCCACCACTTTACCCGATATGGCTCGGGGTGGCCGTTTTCGGCGCGCAGGCGGCCCATCGGTGTGTCCGGGGCGCCGTTTGCATACTCGACCTCTTGGGCGGCGCTTTGCGCGTCGCCCAACCCGCTGTTTACCACAATATAAGGCTCAGCGCCGACGAGGCGGCAAAAGGCGATAAACTCATCTAGCCCAAAATCGTTGTGTTCGATTCCCTTCCAGGCGGGGTTTTTCCGTGGGGGCCGGCGGTCGCGCTCGCCGATTCCGTCCTTCCAGTTATAGCCGCTGACGAAGTTTCCCCCGGGCCAGCGGTAAATCGGGGCGTTGAGCTCGCGGAGCAAAGCTAACGTGTCCGCGCGCATCCCTTGAATGTTGTCGCCCGGCATAAGCGACACCACGCCCACGTAGAGCTTCCCTTGGCCTCTGGCGCGTATCTCGAGCTTTGCGTTGTCGGTGCTTATCGGTGGGCGGAAGCGAAACGCGCGCTTTTCGTACTCGCCCGCAGGGGCAGGTAGTATTGCCGTTTGCTTGTCGCCGGCGTTTTCTCCCCAAATAAGGGAAATTTCCGCAGCGGTTTCCCCTCCACTATACTTAACCCAGACATAGCCCACATATTCTTTTCCCGCAACAACGCCGAGGTTTTCCTGGACAATTCCCCCGGGCGCGGAGATTATTGGTGTGTGCGCGCCGACAAAAGGTTTGTCTTCGTCCATTTGCAGTTTGGTTTCGGGGAGAAGTTTCCACGGCGACTGTTCTTCTCCGGGGAGGTAAAAGAACTTTCGGTCTTCGATCATCTCCGCCCAAATACCGCCATATATGCACCTTCCTAGATGCTCGATGAACTGACCGTAGATATATTTGGAGATAGGCGCTCCTGTTTGGCGAACGTCGATCGCCAGCGGTATGCCTTGTGTTCCTTGCTGCATGGCAACCACCCACTTGAACGCCGAAGTGCGCGAGCGCTGAGGGCCAACGAGCGCCAACGGAAGGTGAAACGCCGGCGCGGGCCAGGCGAGCGGCCGCGCAATCAGCGGCTCTGCACGACAACGCACCGCGCAAGACGCGCCGGCAGACAGCGCCGGAAGAGCAGACCCGCAGCAAGCGCATAATGCGCAGGCTGCAGCGAACGCGAGAAGGAGGGGCGAGAACACCGTTGTCGCTCGCATGGGCTTTGGCCTCCGTGCTAGCCGTGTGCGACGGGAAATATTGCGCTTGCCCGCCGCGAGGGTTGGATTTTGGGTTCTCCGCGGGCGCTCTTGCTCCTGCTCGCTGAGCAGACAAGAGGAAGTTTTCGCCCGAGTAAGAAGCGAAGCGGCGGCAAAGGTGGCCGGCCAGGGAACCGAGCGCGGTTATTGCCGCGCAGGGGAAGGGAGGGGCCTGCCGTGACTGCGGACGAGGTTATCGCAACGCTCGGCCTTCGCCCACATCCCAAAGAGGGCGGGTTTTTTCGCGAGACATATCGCTCGGAGGAGGCCATTGCAGGCGCCGCTTTGCCCCCGCGCTACGACGGTCCGCGGGCGTTTTCCACGGCGATTTACTATCTGCTTACCCCAGAGGCGTGCTCGCCGCTGCATCGGCTACGCAGCGATGAGGTGTTTCACTTTTACCTGGGCGACCCCGTGGTGATGCTCCAGCTTTGGCCGGAAGGCGAGGGCGAGGTTGTTATCCTGGGCCCGCGGATCGACCAGGGGCAGCGGGTGCAGGTCGTCGTCCCGCGCGGAGTGTGGCAGGGGTGCTGTCTTGCCGAAGGGGGCAGGTTTGCTCTTCTTGGGACAACCGTGGCCCCGGGCTTTGAATATCGCGACTATGAGCCGGGCGCACGCGAGGAGCTGTTGCGCCAATACCCGCAGTTTGCGGAGCTGATCTATAAGCTTACCCCATAGGCCCCCAGCAGGCCCGCGGGCGCTTGCCGCAGAGAAGCGGCGGAGAGATTGCCCCGCGCAGGGGGGCGGGCAAGGTGCGGCGAAACTGCTGTGGGACCTGCGCGCCCTTGATGCGCGGGCAAGCCACTGGGAGGAGATGGCCATGCGTAGAGCAATTGCGCTTAGCGTTATGGGAGCGATTGTGGTGGGGGCGGCGGCGCTCGCCGCGGAGGGAGTTAACCCGCCCGAGGGGTTCGTTGCCCTGTTCGACGGCAAGACGCTGGACGGGTGGATTGTCCCCAAAGGCGACAACGGGCATTGGAAGGTTGTGGATGGGGTTATTGACTACGACGGAAAGAGCGAGGCGAAGGGCGACAAGAACCTGTGGACGGAGAAGGAGTTTGGGGACTTTGTGTTGCGCGTAGATTGGAGGTTTCCGGCAAAGCCTGTTAAGCGGCAGCGGCCGATAATTCTCCCCTCCGGCGAGACGTCGAGCGAGACGGTGGAAGTGCTCGACGCGGGCGACAGCGGGATTTACCTGCGCGGCACGCCCAAGGCGCAGGTGAACATTTGGTGCTGGCCCGTGGGCTCGGGGGAGATTTGGGGCTATCGCACAGACAAAAACCAGCCGCCGGAGGTGCGCCGCGCGTGCACGCCGCTTAAGCGCGCCGACAACCCGCCGGGCCAGTGGAACACGTTTGAGATTACCATGCGCGGGGACAGGATTACCGTCGTGCTCAACGGGGTAAAGGTTATCGACAACGCGCAGCTCCCCGGCGTTCCCGCGCGCGGGCGTATTGCTCTGCAGCATCACGGCGACCCCATTCAGTTTCGGAACATCTTTATCAAAGAGCTGTAGTAGCCAGGCCGCGGCCGATGCGCGCGGCGGTTGGCGCGGGCCAGGGTCAGCGGCAACAAGGCCCGCGGGTGGTCCGCAGGGCGGGCGATGGTGGACAAACAAACGCGCGAGCGCGACCTTGGGGGCCGGGGGTTGCGTGCGCGGGCGAGCTGGAAGCTCAAGGGCTCGGGCCAGCCTGGGCGGGAAGCGGCTAGGGGAACTCCGGCAGCGAGGGGCTTGCTTGGCGGGGCCGCCATGTGCGCTGCTCGTCGATGACGTGAACTACGTCCCAGCCGCGGTCGGCCAAGGCAAATCCGATATACCTGCGGTGACAGCGCCAGGGGAAGCGCTCGGCGCAGACGACTGCCGTGGGCGCGGCCGAGGCGATCTCCTCCAGCTCGCTGAGCGCTTGGGAGAACTGCTCGGTTTGGGCAAAGGCCTCGTAGCCTCCGCTGCGGAAGCCGCCCAGTTTGTCCCCGAAATACTTATATTCAAAACCGGCCGCTTTAAGCAGCGACTCGAGGTTCTCCTTTTTAAAGTGCTCGAATTTACTTGTGGGAAAGCGGCGCACGTCAACAATACGGCGAATGCCCCAGCGGTTGAGAAGGGCCAGGAATTCCTCCGCTGTGCGGTTGCTCGTCCCCAAAGTAAAGATTCTGCGCACCACGACACTTCCTACATTTCAGGTATTCTTGCTGCCCGCCGCTACGCGTATACTTCAACGCGCACCTTGCGCTGTTTGGGATCGAAAGCGAGCAGAGTTGTATCGCCCTCACGATAAAACGTTCCGCTGTTGAACTGCGCGCGGGAATGCACTTCCCTGAGCGCTACCCCATCTACAGCGACCCCACGCACTTGGACACCAGTAATCTTTAGGGTAAATTCTGGCACGCGGAGGGGAAGGTCCAACGTGATAGTATTGTTTTGGGCGGAAACGGTGGCCAGCTCGCGCGCGCAAGCGTAGTTGGTAATCTCGCTGCATTTGCGCCAAGCGGTGCGTTCGCCGCGAGGGTCGAGCTGCTTTAATCTGCTTACCACGGTCTGCAACACGTTAAAGCCGCGGCGGTCATCATTATGCAAGCCATAAAACCCCTGCCAATGGCTGCACATTACCGCGGGGTCGCCCGCGGCGATTACCTCGACGAGCCTCCCCTGTTTTAGGTCTGCGGTAATATATTTGTCCGCGTCCGCTTCGCCATAGCCCGTCCACGAGCCGGTCCAGTCGCCGGTAGAGGCGATGATCTCACCCACGGCTGTGCCCCGATTGCGGTCGGGATACCACACGGGCGTTTCCACTTTTCCTTTGCTTGAGACGCGTTTGAAGAAATATGGGGTGGAGTTTCCCGTGACGCTGCGCACAGCTTCGCCGGCGACTTTGGCGTAAAACTCAAGCGTCCTGCCCCCGAAACCTCCGGGCGAAGTTACCCCCTCTGGCGGCAGGCCAATGTTTGCCAGAATTTGGCACGCCGTCCGAATATACTCATATACAAGTTCCTCTTTGTCCGTGGGCAGCGTTTGCCACTCGTATTGCTCCCAGATTTGTGGTTCTAGAGGCTTGAATGTCTTTGGGTCGAGGACAATTGTGTGGGTGAGCATTTCCGGATTAATGTCGAACGCGGGTACGATAAGCTCGCGGCACATGTTAAGCCAGCTTTCGTATTGCGCCTTGCTGAATAAGGGAAGCGGCCGGTCAACTCGGGCCACCGCCGCAGGATAGGGGACAATGGTGAACTTTCCACGCACGCCGTTTTCCAGGCAAAACTCAGCAAACTCGCGCGTAAAAAACTCCGGGTGAACAACGGGAACATCCTCCCACCGGCGATTTTGGCCATCGACCGGGTTGCGCTCGCGCATCCAAAAGTAGTTGAGGTTAATAAGCACTGTGGAGTCGTCAATGATCAGCGACAGGGGGACCTTGTCCAACGCATGACGTGCGATCTCTACGCGCATTTTTGGCTTCGCTCCCTCTTGCCGTTGTGCCAGGGCAGGGATGCCGCTCGCTGTGCCCAGAGCTCCGACACCCGCGCGCAAGAAGCGCGCGAGAAAACGGCGGCGCGCGTGGCGCTGGCGGGCAGCGCTCCCCCGCTTGCGCGACTGGCCATTGCCAAGTGAATCGGCCATTGGCGGGATCCTCCCCCAGCGCGGCACTGAGCGCCCGGCGGCGCGAAGGGCAAGCAGCGCGAACGCGGCAAGCCCTTTGCTTCAGCGGCCGCGGGGAGTACAATTCCCCGGGCGGGCGCCGGCTCCTGCGTGTTGCGCGCGAGGCGTTGGCGGATCTCCGCCAAGGGCAGGTCTGCCCCTGCCCGCGGTGAACCAAGACCGCGTAGCAAGGAAAGAGGCGATGGCCATGAGGCGCGGCGTGTTCGGTGCGTGCTTTGCTTTGGCGGCGTGCGCTGTGCTCGCTGCTTGCGCGCCTGTCAGCGGCGCGAACGTGGGCTCGGCGAGCGTAACTGTCGCGGGCAAGCTGATCGTGGAGGGCGGGGCAAGCCCGTGCGGCTGGCGCGTGCTCGTTACGCGGAAGATCGCTCCCGTGCTTCCCACGGGGCCGGGCGGGCGGCCAATTGGGGCGGCGCTTGCGGAAGATGGGACGTTTGTCAGCAGCTACAGCGGGCGCGAGGTAGTCTATGTCTGTCCCTATATTGGGGGAAAGCTGGCGGCGGAGAGTGTCGTCCCGCTGCTTCCCACAAAGGAAAGAGCAGAGGCGCGCGAGGTTACTATTAAAGTAAAGCCACCGCGGGAAAAAGTGGAGTTTAAACTCAGCAATACACAAAAGAAGCCGTTGAATAGTGGTATTCGGGTGCATATCTACAACACTTATGGGGAGATTACCCCAAATGGTGGCGTGGCTCCTGATAAGGACGGCGTGGTTAGTTTAGCGGTTGTTCCCTGCGCGAAGTATGATTTGTGGATCGAGCCTGTTCCCCTGCAAGGGACAGAGGAGAGCAAGCCTATTGCCGCGGCGGCGTTTAGAGATCTTGAGGTTAAGCCCGGCCCGGGGACACAGCGGTTTACGTTGGCGGTTCCCCCGGCGGGCGAGGTACGGGGAAGGCTAGTTTGCGAAGACGGCAAGACGCCCGCGGCGGGCTATGTTGTTGCCCTGGAAAGCGGGACCCTGCCCGCGCCGGGGAGCGACCCCGCGACGTGGCCCGCGGCCTATGCCCACGGCGCGCTTTCCTGCTATACGCAAACGGTGGTCGGGGGTGACGGGACGTTTGTTTTGCGAGGCGTTTTGCCGGGGACGCACTGGCTTGACGTGCGCGAGCCCGGGCGGCGCGAAGCGCGGTTTACCATTCCCGAAGTTGAGGTTAAACCGGACAAAGTTACTGATTTGGGGACCGTCTATGTCCCGCCCAACCGCTGGAAATATTTGTTCTCAGGCCGAAGCCTTGCCGGGTGGAAGGAAAGCAGGTTTTACGGCCAGCAACCGGTGCGTATCGAGAACGACCGCGTTGTGCTTCCGCGCGGCGCGGACCTTACCGGCATTACCTGGACCCGCGACATTCCGCGGATCGACTACGAGGTTAGCTTGCAGGCGATGCGTGTTGACGGATACGACTTTTTCTGCGGGCTCACTTTTCCCGTAGAGGACAGCTATTGCACACTTATTCTCGGTGGCTGGGGTGGGTGCGTTGTCGGGCTTTCCAGCATTAACGGCGCCGACGCCTCGGAAAACGAAACATCGCAGTGGATTACCTTTGACCTTAAGCGCTGGTATCGGGTGAGGCTTAGGGTAACGAAAACGAAGATCGAGGCTTGGCTTGACGCGGACAAGATAATCGACGTGTCAATTGAGGGAAAACAAATTTCCATTCGCTTTGAGGTGGAGCCCTCGCGGCCTTTTGGCGTGGCCACGTGGTGCACCACGGGGGCGATCCGCGACATTCGGCTAAAAAAGCTTTAGCGCGGAGGCGGAAAGCGCGCGCCAAGGCGGCCGAGGTCCTGCTCCAGCGGGCGCGGCAGAAAGGCGCCGCCGCTCGACAGCGGCAAAACGGCTTTGCTATGATATGCGCTAGCGCAGCGCGAAGCGGAGGGGAGCAGGAATGTATCCCGAATGCGGATATGGTGGGCTGCTGAGCCGGAGGGACTTTTTGCGGCAGTCGTGCAGCGCGGTGGCCATGCTTGCCGCTGCCGCCGGAGCAGAGGAGCTTGCCATGGGCCAACAGACAAAAGCAAGCACGGGGAAAAAGGAGCTGCCCACGATTCAGTTGGGCGAGCATCGGGTCACCAGGCTAATCGCCGGCTATAACCCGATCGGCGGGCACTCGCACACCACGCTAAACATGGCCCGACACATGCGCGAGTACTTTACCGCGGAGCAGACGGCGCAGTTCCTCCTGCACTGCGAGGAAGAGGGGATTAACACCTGGCAGTATGACCACACGGATAAGGTGCTTGAGGCCCTGCGCATTGCCCGGGAAAAGGGCTGCGGGCTGCAGCTTATCTGCCTGCACGCCGAGCGGCCGCACGACGCGCCGCTGTCTGAGGTAATGAAACAAAAGCCGATCGCCATTGTGCACCACGGCGGGGTGACCGATGCTCTGTTCCGCGCGGGCAAGGCGCAGCAGGTGCACGACTTCGTGAAAAAAGTTCACGACCACGGAGCGCTCGCCGGCGTCTCCTCGCACAACCCGGAGAACATTAAGCGTATCGCCGACGAGGGCTGGGAGAACGACCTGTTCATGACCTGCTTTTACTACGTTACCAGAACGCGCGAGGAAATGCTCAAGCAACTGGGCACCGTTACCGTGGGCGAGCCGTTCTTGGAGTCCGACCCCGATGAGATGACGCGCGTGATCCGGCAGGTAAAGCAGCCGTGTTTGGCGTTTAAGATCCTCGCCGCCGGCCGGCGCTGCTGGACGCGGTCATCGGTGGAGAAGGCATTTCAGTATGCGTTTGCTAACATTAAGAAAACCGACGCAGTCATTGTGGGAATGTATCCGCGGTTTGCCGACGAAGTGCGCGAGGACGCGGAGCTTACGCGGAAGTACGGCCAGGTTTAGCGGGCAGCGGGCGGTTGCCTTGCGCTGCGTTGCGCTGGGCGCTCTTGCCTTGGCGTTGGCGGCGGCGTTTGCCTTGGCCGCAGGGCAGACAGGGCAGGGCCGTTCCTCCGCTGCCTCGCTCCGCGTGCTGTTTCCCGCCGACCAGTGCGTGCTGGAAAAGGGCGAGATTGTTGTGCTTTGCGTTGCTTCCGGCATGCAGGGGGTGAATCTTCCCAGGCTGACGGTTGACGGCAAGCCTGTGCTCTGGGAGCGATTTAAGCCACCCGCACTCGTCGCTCGGGTTAATCTCTCGCCGGGCAAGCACGTCATTGCCGTGGGGAAAAACGAGCTGCGCGTTTTCGTCCGCGATGGGGAGAACCCTGGGGCCGCGCCAGAGGGCTGGCCCGTGCTGCGCACGCACCTGGGCAACGTTGAGCAGTGCCGCGAGTGCGCGGCGTGCCACGAGGTGGCGACGAACGAGGGCGTGCAGGCGGTTAGCGCACCGCAGGAGCCTGCCGCGTGTTTCCGCTGCCACGCGGAGGGGCAGCTTGAGGCGATCCATTTTCACCCCCAGGAGCCACTTAACTCGTGCCACATGTGCCACGCGCTGCATGGCTCAGCAAACAACGCCCTGCTTAGGGGCCCGGTTAAGCAGCTTTGCGCGGCGTGCCACGACTGAGCGGGCGGGGTTTACTTTGCCCGGGCTAGCAGCGCCGCCTTAAGCCAGCGGCGGGGAATTTTCGCGCAGCAAAAAAGGAGGGGCCGAGCGTCGGCCCCTCCTTGTTTAGCGCTTCGGCGCCCTAGCGATATGGACACCACGGGCCCGGGTAGCCAAAGCACCGGCCAAACCCGCCGCCGAAGCGATGGTAGCGCCCCCTGCCTTGGCCCATGCTTGGGCCCTGGGGGCCCTGGCCGGGGCGGCCTGCGCGCCAGCCGCGAAAACCGCCGGGCGCGCTGAGCTCGCTGCGCTTAACGTTAAGCTCGTGCAGCTTGCTGCGCAGCTCGTTCTGCTGCGCGAGCTTGGCGCGGATCTCCTCCTCGTCCGCCCCCTGCGCGCGCAACGACCAGATCTCCCAGTTAAGCTCGCGGATCTGTTGGTGCAGGTTTGCGATCTCGCTGAGCAGCTCTTGGAGCTTAGCCTGCGTTTGCGGGTCCTGCGGAGCGACAGGCGCGGCAACCCAAGGGCAGTTGCCCCAGCCCATGCCCGGCCCCCAGCGCCCGCTCGGCTGGGCAAACGCTGCCGAACCTCCAACGAGCAGCAACGCGAGAATCGTCCCGGCAAGCAGTTGCTTCGTCATCTTCAAACCTCCTTTGCCTGCGTTTTTCCTGCGTTGGTACAGACAGCTAGCCGGCGCGGGGCATTCCATCAATTTTCCGGCACGCTTAACAGCACGCGGACAAGCTCGCGCAGGGAAAGGTCGCCGGTAACGACAACAACAAGGTCGCCGCGCCGCTGACGGAGGGACTTGGTAAGGCCGGAGTCGATGAGCACGGGCGCGGAGGAAGAAGGTGGGCCGGGGCGGTCGCGCCAGGCGCGGCCCCAGCGTCCGCGCTCGCCGGTTGGCGCAGGGCCGCGGCCTCGGCCTCCGCCCCGCGGGTGCCGCTCGAAGACAGAAAGCACGCGCAGGCCGTCGGTATAACGAAACTCGGCATAGAGCCGCCCATGAGGGCAGCGATAGGCGTAAAGACCCTGCCACACATAGCCGCGGGGCAGTTCCTCCGGCGGCCGTGGGGAAAAGTCCGCTTGGGAGGAAAACCGGGCAGGGGTCATTTGCGTGCCCGTGGTTTGCTCTGGCTTTACAATGCGATAGTCGGGCGGAAGCGAGAGCCTTTGCTCGTCCGGCGTGGCGGTGAGATCGGCTGAGACAAGCACGGTTTGCGCGGCGAGCTCGCCCTCTGCGTCGAACGTGTCATAGCGCAGGATGACAGCGCGCGTGGGCTCAACCCAAACGCGGAAGGCAATGCGCCCCGTGCGCCGGCAGCGCACGGCAAGGCGCAAAGCTTCGTGCCCGGCAACCGTCTCGCGGCCCTGAGTCTGTACGGCGTAGTTCTTGGCAAACAGCGCGCTGTCGGCAAGCCGCTGCGAGGGCCCGAGAAGCGTCGCCAGGTGTCGCTTCTCCTCAAGCCGCCAGCGCCGCTGGCCGTCGTCGAGGAGAACCACCCGCTGCCCTGCTTCGACAAACTCCGTGCGCCTGCGGCCGGCACGCTGCTCAATACGCGCTTTGCGCTCCGCCCAGCCCGTGGCCAACTTGGTGCGAATAACCGCCTCGGCGCTAACCGGCGACTGGCGGGCGCAGGCTCGAAGGAGAAGCTCAAGCGCCCGTTTTTCGCTTGCCCGGCGCAAGCCGTAAACCCCACCGACCACCGCGGCAAGCGCCACAAGTGCGGCGAGGAGCAGGCAAGTGGCTCTTGTTCGGCGCCCTGAACGGGCACCTCGCGCTGCGCTGTTTGCGGTTTTGTTGTCCATCTTTCTCCTCGGCCCAGCCTTGGCCTAGGACTGTCGTTCGCGCGGCGGCTCGGGGACGGCCTCGAGGACCAAGCTCCAAGCCGCATGGTCGGAAAAGGCGCTGGCAAGATGCGCCTCAGCGTTCCAGCGGACGAAGTATGGCGCGTCCTCATCGAGGGCATGGGCGATCGGTGGAGCCGCTGCCTTATGCCCGACCCAGAGCCCGAAGCCGCCCAGGGCAAGCAACACGGCAAGGGCCGCGGCAAGCGCCCACCGGGGCAACGCGAGGCGTGGCACAAGCGGCGCGCGGCGCTGGCGGTGGGGGGTGAGCTGCGCGGCCACCTCGGGCCACAGGTCCCGCGGCGGGGCGAGCGGTGTGGCGCGCTCTAGCAGCTCGCCTACGCGCAGCAGCGCGCGATATTCTCGCCGGCACTTGCCGCACTGGCGAATGTGCCGCTCAAGCTCGGCGCGCAGCGGTTCATCCAGCGCGCCGGCGGCAAGGTGGGCAAGCAGCGGTTGGGCGTCCTCGCAACGCATTGGTTACTCCTCCTCCACGAGCGGGGCGAGGCTGCGCCGCAGCGCTTCTCGCGCCCGCGCTAGGCGTGAAAGCACCGTTCCCCGTGGTACGCCGAGCGCCTCAGCCACCTCGTCCACAGGCAAGCCCTCGATGTGATGCAGCAAAACAACCTCGCGGTGATGCGCAGGGAGCTTGGCGATGGCCTCGTGCACTGCGGCGCTTTGCTCTTCGGTCAACGTTTGCTGGGCTGGGTCATCGCGCGGGTCGGAGCGGAGGGCGGCGAGGTTGGCGATGTTTCCCGCGGCGAGTTCGTGCTCTTTGCGCTGAGCGATGTAGTCGCGGGCGAGGTTGCGGGCAATGCGAAACAACCAGGGCACAAAAGCCTCGCTCTTCTTCAGCCGGGGCAGAGCTCGCCAGGCGTTAATGAACGTGGCCTGGGTTAGGTCCTGCGCGGGCTCGACCTGGCCAACCATGTGAAGCACAAAGTTGAATATCCCGACGTGATGCATGTGGAACAGTTCCTCAAATGCGCGGGCATCGCCACCCGACGCTGCGCGAACGAGCGCGCTTTGGTTTTTGCTCTCTGCGCTAGGCATGCCTGGCACTCGCCCTGCCTTAAAGACGGTTTTCGCGTCTGTGCTATTCCGCAAATCGTTCACGCGCGTCGGGGCGCTGTTGGTTAGGGTGGATCAGCGTGCGAAAATGTTAGCGGCGACGAGCAGGCGATGTGCAGTTTCTGCTCTGCGCGCCGTGTTTGCACTGAGAAGGCGCCGGAAACTGTGCAAACTAAAAACCCAAAGCCCGACTCGCCTGGCGCAGGCGCATGCTGCGGCAAAGAAGCTATTTCGCCGGCAAAGCAACCGTTGTGCTCCCCGCGCTCGCCGCTGTATCTGTTTCCTATGATCAGTTAGCTATTGCTTAGGCGCTAACCCGAGCAACTCAAGCATGGCCTTGCCCATTGCGTGGCCTATGTCGAAAAACGTCTCTGCGTTGCCGGAAAAGTGGTAGCCGCCGTCGTAACGCGGGTTTTCTTTGTAGTAGCACTTCGTTTCCACAAAACGCACCGTTTGCTTGAATTCATCGTACTGCGCGACGGCCGCCTGCGCGCGCATTAGGGAAATTGCTCGGGGATGTTTAACGTTCACGCCGCCCTGACCCGTTTCCCCAATTACAAACGGGAGGTCCTTCACGCCGAGGTCGCGGCGAATGTCGCGGATGAGGTTTGCTAGGTTCTTCTCGTACTCGTCGTTAAATTTCTGGTTTATCCTGTCGTTCCACCCTTGAAACCAAACGAACCCGGCAATCTCGTACCCTCCGCCGTCATAGTCTGGGAAATACTCCTTAAGATTTCCGAGAACTTCGCGCACATACTTAATTACCTCGTGGTAGTAGCGCCCGACGACGACTTGGCCGGAGTCGATCTTTTCCTGAAGCTTTTTAGAAAGCTCGTACGGTATCTTGCCGGAGCTCGGCGGGCGGAAGTCAATGGCGAGGCTTTTTCCGCCCCAGGCGATCTTCAGGAGCAAAACCTGGTTTTCTAGGGCATCGCCGACGACGTGGCCAAACTCCAGCTCCGGGCCAAAGCGCTTGTCTGCGGGCGCACCGTAGCCCACAGTGAGCCCGCCCATTCTGTCGAAAAACCAAATCCACACGTCGTCGCGCACCACCCACTGGCCGTTCTCATCGACCAGGTGGGCATACTTGTCCTTCGTGGCAGGGTCCGAAACAAGCTGTCGCAGGTGTTCTACGCTGCCCCTGCCCTGCATGTTCGACTGGCCGACGAGAATGAACACCTTAACCGGGCTCTTTCCCGCCTGGGCGGCGAGACACGTCCCGCTGAAAACCCACGCGGCGCATAGCCCAAAAACAACCAACTTCGCAAGCCCATGCCGGACCATTAGTGCATCCTCCTCCTTTTCTTTCCCTGGGCGGGGGTTCGCCCGCGACCGACGGCGTTCCTTCACCTTTCCCAGGTCCCTTGCCTGCTTGGTGGCCGCTGCTTGCTCCTCGCATCGCGTCGCCGACGTGGTCCCATGTTGCACCTGCTTGTTCGCAAAGCGTCAGCACTGCTCAGTCGCGCTGCTCTGGAACTTTCGCGCCCACGGGGCGTCACTAATAAGGGACAAAAGTGGGCCAATCCGCGGCCCTACCCCCGCATTCGGCCGCGGGCGACTTTAGCAGGCGCTGCGCACCACTTGCTGAACTCAACAATCTTTGGAGGAAACCGCAGTGCTCCATGGCAGGCGAATCTTTCGTGAAATTTGTGCTAATGCGCTCCCTCTTTGCTCATCTCCAGTTTTTGGGGTTACTCGAACACTACTGTTAATTACGTTTGTTCTCTTTACGCCCTGTAACACATCTCAGGTGCGCCTGCACCGCGCTGCCCTACCGTCCAGTTTGGGTTGTCTAGTGAAGTTTCCGACACATCATTCGGTATGCTACGCGCAAGCCTCTGCCCGCAAGGCATTGTCTGTCAGGCGCAAGGTGATGTCCATCCCTGATCTCCGCGCAGAAGCACACGATTGTAGGGTCGACTTGCTGTGGCAACCAACTGAGGACCAGAATGTTGTCGGCTACAACATCTACCGCGCGGATAAACCAACAGGGCCTTTTACCAAAATAAATAACCGGCCGCACAGACCACACCTATTCAGCGACTTTGTTGGTGAAAACGGACGCACATACTACTATCGCATAACACTTGCATACAAAGATGGTACGGAATCGCCGCCGTCGCAACTGGTCAGCGCGACGCCCCAGCCCATGACCGAGGATGAGCTGTTAACGTCCGTGCAAAAAGCCGTGTTTCGCTATTTCTGGGATTGGGCGCACCCGGTAAGCGGCCTTGCGCGCGAGCGCGACGGCTCCCGCGACATCTGCGCATCCGGCGCGACGGGTTTTGGGGTAATGGCGATCATGATCGGCGCGGAGCGCGGGTTTGTAAGCCGCACGCAAGCTGCGCAGCGAATGTTAAAAATCCTGCGCTTTCTGCAAGAGACGGCGCCGAGATATCACGGCGCGTGGTCGCACTGGATTAACGGCCGCACGGGGGCGACGATCCCCTTTGCCAAGAAAAACGGCGTGCGCGCGGACGACGGAGGGGACCTCGTCGAAACCTCGTTTTTAATGCAAGGGCTGCTCGCTGCCCGCCAGTACTTCGATCGCGACGACCCGGTGGAAAATGAAATTCGCAGGCGCATTACTACCCTCTGGCACGAAGTTGAGTGGAACTGGTACTTGCGAACGCCCGGCGGGAAAACACTGTATTGGCACTGGTCGCCGCGGTATCAATGGATGATGAATCACCGCATCGGCGGAGAATTCAACGAATGTATGATTACCTATATTCTCGCCATCGCTTCTCCAACACATCCCATACCTCCCTCATGCTATTACGACGGATGGGTGCGCAACCCGAAAAGGTATGTCAACGGCAACACCTATTTTGGTTATAAGCAGTGGGTCGGCCGACCAATGGGGGGACCGCTTTTCTTCACGCACTACTCATTTTTAGGATTTGATCCACGCGGCAAGCGGGACAGGTTTTGCAACTACTTCGAAAACAACCGCAACATTAGCCTAATTCACCGCGCGTATTGTATGGCCAACCCAAAAGGGTTTGTGGGATACGGTCCGCTTGTCTGGGGGCTGACCGCTTGCGCCGGGCCGGACGGCTATAAGGCCCGCTGCCCGGGCAAGATGGACGACGGAACAATTGCCCCCACGGCGGCGCTCAGCGCTATGCCCTATACGCCGCGCGAGTCGCTCGATACGCTGAAACATTACTACTATAAGCTGGGCAAGAAGATCTGGGGGACGTTTGGCTTCAAAGACGCGTTTAACTTGGGGCGCGACTGGGTGGCTAGCGGGTATATTGGGATCGACCAAGGGCCGATCATTTGCATGATTGAGAATTTCCGCAGCGAGCTTTGCTGGCGGATGTTCATGCGCAACAAGGAGATCGAGGCTGCCCTACGGGCGATGGGGTGGAAGCTGGAAAGCCCCGGAACGAAACCGGCAGCGATTTGGGGGACGGAGCTGTACCTCCTGTGACCGGCCGCAGCGTGCCTGCTCCGCTTGGGATCCGCCGGCAGAACAGCGTTTCCGACAGGCCTCTTGCGCGGCGGATTGCCCGGGGCGCGGGATGGCTTGCCCTCGCCTTGTGCGCCGCCGCGGTTGCCGCGTGGCTGGCGCGAGGCTGGCTCTATGTAACGCTGATGCACTACCAACCGCAAACTGCGGCCACGCCCAAGGTGGCGTTCTCCGTGAACGACGTCGCGCGGAGCGTCGAGCAAACGCTCGAACATGTCTCTGCCACCCGCCGGCTGGACGAGCGCGAGCTTCTGGAGGCTGTAGCGCAAGCAGTAGCCGCGGAGCTGTACGACCCGCGCTTTCCGCTGGCGCTCTGGGCCAGGGGCGCGCGGAGCAAGGTCGGCACGAACTGCCGCGGCTATTCCAGGGTCACCGCGCGGGCCATTAACGACCTCGCGCAGAGATGGAACCTCGCTTTGCGCGCGGATGTTGTGTATGGCCGCATCTCGGGCCCGACGATCGATGGCGGCCACTTTTGGGTGCGGGTTATTAACGAGCGCACGGGGGACGTCGTTTACATTGATCCACTGCTTTATGACCTGCTGAGGATCGTCGACGTCAGCGCATGCATCGCGAAACCCTAGCGCACACGGGCGAGCTTTTCGCGGCAAGCGGATTGGCCAACAATAGGCTATGCGCAGGCGCTTTCCAGCGCGAAGCGATGGTTGCAAAAGCTGCTTTCAGCTTTCTCGTGACGGCCGGCTGGCTTGAGGGTATTAGCCGACGAGCTGGGGAAGCTTCGGGACGGTGTATTGCTCGTCGATCTCTTGTTCGGTCATTCCTGTTAGCTTTTCCGCCGCTTGCAAGGCGTAGTGTTTGAGCCCCTGGGCTTGCTTTTCGGAAACGGGCTGGAACCCGTGCACACCGGCCATTTGGTTGCGAATGATAAGAGCGCTCTCGAATATGGGCGCCCAGCGGCCCCTTTTCTCGTCGAAGCGCACAAGCTCTGTAGCTTGCGGGTGGCCAAGCAGCGCAAGCAGAACATAGGCTTCAACCAGCCCGAGCTTGCCTACGTGCGGATACTGCCCGCGAAAGCGATCCTGCACATCCTGAGGGATCTTCGACCAGTCCGGATCCGACGTATCGAACTGTAAATCGTTCCATTCCCACAGCCAAACCTGCGCGGCGAGCTCTAGCGTGCGGTAGTAAAGCAAAATCGCCCCGTCGTACTGCCCGCGGCGCAGCCTGGTGCCTGCTGCGGCGACGACCCACGGGGCGTGCTCATAAGAGGGCTTTTGGGTATTAGCGCGAGAAGCTCTTTGTTTCAACTCCCGCAGTTTGCCCGCAACTTGGGTGAGACCTGCGAGATACGGTTTTCCGCGTGCTACGCGTTCGAGGTCCTCGGCCGCTTTGTCGAACTCTGCGGAGAGGTCCTTTTTAAAGTGCAAGAAGCGGTCGAGCTTGTCGGCGAGGTCGGCAGTTTTTTGCAGCGCCTGGCCTAGCACGTGGATCACTAGATCGCTTGCGCGGGCGCGCGAGAATAGCTCGCGCGCCGCTGTGAAGTTGCCGCGGTTGAATTGCTCCACGCCGGCCTGGAGCTCCGGGAGGCAAATGTTTTCGTAGAGTCCGCCAAGCTTGACGACGCGCATCGTTGAGGGGTCGGGCTCGCCCCGTTCGTCGTAGCGCACGTGGACATAGCACATGGAAATGCCCAGATGCGTGGCTGCAGCAATCGCTCCAGCGCTCATCCACTTCCTGCCCCCGGTGCAGTCCAGGAGCACTTCTTCTGGAGGAACGCCACAGGTGTTTGTTAGCCAGTCGTAAGCGTCGAGACAATGAGAGACCACGCGGCCAATTTCGGCGGAGTCGTCCTCCGTCTCCAGCGTCTTGCAGCTCGACAATCGCAAGTTTGCTGCAGCTTGGATATCGTCCAGACTTTTCCTGCAGTTTTCACTCGCTGTGGCAATGAACACGACATGTGTTGGCTTCAGCTGGGCGATGGAGAACTTTATTTGCTCCGCCTGCGCGCCAACGGTAACGATGAGCCCGCGCTTGCCGCGGTTGTCTGGCGAGGAGCGCTCTTGTTCTCCCTCTTTGCCCGCGCGGGGTAGTTTGCTTGCCATTATTGCTCGCCCCCCTCAGTGTTTGGTTCGATACGGCTGCACTGGCCCATGCCCATGGTTGTGCGGTAGCCTACTCCAGCGAAGAACGCAAAGTCGGCAAGCACGCTTAACGCGCGTAGGGTTTGCTCATCGTGTTTCCCCAGCAGCTCATAGGTGCACCTGCCTACGGCTCCCACCGATTTGTGCTTAGGATACACCCAAAGCTTGCTGCTCAGCCGGAGCTGGCTGATCACGATGTCGTCTAGCACCTCGTCGGGAAGCGGCGCGGGAAGAGGCACGGGCGAATAACTCTCCCACTTTCGGCGCAGCCCACCGAACACTTGCAGGGGCAAGGGGATGGGCAGGTTGCGCAGGTTTTGCCGAAAGGCAGTGGGCGAGTGAAAGCGGAGGGTAACCGTTCGCACAGGAGCGGCGAGGCAGACGAGCTCGCTAAAGCTAGTTAGCCTGCCTAGGCTTCTGCGCCCGGGCTCTGGAGCACCCTCCTGGTCTGAGTCGGGCTCTTGGAATACGTCGAGGAGCTGAAAGGTGTGGCCGGCGATCTCTAGCCGCGCCTTTTTAGCAAGCAGCCCACAGACGACGCTTGAGAGAACGTCGTACAGCCGCTGGTCGAGCGTGGTAAAGCGAAAGCGGCACTCGGTGTACTTGGGAATGTGCACCTGTTCCTCTTCGGGCCGTACCCTGCTGGTCAGTGAGGAGACAGTAAACGGCTTAAATTTCGCGTCGTCGTGGCAGCGCTTGGCGAGAGAAGGGTCTGCGCTGCGCACCCAGTCTAGGACGAGGGCATATGTGAGGTGCCCGGAGGGATAGGGAAGCAGGGCATCGGCCAGCGGATAGACCCTGACATCAACTGACGCGAGGGTCATAGCGAGACACCGTCCCTGGGAGCGGTTCTCTCCGTGTGGGAGGCATTCCTGCGCAAGGCGAGATTAGAGAGGGCGAGGGCCGGTCGGCATAGCGCACTGTCCCCATGGACATTTCCCCTATTCTGACCGCTACGGAGGCCCTGCGCTCCGGGGCGGACGTATACTGCGTCCCGTCCTAATGTCCCCATGGACATTTCCCCTGTTCTTACCCCTTCGCAACCAGCTTTCAATTTGCCAGTCCGGCACGTCTAGTGCCTCAGAAATCTGCCTAACCGATAACTCAAACCTCAGCGCAATAACCTCCCCAGGAGTTTGCCGCTTTTCCGTCCGACAACACGGCGGACAATGCGGCGACCAACTTTGCCTTTGGAGACTGCGTTAATGTCCCCAAGCAGACGGGCAACCATGTAGAGAAAGCTTCGCAACTCCCTCAACATTACTCATCCCTCCAGCTTGCGAATTCTACCCTCAACGCGGGGCGGAGTCCCTGGTTCCGCCCAGCGTTTGGTTGCACGTATGCAGACAATCCTCGCATCGTCCGTCCAAGTCCTAATGTCCCCATGTGCATTTCTTCTATTCTCGCTCGGCGACGGTATCGATCCCCCGGCGTAGGAGCAGGCCCAGGGTGCCGCTGGTTAGCGCGGCGTTGCCAATAATGGCCACGCGCTCGATGTCTTTGGCGCGGGCCTGGGCAAGCGCGCGGCCGCCCTTGCGCACAACGAGGCGCCGACCACACTTGTGGAGCGAAGCACCGGGCTCGTCGAGATGAAGCACAGGGAAGGTGTTTACCCTGCCTTTTCCGCGCGTTCTATGGCGAGCAGGGCCCAGCCCATGGGCCACTTATCCTCGGCGACGCGGCGGGTTTTCGGGGCGGGCTTGGTCCAGTCGATGGTCATTCCCTGGCGGCCGGTACCCCAGCCGAGGCGGAGGTAGGTTGTTTGCCCAGGAAGGGAGTTTGCCATTTTGCTCGCTTTCTCAAAGGATTCAAGGAGACACCTGTGTATTTCCGTCTGGCCGTGTTCTTTCCAGTAGTTAAGCTCCTGCCGAAACACTTCGCCGTAGAACCGCTCGCAGGCCTGCGCGACTTCGGCTAGGTCGAACCACCTTTTGCCGAAGTGCCGACGTATAGCTTTTTCGTCAAGAATTGCGGCGTCGAAGTCAAACCTTACGTCGTCGCCGGTGGCTAGGGACGGAGTTGTTTCGCATAGGCCAATTTGGGCAAATTGGCCGCTTCCACCGAGGTTAAAGTGGGCTACGCGGCAAAAGCGGTTAGGCTCATTAGAGGGCTGGGAGTCAGAGATTTTGAGCACGCGGAAGGGATCTTCCTGAGCAACAAAGCCCCTGCCCGAACGACTGCGGTAACCAAGCAGCTCGGGCTCAACGCGCCTGCTGTCTTTTGGCAGACCGCCTCTTGCTTGAGCGAGAGCGTAGAGGTACCCCGTGCGCAGGGCGCCTTTGAGGCTGCTCCCCGGGATGTAGGGCTTGAAATCGAGAGCCGTTCTTGCGGCTAGCGCGACGCGCAGCGAGGCCTGGCCGACCCTTAGGCCGCGGGCGACGAGGCTTTCGAACTCCGCAGACACCGGGCCGTGGTATAGGCAGGACTCCTCGGTGGCCACTTTCTGCACGAACGCGCGAAGGGCGGGCAGGTCATTTTTGTCGATAAGAGCCCAAAGCTCGCCGTAATGTCGGGGGCTGAGGCTTTCGATCAGCTTTCCCAAGTCGTGCCGGTGGAGCATGTGCTCGGCAATGGTGTACTCGAGGGGCTCGATCTCCTCGCCCGTGCCGATATGGATCGGGGTAATGGGCACGAGGGTAAGGCGATAGGAAATCATTGTGCCACCCCCTGTTCCAGGCGCGCGGGTAGCGGATAGGCGCAGCCGTATTGCACGATGCGCTCGTCGTCTTGATGGACGCCTTTAACCAAGTCGCCCAGCGCCTCACGCGGGCTTTGCCAGAAGAACACCGAGCCGGCGCGAAACATAATTACGGGGCGCTTCCACGGCCGTCTTTCCAGGGCATAGTGCCCCCCGAGCTTGCCCCGCTTAACGTGGAGTTCGTAGTAGCCGTCGCGCGGGTCGCCATTGCGCGGGACATAGGACGAGGACAAAGAGAGGAAAGCATTTGTCTCGGGAAGAGCAGGGAACTCGAACGGCTCGAAGGCTAGGATGGAAAACGCACCCTTGCCCGTGGACTTGTCTTTGCCAAAGCCCGAGCGCTCGACGAAGGCGAGCCATTCGCGCAGCTCATCGCTGGAGAGGACCTCGGGGTCGAGGCGAAGGTAAACGGAGTAGGCGAGGCGAGGGAATTTTTCCTCTACGGAAAAGAGGCGGCCCTCGAGGGTTCCCCCAGCGAGGCGGTCGATGGTGTTTTTGAGAAGGGACGCGTGCTCTGCCCCGGGTGGGACCTTGTCGCAAGCGATTTGCTGCTGCGTATCGAACACGGGGCAGTGCTGCCAGCCCGCTTGGTCGCCATGGAGTTGGCAATCGTCGTTATAGGCGCCGGTTTTGGGGCAGATCGTTAAGCTGAGCACGCGGTCGAAGATCGCGCGCGCGGAGAGCGCGGCGCGGATTTGTTGAAGGACCTGGAGCTCGAGGTAAGGGAGCTTGGCGACCGCCTTTATCGCGGCGATGATGCTCTTGCGGTTGCTGCGGGTGTCGGGAATGTCGTGCTGAGCCATGAGCTCGGTTACTTCGCTTTGGCCGAGCGTGGGGAGGAGGGGCGCGGGCAGGAAAAAACGCAGCTTTTCGGTATCCGAGGGGAACCCGTCGGAGAGGACGAGCGGGATGCGCTCGGCAAAGGCGGCGAGCAGCTCCTCAAGGCGGTTTTCGCCGCTAACATAGCGCGCAGCCCAGCACAGGTGGCCGAACAGAGTGTCGGCGTGCAAAGGGGTAATGTAGGAAGAGCGAAAGCGCAAGTCTAAGCGATAACCGTCCACGGCTCACACCTCCGTGGGCGAGGGTGGGCGTTCGCCCGGTTTTTTAGTTTGCCACCGGCCAGGCCAGCGTTAGGTAGCGGCTATGTCGGGCAGGGTGACGTCGTTGCCCTGCTCGTCTTTGAGCTCAACGAACTCGACTTTGCCGTAGCCCCTGCTGCCTGAGCCGCCGAGGGCGTCGAGCTCGATCAGGCGCAGGCCCTCGAGGACGTACTTAAAGTTCTCCTCGTCGGTCTTGCCGTCGTCTCCGGTGTCGAAGACGCGATAGACGAGCTCAAACTCGAAGCACACGCCGGGGGGCACGCGCTCCATCGTGCGCGGGTTGGCCCGGGCGGTAATGCGGTCGATTGTGTTCTCGGATTTAACCTCGGCGTAGAGGAGACCCGACCTGTCGCGAAGCGCGTCGAGCCGCTTTTTGCTCTCCTCGGACAGGTTAGCATCGCGAACGATCAAGCGGCCCTGGCCAATTTTCGCTTCTTCGCCGGCACTTGTGCCAAACACGCGGCAGACGAAACAGCTTGTATCGTTGCACCACTTGTGCGGATTGCCGCCGTTGTTAAGTTTGTCGTATTTGAGCTCGAGCAGCGAGCGCATTTTGCCCTTGATGGAGGACCCTGGTATGTAGGGATATTCGGTGACCGGGTCGCGGATAATCGGGTTGTCCATTCCGCCGATTTCCACGGACTCGGCGGAGCCCCCGATGCGCAAGCCGGTTTTGACGACGATCTTGCCTCTGAGCGTGCGATACCTGCAGAGCTTCATCGTCCCTCACGCACCCCCTTTCCGTAGCAAAAGCCGACGACGGCTTCGAAGTAAAGCATGAACCGTTTGAAGTCGTCGATTGTGTTAATCTCGCGCACGTTGTCCTCGAGGAAGTGGTAGAAGGACTCGGGTATTTTGGCATCGCGGCCTCCGCCTCGGTACCTGTATGCGGCAACTGCGCGCATCATTTTCAGTCGAGGGAGAACGCGCTGGAAGTTTTTTGGGTCATCGGCAATTTGGGCCTCGAGCGCGCGAAAACCATGGAAAAAAGCACGCAGCTGGCTTGCTGTTACAGGAGACCGCTTGCCTGCGAGTTCTTCTGCTACTTGGTGCGCCTTGTCGGAAACCAGTTGCTCCAGCGGCAGACCTTTGCCCACCCAGTCGATCTTTTCCCTAGCCGGCGGGCGGCTGCTATGTTGGGCCATGGCCGTCCTCCTCTCGCGTTGCTAGGAGCGCCCAGTTAATGGGCCAGCGGAGCATGTACCACATGTCGTCTGCATCCTGCGCAAGTAAACGCTCTAGCCGTTCCACCACCTCCTTGTCGTGGGGGTTGCCCTCGTTGTCGAGGAAGTTTCGGCCGATGTCGTAAGCGAGACGCGACCTGTATAGCGCGCCGCGCGGGTCGCTTTTTGTACGATAGTCCTCGTGCATCTTGCGATAGGCGAGCAGCCGGTAGAGAAAGGCTCGAGGAATGCCGCGAGGGGGCTCGCTCTTTCGTTTAAAAATTGCGTTAACGAAGAACTTTGCCCACTCTTGGGCATCGTGGGCGCGCAACCAGGGGAGGACAGTGCTGAACATCGTGATGCGGGCGCGGCCGGTATTTTTGCTTTGGTCGAGCAGGTCTTTGCTCATCCGCGCGGCAGTAGAAATGGGGCACCGTGGCGATGCGATAGCGATACCCGCGGAGAGGGTTATGCTAGGGTTCTGGGCGGTGAATCTGCGAAATTCTCTCTCGACAATTTGCGCAAAATGGAGCGCTGTCTGCCACGGAGCGACCACGAGCAAATCGTCGCCGCCCGAATATGTAACGTAAACTTCGCTTAAGTCTACGCGCTCGCCCTGGAGCTCTGCCCCGCGCGAAATAAGTTCGTTTAGCCCCCAGCCAAAGAAGTATTCGAGCATGCGGCTCATCGTGGCTAGGCGTGACAGAGAAACCTGCGAGGCCTGCTTTTCCTCTCCGGCCAAGCCTAGAGCAAAGATGAGGCCCAGCCGGTCGACATCGCCGCGCAAATACCCCAGCCGCTGCACGCCGTCGCAGGCGGCGGCGATACACTGAAAAGTCTTCGGCGCCCCTGCTGCGCGGCCAGGTCGAGAGATGTCCTTCCAGTGCTCGCACCGGTCGGTTCCTAGCTCGCACCTTGCGCAACGGTCTTCAAGTTCCTGCGCGTCGGAAAACGTGGGGAGATGCATGCAATAGGAGAGAAAGCCCGAGGGGACGTCCGCCCGCAGATTAGTATCGCGCAGTCGGTAGTAAAGCTCGGTGCCCTGCGGCGGCTGCTTGTCGCCGGGAAGAAGAACAACGGACAGAGGCTGGTCATCGAAAAAGCGCACGGTGCGCTCGTCTTTCTCCAGGCCCGCAACGAACGCCAGAGCATGTGTGCGAGGGAGCCATTTGCCAATATCCTCATCAATTTGGCAGGCGTGGCAAATTGCTTCCTGCTCAGGAACGCCGGGGGTTATGTTGGGAAACTTGTGGCATGTGGCACAGACGCCGTGCTGATAGTCGACATCCATCACATGTGCTTGGGGGCCGGTGAGCAGCTCGGAGAACTTTTTGCGCTTAGCAAGATTCACGCGGTCTCTAAGTGCTTCCAGAACAAGATGGAATTGGCCCTGCGCGAAGTCGCTGCCGGCTAGCTCAACGCTTGCAATGGAAACGCCGAGCTCGCCATGAAAGCGATTTAGCAGCCAGGACTGAATGTGGTTAATCTCCGACTGCAAGGCGTCTTTAGCTTGTGGGGAGTTGGGCAGCAATAAGAATGCCTGCCCGCCTGCAGACATTAGCCGGCAGGAAAGGGGAAGGTCCAGGGAGCGCAGGATTCGCCAATTAATCGCTTCCGCCAAAAGCGACAGGTAAAACGATCGCGCGCGCAGCCTCTTTGCCACCGCGCGTCGGCCAGTTCCCGAAATGTCGTAGAGGTATGATTGGATCCCATTTATGTCCAGCCCTACGAGAAGGAACCGCCGAATGTCGTCGTTAGTAACATGCTGCTCCTGTAGCGTAGCGCCGTCGACATGATAACGGTAGCTGCATGCCGCCAACGCACTTGTCGTTCGCAAGTGGTCGAAAAGCGATACGTCGGCTGGTTCACGAGTGACGTCGCTGGGGATGCACCATGTGTACTTTTCGAGAAGGTGATATATAGTTTCGAAGGGCAAAGGCGAGCTGCTGCGTTGAAGGCTGCGGAAGCTCTCATAAAAGGAGTCTACGTGTGCCTCGAGCTCCGAGCCGTCGAGCTCATCCAGCTCACGGGGATAGCCAGCTCCGGGGGTAAGTATCTGTAACGGGTACTTCCAGCGCGCGGGACCAGCCTTGTCATCGCCAAGCGTGACGTATGAGAAAATGCAATCCAAAGCGCGGAACTTGGCAAACCCTGCCCCTTCCCTCGCCTCTCCACGTTCTGCCGATGAGTAATTGTCCGCTCTGCTTATAATGTAGGCCAGCGTGCGAACGTGGGGGTCTTCGATGCTCTGTACGCGGAACTCGTCGTCCCAGCGCGGTGTTTCGTGGTGTTGCTTGACCAGGGTGGCGAGTAACTCGGGCTGCTCGAACGATCTGGGAAACTCTCTCACAAACTGCTCGGACAGTGCGGGATGTCTGGCCGTTTCTCCGGGAACGCGGTTCAGGAGCTTACCAATGTCATGCAACAAAGCGGCGAGTGCGACTGTCCGATATTCGGAACCATTCATGGGGAACCCCCCGTAATGCAGTTCGGCTTTGCATGTAGGTCGTATACACCTTCTTTTCAACGACTTCAGTTTGCCCTTCATCAAAACCTTCCCTGGGGCATTTTTTTCCTCCGCGGATGAGCCCGTGAAACTAACAGCTATAGTAGGCCTGCGCATTGTGATTTCCAGCGACCGTCTGTGGTCTGTCGCATGATGCGAGACTGGCGTTCATGTTGAGTGCATGGAGCAGAAGCGGTCTACGCTACAGTAGTGTGTAGGGGATTAGCATTCGCATTAGCTTTCCTGGCTTTCGCTTTTGATTAACACTTCAGAAATGCGCGTGTCACGGTGCGGATTTGATACTTCCTCTTGCCTCGGCACCCAGGAGAAGTGCGCGAGCGAGGGGCTGTGTGAGGCCTTTAGCCTATGCGTTAAGGATATCGATTTGTTTCGCACCGTGCAGGACGCTTAATTTGTTGGCTCTTGTAAAACGTCGTATCTCGGGCGAGAAGGGTGCGCAGTTTGCGAATCCGCTGCCAGAGCTTCGTTGAGCCCTGTCCCGCAGCGGTTTAGATGTCGCGGGATCAAAAGTAACTTTATCGCCCACCGGGAAGTGTCAGCGCGCAGGCAGGCCAGGCGAGCACAGGGAAGTGAGGCACAGCGACCAAAACCAAGGCGGCGTTATGCTTCCGATGCAAGACACCGCCTGTGGGCTAATACGTGCAGCGCGCAAACGCTAGCGGCTCCTAGCGTAGCGCTTGGTGCTTAGCACTGCCTGGCACTGAGCACGAGGCTCTTGGCAATTCGAACGGGGCTTAGCGGCTACAAAGTAGCAAGCGCTTGCGCCTGCAGGAATAAACAGCACAGTCTGCTACTACATCAAGTATGCGGCCAGGGCTTTTCGCTCTGCGGTGCGCGCAAGCTCGCGCCGCACACTTTTTGCCAGGCACTCGCTTCGCTCCCGTGCACAACAGGAGGCTGCAGGTAACGGTAAAGCTGGTGATTGTGCAACAAAGCGAACGATGTGGGTCTGCTACGTGGCGCTGTTCAAATGTCCTCCATTGCTCAGCATTGTCAGTTCGTGCATCTTAGCGTCAGACGAACAGTGTGCTTGTTGAATGAGCAAAAGCGTGCCGTGCGGCAGAGACGGCAACGGTACAAAAAAATGGCGGGGCTGACGGGACTTGAACCCGCGACCCCCTGATCGACAGTCAGGTACTCTAGCCAACTGAGCTACAGCCCCGCGCGAACCGCCAAATAGTATAGCACGCGACCGCCCCTCGGGCAATCCCCTACTCCGCCCCGCAGCGGCGCGGCAGGGCTCCGGCGAACGAAGCTTCCCAGCCCGCCCCGCATGGGCCCAATCCTGCGCTTGCGGCGTGGCGAAGCTGGGGGCCGGGCTTGCGGGGAGGCCCGGCACAGGCTTGCCGCGCCGCGTTGCAGAGCAGTGGGTTTGCGCGCTCCGGTCAGGGCTGGCGCTTATCCGCTGCAACAAGAGC
>CAZMGT010000020.1:0-55810 GCA_964565895.1 uncultured Armatimonadia bacterium
CTCCATGTTCGCCCAGGAGCACCTGCTCTCCGAGCCGCAGATCGCCGAAGTTGACCCGTTTGCCTGCATCGCCTGCCTGAACTGCAAGACCGTTTGCCCGTTTGGGGCGATCGACGAAGTGCAGTGGACGAACCCGCTCACGCGCGCGGAGAAGACCGTGGCCCAAGTTAACCCGGCGGTGTGCACGGGTTGCGGGACGTGCGCCGCGGCGTGTTATTCCAGCGCGATTACCCTGAAGGGGTTCAGCGACGAGCAGGTGTGCAGCGAGATCGAGTCCGTGCTTTACGGGTAGAGGCAGGGTAGCAAGCGATGGCGCGAGAGGAGCAGAGCGAAAGCCGCGAGCCAAAGATCGTGGCCTTTGTCTGCAACTGGTGCACCTATGCCGGAGCGGACCTTGCCGGCTCGAGCCGGCTGGAGTATCCGGCGAACGTGCGGCTTATCCGCGTGCCCTGCAGCGGGCGGATCGACCCGCTGTTTGTGCTTAAGGCGTTTGAGCAGGGAGCGGACGCCGTGCTTGTTTCCGGCTGCCACCCGGGCGACTGCCATTATTCGGAGGGCAACTACTATGCGCGGCGGCGGATGACCATGCTCAAGAAGCTGTTGCACTTCGTGGGGCTTGACCCCCAGCGCCTGCGCTGGGAGTGGATCTCCGCCGCGGAGGGCAAGGAGTTCGCCGAGGTTATTCGCGAGATGGTCCAGGACATCGAACATTTGCCGCCGATGGCCCAACGGCTGGCTGGCGAGGCGCAGGAAAAGTGAGCGACGAGCTAACCCAAGCGATTCGCAGCGAGGCGCAGCGACTGCTTGCTGAGGGCGAAGTTAGCTATGTCATCGGCTATGCCGCGCACCCGCGCAGCGGCCTGCCCATGCCGTTTTTCGCGCGCAGCGCCGACGAGGCGGAGCAGCTTTTGTTTAACCCGCTGTGCCACCATAACCTGGCCACGTTTCTCGCCGGGCCGGAGCGCGCGCTTTCGGGCAAAGTAGCCGTTTTCGCCAAGGGGTGCGACGGCCGGGCGATCGTGGGGCTGCTTCAGGAAAACCAGATCGCTCGCGACGAGGTGTATATCATTGCCCTGCCCTGCGCGGGTGTGGCCAACCCGCGCAAGCTGGAGAGGCGCCTGGGGCGCGAGCTTTATGGCGTAGAGCGCGCCGCGGTGGAGGGCGACGAGCTCGTGCTTGTCCTCGGCGGGGAGGAGCTGCGCCTGCCGCGCGCGGAGGCGCTGGACCAATTTTGCCTTACCTGCCGCGCGCCTGTGGCACCCCTGGCCGATGTCGTGCTGGGCGAGCCCGTTCAGCCGGCGGAGGTTAGCGCCGAGGAGCGCTATCCCTGGGTGGCGGAGATCGAAGCCCTGCCCCGCGAGGAGCGCTGGCGCTATTTTCGTGAGCAATTCGCGCGGTGCATTCGCTGCTACGCCTGCCGCAACGCCTGCCCGTTGTGCTTTTGCGACGTGTGCTTTGTCGACCAAACGCGGCCGCAGTGGGTGGCGCGCTCGAGCGAGGGCTGGGAGAACGACCTTTATCTTCTCACGCGGGCGATGCACCTTGCCGGCCGCTGTGTGGAGTGCGGCGCGTGCGAGCGGGCGTGCCCCATGGAGATCCCGCTGAACGCGCTTAACGGCTTTCTCGCGCGCGAGGTAGAGCGGGAATATGGGCACGTGAGCGGGATGGATCCCGAGGACAGGCCGGCGTTGTCTAAGTTCCGCCCGGAGGACCGCGAGGAGATGCGCGGGAGGGTGATTTAGCCTATGCCCGAGGCCCGTGCGATATACACCGTAGAGCGCCAAGGGCTGGCGGCGTGGGTGGAGGGCATGCTGAGCGCGGGGGTTTGCGTTTTCGCCCCACGGGCGACGGGCGAGGGGCTCGTTGTCCTGGGCAGGCTGGCTCGCGCAGAGGAGCTTGTCCTGGAGTTTACCACGACGCGCAACTCCATCCGCGAGGTGTTCATGCCCCGCTCCGAGCCGCTGTTTAGGTTCGTGCGCAACGAGCAGGGGCTTGAGCTTTGCCCCGCGCCTCCGCCCAAGGGGAGGGCCGTGGCGTTTGCCGTGCGCCCCTGCGATGTCGCCGCGCTTGCCGTTACCGACAAGGTGTTTCTCGACGAGCCAGCGGACGAGCTTTATCGCGCGCGGCGCGAGGCGACGGCCATCGTCTGCCTGTTTTGCCAGAGCGCGCAGCCGACGTGCCTGTGCGGTGCTGTGGGAGGGGTCGCCGAGCGCGCGCTGGAGCTGAGCGATGTGGCGCTTACGCCGGTGGGCGAGGGGCTGGTCGCCGAGGTGCTGAGCGAGAAGGGCGAGGAGCTGGCGCAGCTTGCCCGCGAGGCCCTGCGCCCGGCGGGGGCGGACGAGGCCCGCGCGGCGGAGCAGGCCCGCGCGCAGATCGAACAGCAAACGCGCGAGCGCGGCCCGCTGGAGGCCCTGTCCGCGGGCGTGCTTGACCTTTGGGACAGCCCGGTGTGGGAGAAGCACGCGGCGCGCTGCCTGGCCTGCGGGATTTGCACTTACCTGTGCCCCGTGTGCCAGTGCTTCGACATCCTCGACGCGGGGGTAATGAGCGGCACGCGCTATCGCTCGTGGGACACGTGCCAGTTCCGCTACTTCACGGTGCACGCCTCGGGCCACAACCCGCGGCCGAACCAGGCGGCGCGGCTGCGCCAGCGCATTTTGCACAAATTTAAGTATCAGCCGGAGTTGCTCGGGCTGCTCGGATGCACCGGCTGCGGGCGGTGCGTTGCCCTCTGCCCGGTGGGAATCGCTCACGTGGACATTTTGGAGGAGCTTGCCGCGAAGGCGTCGAGCGGGGGAGAGTAGATGGAACCGGCCGCGATTTGCCCTGCGCCCTATCTTCCGTCGCTGGCGACGATCGAGGACATCGTAGACGAGACGCCGGACATCAAAACGTTTCGCGTGGCGTTTGTGGAACAGGAGCTGCGCGAAAAGTTTACCTATCGCCCGGGGCAGTTCGCCGAGGTATCGGTTTTCGGGCGCGGCGAGGCGACGTTCGACATCGCCTCCTCGCCCTCGGTGCTCCGCGGAGCGCTGGAGTTTACCGTAAAGCGTGTGGGCAAGGTTACCGAGGCCCTGCACGAGCTCAACCCGGGCGATGTGATCGGCGTGCGCGGGCCATATGGCAACTGGTGGCCCGCGGAGGACTGGCAGGGCAAGAACCTAATTTTCATCGGCGGGGGTGTGGGCCTACCCCCGCTGCGCACGCTGCTCAACGAGGTGTTGCACGAGTCGAACCGGCAAAACTACGGCGAGATTACCGTAATCTACGGCGCGCGCAGCCCGGCGGACCTCGTCTATAAGCGCGAGCTGAGGCTGTGGGAGCAGCGCGACGATGTTGAATTTCACGTTACCGTAGATGCGGGCGACGAGACGTGGACGGGCAACGTGGGGTTTGTCCCCCAGCTTTTGGAACAAGTCAACCCCTCGCCGGACAACGCCGTGGCCCTAACCGTGGGGCCGCCGATTATGATTAAGTTTGTCCTCGCCGCGCTGAAGCAAATGGGTTTTTCGGACGAGCAAATCTTTACCAGCCTGGAAAACCGGATGAAGTGCGGCGTGGGCAAGTGCGGCCGGTGCAATGTGGGGCCGTATTACGTGTGTCTACACGGGCCGGTGTTCTCGTTCGCTCAGATAAAGGAGCTGCCGCAGGACTTCTAGCCCGGCCTGGCGCAAAGCGCCCGCTTTATTTAGGTGATGTCTCCCCCGCGGGGGCTACTGCCTCTTGCTTTGGCGATGTACCTGCTGTAACAGCTCAATGGTTCGCGCGACAATGCGCTCGCCGGCGTCCTCGGCAAGGCAGCTTGAGCGGCGGAGGGTTGTCTCGTAGCTCCCCTCGGCAAACGCGTGGCGCGTGGGGACATAGCCCACGCTCCCGTTGGCGAGCTCGAACACCAAGTTGTGCGCAAACGGCGAGGCGCGCTTAATCTGCAGCCCAAGCTCAACGAAAAGCTCCGCGGGGTTTGCGGCAATGGCCACGTCGCCCAAACCAGCGCACCACAGCTCTACGCGGCGCGCGCGAACGTTTAGCTCGTCGAGCAGGAGCGCATCGCGCATTGCTTGGCGCTCCATGCTAAAGCGCTTTTTTCCCGCCTTGTCTACGACATAGCACACGTCTGGGTCGCGCCAGTTGTCGCCGAGCAGGCGGAGATACTCGCGCTTTTGCTCCGCGGTGATCCGCCGGCAGGGGATCTCGAGCACGTCGCGGGCCACGGGGATGCACGCGATGTTTATCGGCTGGGCGTGGTCTAGCGCGGCGAGAACCTGGTGGGCGAGCGACTCGCCGATGCGCCGGCAGTTTGCCCGGCCCTTCTCCTGTTTGCGCGTAACGTCGATGTGGTTTACGTCGCCGCAAGGTGCGGGGAAGAACAAGGTGACCGCGCGCGAGCGGGTTACCGCGGCGATGGTGCTGCGCAGAAAATGCGGATAGCCCGCAGTAATCGCCGCGCCGCCGTGGGTGTCGCAGTGCAGGGAGAAGTTAACGATCATCCCCAGCGGCGCACCATCGGGCGTTTCGAACGCCAAAATGCCCACCTCGGGGTCCGTCGGCCCGGCAGGCTCGACGATGTCCGGGTTAAGCACACCGGGGTTGGTGCGCACGGTGCCGTCTTTCATACGATAGCGGCGATTGAAGCAGAGATGGCCGGCGTTGCCCGAGGCCCAAAACGCGCGCGCGGGGTGCCGCCGGCGCCAGGCCTGCACGGCGGCGCTGCCGATGAGTTGGGGGAGAAGCTCGCGATAGGCGCTCTGCGGCGCGGGGATGTCGTGGTGGACCACCGCCGGGCCGGTGTGGATGTGCGTGGCCCCGATACATACGCGCTCGGCAGGGACACCGATTTGCTCCTCAATAAACTTTCGCGCCTGGGCGACGGTGTCCGCCTCAACGCCGATAAGGTCGCAGGCGATAAGCACGAGCACATCGTCGCCCGCTTGAATAACCACCGCCTGGGCGAAGAGATCGTCGAGGACCTCCTGGGCATAGCGAGGGTAGAAATAGCCGGCAAGGTTTGTCCCCAAGGGCGGGGTGATAACGATTAGCGCAAAACCGACGGCGAGCTCTCCGGCCAGTTGCATAACCCTCAATCCTTTCCTCGAGCATAGGATGTTCCGCCGCCTCGGCGAAACACAGACAAAACCGATAAAGAGGGCAGTGCCGTGGCGCTGTGCGACGTATGCAAAAGGCCGCAACGGCTCGCGACACAAGTTCTTGGCATCTGCGGCCCATGCCTTCGTGAGCGCGCAGGAGATTACGAGCAAAGAATTCGCCGGGCGCACGAGCGCTCGCGCGGTGAGTTTGACCTGCCCGCGGAGCCGCCCCGCGCGCCAGACGGGGCGGTGTGCACGCAGTGCGTAAACGCCTGCCGCATGGAGGAAGGCGAGGCGGGATTTTGCCAAGCGCGGCGCGCGCAGGGTGGGGAGATCGTCGGCGGCGAGGAGCAGGGGGTGCTGCACTTTTACTACGACCCGCTGCCCACAAACTGCGTGGCCATGCCCTGGTGCGGCGGCGTGGGCGAAGTGGGGACGCATAACTTGGCTGTGTTTTCGCAGTTTTGCACGTTTGACTGTCTGTTTTGCCAAAACTGGCACTTTCGCAACAAACGCACGCACGAGCGGCCGATAACCGCTGAGGAGCTGGCCGCCGCGGTAGACCCTCGGACGACGTGCATCTGCTACTTCGGGGGCGACCCCACGCCACAGCTTCCGTTTTTCCTGCGCGCCTCGCGCCTTGCCCTGGAGCAGGCGGCGGGGCGCACGCTGCGCATTTGCTGGGAGACAAACGGGTCGATGAGCCCGGCGCTTGCCGAGGAGATGATGGAGCTTTCGCTGGTCTCCGGGGGGACGGTCAAGTTCGACCTAAAGGCGTGGAGCGAGGAAGTGCACCTGGGCCTGTGCGGGGTGAGCAACAAGCGCACGCTGGAGAACTTTCGCCGGCTCGCCCGCTTTATCGCACAGCGGCCGGAACCCCCGCCGCTGGTGGCGAGCACGCTCCTCGTCCCCGGCTATGTGGACGCCTACGAGGTGCGCCACATCGCCCAGTTCATCGCGGAGCTTGACCCGAACATTCCCTATGCCCTGCTCGCGTTCTACCCGCAGTTTTTCACGCCGGACCTGCCCACAACGAGCCGCGCGCACGCCATGCGCTGCCTCGAGGCGGCGCACGAAGCGGGACTTTTGCGCGTGCGCTTGGGCAATGAGCACTTGCTGTGGAGCAGCGACGCAGAATATGAGGTTTAAGCGGCGCCATAACTGGGAGCTGAGCGCAGAGCAAGCGATTGCCCTGCAGGAGGAGCTTGCCGCGGGATCGTTGCGAGGGGAGCCGCCGGCGCTCGCCGAGATAAAGCTTGTCGCAGGAACCTATGCCACGTTCTCGCCGGACGGCAAAACGGCCTATGGCGCAGCGGTTGTCGTCTCCCTGCCCGAGCTTGAGGTTGTGGAAAAGCAGCGGCACATCGCCCCCGTGCCCAGCAAGTATGAGCCAGGGCTGTTGGCGTTTAGCATCGGGCCGGCGCTTTGCGGAGCGCTGGAGAAGCTGCGCGCGGAGCCCGATGTGCTCATGTGCTGGGGCCACGGGCGGGCACACCCGCGGCGCATTGGATTGGCCACGCACCTGGGGATAATTTTCAACCGGCCGAGCGTAGGTGTGGCAATCCGTCTGCTCTGGGGAACCTGCGCAGAGCCCGGCCCAGCGCGCGGCGCGCGCTCGCCCATTTTTATCAACGGCGAGCACGTGGGCTTTGCCCTACGCACGCGCGACGAGGTTAACCCGCTGCTCGTCTCGCCGGGCTATCGCATGGACATGGAGACGGCGTGCGAGCTTGTTTTGCGCTGCTGCCGCGGGCTGCGGCTGCCTGAGCCGCTGCGCCATGCGCGGAGCGAGGCACGGATTTTGCGCCACGCCGCGCTGGAAGGGGAGCACGAAGAGCGCGGGCCGAGCAACACGGAGGCGCAATAGAATGAGCAAGAGCGAGTGGCGCGAAGCGGCAAAGGACATTGCCGTGGTGTTGTGGCTGGTTGCCGTGCTCGCTGCGTTTTTGCGGCAGCCGATGGTTGCCGACGTGTTGGCCTATCTTTTTCCGCGGTAGAGGCTGGGCGAGAAAAATGGGCGCTGCGGCGCTGGCCATGGCTTGTGTGATTTTGTTTTTTTGCCTCGGGGCCGGCCGACGAATATTAGGCGCGGCAGCGGAGCAGGTTAACCCGCTGAGCCGGCTTGCGGCAAGCGGCGGCCTGGGCCTGGCCCTGCTCGCCTACTGGGTGTTTCTTGTGGGCCTGGCGCAGCTTTTGTATCTGCCCGCGCTGATCGTGGGGATCGCCGGCATTGCTGCGCTGGGCGGGCGCGCCCTGCGCGGAGTGTGCTACGATGTGCGCGAGGCGTTTGGCAGGCCGCAAGGCGTGGCGGGCTGGGCGATTGCTCTGGCCCTGGCCGTGTGCCTCCTCTGGCCGCTGTGCAACGCCCTGCGCCCGCCGCACGACTGGGACGCGATCTCCTACCACCTGCCCATTCCCCAGCATTACCTCGCCACGCACGGCATTCGCTACATTGCCTACGACCACCACGCGAACTTTCCCCTGACCATGGAGATGCTCTACACGCTCGGGCTGGGGTTGGGCAACGATCGCCTGCCCGCGCTGTTTCACTTGGCGACACACGTTTTGTGCCTTTTGGCCATCGCCGGCCTGTGCGAGGGGGAGAAAAAGCCGCGCGAGGCGGGCAGCAAACGGCGCGGCGGCGCGAAGTCGTTTAAGCACACACCGGCGCTGGGCGCGCTGCTTTTTGCCTCGATTCCCGCGGCGGCGTGGGAGGCGGGGACGGCCTATGTAGACGTTGCCCTGGCGCTATACCTTGCGCTTGCGGTCACGGCGCTGGTGCACTGGTGGCCGCGGCCGGCGGAGCTGCACTGGGCGGCGCTTTGCGGCGCGTTTTGCGGCGTGGCGATGGGCATTAAGCATACAGGGGGCATTGCCCTGATTTTCGCGCTGCTTTGCCTTGGGGCAAAGGCGCTCGCTGAGCGCAAGGCGCTATGGCGGCCGGGGGCGTGGCTTGTGGCGGTTGCGCTTTTGGTGGGCGGGCCGTGGTATGTGCGCAGCTATGTCTACACGGGCAACCCGGTATATCCGTTTTTCTTCGGCGGGCGCGGCTGGCCCGAGGAGGGCACGGAACACTACCGCGCAGAGCACAAAAGCCACGGGCTGTACTTTATCGCGCAGCGGGTCGCCGAGGGAGCATATCGGCCCACCCGCTTGGCCGCTCCGGGGCGCGAGGAGCCCGCTGCCCGCTCGCTTCACGAACGGGCCACGGAGGCGATCTTTAAGCGCGGCGTGCCACCAGCGCCGGCGAGCTGGGCGCTGGCCGCGTATTATCTGGCGATGGACCCGCGGCCGTTTTGGGAGGCGCGCTCGCTGTGCGCTGTATTGGGGCCGGCGTTTTTGGGGCTTTTGCCGCTGCTTTTGTTTTTGCGGCCGGTTTCGCGCGGGGCAAAGGTGGCCCTGTGTGCCGGGCTGGTGTGGTTTGTCACTTGGACGCACCTAAGCCAGCTTTTGCGCTACCTTTTGCCTGCGCTTGCCCTGTGCGCGCCCGCGGCGGCGGAGGCCGCAGCGCTAGCCTTTGCGCGCAGGCCGCTTGTCGCGCAATTTGCCAAGGTGGCCGTGGCCGCCATGCTTGCCCTGCCCGTTTACATTTGCGCGTTGCTTTTGGCAAGCACGCTTCTTGCACCCGCGGACGACGACGCGTATCTCGCGTTGCAGCTTGAGTCCTATCCCGTGATAAAGTGGGCCAACGCAAACCTTCCCCCAACGGCGAAGATCGCCACCTATGGCGAGCCACGCTGCTACTACCTCAAGATCCCTTACTTCTGGGCCGACCCGGTGCACAATTTGATCATCAACTACGCAAAGCTGGCCGACGCGGAGGATTTGCTCGAGGCGTATAGGAGGGTGGGGGTGACGCATCTTTTGATAAACCGCACGTGGCTAAAGCTTGGCGCATCGCCACAGCAGCGCAGGGTAGAGCAGATGTGGCGCGAGCTGCTGGAGGAGGGAAAACTCAGGATAGTGCGCGAGGCGGCAGGGGGCGATGTTCTCCTCGTTGAGGTTGCTCCCGAGCGAGGGGAGCGCGGAAGGTGAGCGGGAAGGGATATGCTTTAGCGCTATGCGCGCTGGCGGCGCTTGCCGCGCTGCTCTCAGGCTGCCGGCGCGTGGGGCGCGGCTTCACGGAGGAGCACGAGGTGCCTCAGCCCACGCCGCGCGCGGAGCTGAACTTTCGCGGGCGCGCGGGACAAGTCGCCGACGCGGGAATTTGGGACGGCTTGCTCAAGGACTACGTGCGCGACGGGCTAGTAGACTATGAAGCGATACGGCGCGACCCACGGCTGTGGCGCTATCTACGGCAGCTTGGCGCAACAAATCCAAAGGCGATTGCCTCGCCCCAGGAGCGGCTGGCGCTTTTGCTCAATGCCTATAACTGCTTCGTCGTCGAGGGCGTCGTTAAGCGTTGGCCGCTGCGCAGCGTGAGGGACTTTCCCGAGTTTTTCAGCGAGAAAAGCCACAAGCTGGGAGGGATTTACATTAGCCTGGACGAGGTAGAGCAGCTCATTCGTGCGTTGGGCGAGCCGCGCGTGCACTGCGCGCTTGTCCGCGGAAGCCGAGGCGACCCCACCCTGCGCCAGGAGGCCTATGTGAGCGCGGCCCTCGACGCTCAACTGGAAAGCGACTGCTTGGAGGTGATCAACAACCCGCGCTGGGTTCGGGTGGACCGCGAGCGGCGCACGGTTTACCTGGCCGACTTCTTCCGCGAGTTTCTAGAGGATCTGCGCTCGCGGGCGGAGTTTCCCGAGGAGGAGCTTTTGGATTTCATCTACGACCGGCTAAACTCGCCGCGCGAGCGCGACGTCTTGGCGCTTGAGGACCGGCACATTGAGTTTCTCCCGCACGACTGGCGAATAAACGCTGGGCGGTTTGCCCGCCGGCCGACGGCAACGCCCGCACCCGAGGGCGAACGGGCGGCGAGGGAGAGAAAAGAAGGCGCTGGGGCGCGCTAGGAGCGGGTCGCTGCGCTCGCCACGGCCCGATGGCTTTATCCGGCGGCGCAACAAAGCAGCGCCGAAGACGGCCACCTAAAGGAAATCCAGGAACACATCTTAGCGCACGGGGGAGGAGCCCATGGCCCAGGAGCTAAGCTCGGCTGAGCGCCTGCTGAGGACAATCCGCTGGGAGCCGCACGACCGCGTGCCCATCCTCTCGCCCGTTCCCTATGACCCCACGAACGACCTAATCGAGGACCGCCGGCCAGCATGGCAGCGCGAGGCGAACTTTGAAGCGGTTCTTGAGCTCGTGCGCAGCTACTGCGATGTGTTTTGTCGCGCCCGCGGCCTTGGGGCAATGTTCGACCGCCGCTTTCTCCTCACCCCGCCGGAGTATATCGAGGTTGTCGAGCAAGGGCGCGTGGGCAACCGCTACGTTGTCGTGCACCGCATTAGGACCCCCAAGGGCGAGCTGCGCACAACAACGGAGACCGTGGACGGCATTCACACCAGCTACTACACCGAGCCCCTGCTTAAGGACCTGGACGACGTAGAGCGCATTCTCTCCGTGCCCTATCACTTCGACCCGCCGGACTTGGCCCCATTTTTCGAGCACCGCGCGCGCATTGGCGAGCGCGGTCTGGCTATGGTCGGCGTGTCTACGCCGATGGTTTGCGTGTCGCGCATGTTGCAGTTTGAGCAATTCTTAATGTGGTGCGCCACAGAGCGGGAGACGATCGTCCGGCTCGTGGAAACTGCGTTTGAGAGGATCTACGAGCGGCTGAAGTGGCTGCTTGAGCGCGGGGTGGGGCCGGTGTTTTGGATGGGCGGGTCGGAGCAGGCTACGCCGCCGATGATGTCGCGCCCGTTTTTCGAGGACCTGGTTGTCAAATACGACAAGCAGCTCATGGACCTTATCCATAGCTACGGCGCCTATGTTTACATGCACTGCCACGGGAAGATCGGCACGGTGTTCGACCTCATCCTAGACATGGGGCCGGACCTGCTCGACCCCCTCGAGCCCCCGCCGGACGGCGACTTGGAGCTTGCCGAAGCCAAACAGCGGGCGCGGGGGAAGATCGTCCTCGTGGGAAACATCGAGCCGCGCGACTTAGAGTTTGCCGACCGCGCGACCGTGCGCGAGAAGGTGCGCCGAGCGATTTGCGAGGGGGGCAAGGAGGGGTTCATCCTTAAGGCGACGGACACGGCGTTTGCCCCGCTTAGCGACCGCTATCGCGACAACTGCATTGAATATATCAACGCCGGGCTGGAGTTCGGGCGGATTGCCTAGCGCAAAAGTCAGCGCGGCGACCGGCGAGCGGAGCAGGGCTTATTTCGAGCATGTGGCCAGCGCCCGCCGCCGAAGGCCGGCTTTGCGTTGCTCGCTTACACAACGCACTCCCCGCCGGTTGCTCCCTAGGATGTCGCGGTCTGCGCCCCGGGTGGAGGAAAGGCCCGCGCCGCGTCGTCGAGGACAAGCAGCCAGTCGTTGTCTACGCCGGCCGAAGGCGTGGCGAACCTACGCCTGCCGGCGCAGGGAAATTCGCCGATCGCCATATGCTCGCCGCTGCGCGGGTTAAACCAATATGCGCGGGCGCGCTTGGCGGAAAGCTTCGTCATCTCTAGGACAACCTCGCCCCCGCGGGGGAGATAGAGCAGGGCAAACGAGCCGTCGGCCGCGCGCCCCGCTTGGACGTGCTCCTCGCCCGGGCGCTGGCCGGCGGCGATCAACGCTTGGTCGGGGACGAGCAAATACCACGGGCGCGACTCAAACAGCCGGCGCATAATGCCCATGTGCGTTGCCCCGGGAAAGTGCAGGGCCTTGCGCCAGGGAGTGTTAGGGTGGGCATAGGGCTGCTGCCTGGGGTTTTGCGGGTCGTAAAACTGCCACAGGTCGTGGCAGCCGTAGGTGTGGCCGGCAGCGCTGGCGAGGACCGCCCAATATGCCTGCTCGCGCACAAGCGCGCTTGTGCCCCTCGTTTTGCCATCCCACTTGCCCGGGCTGGCCCAATAGCGCGAGCCGTCTGGGTGATAGGGGTGGTTTTCGTAGCAGGGCTCGAGATCGATAACTGGCCGGGTGGGCTTTTGCGCGCGCTCTTTGGCGATTAGCCGATAGGTGGGGTAGCCGAGCTGGTGGCCGGAGTATGCGCCGTAGATGTCGAGCCAGGGCTCGCCGTCGAAGAAATATGAGGCACACAGGCGCTCCACATAGATGTTCTCCGGGGGCATGGGCTTGCCGTTTTTCGCTCCGTGAAAGGTCATGAGCAGATCGCGCTCGCCATCGCCCTCGTCAAGGCCCTCGATCATCGCGTGGAGGATGTCCTCGTAGCCCTCGGGGTTTCTATCGCCCCCGATGACCCAAACGACGTCGCAGTCCTTATAGCGGCGGCCGACGTAGCGGCCGAACGTGCGCGCGTTTTGCGGGTTAAACGGGTGGGGCCAGCGGCCGACGTAGTCGTACATCCAATCGCTCCACGAGGGGGCGATGGCCACGACGAGGCCCAGGGAGTTGGCCAGGCGCACGACGTAGTCGACGTATTCGAAGTACTTTTCGTTAGGCCGGGCGGGGTCTTTGCCCAAAAGCGGCGGCTGGCCATAGGCGTTCACCTCGTCCTGCCCCGCCTTCCAACCGATGAGCATGGCCATGACGACGGTAAACCCCTTTTGCGCGCGGTCTTTGAGGTATTGCTCGGCCTCCTCGCGGTTGAGCATAACGAACAGGTCCCAGGCGGTGTCGGCAAGGTAGAAGAAGGGCTTGCCGTCTTTGAGCAGGTAGCGGCCGTTTGCGCTTACGCTGAGCTTTGAGGCGTGGGCCGCCGCACAAAAAGCGGCGCAGAAGGCCGCGAGAGAGCAAGCAAGGAAAACGCCGCGCAACTGAGGCACGTTGCGCTCACCTCCCTGGAACAGGCAAAACGGCCAACGCCCACGACGAGCGCTGCCGAGACGACGGATGGCGCAGGCCCTTCGCCCAGGGCGCGCGCCGGGGCCGCGGGCTAGCGATAGAACACTTCGAGCTCGGCGATCGAGGTAAAGTCCGCGGAGCCGCCGGGCTCGCCGATTATCCGCACACCGGCGCAGGCGACGGGGTCGAACGTAAGCACATAGCGGCCAAACGGCTTGCGCCCCTCGCGCTTGTCGGCGAAGTTATATCTGGGGCGAATTTGCAGGCCGGAGACGTTGGTCCACTGCCCCGTGTCAAGGTCGAGGTATTGCACCCAAAGGCTCGTCCACCAACCGCCATCGTTAAAGTGCTTGCCTTCGATATACACCACTTCGTTAACCGTGACGGGCTCGAGGAAGCGGATGGCGTACCAGTCTAAGTCGAGCTTGTTGTCGCCGTCGAAGCTGTCGTAGTTTTCGGCAACGTTGCCGTTGCGAATTACCTCGATGTTCTTCAGCCCGCTGCCCGTGGGCGCGGTAATGCGCGCGTCGGCATAGGCGGTGGGGCGCAGGGCAAGGTTTTCGTCGCTCTTTTCGTTTTTCGGCGCGCCGGCGACCCTTCCCCCAAGCACGGGCTTCGTCGGCCCCATTTCGCCGTAGGGCATGACCACTTTAAGCGAGTAGAAATAGCGCTTGCCCGGCTGGGCCGAAGCGTCGGCCCAGTGGTCAACGTCGCCCACGCGAGCGAGCTCAACGGGCTTGCCTCCCTCCTCGGCGCGGAAGATGCGGTAACCCCGCGCGGTAGGGATGCGGCGCCAGCGCAGGAGAACCTGCGCCTGCTTTCCCACCGCCGGGGTGACCTTTAAGCGGAGGAGGAAGTCGGCGTCGAACCACTGCTCAAGAGGCAGGGGCTTGGGCTGCTCCACGGGGACGAGCCACACCTCCTTGCCCCCGCGCTGGACGACCTTGCCCCCGTTAGCGAGGACAATTTCGCGGGCGATCTTCGCGCACACGTCGCCGAGCATGTTAAAGCTGTAGTCGGTATAGCTAAACTTTCTGTCGGCGATCGCCGGAATGCCCGCGGTGAACTGCTTGGGGATCGCGCGATAGCCGAGGATGCAGCCCAAAACGCCCCCCGCGCTGGAGGGGTTGCAATCGGAATCTTGCCCGCAGCGGGTAGCGATCTCCAGCGTGCGCGCCATGTCGCCCTTGCCCCAGAGGAGACCGATGGCGACATAGGCCCCGTTTAGCTTGGCGTCGATGTTAAACGGATTGTCGCGGCCGCAGTGGTCCATCCACGCCCACTTTTGCTGAATGTAGCGCCAGCAGGGCCGAGGGTCGTCGGGATTCTTCGCATATTGGGCGAGCACGTCGCGAATCACGGCGGCGTAGAAGCTGTCGCGGGGGACATTGGCCAAGCCCGCGCGGACGACACGCTCCACGTCGCTTTCGAAAAACGCCGCGGCATACATTCCCCCGATAAACGAGCCGCCGTAAACGCCGTCGCCGAAGTTCATCACGTGGCCGAAGACGTTGCACAGCTTGTTGCACGTCGCGGGCATCCCGGGGCAGACGATCCCCGTAAAGTCGGACTCGATCTGAAAGTCAATGTCGTCAAAATGGGGGTTGTTAGAATAGTGCCCGGAAAGGGGGGGCATGATGCCCTTACGGCAGTTGTCGCGGCCGGCGCGGTTGGCGTGCCACAGGCGATACTTGGAGGCGGCAAACGCCTCGCCCGCCTGCTCGAACGTTACCCCAAGGCCGAATTGCTCCAGGCACTTTAAAAACGTCATTTCCACATAGCAGTCGTCCTGATTGATCGCCCGAGCGACGCGGTCGGGCGTCCACGGTTGCATCTCGCCCTCGTAGTAAAACCCGCGCCATTTGAACTCGCTCCAGTCGCCATAGGTAACGCCGATCATCTGCCCCGCCCAGGCGCCGCGGCACTTGTCCAGGTAGCGCTCGAGGGGAAGCTCGAGCAGCTTTTGCTGGGCGCAACAGGAAGTGAACAACGCGCACAGGGCGAGCGCCGAAAATAGCACAGCGCGGCGGTTCATGGCCAAACCTCCCCGGGAGAACGGTGGGAGGAGATTCGCCGCATAGCCGGCGTCCCCCTTTCCCTCCGCGGAGGTGATCTGCGCCCTGGTGCGCAATTTTCCCCGCAAGGAGGGAGCGAAGGTGAACCTAATCGTCATCGTCTCCGACAGCCTGCGCGCGGACCACGTCGGCTGCTACGGAAACGAATGGATACGCACGCCGAGCCTGGACTGGCTCGCCCAGGACAGCGTGCTCTTCGAGGAGGCCTATCCTGAGGCGCTGCCCACGATCCCCGTGCGCACATCGCTGTATACCGGCCGGCGCACGCTTACCCGCCGCGGCTGGCAGCCCCTGGAGCCCGACGATGTGATCCTCCCCGAGATCCTCAAAGAACACGGCTATGTTACGGCGCTGATTACCGACCTTTATCACATCTTTAAGCCGGGGATGAACTTTCACCGGGGCTACGACTGCTTCCGCTGGATTCGCGGCCAAGAGAACGACCACTACGCCAACCGGCCGCCGGAGAAGTCGGGCTTTGACCTCGACCACTACCTTAAGCCGGAGATGGAGGGGAGCTACGAGTGGACGGAGACGCGCCAATATTTGGCGAACATGGCGGGGCGCAAGTGCGAGGAGGAGTATTGCACGCCGCAGGTCATTCGCGAAGCGGAAGCGTGGCTGGAGTTTAACTACGACGCCGAAAAATTCATGCTTTGGGTGGACCTGTTCGACCCCCACGAGCCGTGGGACCCGCCCCCGCCGTTTAACCGCATGTACGCCGACCCCAACTACCAGGGCCGCGAGATTATCGAGCCTATGGCCGGCCCGAGCACATACCTTGAGGTCGAGGAGCTGCACCACATCCGCGCGCTATACGCCGGCGAGGTTACCTTTGTGGACAAGTGGATCGGCCGCCTGCTGGACAAGATCATGGAGCTCGGGCTGTTTGACAACACGCTAATCGTCTTTCTCTCGGACCACGGCCACCCTCACGGCGAACGGGGGTATATGCGCAAGAACGTTCAGCCCGACTTCCCCAACCTGCACCGCGAGCTACTGCACATCCCCTGGCTCATGCGCTTTCCCGGGGGAGAGTTTGGCGGAACGCGCGTGAAGCAGTTTGTGCAAACGCACGACTTCTTGCCCACCGTGCTCAACGTTTTAGGAATACCCGTGCCCGAGGGCGTCGAGGGGCGCGACCTAATGCCCCTCATCCGCGGCGAGGTTCCCGAGGAGTGGCCGGAGTACATCATCTCCGGCCGCTACAACCGCAACTGGTGCGTGCGCACGCACGACTGGCACCTGATCGTCACCCGCGAGCAAGGGCCGGTCGAGCTATACAATCGGCAGACGGACCCCGAGGAGATGATTAACGACATCGAGGGCTATCCGCATATCGTGCAGGACCTGCTACGGCACTTGCGCGCGCTGGGCATCGACGTTTAACCTGCGCGCAAAGGCCAGCGGGCTGGGCGCAAAGGGAGGGCGAAAAGAGGGAAGCGGTTGCGCGAGGTTGCCACGAGACAATGACAAAATTTTTACGTGGCGTTTACCCGATGTTCATAGAACCCAAAAGGGTGGGCGGTAGCATAAAGGTACGCGCCATGGACATTGGCAAGCGAACGGACCGACTTTCCTCGCCGAGCGAGGGCAAAGCATGAGTGCGGTAGGGGGGTGCGCGTTGGCTGAGGAGGCTGGTGTGGGATGGTGGAGCAGAGGGGCAAGGCGGCGCTGCTGAGCGAGTTAGAGCGCCTGCAGCGGCGGGTGGCCGAGCTCGAGGAGCGGCTCCAGCAGCTTCGGCGGAGAGAGCTAGACCGCTGCGCCGTGCTCCAGACAATGAGCGAGCTCGTCGCCTATCAAGACGCCGAGCTGCGCGTGCTTTGGGCAAACAATGCAGCGGCGCAGGCGCTGGGCCGCGCCCCGGAGGAGCTCGTGGGCAAGCGCTGCTATGAGCTGTGGGCGCAGCGCGACGCCCCCTGCCCGGGCTGCCCTGTGGTCAAGTGCCTGAGCACGGGCCGGCCGGAGCGGGGGGAAGTCTCCGGGCCCGACGGCCGGACGTGGCTTATCCGAGCGATACCGGTTAAAGACGAGCGGGGCAGGGTAAACCGCGTGGTGAAGGTCACCGAGGAGATAACGAAGCTCAAGGCCGCGGAGGAGACCCTTCGCCAGCGCGAGCAGCGCGCCAAGCAGTTTGTCGAGCGCCTTGTTGCCCTGCCCGAGCTGGCCAACGAGCTGCTTTTGGTGGGCTCGTTCGACGAGCTCTGCCGCCGCGCTGTGGAGCTGGGAACGACGCGGTTGGGGTTTGAGCGGATGAGCATTTGGCTGCGCGGCGAGGAGCCCGGGGTTATCGTGGGCACGTTTGGCATTGACGAGCGCGGCCGGCTGCGCGACGAGCGCGGCGTGCGCGCCCGCGGGGGGCCAGAGACGCCGATTGGGCGCATCCTTTCCGCCGAGCCCACGGCGCTTATCGTCAACGGCCCGCTTTATGACCACCAGGGAAAGGCCGTGGGTTGGGGAAGCGCGGCGTTTGGCCGGCTGTGGGACGGCGAGCAGGTTATCGGCTGCGTCTGCGTGGACAACCTCCTCGAGCACCGCCCGATTACCGACGAGGACCGCGAGATCCTCGGCCTTTATGCCTCGACCCTGGGGCACCTGTGCGCGCTCAAGCGCACGGAGGAGGATCTTCAGCGCGAGCGCGAGCTGCTCCATGCGCTGATGGACAGCATGCCCGACGCGATCTACTTCAAGGACACCGCGCTGCGCTATATCCGCGTAAACAAGGCGTTTGCCAAGCTAGTCGGTATTTCGCGGCCCGAGGAGGCCGTGGGCAAGACGTGCTTCGACTTCTTTACCAAAGACCACGCCGAAGACAGCCACCGCGACGACCAGACCGTCCTGCGCACGGGCGAGCCCGTGGTGGACAAGCAGCGGAGGGTGCGCAAGGCCGACGGCCAGTTCGCCTGGTTCTCCTCGACGAAAGCGCCGATTAGGGACCGCTCGGGGCGCATCGTGGGCATTGTCGGCGTGGCCCGCGACATTACCGAACGCGTGAAGGCCGAGGATGCCCTGCGCGAGAGCGAGGAGCTTAACCGCCTGCATTTTGAAAACGCCACCGACGTTATCTACTCGTTCGACCGCGAATATCGGCTGTTAATGATCTCGCGCTCTATTGAGCGGCTGCTTGGGTATAAGCCGGAGGAGCTTATTGGGCGGTCGCTCCCCGAAGTGGGCCTGCTTACCCCGGAGAGCATGGAGCGTGTGCGCGTTAACGCGCAAAAGGTGTTTCGCGGCGGGCGCACGGAGTCTATCGAATACGAGTTCGTCGCTAAGGACGGGACGATTAAGTACGGCGAGGCAAGCTCAAGCCCGCTCATTCGCGACGGCGAGATCATCGGGCTGATCGGCATCGTGCGCGACGTTACCGAGCGCAAGCACGCCCAGCGCGAAAAAGAGGCGCTTATGCGAATGTATCGCGACACGGTGGCCACAATCCCTTCCTCGCTGCTCATGCTCGACGCCGAGCTAAACGTGCTCATGGCCAACCGCCGGTTCTTGGAGCACCGGAAGATGGAAGAGGCCGATGTGGTGGGCAAGAACCTTACCGAGGTGTTTCCGGAGTCGCTGTTGCGCGAGCAAGCGCTGCTTGAGCGTGTGCGCGCCGTGGCTGAGCGCGGCGGAAACGAGGAGCTGCTTAACGTGCGCCACGTCTCGCCGGACCACCCGGAGAAATTCCTCGACATTCGCATTTGCGGGATTCGCATGCCCGAGGACGGCGAGGAGAAAAACCGCGTGCTGTTGGTAATCGACGACGTAACCGAGCACCGGATGCTCGAAGAGCAGTTGCGTCAGGCGCAGAAGATGGAGGCCATTGGGACGCTTGCCGGCGGGGTGGCCCACGATTTCAACAACCTGCTCACGGCGATTATGGGCTACGCCAGTATGCTGCGCCTGCGCGCCGAGCCGGAGAGCGAGACCCACCGCGCGGCGCAGCAAATCCAGCGCGCGGCCGAGCGCGCCGCGGAGCTCACGCAGCAGCTCTTGGGCTTCGCGCGCAAGGGCAAGCGCCAGAACATTCGGGTAGACCTGCACGAGCTGCTTGAGGAAGCGATTAACCTGTTGAGCAGGACGATCGATAAGCGGATTAACATGGAAAGGGAATTCCGCGCGGCGAACGCGACGATCCTCGGCGACCCGAGCCAGATCGAGCAGGTGATCTTAAACCTGGCGATAAACGCGCGCGACGCGATGCCCGAGGGCGGGCGGCTGGTGTTTGGCACGGAGGAGGTTCTTTTGGACGAGGCGTTCTGCCGCCGCCACGCGGGGGCCACGCCAGGGCAGTATGTCATGCTCTCCGTAAGCGACACGGGCTGCGGCATTCCCGAGGAGATTCGCGACCGCATTTTCGAGCCGTTCTTTACCACCAAGCAGCCGGGCGAGGGCACGGGAATGGGCCTGGCCATGGTCTATGGGATCGTTAAAAACCACGGTGGGTCGATTTATGTGGAAAGCGAAGTGGGCCGCGGGACGACGTTTAAGGTCTACTTCCCCGTGGCTGCGCAGCCCGCGGAGCCCGTGCGCGCGGAGGAGCTTGAGGGTTTGGTCCGTGGGCGAGGGCGGATCTTGCTCGTGGACGACGAGGAAGTTGTGCGCGAGGTGGGCGCCGACGTCCTCAGGCACCTCGGCTATGAAGTGATCACCGCGGCCGACGGCCTGCAGGCAATTGACTATTACAAAAACCACGCCGAGGAGATCGACTTGGTGATTATCGATCTCGTTATGCCGCGGATGAACGGGCGCGACTGCTTTTTGGCGATGAAGGCGATAAACCCCAACGTGCGCGCGATTCTCTCCAGCGGCTACGAGCCGGACGGCTCGGTGCAGGAGCTGCTTAACGAAGGCGCGCTGGGCTTTGCGCAGAAACCGTATAACGTCGTGCAGCTTTCGCAAACGGTGGCCCGGGCGCTAAAGCAGGCTGCGCCGAACGATGGGGCCTAGCCCCGGGGCGCCGCGCGAACGCTTGGCGCGCTGCACGAGCGGAGACCCATGGCACCGTGTGTCCTCGCCGCCGTTGTTATGCTCTCCGGCGCCCTCGCGCGCAACGAGCTTGTCTTTCAATGGGACATCTACCGCATTCACCTTAACCGCCACGGAAACCTCATGCGCAACTGGCCCGGGGCCGAGGCGTGGAGCGAATACGAGCTGCTTAAGGCGCGCGCCTTGGCCTGTGGCGAGCGGCCCAATATTATCGATGTCTGGGTGCCTATCGTGCGCGGGCTCGAGGCGAGGTGGCTGCGCGAGGGCGACTCCTCGCCGTGCATCGTGCGCGACCGCCTGAGCGACGACGAGGTGGCGGAGATCATCCGCCAATACCGGCGGTTTGAGGAGCTGGTGTTCGTCTACTCCGGCGGGCGGGCAAAGCTGCACTCGGAGATTACGATCATCAACGATGCCCTGCGCCCCACGGTGCGGGGCAATTGGTTTTTCCCCGGGCCGTTTAAGGAGTTCGCGCAGCGGTATCGCCCGTTTGCCCGCGGGGAGTTCGACAGCGTAATCGGCTTTTTCCCGCCGGGCAGCCTCCCCCTGGGGATGTGGGGCGGGACCTATGGCGCGGACTGGGGGCTGTGGGGTGCGGGAAACTCCAACAACGCCTGGCTGCGCGGCTATCCCCAGCGCCACGGCTTTGTCATTTGGCACGAGTGGCTTAACCAGTGGAACTGGTGCACGCGCAACGTAATGGGCTATCCCCGCGACCTGTGGAACCTGTATATCTTCTCGCGCACGGGCTACGAGCCCGACCCGCTGCCCGATTGGCCGTGGATAACGAGCCACCGCGATGTCATGCGGCATTATATTTCCCCGCGCATGTGGCGCCGGAGCACAATGATCGACCCCCACCGTTCGCAGCCCATCCGCACGTGGTGGCTGCTTGGGCCGTTTCGCGGCGACGAGGCACTGGCTGCCCTGCCGCCCGACGCTGGCCTGCGCTGGCGGCCGTTTCGCGCGCCCGAGGGCGAGTATGTTGACCTGCGCCAAGCTACCGACGCCCAGCCTGGCGAGGTGGTCTTTCTCCAAGCGCTGGTGGAGTCGGCGAAAAAGCAGGAGGTGCGCCTGTGGACGGGGAGCGACGGGGAGCTTGCTGTGTTCGCCAACGGGAAATTGATCAAGCGCTGGCCTGGGCTGCGCGCCCCCGCGGGCGGGCACCTGCAGGAGCGCTGCAACTATGTTGAGCTGGAGAAGGGGATAAACCGCATCGTCCTGCAGGCGAGGCGGCCGAAGGGCGAGCGGTGGGAGGTGTTCGCCCGGCTGGCGGCCTCAGACGGCAGCGGCGAGATGCCCCAAGGGGTGCGCGTTTTGCGCTCGCTGGCCGAACTTGTCCCGGAGCGGCTCGTCCCCACCAAGCGCACGGAACCTATTAATTGGCGCAACCCTAAGCACTACGACTGGAGTGCCGTGCGCGACGACCCGTGGACGATGATGCCCCGGGTGGACGACGAGGCCCTGCGCCAGCTCACGGGCATCGCCGACCTCGAGCTTGTCGCCATGGGGGCCTATGTGCTCGTGGATGTTAAGGGAAGCAAGAGGGTGTTGTCGCCTGTCCTTGAAAACGGCGACCCGAACGACTTTCGCCTAAACAACGAGCTAAACACGCGCGCGGAGTCCATGGCCGTGGTGCGCTTTGCCCAGGGAGCGGACGGAAGCGACGGGCGCGACCTGGTGCTTGTGCGCATTGACGCCGCGGATGTCGCGCTTAACCTGCTTAAACACCCGCGTAACAGCAAGCGGCCGGAGCCGGCGAAAGCGCTTATCGGGTGGGGGATTGTGGACTGGAAGGTGTTTTTGGTGCTCGACACATATCTGGGCGAGCTGCCCAACCACGAGCTTGCGGCGCTTGAGGAGCGCGCGGCACAGTGCGCCCTGTGGGCCCAGGCGGACCGCTACGAGGCCGCCCCGGGCGATGTCGTTCGCATTGACGCGCGCGTGGAGACCTGGGGGCCGGAGGAGAGCACAGCGGTGTTCTGCGCGGGAATCGGCGAGGGGCCGGATGTTGTGCGCGCGGGGGCGGGGCTTGCCGCGCAGTTTGAGCTAGAGGTTCCCCAGGGCGCTCGCGGCGCCGTGCCTATCTACGTTACCGCGTATGTCCAGCCGCAGGGGGAAAAGCTGACGAAAATGCTCCCATTGTGGGTGGAGCAGGCAAGCGCGGCGCGCGAAAATCGCCGCGTAAAGGCGGCGCAGTAGGATAGGCTGGAGGAGAAGATGAACGCGGTAAAAGCAACAGCGGCAATTATTTTTCTCTTCTGCACGTGGGCCTCGTGCGAGCCGTACTTTTGGAACTTCGAAGCAGACACCCAAGGCTGGCGGCCGCGAGCGAAGACGATTGCCGTAGAGCACGCCGCCGGCGTCGGGGCGAACGAGCAAAGCCGGGGCGCGCTGCATGTTTACGGCAAGATTAACACGGGTTGGAACTACGTCATCTCGCCCACGCGGCCGCTGCGCGGCGGGCGGCTGTTCCGCCTGTCGGCCTGGGTGCGCGTGGCAAGCATCGGCAAGGAGACGCCCGCGCCGTTTTTCAAGTGCGAGTTTTTGCCGGCAAGCGGAAGCGGAACGCTGGGCCGCGCGGCTACCACGCAATACGACCTGCGGCGCATGGGAGAATGGCAGCGGCTTGTCGGCGAGTTCCGCGCGCCTGAGGGCACGGGCCGCTGCTGGCTAGCCCTGGAGAAGGGGACGAGCAGGCCCACGGAGATCGATGCCTATATCGACGACGTGGTGCTGGAGAGTATCCCGCGGCTTTCCGCGTTGGAGAGGTATCGCCTAAAGCCGCTGCCAGAGGAGCTGGAGCGCGTGCGTGGGGTGCATCCGAGGATTTTCGTTAACGAACAGCGTGTAGCCGAGCTGCGCGCAGCGATCGGCACGACACACCGCCACCTGTGGGAGGAGCTTGAGCAGCAGGCGGACAGCGCCGCGCGGCGCAAGCCGCCCAAGTATATCCTGCGCGACCGCTATAGCGGCGACGAGCAGCTCTGGCAGCGCGGCGTGGGGAGCACGATGCCCATTTTGGCCATGGCCTACCTGCTCACCGGCGAGGAGAAGTACCTCGACGCCGCGCGGCAGTGGGCCCTGGCCTCGTGCAGCTACAAGACGTGGGGCTTAGGGCGGATAGACGGCATGGACCTTGCCGCCGGGCACCAGCTTTTCGGCCTGGGCATCGTCTACGACTGGTGCTATGACGAGCTGGGGGAGGCGGCGCGAAAAACGATTCGCCAAACGCTTATTCGGCGTAGCTCGGCAATGTTCGAGGCCGCGGCGACAGGCAAGGTGTGGTGGCACCGCTCGTATATGCAAAACCATCTCTGGGTCAACGCCTGCGGGTTGGCCGTAGCCGGGTTTTCCTTGTTTGACGAGTACAACGACGCCACGCTCTGGCTGGGCCTTGCTCTAGACAAGTTTCAGCGCACAATGGCCGCCCTCGGGCCAGACGGCGCAAGCCACGAGGGCGTGGGCTATTGGGAATATGGCGCGGAGTATATGCTCAAGTTCATGCACCTTGCCCGCGAGCTTTTGGGCGTGGACATGTTCGACAACGAGTGGTGGAGAAACACCGCCAAATATCGCCTCTACCTCTCCCTCCCCCGCGCGACGTGGAAGCGCTCGTGCAGCATTGTGGACATCGCCGACTGCCCGCGCTACTCCTGGTATGGCCCGGACCACATCCTGCGCTGCCTGGCGCGAGAGTATCGCGACGGCCACGCGCAGTGGCTCGCCGAGGAAGTAGACCGCGCAAATATCGATTCGCCCTCGGCGCGCTGGCTGAACCTAATCTGGTACGACCCCACGGTAAAACCCATCCCGCCCACCGACCTCCCCACGCTGCACCACTTCGCAGACATGGGAATCGTCAGCGCGCGGTCGGACTGGTCGGGCAACGAGTCGCTCGTTGTCTTTAAGTGCGGCCCAGCGCTGGGGCACAACGCGTTTAGGCAGTTTGCGCACGACCCAGGGAGCGGACACGTGCACCCCGACGCAAACCACTTCGTAATCTTCGGCGCGGGGCAGTGGCTCATCCGCGACGACGGCTATCGGGCAAAGCGCACGAGCCAGCACAACACGCTGCTTGTCGGCGGACGGGGGCAGCTTGGCGAGGGGCAGATGTGGTTCTCCGCGGGGCAGCAGTTGCGCCTACACGCTGCGCCGCGGGTGCTCCTCGCGCGCTCCACGCCCGCGCTAGACCACATCGTCGGCGACGCCGCGGAGGCCTATCCCCAGGAGCTGGGGTTGAAGCGCTTTGTGCGGCACCTGCTGTTTTTGAAGCCCAACGTGCTTATTGTGGCCGACGAGATTGCCCTGGCCAAGGCGGAGGAGCTTGAGCTGCGCTTTTTCCCCGAGGAGCAGGAGGGCGAGCGAGAGGGCAGCGTAGTGCTCGTGCGGGGCAAGCAGGCCACGCTGCGGCTGGAGTTGCTTACGCCCCAGGGGGTAACCCTCGCTGCGGAAAAGGTGCCCACAGCGGGCAGGCACGGGGGCGAGGGCGAACCCCTGTTTTGCATGCGCCTGCGCAGGCGCGCGGAACAGTGGCGCAACGCCGTGGCCCTCTCCTGGGCGCCCGCGGGCAAGCAGCCGCCGCGGGTGGCCCTGCGCGCGGCGGGGGAGCAGTGGATATTTAGCGCAGCCGGGCGAACGGTCGCCCTGGACTGGGCGACGGGACAAGCGGCGCTGCGCTAGGCGGCGGCGCAAAGGGTTTTCCAGAACGTCTGCTTTCGGCTATCCTAATCCCCGCGACAAACCGAGGATGCGCTAGCCAAAGGCGTCCAGGGAGCGCGCCATGAACGAAACCCCGCCGCCCATTTTGCAAATGCGCGCGATAAGCAAGGCGTTCCCCGGCGTGCAGGCGTTGGACAGGGTAGATTTCGACGTGCGCCGCGGCGAGGTGCACGTGCTTGTCGGGGAAAACGGGGCGGGAAAGTCGAGCTTAATGAAGATTCTCGCCGGGGCCTATCAGCGCGACTCGGGCGAGATCCTCCTCGACGGCCGGCGCGTGGAGATCCCCAACCCCCGCGCGGCCATGGACCTGGGGATCTCCGTTATCCACCAGGAGCAAAGCCTCGTTCCACACCTTACCGTGGCCGAGAATATCGCGCTTGGCCGCGAGCCCGTCTACGACCCAATCATCGGCACCCTGCGCCGCAAGACGATCGAACAGCGAGCAAGGGACGCATTAGCCGCCCTAGGGGTACGCCTCGACCCGAAAGCGAAGGTGAACCGCCTTAGCGTCGCCGAGCGGCAAATGGTGGAGATCGCCCGCGCGTTGTCTACCCGCGCGCGGATTATCGTTATGGACGAGCCGACAGCGGCCCTCGCCGAGCGCGAGATCGAGCAGCTTTTCGCGGCCATCCGTAGGCTCAAGCGCGAGGGCGTGGCGATTATCTATATCTCGCACCGGCTAAATGAGATCTTCGAGGTCGGCGACCGAGTGACGGTGCTCCGCGACGGGCGGCGCGTGGGGACGATGCCCATCGCCCAAGCGAGCGCCACGGAGATCATCCGCATGATGGTTGGGCGCGAGCTTAAGGAGATGTATCCCAAGGAGAAGGTGGAGCTGGGCGAGGTTTTGCTGCGCGTGGAGGGGCTGACGCGCGAGCCGGCGGTGCGCGAGGTGAGCTTTTTCGTGCGCGCGGGCGAGATCTTCGGCATCGCCGGGCTCATGGGCTCGGGGCGCACGGAGCTTGTCCGGGCGATTTTCGGCGCGGACAAGATCGACCGCGGAACGGTGGAGATCGCCGGCGAGCCGGTGCGCATTCGCCATCCCCAGGATGCCGTGCGCGCGGGGGTGGCGTTTTTGACGGAAGACCGCAAGAACCAAGGGCTGGCCATAGACCTTCCCCTGCGCCCGAACGTAACCATGGCCGCGTTGGGGCAGTTTGTGCGCGGGCTGTTCGTGCGCCGGAGGCTCGAGGAGCAGGCCGTGCGGCGCTATGTGGGCGAGCTGCGCATTCAAACGCCCAGCCTAAACCAAAAGGTAAAGTTCTTAAGCGGGGGCAACCAGCAGAAGGTCGTCGTGGCCAAGTGGCTGTGCACGAAGGCGAAGGTGTTTTTGTTCGACGAGCCCACGCGGGGGATCGACGTGGGGGCGAAGGTGGACATGTTCCGACTGATCGAGGCCCTGGCCAAGCAGGGCGCGGCGATCGTTATGGTCTCCTCCGACCTGCCCGAGCTTTTGGCAATGAGCGACAGGATCGGGGTAATGTGCGAGGGGCGGATGGTGGCCACGCTCGACGCGCGCGAGGCAACGCAGGAGAAGATCCTCGCCTATGCCACGGGAGCGGTGGCTCATGCGCAATAGCGGCAACGAAGAACATGGCGCGCGCGCGGCCGCGGGCGAGGGGGCGCGCCTGGGGCGGGTGCGTGCGCTGGCGCGCAGGCTGCAATTTGAGGAGATGTGGGCCCTGCTCGCCCTTGTGCTTCTTTGCGCGGGGCTGGGCATCGCCCGCCCCACGTTCTTAAGCTACGAGAACATTCAAATCGTCCTCCGCCAGGTGTCGATTAATTCGATCATCGCCGTGGGCATGACGTTTGTTATCGCCACGGCGGGGATCGACCTTTCCGTGGGCTCGGTGCTTGCGCTTTCCGGGTGCGTGGGCGCGCTGTGCATGGTGCACGGGGTAAACACGTGGCTGAGCGTGTGCGTGGCGCTCGCCGTCGGCGCGCTGTGCGGGATGGTTAACGGGCTGGTTGTCGCGCTAACGCGGGTGCCGCCGTTTGTGCAAACGCTGGGGATGATGTATGCCGCGCGCTATGTGGCGATGCTCCTTACGGGCGCGCGGGAGGTTTCCGGCCTGCCGCGGGAGTACGAGGTGCTCGGCTGGGGTGTAATACCCGTGGTGCTGCCCGGCGTGGGGCGGGTGTTGGAGGTTCCCGTTCCCGTAGCGATCATGGTGTTCGTCGCTGTGGTGGGGGCGCTGGTGCTCGCGTATACACGATTTGGGCGCTATTGCATCGCCATCGGGAGCAACGAGGAGGCGGTGCGCCTTTCCGGCGTGCGCGTGGGGGGCTATAAGCTTGCGGTATATGTGATTACTGGTTTTCTTGCGGCTTTGGCGGGGGTGGTCTTGTTTTCGCGCCTGGGCGCGGCCCCGCCCATGGAGGGGCTGATGTATGAGCTAAACGCCATCGCCGCCTGCGTAATCGGCGGGGCGAGCCTAATGGGCGGGCAGGGAACGGTGCAGGGAACGATCATCGGGGCGATGATCATCGGCGTGCTCCCCAACGGCTTGGTGCACCTTGGGGTCTCGCAATATTGGCAGCCGGTGGTCGTGGGCGTGGTCATCGTCCTCGCTGTGCTGCTGGACACTTGGCGGCGCGGGGAATAGCGCGGGAGGAATGGGCCGCGCCGCGAGGAAGATCACCCACCAACGCGACAGGCAAAGTAGGTGGTGAACGCCCGTGAAGCGGGTCATATTGGCAGTTATTTGTGCTGCGCTGGCGGGGGCGATCTTTGGCTGCAAGAAGCCCCAGCCAAGCGAAGTTGCCCCGGCCTCCCCCCAGGCGAAGGCAAAGCCCGGGGCGGGCTTGCGCATCGCCGTTGTCCCCAAGGCGCTTATCGGCGAGTATTGGGTGGACTGCAAGGAGGGCGCCGAGGAGGCGGCGCGCGAGCTGGGCTGTGAGCTGCTTTTTGAGGGGCCGCAAAACGAAACGGACACCGCCCAGCAGGTAACCATTGTGGAAAACCTCGTGCTCAAGGGGATCGATGGCCTGGCCATCTCGCCGTGCAGCGCCGACGCCCTTGTCCGGCCGGTTAAGGAGGCCGCGGCGAGGGGAGTGAAGGTCATTACCGTGGACTCCGACCTCTCCGACCCCAGCGCGCGGCTGTGCTATATCGGGACGAACAACAAGGAGGCGGGAAAGATCGCCGCGGAGACGTTGGCCGAGATCCTCGGGGGCAAGGGCAAGGTGGCCATCGTCAACGGCGCGCCGAGCGCGAAAAACTGCGTGGACCGCGTAGACGGCTTTCGCGAGGCGATCGCCAAATATCCGGACATCGAGATCGTCGACGAGCAAACATGCCAAAGCCAGCGCGAGCTGGCGCTGCAGGTTTCGGAAAACATTCTCTCCGAGCACGAAGATCTCGACGGGTTCTTTACGGTAAACGCCCCTGGGGCGCCGGGGGCGGGGCTTGCCGTGCGCAACAAGGGGCTTGCCGGGAAGGTAAAGATCGTCGGCTTTGACCTGCTCGACGAGAGCATTGAACTTTTGCGCGAGGGGGTAATTCAGGCGCTCATTGCGCAAAAGCCGTATCTTATGGGCAAGCTTGCTGTGGAGAAACTCGTCGCCGCCTGCCGCGGCGAGGAGCTGGAGCCGGAGATCGACACCGGCGTAGACGTCATTACCTTGGAGAATATCGACGAGCTGCTGCCCCAGGGAAAAAGCGGCGGCTAGCCGTGGTTTAGGTCTCCTCCGACTGGTCGTCGATAACCAGGTTGCACGAGAACTTGCCCCCGGGGTCCACGGTGACGGTAATCGGCGGGCTGGTGTGGCCGTCGTACGACGCTTGCACGGTATACGTTCCCGCGCGCAAGCTGGAGATGGAATATCTGCCGTCGGAGTCCGTCGTCGCTTGGCGCACGAGCGTTCCGTCGCGCGTCGCGGTTACCACGGCGCCGACGACAATTTGGCCGTTAGAGGCCAAGGTCACGCGGCCGTGGATCGTCGCTGTCGTTATCCCGGCGAGCCCCTCTTGAAAAATCCAACAGCCGGCAAGCAAGAAAGACAAGCAAAACAGGGCGACGAGCAGGAGAGCTTTCCGCGTCATTTGCGCTCACTCCACGAAATACGACGCAAGGGCGTAGGGTATTTTTGACCTAGTTCGCCGAACAAACCAAGCGCGCCTGCTTTAAGTTCGGTGCTGAGCTGCGCAGAGGTAGCGGCGCAGGGGCACTCGAACGAACAGAACAATGTTTGTGCAGAGAGGGGCGAGCATTGTGCCCTGGACAGAGGAGCTAGCGCGGGCGCTGAGGGAGCTGGAAGGACTTCTCGACGCGTTGGGCGTGCGCGTGCAAACCTTTCGCGCGGCGACTGAGGCGCTGGACCAAGCGGACGAGGCCGAGCCCTGGGCGTTTGCCGGCTGGGACGACGAGCTGTGGCATTTCGGCCCTGCCGCGCGCCGGGGCCTGGCCGCCCTTTATGCCGCGGCGCGCGAAGGCGAGGAGCCCGACTACGTCGCCCGCGACCGGCTAGCCAACCACGCGCGCTACATCCTTGCCTTTCACCAGCTAGGCGGCGCGCCGGGGCAAGGCTGCGCGGACCGGCTCGCCGCCGGCGTGTTCCTCTATCTCGCGGGCCTTGCCGTGGGGAGAAAGGGGACGGAGGACTACCTTTGGCCGCTCGCCGGCTGCGCCCTGGTCGCTAGCGAGCTTGCCCAGTTTGAGGAGCAGGCAGGCACTGCCGCGGCTACGGCGGCGATCCGCGCCCTTGGCGCTGGGGCAGAGGCTGGCGGCGCTGCCGTTACGCCGGCGGTCGCTGCGGAGTATGGCAAGCGTTGCGGCGGAGAGCTGGACGACGGCCTGCGCATTGCGCAAAGCGAGGAGAGCTTCTTTGCCGCGCTGGACTACGCCTGGCGGGGGATGTCGCCTGTTAAAGCCGCGGTGGAGCGCGGCGACTACGCCCAGGCGCGCAGGGCATATCTCGCGCGGCTTAGGGAAAACCGTCTTTTGCAAGAGCTGCGCGAACAGTGGGAGGAGCTGCGCCCAGCGGTGGACTTGGAGGAGGCCGAGCGCGCCTGCCGCAACATTTTCACCCTCCGCGCGCATATGCTCATTACCCACGACTTCGGCGAGCGCATCGACTGGACGACGGTGCTCGATGGAGACATTGAGTCTAACGTTGCCCTAAACAGCCACGCCATGCTCGGGGTGCTGCTTGGGGCCTATTGCGAAACGGGCGAGGAGAAGTATCTGGAGCACCTGGTGCGCATTTTCCGCTCGTGGGTCGAGCAGTCGCCCGCGCCGGACGTGCGCAGCGGCAAACAGTGGCGCACGCTGGAGTGCGGGAGCAGAACATGCCGCCTGTGGCCGTATATCCTCGCCGTGGGGATGGAGAACGAGCTGTTTTGCGAGCAGGCGGCGTTCGACATGGCCCGCTCGTTCTTCGAGCACGCGCTTTACCTTGCTTGCTTTACCGCGCGCGGGGGAAACTGGTTTCAGGTGGAGACGAGCGGGCTTGGCGTTTGCGCCCTGCTTTTTCCAGAGTGGCGCATTTCGGGGGAGCTGTGGCAGCTTGCTCTGCGGCGGATTTATTGGGCCACGCTAGACTACTTCTTTCCCTCCGGCTTTCAAACGGAGGGCAGCGCAACCTATCACGAGTTTCCGACAAGCGCGCAATTTGCCCTGTTTACCCTGGCCCAGCGCGCGGGGAAGAAGCTGCCCGAGGAGCTTTTGGAGAGATTTCGCGCGGCGCACGAGGTATACATACGCATGGCCCAGCCGGACATGGCCCTGCCCCTGTTTAACGACAACAACCCGCAGTATGTAGACGTGCGCGCGGCGCTGCGCCGCGGCCTGCGGCTGTTTGACGATAAGCGCTTTCGCTGGTTTGCCACGGGGGGCAGCGAGGGCTCGCCGCCGGAGTTTACGAGCACATATTTCGACGACATGGGCTATGCGGTAATGCGCGACGGCTGGGGAAGCGACGACCTAGTGCTGTTTTTCGACGGGGGCTACTATGGCTCGGGGCACCAGCACGAGGACAAGCTGAGCTTTATCCTCTTCGGCTACGGCAGGCTGCTGCTTTCGGACCAAAACATCTACCGCTACCGGCGCGACGAGATGGAGCTTTACTTTCGCCACACCCGCGCCCACAACACTGTCGTCGTTGACGAGCGCAGCCAGGCGCGCTTTTTGACCGACGCTGCGCGGTGGGAGAAGGACCCCGACCTGCGCTTTGTTACCTGCGCGCAGTTCGACTACGTCCACGGGGCATATCGCGACGGCTACGCGCATCGCACGCACGACCGCGCGGCCGACGAGCGCTCGCTTGTGCGCGACATCGTGCATGTGCGAACGATCTACCACCCCCGCGGGGGCCCGTTTTTCCTGCGCGACAATATCGAGGGCGCAGGCGAGCACAAGGTGGAGCAGATCTTTCACCTTGCGCCGGTGATCGAGAGCTGGTCGGCGGAGGGCATTCGCGCGGGGGAGTATGAGGTGCTTGAGGGGAATGTCGTGCGCTCGGCCAACGAGGGCGTGGCGAACGTCGCCATTGTTCCCGTGCCCCCGCATCCGGGCGTGGTGCGCGTGGAGACGGGGCAGAGGAAGCCCGTGCGGGGCTGGTTTGCCCTCTATGGCGAGCATCCCGCGCACGACGTGACCTATGAGGCGCAGGCGGAGCTGCCGCTTGCGCTGGACGTTGTTCTTTGGCCGCAGAGGCCCGGGGAGCGCGCGCTGCCCGAGGTGGAGCGCGCGCCGATCGAATTCGAAGCGGGGCGCGCGGGGTGCGCCTATCGCGTGGTCCTGCCGGGCAGGGTGGAGTTTTTGGCCATGGCCGACGGAGAAAGCGCGGCGGAGTTTCGCTCAGGCCCGCTGCACGCCCGGGCGCAACTTGTGCACATTACGCTAACGCCACAGGGCGAGCCGACATTCGTCCGAGCGATACGGCCCGTTTTCGTAACATGGAACGGAACGCCGCTTGTGGAGCAGGCGACAGCGCCGGAAACCTATGCCGCTGAGCTCGGGGGGAAAGAGTGATGGCCCGAGAGCAGGTGCATCTCATCGTCTCTGGGGTTGTCCAGGGCGTTGGTTTTCGAGCGTTTACGCTAAGCGTCGCTCATCGCGCGGGTGTTGTGGGGTGGGTGCGCAACCGGCCCGATGGCACGGTGGAGATCGTCGCCGAGGGCGAGCGCGAGCAGTTGCAAAGCTTTATCTCGGCCATTCGCCGCGGGCCAATTAGCGCGCGGGTGGACAACGTAGCCGAGGAGTGGCGCGAGGCGACGGGCGAGTTTACCACGTTCGGCCTCCGCTGGTAGGCCAAGGCGTGCGGCCCGCGAGGCCGGGCTTGCTCTCCGCGCAGGGCTCGGCCTGGATGATGCGGTCGGTGCGAAATGTGCGCTCTGCCCCGCGCAGCTTGCAATAAGCGACGAGGTAAACCCTGTTTTGCGCGGCCTCCAGCCGCAGCGGCTTAACGACGCGCGTGGTAATGTCGCCGCTGCGCGCGCGGTAGGCCATGCGCACCTCGCCTCCGGCGTCCAGCGCGCGGGCGAGGGAGAGAGGGAGCCAGGCCCGCCCGCGCTCCGCGCGCACGGGGACGAGGCCGGCGATCTCAAGCAGCGCCTCGTGCGAGGCCCGACCTGTGCGGGCAAGCTCCTGTTCGCAGCGCTGAAGCAGGGCGATGGTCGTCTCGACGTCGGCCCGCGCGCGGTGCGCCGCTGAGGCGCCCAGGCGGAGGGCCTTGTTGAGCTCGCGCAGCGAGTGCCCCTTGCCGGGGAAGCAGCGCCGCGCCAAGGCCAGGGTGTCGAGCACCGGCCCGGCGAGCAGCGGGGCGCCACAGGCGCGCAGCTCGGCGTCGAGAAAGCTTAGGTCGAACGCCGCGTTGTGGGCCACGGGGGTGGCGTTTGCGAGGAGCTTTACGACCTGCGTGGCAATCTGAGCAAACGCCGGCGCGCCGCGCACCATTTCCGAAGAGATCTTCGTCATCGCCTGAACTTCCGCGGGAATGCTGCGCTGAGGGTTAACGAGCGTCTCAAACGCCTCTTGAACCTCGCCGCCGCGCAAGCGCACAATAGCGATCTCGCAGATGTGGTCGCCGGCGGCGGGGTCTAGGCCGGTTGTCTCGAGATCAACGACGGCATATGTGCGCAGCGCGTCCACGGCCCACGTATAGCACAGCCCGCGCGCCGGCGCAAGAAAGCCCCGGGGCGTAACCGGCAAGGCAGCGAATGGCCAGCGGCGGGAGCAGCAAGCGCGGCGCGGCCGAAGCTCAGCCTTTGACCGGCGGGGGAGGACGCCGCGCGGGATCTACGATAATGCCGTAGGCCTCGGGCACGCGGTCAGCGAGCATCCACGCGCGAAAGTCGTCGTCGGGGCCATAGGAGAAGCTGGGGGCAATGCGCGCGGGCTTAGACAGGTCTACCTCGGCGATGGACACGCCCTCGTCGAAACCGGCGTTTGAGATAAAGTTTCCGTATGGGTCAATGACGCCGCTGCGCGCGATGTTTCTCCCCGGCCGCCAGTATGTCCCCGGGGGCGGCGCAAGCCCGACGACGACGAGGTAGACGGCGTTGTCAATGGCCCGGCTGCGGATTACGGCATAGTTCAGCTCGTCGCCCCAGCCGCTCCAGTGCGTGGGCCAGAAGACGATCTCCGCGCCGGCCAGGGCGAGGCAGCGGACCGACTCGGGAAAGCTCAGGTCGTGGCAGATAACGCAGCCCACCTTGCCGAAGTCCATTTCGAACACGGGAAACGAATCGCCTGGGACGCGGCCGCCCTCGCGCTCGCGATAGGTAAGGTGCACCTTAACGTACACGCCGACGACCTCGCCCTGGCGGTTAAAGAAAACGGCACAGTTGCGAAACGCGCCATCGTGATAGGCGGCCATAGGCATAATGAGGTTGATATTGTGCGCCCGAGCGAGCTGGCCGGCCCATTGCGCTGTCGGGCCGGTGGTCGCCTCCTCCCACACGTCGCGGTCGGAAAGCGGGGCTTTGATGCGATAGGTGGCGTGGGTTTCGCAAAAGCAAACGATGTCCGCGTTTTTCTCGGCGGCAGCGCGGACAAAGCGCTCGGCTTCGCGCCGAAGATAGGCTTTCATTTCCTGGGGCGTGTTGCCCTCGACATGGTCGCGCACTTGCGCGGCAGCAATGCGCACCACTCTGGCCATTTTCCCCTGCCCCCTTTGCCCCGCGCCAGCGGGCTGGCTCGCGCCAAGCGCCGGCGCTGCTGTGCCGCCGGAAAGCACAGCGCCGATTCCCGCCAGCGCGCTTTGCTTTAAAAACTCCCTGCGCGTGCCCATGCCTCTTCCCCCCACCGAGGAAGCGTGTGGCGCTAAGTTCACACGCGCGGGCGAAAAAGCCTTCTCCCGCGCGGGGTTGGCGGGCAAGAGCGAAAACGCCGCGCGGGCAACAGCGGGGCGGGAAGGAATGCGCCGGCGGGGCAGTGAAGCCGATGCTCGCCGAGGTGAAAAAAGGCCATGGTTGTGCTACTTGCGTGCTATTTGGCGGTTGGCGCGGCAGGCGGCGGGGAGCTGCCGCGATATTGCTATCTCCGCCCGGCGGGGCAGACGCGATATCAGGTGTTCTTGCTTTCGCCTAGCGGCGCTGCGCCGCGGCCGGTGTGGGAGGAGTTTTCCTGCGACGACTATTCGCTCTCGCCGCGGGGCGATTTTTTGGCCTATACGGAGAACCTGCGCGTAAAGCTGGTAAACCTGCGCACGGGCGAGATGCGCCAGCTTCCGCAGATCGTCGTCGGCCGGCGAAGGCTGACCGTTAGGCGCACGCTGCTCTGGAGCGACGACGGCAAGCGCCTTGCCGTCTCCGGCTATGATGAGCAGACGCGCCGGGGAAGGCTGTTTTGCGTGGAGCCCGAGGCGATGAGCGTCGTCGAGCTGCGCACAGAGGTCGCTGAGCCAACGTTCTTTTGGTCCGCCGATGGAGCGTGGCTGTACTTCGTCAACCGCGCCGAAGCCACCGGCGGCGCGCAGGCGAGGGTCGAGCTGCGCCGGGCGCGCTACGATGGCGCGGGCGAACAGAGCATCAGCGGCCTGCGCAACGTGCGCTTTGCCGTGCCTGAGGAAGCGGGGGGCCGGGTGGTTTTCGCCGCCTATCCCCACGGGGCAAGCAGCGCCGCGGGAACATCGCTTTATGTCTTCGACAGCGCCACAGGGCAGGTTTGGCGCGCGCCGGAGATCGTTAACCCCAAGCGGGCGAGCATCTCGCCCGACGGCCGGTGCCTCGCCGCGTTGGCCGAAGGCGGCGTATACCTTTGGCCCATTGGCGGAGAAAAGCCCCAGCCGCTGTGCCAAGGCGAGGGCCTCGTCTCGTTTGCGTGGAGCAAAACGGGCCGCTGGCTCGCGGTAAGGGCGGTGCAAACGAAGGGCCGCCGCGCGGAAAGCGCGCAGGGGCCGCGAGCGCTGGTCGCGCTTGTAGACACCAACGCGGCCGGCGCGCAGCCGCGGGTGCTGTTTCAAGGCGAAAATTGCCTGCCTGCGGTGTTCTCCGACGACGAGGCGTTCGTTGCTTTTCCCTGCCAGGCCGCGGGCGCGGGCTGGGAGATCGCCGTTTTCCGCACGCAAACGGGCCAGGCCATGGCCCACATTGCCACAGGCGAGGTGCGGAGCATTGCCTTTCGCCCGGGCGGGCACGAGCTGCTCGCCCTGACGCGCGCTGCGCCCGGGGCGCGGTTTTACCCGGGCATATGGCCGGGCACGGGCAGCGCCCTGCGGCCGGTCTCGGCCGGGCTGCCTGCGGAATACGTCGGCTGGTCGAAAGACGGCCAAGCGATTTTTCTCTCCTTGCTCATGCGCGAGCACCGCGGAACAAGGATGTTTGCCATCTACGCCGCTTCGCTCAGCGGGGGCCCAGCGCGGCGGATCAGCGGGAGCCTGCAAGTGCTCACGCGCGGCGACGTGCGCGACGACGGGATGGTGCCTGTAGTCGCGCAAACGCAGATGGAGTATCGCGAGTTGCTCGTGGGCCGCGTGGGCGAGGAGGCCGTGCCGGTGAGCGGCAAGCTCGATGTGCGCATGCCGGCCTGGTCGCCGGACGGCTCAAAGCTTGCCTTTTGCTACGAGGTGTTTGCGGGGAGATACGCGACGTATGTCTTCGACGGGCAGGAAAACAAGGTTTTCCTGGTCAGCGGAAAAATTCTCTCCTGCGCCCAGCCCGTCTGGCTTTCGGACAGCAGCGGGCTGCTCATTGCCCTGGGCGAGCCCACGCGCTGCGCGCTCTATCGTTGCGCGGAACAGGGCGAGCCAAAGCTGTTTACCCCGCGGGGAATGCTCGTTAGCCTGCCGCTTGAGTTTTCGCCCGATGGCCAGGCGTTTTGCGCAACGGCGGCGCAAGCCGGGGCAAAGGGAGCCGGCGTGTATCTCTTCTTCGTCGACGGCTCGGCGCCGCGGCGCGTGCACGACCGCCCGGGATATGCCCTGTGGTCGCCGGACGGCAAGTGGCTGGCCATTTTAGAGGCCGGCTTGCGCGGACCATGGGGGAGAATGTGGCTTGTCTCCGCCGACGGCAGGCAACGGGTGAAGGTCTCAGACCAGGCGCGCGACGCCGTCTTCGGCCCAGACGGAGCTTTGATAGCTATCGAGCGCGTTGGCCCAGCGCCGGCGGCGGGGTCGAGGGGGGCAGGCGAGCGGCTCGCCGAGCGCGCGGTCATCGTCAGGCCTGGCGCGGGGCGGCCTGAGGTTCTTGCGGAGCACGCAAGCTTCGCCCAGTGGTCGCCGCAAGGGACGATGATCGCTCTGGGGCCGGCGCCCAGCGCGCCGCGGCTTACCCTGCGCATAGTGCGCCCCACGGGCGAGCTGGTCGCCGAGGTTCCCTGGCCCAACGAGGTAAGCAAGTCGCCTGCCGATGCGGCAAACATGCTTAGCCTCCCCCTGCCCGAGCTTGCCGCACTGCGCCTGCCGCGCGAGCCCGTGGAGTGGGTGCAGTGGGCGCCGAGCGGAAACTACGTCGCGTTTTGTGCGATCGGCGAAAACCTGCGGCGCGAGGTGTTTGTCGCGGACACGAAGGGGCGCGCGGCGCGGCTTAGCGGCGAATATGACATTGCCCAAATGCGCTGGCTTGCCGGCGAAGATCGGCTGGTTTTGCGCAGCGCAAACGGCGCGCCGAGCGGCGGAAACCTGTTTGTCCTCAAGCCGGCAGGAGCCACGCTGGCGCCCATTGTTCCGGACAAGTTCGCGCGCACGTTTTCCGTGCTCCCCGGCGCGGCGATCGCCTTTGAGGCCGCCGGCGGGGAAGGGACGGGGACGTGGCTTATTACGCGCGAGGGAAAGCTTCTGCCGGTCGCCGACTATTCGGTAAGCTGGGCGGCAGAGGCCGCTGGGCCGCCGCGGCACCTTCGCCCGCCCGACCCGCGCTATATGCGCGCCGGGCCGGACCTTTTGCGCCTGTTGCGCTAGCCGGCGAGGGCGTGGCCGTTGGCTCTCGCAGAGCCAGTGCCAGCAAGGCCAGAGCGCGAAGCAGTGGAACGCAAACGAACCAAGGCGCTCGGGACAGGGGCAATAGCTAAGACACACGCGGAAAGGGAGAGCGATGAGCGAGGCAAGCGACCGGCCAAACATCGTCGTCCTGATGACCGACCAGCACCGGCGCGACTGCCTCGGGGCCTATGGGGCAACCGTCGTGCGCACGCCAAACCTGGACCGCCTCGCCGAGGGGGCGGTGATCTTCGACCGCTACTACTCCTCGTGCCCCCTGTGCGCGCCGGCGCGCTGCTCCATTGCCACGGGGCGCTATGCGCACGAGCACGGCGTGCTGCTCAACGGCTCGCGGCTTCCTGAGAGAAAGTATGCCCTGCTGCACGAGGGGGAGAAGCTCATTTACGACGTGCTTTTCGGGGAAGGGTATTACGTGGGGCATATTGGGGTAGACCACATCCACGCTCAGCCGCGGCTGAGCGAACGCGAAAGCGTCCACGTTTACGCCAGCCGCGGGCAGTATCGGGAGTATCTCGCCGAGCGCGGGCTTGAGGAGCCGGACCTAAGCGCCTTTCGCCAAGCCTGCCGCGAGGTGATGTATGGCCGGGAGATCGTGCGGGAATACAGCTCGCCGCGCGTGGGGCGGCACCCCATTGCCGAGGAGCATTTTTACGACATGTGGATCGCCCGGCAGGCGGCGCAGTTTGTGCGCGAGGCGCCGCGGGAGAGGCCGTTTGCCCTGTTTTGCAACTTTTGGCTGCCGCACCCGCCGGTGGTTGTTCCCGAGCCATACTTCAGCATGTATCAGCCGGAGGAGGTCCTACCGCCGCCGAACTTCCTCGCGCCGCTTGCCAGCAAGCCAAAGATGCACCTGCGCCACCTTCCCGGGCAGCTCGGGGCGAGCCAGGGCCGAGAGCAGTGGCTGGCCACGATCGCCGTGTACTACGGCATGGTCACCTTCGCCGACCGGTGCGTGGGCGTTGTCCTCGACGCGCTTGAGGAGCGCGGGGCGCTGGAGAGCTCAGTGATAATGTTCTTCCCCGACCATGGGGAGATGCTCGGCTGCCACAGCTTGCATCAGAAGATGGTGTGCTATGAGGAGGCGATTCACCTGCCTTGTCTTGTCCGCGCGCCCGGGGCAGTGGCTGGGCGGCGGGGCCAGCTAGCGAGCCACGTAGACATTATGCCAACGCTGCTCGATTACGCCGGAGCAGCCGTTCCCGAGGGGATAAGCGGGGTTTCCCTTCGGCAGGTTATCGAAAACCCCAACGCCGCGGGCCGCGAGGCCGTGTTCTGCGAGTATAACGGCAACTTCGGCCCGGGCTACTTTCAGCGCGCGGTAATTACCGAACGCTACAAGTATATCGAGAACTCAGGCGATATTTCCGAGCTCTATGACCTGCAGGAGGACCCGTTTGAGCTGCACAACTTAATCCAAGACGAGCCGACGGCTGAGGAGCGCGAGCTTTCGGCGCTGCTTGGCCAATGGCAGCGCGAGACGGGCGACTTTTTGGGCTTTGAGCAGCGATAGGCGGCAAGGTGTGGGCTAGGGCGAGGCCTGCTCCGCTGAGGGCTCTTCGGCGACGCACTGGAAAAGAATCCCCCGCTCGCCCTCGGTGGCCCCCGCGCGAATGGCCACAACGTTTTTGCCGAGGCGGAGATAGTCCGTAAGGTCTAGGTCGTAAATGCCCTGGCTTTCGTAGCCAAGGTAGACCTCGCGGCCGTTGATATATAGCGCGCCGTAGTCCTTAAGCCACAGGCGGCCGGAGGCTTTTGCGGGAAGCTTGGCCAGCCAAAACGTGCCGCGAAAGTAGCGCGCCCAGCCGTCGCTGGGTGCGGGGTGCCAGATAACCTGCACGGGGGGCAGAAATTGGGGGCGCAGGCGGCGGAAGTTGCGCAAGGTATAGGGGACCCAACACGAGTCGTCGAGCTCCTTACGAAAGCGCGTGTAGACCTGGCGCCAGTGGCCGTCGTCGAAGTCAACGCTCTGCCAGCCCGGCTCCTCCTCGTCCCAGGTTTTCCAGTGCGGGCCGGTGGCGAAAAGAAGCTCTTTGGGCGCGGGGGGCCAGCGCCAGGTGGCGTCAAAGCTCCCTTCGAGGATGGGCCGCATAACGTCCCAGTCGTTTACCTCGGCAAGGGCGAAGTCGGTGTCGAACATCCCCAGCGGCACAGGCCACGGGGTAACCTCGCCGGCGTTGCCGATGGCCAACTGGCTAAGCGGCGTGGGGCCGGCGAAAATGAGCACGTAGCGCTTGGGGTTAAGCGGGTTGGGATAGATGAACTTAAACGCCAGCTTGCCCCGCGGGGGCGCGGCGAGGGTCGGTATCGGCTTGCCGCTAAGGAGGGGCAGCTTTGCGGCAATTTTCGCGCAAAACGCGTTGCTTTCCGGCCCGCCATAAAGAAGCAGGTTTGCCTCGCGAATATCCTGGGGCGAAAGCTCAACATCGGCCTTTAGCCGCGGCTCGCCCCACCACCAGCGGCGCCAAGTATCCGCGGCCTGCTTGGCCATGTAGAAGTTCGCAGAGACCTTCTCCGGATCGTCGCCCTGCGTGCCATAGACGAACAAAAAGCGCGAAAATGTAGCGTCGCGCATCGGCCCCTGAACGCCCGGGCGCTTGGCCAACGGAGGGTCGTCCGCCGGCAAAGCGGCATCGGCCACGCGCCAGCGCCCACCGGCGAGGACGAAGCACAAAGCGCCGCTTTGGGGAAGCTCGCCCACGTAAACCGGCTGGGCGTTAACGACTACCTGCACCGGGCGGGTGGCGTCGATCTCCGGGTGTTCGCCGAGGCGCAGGGCAAAACGCAAGACCTTCTCGCAGGTAACGTAAACCCAGTTTCCCTCGGCAACGGCGGCGTCGATTTTCGCTAGCTGCTCCTCCTGCTCGATGCCCTCGATACTCACCCAGTAGGCCGTGGACCAGCGGAGAGAGTCTGTCTCAAAGTGCACGCGCGCGGGATAGGGGTTAAGCACATGCTCGTTGAGCCAGGAGAAATACGTGGGGGCAAGCTCGGGAAAGCCGGAGTGCCCGCCGTCCTCCTCGCGATAGGTGCAGTCGTAACCGAGCTCGCGCAGCGACTCGACCAGCCGCCGGTCGTCCTCCACGGGGACGACGGCGTCCCACGCTCCGTGGACGACGAACATGGGCAGGTTCATTAGGTTAGGGGTAAGCCGCTCCTCGTTCCATACGCCCCACACGGAGCCCATCGCCGCGCCGGCGATGGGCAACGCCGCGGCCCACATGCTCGGCCGGCGCATGGCCAGGTGCCACGTCCCCCGCCCGCCCATGGACACGCCGCTGAGGTAAATGCGCCGGCGGTTAATGCCCAGCAGATGGTCCAGCGTGTCCAGGACCTCGAAGAGGTCGGTCTCTGCGGAGTCGCGCCAGTCCTGGTTTCCCCTGCCGAACGGCCAAACGACGAGCCAGCGATACTTCGCCGCTTCGCTCTTATAGGCATGGGGGCCCGTGGGGAAGCGAAAGCCGCGGTTGGCGCCATCCCAGCCGTGCAGGGCAAGGAGCACGGGGAACCCTTCGGCCCAAGAGTAGGGCCACGGGGGAGCGAGCGCGGCCTCGAGCGCCTCGCCCGGCTGTGGCTCTTGCGCCGGCTCCTCCGGCGGCTCCCAAGGGGGAACGTAAAGCCCAAACGGCTGGAGCGAGTCGTCCACCGAGCTGCGGTAGGCGCAGAGGAAGGTTCCCGAGGCGCGGTAGAACGGCGAGCGAAAAGCGAGCACACGCTGGGCCATGCGCCAGGCGGGGTCTAGCTCGCGCCAGGCGTCCCAGAAGCTCTGGCCTAGCTCGTCGGCGCGATATGGCGCCTGCTCTAGTTTGCGCCACGCAGCTTGTATGCGATAGGCCAGCGTAGGCTCGATATATCGCGCGCGAATGCCCACATTGGCCGTCCCTTCGCGCAGGCTGCGGCAAAACCGCCACAGCCAGGCCATTCCCAGGCGATCCATGGTCTCTGGATCGCAGGCCAGGACATGGTCTGCCTGCGCGATCAGCCGGCCGGTTGCGTCGCGCGCCTCGGCCCTGACCACAAACTCTCCCCGCTCGTCCGCGGGAAGCGAGAACTCCGCGCACAGGCGCAGGCAGCGCAGCCGCACCTCGTCTACGGACAGCGCGGGCGCCTGCGCGAGAATCTCGCCGCGGCCATCGAGCAAAAGGAGGCGCCAGGTTAGGGGGAAACGCACGGCAAGGTCGCGCTCGAACCTCCGCGCGGAAAACTCCACGCGCACCGGCTCGCCGCAGCCGTAGACACGATGGGGTATGCGAAAGTCAAACTCGCCCAGCCCAGGCAGCCGGGCCACGGCGGCGGCGTTTATCGGGTATGAGGAGCGGTAGAGCACCTCGCCCGACTCGCCGAGCAGCTCCAAGCGCAGCGTGCCGTGGCCGGGCTGGCGGATGACGTATGGGATCTCGTAGAGCTTGCGCTGCGGCCCGAGGAGAAGGGGCGTTTCGCTGCGTACAGGTCGGGCAAACGGCGTTTCGTGAACGACGACCGCCGTTACGCGCAGAGGCGCCGAGGCCTGCGCCCACAGGCGCAGGGTGTTTGCGCCGAGCATGTGCTCGTCCCAGCGCAGGCCGGAAATGGAAAGCCGCGGCTGGACAAACCACAGGTCGCCAAAGCGCTCGGGCTTTACCTCGGCGGCGGAGAACGTGGGGGCCCACATCGTCGGGTCGTCGCCATAGGTCACGCCGCGGCGGATAAAGTTCGCCGCCCAGCAGGCGCCCTCAGGCGGGGAAAGCCCGAGAGCCTCCCAGGGGAGCTTGGCCTCAAGCGTCAGCGTATACTTGCTCTGCGCGACGGCGCATTCGATTAGCTCCGGCGCCCAGTCGGGCGGGGCAAGCCCGGGGGAAAGCCTGCGCGATGCGCTCGTTGTCCCGTCGGCGTTGAGGGTAACGCTCAGGTAATAGCGATGCCCATGCTCGGGATCGAGGAGCAGCTCAAGCGCTTGGCCGTCGAACGAGCGCTCGGCCTCTGGGTCCCAGTAAAACAGCGACTGGGGATAGTAGGCACATAGCGTAGCGGAGAGATAAAGCGCCTCGTCGTCCCAGGCGAGCCTCACGCGCGTCCAGGCATCGGCCAGCTTGGGCTGAGCGCCGGTTGACCAGAAACTGCCCGCAGAGGGCGCGCGGGCCCAGAGCTCCTCGTCGAGCTTGCCGTCGATTTGCGGTGGGTTGTGGCAACGGAGAGCGACCAGCGCGGGGAGGCGGTCGGCGAAGGCCATCCGCTGCAGCTCGGGCCGCGGAGGCGGGATAATCCACGGCGGCTCGCCGACGGACCACGCCGGCGCCAAGAAAGCGAGCGAGAACGCTAAGCACAAGCCATTGCGCAATAGGCCAATCATTGCACGCACCGGAGCGAATAGTTCGCAAAGCGCCGAGCAGTGCCTTCCTCGCGCGGCGAGAGAGACGATCTCGGGCTTCGGGGCGAAGGAGATGCCCGGCGGACGCAGAACATGTCCCCGCGAGAGGGGCGGGGGGCATGGCCCATAGGTTCTGCCCGCAATGCGGCAGGCGCTATAGCGGCGCACTGTTTTCCGTCTGCCCCCGCTGCGGGGCTGAACTGTGCGAAGCCCCAGGGGAACAAACCGCGCCGAGCCCGCCCTCTGCGCCCAGCTCCCCGTGGCAAGAGCAATCGCCCCCGTCCTTTCCGCCAGCGGGCCAAACGAGCCAAACACCGCCGCCAGGCCCTCTCGCTGGGCCGCCCGGCTCTCCGGACGAGGAGAAGCCCCCGCGACCTCCCGAGCCGGCAATGCCCTTTCTCCCCGAAGCCGAAGAGCCTGCGGCAGAGAGGCAAGAGGTCGTGCGCCCGCTTGCCCCTGGCGAGGAAAAGGAGCTTCTCCGACGGGCGAGCGCCGCTTTTCGCCACCCCTGGGAGGACAACCAAAAGGCGATCGACGACCTGCTGCGGCTCCTCCGCTTTAGGCCGAAAAACGCCCAAGCGCGTGCCCTGCTCATTGACATTTACGAGGCCGAGGGCAAGTACGACAAGGCGATTGAGCAGTGCGAGGAATTTCTCCGCTATTTTCCCAACAACCGGCGAATTACCAACCAGCTACAGCGCCTGCGCGAGATAAAAGCGCTCCAGCTCCGCGCAAAACAAGCGGCACAACAGCCCCCAGCGATGCCCACGCCAGCCGCGCGCCAGCCTCCGCAGCCCACGCCTATCGCGCCGCCTGCTGCGCCATATACCCCGCCCCCCGCGGCGCCGTATCCCCCGCCGCCTGCCGCGCCATATACCCCGCCCCCGGCGACATTTACCCCATCGGAGCTTATACCCTATTCCGGCTGGGCGATCGCCGCCCTGGTCAGCTCGATTTTGTGCAGCCCGTGCGTTAGCCTGCCCCTTTCCGTGGTTGCCATTTACGACGTAACCGCGCGCAACCGCAGGGGCAAAACGCTGGCGTTTGTTGCCCTGGGGATTTCGCTGTTTACTATTACCGTAATACTATTCCTCGGCCCTTGGATGAGGCAGTAAAGCAGCGGCCGCGTTAGCACGAGCGGCACACTCGTGCCAACAGCGCTGCGCGGCAAGGCGCGTTTTGCCCCGCGGAGAAGGACATTGCGCCAAAGCCGCACAAGACAAACATCGGCCAACAGCAGACGTGCCCGAAAAAGTGTATTTTGGCCAAGCGAAGCAGGAGAGGATGCTATGGCAACGTTGGGGCTAGGGATTGTCGGCTGCGGCTCGATGGGGCGCAGCCTGGCGACCAACGCCAAGGCGCTCGAGCCGATGGCAAAGGTCGTCGCTGTGTGCGACACAGACGAGCAGGCGCTGCGCAGCGCCGCGGAAGAGTTTTCCGCAAAACCGTTTGCCGACCCCGCGGAGCTTCTCGCGTGCGACGAGGTCCAGGCGGTGGTCATCGCCACGCCGGGCGACAGCCACTGTGCCCTGTGCCTGCAAGCGGCACAAGCTCAAAAGCACGTGTTTTGCGAAAAACCCATGGCGCTTACCGTACAAGAGTGCGACCAGATGATCGCCGCGTGCGAAGAGGCCGGCGTAAAGCTGATGATCGGCCACGTTTTGCGCTATATTCCGGCGTTTGCCGAGATGCTGCGCATTGTGCGCGAGGGGGAGATCGGCAAGCCGTTTGCCATGCAAACGACGCGCGTGTCGTCGGGTTGGGGCGGGGCGCGCAAGCAGTGGCGCGACGTGCGGGCGACGAGCGGGGGCGTGCTGTTTGAGGTTAGCGTGCACGAGCTGGACTTTATGTGCTGCGTGCTCGGCGAGCCGCAAGCGGTGCACTGCATCGGCGGGCAGTATGTGGACCAGACGGTGGACTACGAGGACCTTTTGCTGCTGAACATTTCCTTTGAAAACAACGGCGTGGGGCACCTCGCCGCGGGGTTGGCCAGCGCCTTGCGCACCTACGACGGCAAGATTTGGGGGACGGAGGGGACGATTTTCCACCGCGGCTGGGGCAAGTTTACCGTAAAGCGTTTCGACGGCGAGGAGCGCGAAGTAGATCCGCAGGAGCTGGAGCAGGAATATGGGGTGCAGCGCGAGCTGCGCGAGTTTGTTGAGGCAGTGCTCGAAGACAAGCCGGTAACCATTCCCGGGGCAGAGGGGCGCAGGGCGGTTGCCATGTGCCAGGCGGCCTATCGCTCGCTGGCCAGCGGGAGGCCGGAGCGGGTGAGCTGAGCGGGCGCTTTGCCGCGCCGTAGGGGCCTTGTTATAATGCGCGCAGCCCGCGCGCGCCGTGCTGCGCCGGGCCGGCCGAGGGAGTGTTGCCCGATGAGCTGGAGAGCCGCATACGTGCTTGTTGCTCTGCTTGTAATTGCGGGTGCGGTTGCCGTTTCCGTTCCCCGCTGCGGCGAGTGGCTGCCCGCGGAGAAGGTCGCCGTGGCCCCTTCGCCCGAGCTGCCGCCTTCGCCCGCGCCCGAGCTTTCGCCCACACCCGAGGAACAAGCGACACCCGAGGAGGAAAAGCCCGAACAAGAGGAGCAAGAAGAGGCCACTCCCACCCCGGAGAAGCCCCGCGCCAAGAAGACACCCACCCCGGCGCGCGCGGAGAAGCGGACAACGCCGACCCCCCAGATCACGCCCACGGCGCAGCCCGAGCGCAAGCCCACGCCCCTGGTGCATTCGCTCACCTGGCGGCTTGCCGCCGACGCCGAGGTCGCCGACCGCCAGATCTCCGAAGCCCAGCGCGCCGTGCAGCAAAACGATGTAGACGCCGCGCAGGAGCACATTCGCCTGGCGCGCAACGCCGTGGTCTTTTTGCAAACGGAGATCCCCTCCGTGCTCGTCCTGCAAGGCATCCAACGCGCGGACGTGCTCGCGGGGACGGGCGACATGCACGGGGCGATCGCCGCGCTGGACACGGTGGAGGATCTCGCCGACGACGTGCGCCTGCGCACCTCGCTGAAGACGTTTCGGGGGCATTTAGAGAACGCGCGGACGCTGCTTGAGCGAGGGATTGGCCAGCGGGCGCGCGAGGAGCTGGCGGCGCTTGCCCAGGCGGTGGTCGACAACGAGACGCGCAGCTTGGCCGAGAAGGTAATCGAGCACCTAGACGGCGCTGCCCGCGCCGGCCAGCGGGGCTCGCTGCTCGTTATGAAAGCCGAGCTTGAGGAAGCGAAGGCCGCGATGTATCAGCTCAACAACACGATCGAGGAGCACGCGGGCAGCCCATAGTTGCAAACCACGCTTCGTTTCGCGCGGAGAGTGCCGTGGCTGAAAAGCCGTTTGTTCATCTGCACGTACACAGCGAGTATAGCCTGCTCGATGGCGCTTCCCGCATAGCGGACCTTGCCGCGCGCGCCGCGGAGCTAAACATGCCCGCGCTCGCGCTCACCGACCATGGCTATTTGTTCGGGGCAATTGAGTTTTTCGACGCCTGCCGCGAGCACGGGGTTAAGCCGATTATCGGGTGCGAGGTTTACGTCGCCGCGCGTACGCGCCACGATCGCGACCCCCGGCTAGACAGCGAGCGCTACCACCTAACGCTTCTTGCGCAAAACGAAGAGGGCTACCGCAACCTTATGCGCCTAGTCAGCCGGGCGTGCCTGGAGGGCTTTTATACCAAGCCCCGCGTAGACCGCGAATTGCTCCAGGAGTATCACAAGGGGCTTATTGCGATGACCGCGTGCATCGCCGGCGAGGTTGCCGTGGCTCTCCTGCGCGACGACCCGCAACGGGCTGTGCGCGTATGCGGCGAATATCGGGAGATTTTCGGCAAGGAGAACTTTTTCATCGAGCTCATGTGGCACGGGCTGGAGGAAGAGCGGCGGATTAACCCCCAGCTTGTGGAGATCGCCGGCAAGCTCGATATCCCGATCGTGGCCACCAACGACAGCCACTATACCTACCGCGAGCAGGCGCGGATGCACGACGTGCTGCTGTGTATTCAGACGGGCAAGGCGATTGAGGACGAAGACCGGCTTTCGTTTAAGACGGACCAGTTTTGGTTTAAAACGCGCGAGGAAATGCTCGCGGCAATGGACGGGAACGAAAAATGGCTGGACAACACCCTGGCCGTGGCCGAGCGGTGCAACCTGGAGCTTGAGCTGGGCGGGTTTTTAATGCCCCACTTTCCCACACCCGACGGCAAGAGCGCGGAGGAGTATCTGCGCGAGCTGTGCTGGCAGAGGCTGCCCGAGCGTTTCCCCAAGGTCACCGCGGAGATCCGCCAGCGCTTGGAATACGAGCTGAAGCTGATTACCGAGCTGGGCTATGCCAGCTATTTCCTGATGGTCGGCGATATCTGCCAGTATGCCCGCTCGCGGGAGATATTGATCGGGTTCCGCGGGTCGGCGGGGAGCAGCCTGGTCGCCTATGTGTTGGGGATTCACGACCTTAACCCGCTGGAGCTGAACTTGCCGTTTGAGCGGTTCTTAAATCCCGAGCGCAACGATCCCCCCGACGCCGACATCGACGTCGCCGACGACCGGCGCGGGGAGATTATCGAGTATGTCACGCGAAAGTACGGCGAGGATCGCGTGGCGCAGGTGGTAACGTTCGGGACGCTGCAGGGGCGGGCGGCGATTCGCGACGCGGGGCGCGCGCTGAACATTCCCCTGCCCGAGGTAGACCGCATTGCGCGGCTCGTCCCGCCCATGTCCAACGTGAGCAGCGCGGTGAAAGTTGAGCCGCGGCTGCAGGAGGTCCTGGAAGCGGGTGGGCCGCTGGCCGAGCTTTTGCGCACGGCGCAGGAGATCGAGGGCCTGGCGCGCCACGCCTCGACCCACGCCGCCGCGGTGGTCATTGCCGACCGGCCGCTTACCGACCTTACCCCCGTGTTCCGCCACCAAGATGACGAGGGGCTAACCACGCAGTACGACATGGACTCGCTCAAGCGCGTGGGCTTGGAGAAAATGGACATTCTCGGGCTAAAGACGCTTACCGTGTTGAGCAGCGCCCTGCGCATGATCGAGCGCACACGGGGGATAAAGCTTACCCTGCGCGACATTCCCCTGGACGACGCGGAGACGTTTCAAATGCTCGGCCGGGGGGAGACGGCGGCGGTGTTTCAACTGGAAAGCGCGGGGATGCGCCGGCTCGTCGCCGAGCTGCAGCCGAAGTCCATTCAGGATATGTTCCCGCTTGTCGCGCTGTATCGGCCGGGGCCGATTCAAACCGGCGCGCTGGAGGACTATATCGCCGGGCGGCAGGGCAAGCGCCCGCCGGTATATCGCCACCCGCTGCTTAGGCCAATCCTCGAGGAGACGTTCGGGGTGATGGTCTACCAGGAGCAGATTATGCAAATCGCGCGCGACCTCGCCGGCTTTTCCATGGGCCAGGCGGATATTTTGCGCTCGGCGATGGGCAAGAAGAAGCTCGAGGTTATGGAGCGCATGCGCGAGCAGTTTATCGAGGGCGCAAAGCAGCGCGGCGTGGACCCGAAGGTCGCCGAGGAGATCTTCGACCAAATGGCGCACTTCGCCAGCTACTGCTTTAACAAGCCGCACAGCGCGGCCTATGGGATCATCGCCTACCAGACGGCCTACCTAAAATGCCACTATCCCGCGGAGTTCATCTGCGCGCAGCTGAGCAGCTTTATGGACAACAAGGCAAAGGTCGCCGTGTATACCGAGGAGGCGCGGCGGCTCGGGGTTGAGGTAAAACCGCCGGACATAAACGAAAGCGAGGCCGACTTTACCGTAGACAGCGAGGGCAACATTCGCTTTGGCCTCGCTGCGGTAAAGGGTGTGGGGCGGGCCGTTGTCGCGGCGATCCTCGAGGCGCGCAAAAGCGGCCCGTTTCGCGATCTGTGGGACTTTTGCCGGCGCATTCCCTGCTCCACGGTAACCCGCGCGGCGACGGAGGCGCTTATCCGCTGCGGGGCGTTCGACCGCTTCGGCTCGCGCGCGGCGCAGCTTGCCGCGCTCGACGCCGCCTATGCCGCGGGGCAAAAGGCCGACCGCGACCGCAAAGCGGGGCAGGCGAGCCTGTTCGACGATGTCTCCGCGGAGGAGGCGACGCTTGTCGCCCAGCAACTGCCCGATGTCCCTGAGTGGAGCGAGGAGCAACTGCTTGCCGCGGAAAAAGAGCTTTTGGGAATGTATGTCTCGGACAACCCCCTGCGGCATCTTTACGACGAGCTGCGGGAAAAGGTCACGCATACGTCGGCGGAGCTCGCCCACGTCGCCGCGGGAACAAAGGTTACTGTGGGAGGGATTATCAGCCGGGCAACGCCGCACCGCAGCCGCAGCGGCCAGCCCATGATGTTCCTTACCGTGCAGGACCCGGACGGCGAGGTCGAGGTCGTCGTCTTCCCCTCGGTCTACAAAAAGGCCCAGCCGTTTTTGCATACCGACGCGCGCATCGTCGTTACCGGCAAAAATGAACCACCCGGCGGGCCCGAGGAGCAGGTGGCCGCGAAAATCCTCGCCGACGACATCCTCCCCCTGGACCAGGCGCCGACGATCGACGGCGCCCTCGCCCAAGAGCAAGCCCCCGTGGCCGACGAGGAGCTCGTCATCGACGACGACGTGGAGTGGATGCCCGAGGAGCTAGCGGCAGAGCCCGCCCCGCCGGCGCGGCTGCATGTTGAGCTTCCCGAGGCAGAGGCGACGAACGAGCGCTTGGCCCTCCTGCGCAAGCTTATCGAAAGCGCGCCAGGGTCCGCTGAGGTCGTCCTGCACCTTGTGCGCGATGGGCAAGACGAGCGGCGAATTGTCTTGGGCGAGCGCTTTCGTGTGCGCGCCGATGGGGCCCTGGCCGAGGAGATCGCCCGCACGCTGGACGGCCGGGCGAGGGCTTGGGTGGGGTAGCCCCGCTGTGCGCTAGCCGGCGATGAGCTTTTTGCTCCGCGTATACTGCAGCTCGCGCTGCGCTTCCGCTCCCTCCAGGACCTCGCGCACGATGGCCACGTCTTCGTCTACTTCCTCGGGGCTTAAGCAGCCCAAGCAAACCATGTCGATAGGCCGAATGGTGCTAAACACAAAGCGCAGGCCCGTCGGAGGAAGCACGCGCCCCGCAGCCAGCGGCTTAATGCACATTACCGGCTTTTTGGCGTTGTTAATAACCCGCTGCATCCAGTCCGTCTCCAGCGGGCAGAGAAAGCCAATGGGGTTGTAGATGGCGATATACGTCTCCACGTCTAGCCCAGACTCGTCGGCGCAGCGGATCGCCTCCGGCCGGTGAGTAGAGAGCCCGGGGATCATCCCCTGCTCGCGGATAAACGCGCAGATCTCCTCCATGCCCACAATGCGGTTTTCCGCGGGGACGACGCGGGCGTCTACGTAGCTTGTGTGGGGCATGCAGATCTTAGCCCCGTGGTCGGCGCACCAGCGAATGTTGTCCTTGAGGTCCTCGGGATCCTCGCCCCAGGGGGTGCAGATCCACACCCACTCCTGCCCCGTTTGGTCCTTGAGCATTTGGAGGCAGCGGAACATGGGCTCGACGTTGGGGCTAATGACGGCGTTCACCCCGTGCTTGGCGAACGCCGCCATTACCTCAACGATGCGCTCGAGGGTGAAGTATCGCCTAAGCCAGCGGTCGCGCGCGGCGCTGAAGTGCGAGTAGCCGAAAAACGTGTTGCTCCCGCAGATGAGGCGGGAGACCTCTACGCCGCCCACGGTGGTTGTGGGGAAAGCCACGCGCGGGCCCTCCCTCCGCAGGCCAGCTAGCCGCCGGCGCCCTTTTGCATCTTCTCCGCGCGCTTGGCCAAGATCTCAAACGGCAAGCCGCGAATCTTTGCCGCGTCGGTGCACTGCACCTGGCTAAACCCCGTGCCGTCCGGCCCGATAGAGCGGATCTCGGGGTAAAACAGCGAGGTCTCCGACTCGCGCGCCACGATGTCGATCGTCCCCCGGTAGAGCTTGACGGTAATGTCGCCGCAGACCACGTCCTGGGTGGCCTCGATGAACGCGTCGAGGGCCTTGCGCAGGGGATGGAACCACTCCCCGTGGTAGACCATATAGGCCCACTTCTGCTCCACGCCCTTTTTGAACTGTAGCTCGTCCTTGGTCAGGCACATGGCCTCAAGATCGCGGTGCGTTTTGAGGACGATCTGCGCCGCGGGAGCCTCGTAAAGCTCGCGCGACTTAAGGTCCATAATCCCGTCCTCGAAGATGTCGATCTTGCCGATGCCGTGCTTTCCGCCGAGCTCGTTAAGGGCGGGGATGAGCTCTTTGAGGGGCATGCGCTGGCCGTCGAGGGCCACGGGCAGCCCGGCCTCGTAGGTAATGGTAATCGTCGCCGGCTCGGGCTCGGCCTTCTCCGGCGGGACGTACCACATCCACACGTCGTCGGGGATCTCCATGTTCAGGCCGATCGCCCCGGAGGCGATGGAGCGGCACCACATGGTCTTGTCGTCGCCGCCGCGGATGGGATCGGTAATCGGGATGCCCCAGGCTTTGGAGAGCTCCTCCTCTTCCACGCGGGAAAGGTCGAAGTCGCGCACGGGGACGAGAACGGTCAGCGCTGGGGCGAAGAGCTTAAACACGTTGTGCATGCGATACTGGTCGTTGCCCTTGCCTGTGGAGCCCTCGACGATGGCATCGCAGCCCTCGGCCTGGGCGATCTGGGCCACCTTTTGGGCGATAAGCTGGCGAGTCATCGAGGTGGAGACAGGATAGCCCTCGTAGTCGGAGTTGGCGCGAATGGCGCGGGCCATCCAGTCCTCGGTAAACTCGTCTTTGGCGTCGACGAGGCGGGGCTCGATACCCAAGTGCTTGGCCTTTTCGAAGGCAAGCTTGATTTCCTCCTCGCCTTGGCCGACGTCGAGGGTAATGGGTAAGATCTCCTCCGCGTTATACTTCCTGCGCAAAAGCTCCACGCAGAGCGCCGAATCTAGCCCGCCGGAATAGGCGAGCGCGGCCTTTTTCACCTGGGGAACCGGCGTGCGCTCGATACGCTCGATTACCTGCTGGACGTCCACTTCCATCGCTCATCTCTCCACACAGCGAGCCTTGGCCCGCGTAGTCTTCCGCTCAGAAACCCCGAGCAGACCAAGCACTACATACTATGCCAAACACCTGCGCTGTGCAAGGAAAATCCGGTCACATTTTCGTTGCCTTGGGCGCGGGTCGCTTGGGGGAAAACCGTATACGTAGAAAAAAAGGCGCTTTTGCCCCATCGCCAGAAAAACGCACAAAAGCCGCGCGCACAAAGCGCACGACACGCGGCGAAGCGGGTGAGCAACGACGAAGCGAAAACGCCCCTGGCTGTGGATTGCTCTGGGCGCCGTGGCCCTTGCGCTTGTCGGGCACAAGCTGGCGAGCGTTGCCCTGGGGCCGCGGGTAGAGGCCGCCCGGGTGCGCCGTGGCCCTCTGCGCGCAACGATCTCCTGCCCCGGCGTTGTTGAGGGAAAGGTGGCCAAGGTTTCCTGCCACGCCGCGGGGGTGGTGCGCGAGGTTTATAGAGACGAGGGCGACTGGGTGGCCGAGGGCGAAGCGCTCTGCCGCGTGAGCGCGCAGCCGGGAGTTCCCGGGAGCTCGGCGCAGAGTATGCTCGCCGCAGAGGTCGTCCGCGCCCCGTTTGACGGCCGAGTCGCTCGGCGCTATGTCGACGCCGGCGACGCGGCCATCCCCGGCCGCCCGCTGTTTGCTGTTGTTAAGCCGGACAGCGCTTGGGTCGTCGCCCTGGTGGACGATACCGACGCGGGGAAACTCGCTGTGGGGCAAAAGATGCGCGTCTCTGCCCCAGCCTATCTCAGCCAGCCCATCGTGGGCCGCATTACGCACATCGGCGAGATCGCCGAGCCGCGCAACCCGGACGGCACGGGCGGAAAGGTCGTCCGTGTGCGCGTTGACCTGCCCAGCCTCCCTCCATCGTTTAAGCCCGGCGTGGAAGTTGACGTAGACGCCACGGTAACCCTGCGCAACGATGCCCTGCTCTGCCCGGTAGACGCCATCATCCAGGAAGACGAGGAGACGTTTGTGTGGCTCGTACGCGGGGGGCGGGTGCGCAAGCAAGCGGTGCGCATTGGGCTTAACAACTACCAGTTCGCCGAGGTCCTCGAGGGCTTGGCCGAGGGCGACATCGTCGTTACCGCTGGGAAAACCGGCCTCGCCCCTGGCCGGCGCGTGCGCGCAACCCTCGCCGCGACGGAATAACAATGGCCGACGAGCACATTGTCCGCCTGCGCAACGTGACCAAGGTCTACGGCAGCGGTCGCACGGCGGTGCGCGCGCTGTCCGAGGTAACCCTCGATGTCCCGCGCGGGGCGCTCGTTGTCCTTCTCGGGCCGAGTGGGTCGGGAAAGACGACGCTAATGAACCTCGTTGGGGGGCTAGACCGCCCGACCTCGGGCGAGATTATCGTCGAGGGCCGGGACATCGCCAAGCTCGGCGACGAGGAGCTTACCGAATATCGCCGGCAAACAGTGGGCTTTGTCTTCCAATTCTTCAACCTTGTCCCCACGCTCACCGCGCTGGAGAACGTCGAGCTTGTGGGCGAGCTTTCGCAAAACCCGGGCCACGCCGCGGAGCTGCTCGAGCGCGTCGGCTTGGGCGAGCACCTGCACCACTACCCGGGGCAGCTCAGCGGGGGCGAGCAACAGCGCGTGGCTATCGCGCGGGCCCTGGTTAAGCGCCCCAGGCTCCTGCTTGCCGACGAACCCACGGGCAACTTGGACTACGAAACCGGCGTGCTCGTCCTCGAGACGATCTGGCGCATTAACCGCGAGGACGGGGTTACGGTAATGATGGTTACCCACAACAACCCGCAGGCGGAGATGGCCGATATCGTCGTGCGCCTGCGCAGCGGGAGCATCGCCGAGCTTAAGGAGAACAAGGCGCCGGCGCAGCCGAAGGAGCTGAAGTGGTAAGCGGTGCGTCTGCTTAGCGTAAAGGCCATGCGCGACGTGTGGGCGGCCCGGGGGCAGTCCGCGGCGCTCGCGGCGATGGTTTTCCTCGGGGTGTTTTTGTTCGAGTCCTCCTGGGCCTCGTTTCGCGGGCTCAGCGCATCGTACGATGCGTTTTATCGCAAGACGCACCTTGCCGACTTTACCATTGCCTTCTACCGCGGGCCGCGAGCGATAACGCGGCAGCTTGAGCAAATCCCCGGCGTGCGCCGCGCCGAGGGGCGGATTGTGCGCGATGTGCGGTTTGAGCATCCCCACGCCGCGGTGCCCACGACGAGCGGCAGGCTGATCTCCCTCCCCGCGGGGCGGCACCCCGAGGTGAACGATATTTGGGTGCAGCAGGGGCGCTATCTTCAGCCCGGGCGGCGGCGCGAGCTTATTTTGGAAAAAAGGTTTGCCCAATACCACGGCTATCGCCTCGGCGAGCTGGTGTGCGTCGTTGTCCGAGGAAAGCGCATTCCGTTCCGCATCGTGGGGTTTGCCACAAGCCCGGAGTATCTCTACGTCGTGCGCAGCAGGCAATACCTGTTTCCCGCGCACGCGAGCTTCGGCGTGGCGTGGATCGCTCGGCGCGACAGCGAGGAGCTTTTCGGCATGGAGGGGGAGATAAACGAGGTCTGCTGCGCTGCGGACCGTGCGCTGCGCGACCGGGCGATGGCCATTGCCTACGCCAACCTGCGGCGCTATGGGGCGCAGCTCCCCGAGCCCCAGGAGAAGCAGCCGAGCAAGTCGCTGCTTCAGATGGACCTCGACGGCTTTGCCATGATGGCCGTGCTCTTTCCCGCGCTGTTTTTGACCTGCGCAGCGCTAACCGCCTATGCCGCAATGTCGCGCACGGTGCACATGCAGCGGCATCAGATTGGCTTCCTCCGAGCGAGCGGGCTAAGCGCGTGGCAGGTGGCCTTGCATTTTGTGCACATGGGGGCGGTGCTCGGGTTTCCCGGGGCGATTTTGGGGATGATCGCCGGGGCGTGGATGGCCGGGGTTATCACGCGATATTATCTGCGCGCGCTGGGGGTAGACATCCCGGCGATCGTCCACCCCTGGGCCCCGGGGGCGTTCGGCGCGGCACTGGGCGTGGGGACGACGGTGCTCGCGAGCCTTGTTCCGGCGTGGCGCGCGGCGCGCCTTTCGCCGGCGGAGGCCCTCCGCCCGGAGGCGGGGGCAACGGCGCAGTTTGAGCCGCCGCGCTGGCTCAGCGCGGCCCTCGGCCGGCTGCCCTGTCTTGCCCGGCTGCCCTTGCTCAACCTCCTCCGCCAAGCGCAGCGCACGGCATATACGGCCATCGGCGTGGCCTTTGGCATGGCCCTGATGATCAGCTCCGTCGCGCAGATCGATTCGCTTGAGGCCACACTCGATTATTACTTCCGCGAGGTGCGCAACTACGACTTAATGATTACCTTCGAGCGGCCGCGCAGCGCGAACATCGTGGAGGTCGTTAAGCACTGGCCGGGCGTGCGCTGGGCGGAAAGCGCGGTGGAGCTGCCCGTGCGCGTGAGCCGCGGCGGGGTGTCGCGCGACACAGTGGTTACCGGCCTGCGGCCGGGAAGCAAGCTGCAGAAGTTCGTAGACGTGCGCGGGCGACCGGTGCGCGGCGAGGGCGAGGGCGTGTGGCTCACGCGGGCCATGGCGCGCAGCTTGGGCGTGGAGCCGGGCGACCTGTTGCGCCTGGACTATGCGTTTAACTCGCGCTATCTGCGTGCCTCGGCGCCTGCGCGCGTGCGAGGGATCATTCAGCAGCCGGTGGGCAATATGCTCTATGCCTCGGAGCAGTTCATTATGGAGCGCCTGGGGCGGCGCGTGGGCCTGGGCGAGGGGCAAGTGGGCGGGGTGTTGATTAAAGCCGACCCGCGGCTGGCAGACAGCGTCAAACGCAGGGCCTACGACATGGATGGCGTGGTATATGTTGACGATACGCAGCGCGCGCTGCGCCAGATTGAAGAGATGATGGCCCTGTTTTACGCCTATATCGGGCTGATGGTTATGTTCGGCGTGGGGCTTGCTGCGGCAGTGGCGTTTAACATGATCTCGATGAACATTTTCGAGCGCCGCTCGGAGCTCGCTTCGCTGCGGGCGATGGGCCTGCGCGTGCGCGAGATGACGCGGCTGGTTACCGTGGAGAACCTGCTTGCCGTGGGTTTGGGCGTGCTCGTCGGGTTGCCCTGCGGCTATGGGCTTTCGCGATATATTTTCCTCTCCTACGAGACGGAGCAGATGGCCATGCTCTTCGTAATTAGTTTGCGCACTTATCTTGTCGCGGTTGTCCTTTCACTGCTTCTGTGCTTGGTTTCGCAACTTCCCCCGCTGCGGGAAATCATAAAAATGGACCTTGCCGCAATGACGCGCGAGCGCGCAGGCTAAGCCCCAAAGCAAGGGGAAGTTTCTTAAGCAAGGAACGGGGCAGGCTGGGGCGAATAGCCTGCGCTGGCGAGAGGAAGGTGAGCGACGGTGAAGCTGACGCGGCGGGAGGCACTTGCCCGGCTGGCTTCGGCGGCGGTTAGATC
>CAZMGT010000021.1:0-55335 GCA_964565895.1 uncultured Armatimonadia bacterium
CGTTTGCCGACGCCGACGAGGCCAGCCCGGCGATCGGCTTCCGCTGCGTAAAGTAACGCGCCCTGCCCAGGGGGCAACCGAAGCTCCTGCTTACCCCTCTTCCTCCTCGCCCGCTGGCGCGGGCATCACGTCAACCCACGAGCGACACCCGTCGCAGTTTCACCTTCGCGTTCCCGCGGCTACCCTTGTTTTTGCTAAAACAGCGTCCCGCTGCTGAGGTAAAAGTCGTCCACGACAACCGCGGGGAGCAGCGCCTGGCCCGCTCGCCCCACTCGCCCCAGCGCGCGCACGTTCTTCAGCACGTCCAGCGGTGAGACGTTCCAGCGCATATGCTTCGCCCCGCCGACGATCTCCCCGTTCTCAATGCGCAGCAGCGCGTCGCGCGTCATCCCCGTGAGCAGCAGGCGCATGGGGTCCACGTGCCGCACATACCAACAGTGATTGACGAGCAGTCCCCGCTCTACGCTGCTCACAAGCTCCTCGAGCGTTGCCTCGCCGCCGTCGATAATCACGTTGGTGAGGAACGGGCCGGGCGGGCGGCCCTTTTTCTTCGCCCAAAATCGGCTATAAACAAGCGTCTTCAGCGTCCCGCGCTCAATGACCGTCGCCGGGCCGGCGGGCAAGCCGCCCTCGCCCAGGGGCTCGCCCGGGCACTCGGCGCACGAGGGGTCGCCGCGCAGGGTAATCTCCTCGCCGGCGACCTGCGTCCCCTCCGCCCCGCGAAACACCGAGCGCCCCTCGTCCGCGGCCTTCGCGTCCAGCGCCCAGACCATGGGCGAGATAATGTCGTCCAGCGCCGCCGGGGTAAGCACCACTGTATAGCGCCCCGGGGAAAGCTCCACCGGGTTGCGCGCCTGCTCCGCATAGCGCCGCGCCTCGCGGGCCACCGCTGCCACGTCCAGCTCCGTCACATCGTTGACCGTGCGCTCGGCCCAGCCCGAGCTGTCCTCGGCGATCATCGTGACCACAAGCCGCGCCTGCGTGGCGCGGTGGCCGGCGAGCAACCCGCACGAGTTGCCCAGCCACCCTTCGCGCCAGCTTACGGTAATGCTTCCCGCAGCGCGCAGGCCGCCCTCGCGTGCCACGCCGATGACCTCGCGCACGGCCGCCGCGCGGCGCTGCGGGCCAAACGCCGTGGTCGGCTCGAACCACGCGGGAACTTCGGGATAGTCCTGCGGGGGCTCCACAGGAGGCATATACTCGGGGTCGGGCTCCGCGGCGCGGGCGATGTCCTCCGCGCGGCGCACGAGCTCGCGCACCGCCTCCTCGCCCAGCTCGTTTCCCGCGGCCGTCCCGTGGCGCTGGCCAAACGCCGCGGTAACCGTTATCCGCGCCCCCTCGCTGCTTACGTTCTGGGTAATGGCGTTGTCCGAAAACCGCGTTGTCGCCGAGCAGCGCCGCGAGAGAAAAACGACTAGGTCGTCGGCGCTCGCCGCGGCCAACGCGCAGTCGATTATCGCCTTCGGCTCCTCGGTGCTAATCGTCCTCACCCCTTACTTCGTGGCCTGCCCCACGCTAATTTGCCTAAACCGCGCCGTGGCCGAGCCGTGGCTCATGCGCGCCAGTTGCATCGGGTCGCCCTTGCCGCAGTTGAGCACCCCATCGAGCACCCAAAACCGCTCGTCGCAAATAGCGTCCAGCGATCCCCAAAACTCCGGGGTTATCGCCTGATAGGTGACGTTCTTGAGCATTCCGCACAGCTTGCCGTTTTTGATTTTCCAAAACGCGTCGCCGCCGAATTGGAAGTTTAGGCGCATCTGGTCGATGCTAAAGCTCCCCCGGCCCTCGATGTAGATGCCCTCTTTGGTGTCCGCGATGAGGTCCTCGGGGCTGAGCGGCTCCTTGCCCGGGGCGAGGTAGAAGTTCGGCTGGCGGACGATGGGAATGCTCGCGTGGCTGTCCGCGCGGCAGCACCCCCGGCTGCGCTCCAGGCCAATCACCCCGGCGACCTCGCGGCTCGTCCCATAGCCCACGAAAATCCCCTCTTTAACGATGTCCCAGCGCTGGGCCTCCACGCCCTCGTCGTCGAACCCGATGCTCGCCAGGCCCCCGGGCAGGGTGTTGTCGGCGATGATGTTCATCAGCTCCGACCCATAGCGCATCTTGCCCAGCTTGTCCGGCGTGGCAAACGTGCGCCCGGCGAGCGACTCCTCCATCCCCAGCGCGCGGTCCAGCTCCGTGGCGTGGCCGATCGACTCATGCATGGTCAGCGCCAGGTGCCCGGGGTCTAAGATAAGGTCGGTGACGCACGGCTGACACTCCGGCGCGCGCAGGTGCTCCGCCGCCTGCTCCGCCACGCGCGTGGTGTTCTCAAGCAGGTCCTGGGCGTTAATGTGCTCATAGCCCGCCGTGCGCGGCGGCGGGTGATAGGTGCGCGAGCGGGCGTCGGACTGGTCCACCGCCGTCGCTTGGTATGAGATGTCCGCGGTATATACGTCGCTCTCTAAAATCGAGCCCTCGCTCGTAACGAGCAGGCGCTCCACGCGGTCGAAGTACATCCTGCTGTGCGCCTTTTTCACGTCGGGGTGGGCAAGCAGCCGGCGGTGGATCTCCAGCAGCAAGCCCGTTTTTTCGGAAAGGTCCACGGCAAACGGGTCGCGCTCGCATGGCCCGCGAAACTCATCCTCGCGCACCGGCTCAGGGACGAGCGACACGGGCTTCTCCAACGCCGTGGCGCTCGCTTTGGCAATGGCCACCGCCTCGCGCGCGATGCGGCACATCTCCTCCGCGGACACCAGGTCGCTCGAGGCAAACCCCCACGCTCCGTCGGCGATGACCCGCACGCCAAAGCCAAACCGCTCCTCGTCGCTCACCTGGGCAATGCGCTCGTCCTCGGCAGCGATAAGCTGCCTGCGGCAGCGGACGACCCTCACGTCGGCATAGCTCGCCCCGGCACGCAACGCTTCGTCCAACGCGCGCAGCGCATCTTCTTTCACACGATCACCCCACAGGCAACGAGCGGCAACCTCCCCTGGCCGCGCAAGCCAAGTTTTTCCTGCATTTCCCCAGCAGCCCGCGCAGCTCCTTTGCCCAACGCAAAGCACTTGGCGCGCTTTTCCACCCGCGAGAAGTTTCCCCCAAAAGCGGCGACAAGCACCCCTCGCCCAGCGTATCATAGATCCGCTGCCTTGCGGCGATGGAGGGGAGTGGGCCGCGCTGGACGAGAACGCCGGCGCCAAGGCGAAACGGCTTCGTCCGCTGACCGTCCGCGGGGAGGGAAGGGGGCGCTGCCTGTGCTGGTCGGCCCACCCCGCGCGCGAGCGCCCGGGGCGCGCGGCGGCGGCGCTTGGCGTGGTTGGGGGTGTGGCCTGGCTCGCCTACGCCGGCGGAGGATCGTGGGTCTGGCCGGCGCTCGCCGTGGCCTGCCTGCTTGGGGCCACTGCCCCATTTTTCTGCCCCAGCCGCTACCGGCTCACCGCGGAGGAGATCGAGATCACAGGCTGGCTGCCGGCTGTCCGCCGGCCGCTCGCTCATTTCCGCTCGTTCGACCGCAGCGGCGACCAGGCGCGGCTGTGCACGTTTGCCGCGCCGCACTGGCTCGATCGCTTCCGCGCGGTGAAAATATACTTGCCCGACGACGCCGAGGCTGTGCTGAGCTTTCTCGAAGAGCAGGGGATCGTTAGGAGAAAATGAGCGCAGAGCAAGGCGAGGAGCGCGACCCGCGGTTTGCCGAGCTGAGCGCCGCCGAGCGCGACGAGCTAATCGAGTCGATCGCGCAGAAGATTGTTGACAGAAGGCTCGCCGCTGCGGCAATCTTTCTCCTGGAGTCGTCAAAGCCCATTTCGTTTTTAACCTCGCAGGCGATGCTCGTCTTCGAGCCCGTCGCCCAGGCGCTGTTCGACACGAAAACCTACTTGCGTTTTCAAAAGCTGCTCGAGGAGCGCGAAAATGTCGAGCGGCTAATTGTGTGTATTGAGCACAAAGAAAGCGAACGGCTGGAGCGCGAGCGGGCCAAGCGCGCAGAGCGCCGGCGACCCTCGCGCAGGCAAGGAGAGCCCCGAAATGAGCAGTGACTTCTCCCGCGTCCTGGCCACGGACTGCGGCTCCACGACGACCAAGGCGATCCTCATCGAAAAGCGCCCGGAGGGCTTTCGCCTCGTCGTCCGCGGCGAGGCCCCGACCACCGTGGAGGCCCCCGTGGAGGACGTTACCCGCGGCGTGCTTAACGCCGTCGCCGAGGTCGAGGAGCTCTCCGGCGTGCGGCTCATTGCCGAGGGCCAGCTCATTAAACCGGCCCACGATGGCCAGGGGGTAGACATGTACCTCTCCACCTCCAGCGCCGGCGGCGGGCTGCAGATGATGGTCTCCGGCGTTGTCCTAAGCATGACCGCGGAGTCCGCCCAGCGCGCGGCGCTCGGCGCCGGGGCGATCGTCATGGACGCCATCGCTAACAACGACGGCCGCCGGCCGCACGAGCGCATCCGCCGCATTCGCGAGCTCCGCCCGGACATGATCCTCATGTCCGGGGGCACGGACGGGGGAACGGTGCACCACGTCGCGCAAATGGCGGAGATCATCGCCGCCGCCGACCCCCAGCCCCGTTTGGGCCGCGGCTTTCGCCTGCCCATCATCTTCGCGGGCAACGTCGACGCCCGCCCCGCCGTCACGGAGGCCCTGCAGGACAAGGCCGTAATGCATCTTGTGGACAACATCCGCCCCACGCTCGACCGCGAAAACCTCATGCCCGCGCGAATGAAAATCCAGGAGCTGTTTATGGAGCACGTAATGCAGCAGGCGCCGGGCTACGACCGCCTGGTGGAGTGGGCCGACGCCCCGATCATGCCCACCCCTGGCGCTGTGGGGAACATGATGGAAACCGTCGCCCGCAACGAGGGGATAAACCTCGTCGGCGTGGACATCGGCGGGGCGACGACCGACGTGTTCTCCGTGTTCGGGGGGACATTCAACCGCACGGTAAGCGCCAACTTGGGGATGAGCTATAGCATCTCCAACGTCCTCGTCGAGGCGGGCGAGGAGAATATCCTGCGCTGGCTGGAGATGGAAATCGAGCGCCACGAGCTGGTGAACAGCATTAAAAACAAAATGATCCGCCCGACAACCATTCCGCAGACGCTTCAGGCGCTAAAGGTCGAGCAGGCGATCGCCCGCGAGGCCCTCCGCCTGGCGTTCGAGCAGCACAAGTCGCTCGCCGTGGGCTTAAAAGGCGTGCGCCAGGAGCGAACGATCGACCAGGCGTTTGCCCAAACGCTCTCCGGGGCGACGATCGTGGACATGATGGCCCTGGACCTTATCGTGGGCTCCGGGGGCGTGCTCTCGCATGCTCCGCGGCGGCAGCAGGCGGCGCTTATGCTCATCGACGCGTTTCAGCCCGAGGGCGTGACGCGCCTTGCCGTGGACTCCATCTTTATGATGCCCCAGCTCGGGGTGCTCGCCTCGGTCCACGAGAAGGCGGCGATGGACGTGTTCTGGCGCGACTGCCTTATCCCCCTGGGCACGTGCATCGCCCCCGTGGGCCAGGGAAAGCCGGGGGCGGAGTGCGTGAGCGTGGAGTGGAACGGGCAGACGGTGCGCGTCGCCTATGGGGAGATCGCCCGCTTTGAGCTGCCCGAGGGCCAGCGCGTGCGCGCGGTAATCCACCCCGCGCGGGGGTTTGACGTCGGCGAGGGGCCGGGGAGGTCGGTCACCGCGGAGCTGCACGGGGGCGTGGTGGGGCTGATTGTTGACGCCCGCGGGCGGCCGCTTGCCCTGCCCGAGGACGACTGGGAGCGGCGGGAGGCGATCCGCCGCTGGCACGCCGCGCTAGACATCTACCCCTCCTAGGAGGTGCCCCGTGGCAACCGCCTATACTCCGGGATTGACCATCGTCGAGCGCTGCCGCGTGGCCCGGCGGCGGCAGTTGCCCCTCGCCGGCGAGGTCCTCGTCGGCGCGGGCGATACCGTGGCCGCGGACCAAATAATCGCGCGCACGGAGCTCCCCGGCGATGTAGAGCTGATCAACGTCGCCCACCGCCTGGGCTGCCTCCCCGCGGAGCTTGAGGAAAAAATGCTCAAAAAAGAGGGCGACCCCGTGGCCCAGGGCGAGGTCATTGCCCGCAGCACGTCGTTTTTCGGCTTGTTTAAAACCGAGTGCCAGTCGCCCGTGGAGGGCAAGGTGGAGACGATCTCCAAGGTCACCGGCCAGGTGCTCATCCGCCGCCCGCCCATCCCCATCGAGCTTACCGCATACATCCCGGGCACGGTGAGCGAGGTGCTTGAGGGCCGCGGCGCGGTGATCGAGACCGAGGCGGCGATGGTCCAGGGCATTTTCGGCATCGGCGGGGAGACGCTGGGCGAGATCCTGGTCGCCGCAGAGGGCCCGGGCGAGGTGCTTTCCGCGCAAGACATCGGCGAGGAAGGGGCGGGCAAGGTCCTCCTCGGGGGCAAGAGCGCGGACCTCGCCGCCCTGCGCCGCGCACAGGAGGTCGGCGCGCACGCGCTCATCGTCGGGGGCATCGACGCCGCCGACCTGGAGGAATTTATCGGCCGCAAAATCGGCGTGGCCATTACCGGCGGCGAGGACCTAGGGCTAACGCTTGTCGTCACCGAGGGGTTTGGGGACATCGCCATGTCCCAGCGCACATTCGAGCTTATCGCGGGGCACGAGGGGCGACGGGCCTCGGTAAACGGGGCGACGCAGATTCGCGCGGGGGTTATTCGGCCCGAGGTAATCATGCCCCTAGATGGCGCAGGCGGCGGGCCAGCGCCCGTGGCCGGCGAGGAGCAGCCCACGCTGAACATTGGCGATACGGTGCGCATTATTCGCGAGCCACTTTTTGGCAAGCTGGGCAGGGTCTGCGAGCTTCCCCCAGAATTAATGCCCATTGAGACCGAGGCCAAGGTCCGCACAATCGTCGTCGAGCTGGAAAACGGAGAGCGCGTCACCCTCCCGCGTGCCAACGTGGAGGTTATTGTTGGCTGACGGACGCTGCTCCCTGCGGGGAGGCGAACAGCGGTTCGCACCACGGCCTTCGTTTTGCTGCTTTTTTTAGCACCGCCCGTTGCCGCGCAGGGCGAGCGCCTCTTTGGGGAAGAACCCCGCGCCCCCGTGCGCGTCGTCGTTACCGACCGGCCCGACGACAACGGCTGCGGGGTCATTTTGCACATCTACCCCGCGCCGGAGCCGCGCGCCGCCGAGGTCGTTATCCGCCGCCGCTCGGCGACGGACAAGCAGGCGTACTTCGTCGGCTCCCTGCGCCTGAGCCCGGAGATGCCCGCCCCGTATCAGTTTGTCGACGACAACTTCTCCTGGGAGATCGCGCCCAAAACCACCGTCGCTCCCGCGGAGGCCGGCCTGCCCGCGCGCAGCCACCCGCAAAACTCGTTTACCTACGAGGTGGTCATGGTCAGCCCCGAGGGCGTGGAGTCCGACCCGTTCATAACCGAACCGATCAGCCCCAAGGGCGAGCTGTTTAACCGCAAGCGGCTGCTCATTCTCATCGCCATCGCCGTGTTCGGCCCGCTGCTGATAACGTTTATCTACAGTTCGCGCAAGGGGAAGAAGCTCTACGTCCGGCCCATCGCCGGGCTGCAGGCCGTGGACGAGGCCGTGGGCCGAGCGACGGAGATGGGGCGGCCGATCCTCTTCGTCGCCGGCCTCGACCCCGTGTCTTCGATCAGCACGATCGCCGCGATGAACGTTCTCGGGCGCATCGCGCGGTTTACCGCGCGCTATGAGACGCCCCTGCTCGTGCCCTGCCACGATCCTATTGTGATGAGCGCCCTGCGCGAGGTTGTGAAGGAGGCCTATCTTGCCGAGGGCAAGCTCGACTCATATCGCGAGGAGAACATTTTCTTCTCCACCACGCTGCAGTTTGCCTATGTGGCCAACGTGGCCGGGCTAATGCAGCGCGAGAAGCCCGCGGCAAACTTTTACTTCGGCTACTTCTACGCCGAGTCGCTCATCCTCGCCGAGGCGGGCACAATGGCCGGCTCGATCCAAATCGCGGGCACCGACGCCGTCACGCAGCTCCCGTTCTTCGTGACCACCTGCGACTTTACCCTCATGGGCGAGGAGCTTTATGCGGCGACGGCTTATCTCTCCCAGGAGCCCCTGCTTCTGGGCAGCTTAAAGGGCCAGGACTATTGCAAGCTGCTGCTCGTCGTGCTTATGTGCCTGGGCATTGGTTTGAAAACCATGGCTGCGCTCGCCGGCGGAACGGGCTGGCTGGCCACCGCCGCGCAAACGTTCGTTGACTGGTTCGCGAAGGTGGGATAGCTCCCGTGCGCACCCAGGTCCCCGTGATCATCGCGTTTACCATCGGCACGCTCATGCTCGTTCAGTTTTTCGTCCCCCACCACATCTCGGAGAGCTTCGAGGAAACGGTTACCCTCTGGGCACGGATCATCGGGGCGTTTGCCCTCGTCGTGGGCATCGGGAGCCTCGTCCAGGTGCAGGTGGAGCGCCTGCGTCGGCGGAGCGAGGGCTGGGTCTACAGCGTGGTGGCGTTGCTTTCCCTGGCCCTCATGGCCCTTGCCGGGATCATCCAGGGGCAGGACGGGCCCCTGTTTCAGTGGTTGTTCTTAAACGTCCAGGTCCCCCTCGGGGCGACGGTGTTTTCCCTGCTCGCTTTTTTCATCGCCTCCGCGGCCTATCGCGCGTTTCGCGCGCGCAGCCCCGAGGCCGCGCTGTTGCTTGTCGCCGCGGTGGTCGTCATGCTTGGCCGCGTACCGTTGGGCGTGGAGCTGAGCCGCTGGTTTCTCCACGTCACGCATGTGCAGGATTTTCTCGCGACGGTCGGCATCTCGCCCGACTCCGATCTTTCCTCGGCCACGGAGTGGATCCTCAGGGTGCCTAACCTGGCCATGAAGCGCGCGATTATGTTCGGCGCGGCGATCGCCGCCGTAGCTCAGAGCCTGCGCATTATCTTGGGCATCGAGCGGCCGTATATGTCCGGCACGTAGCGGGAGGAGAAGACGCGTGGCGCAGGAAAACCGCGCAGAGCACACGTTTTGGGACCGCTTGCTGGCCATCGACCGCAGGATAATCTACCTCGTCATGGCCATTGGCGTAACCATCCCCTACCTCGTGCCGTTTGACCTCCCCGTGCGCCCCACTGCGCCGGTGAAAAGGCTATTTGACCACATCGACAACCTTCCCCCGGGCAGCCATGTGGTCATCTCCGCGGACTACGACCCGGGCACCAAGGCGGAGCTCGACCCCATGGTCCGCGCGCTGATTAACCACTGCTTCCAGAAGAACATTATCCCCGTGGGCATGTCCATGGGGCCGCCCGGGGTGCAGATGTTCCAGCGCCAGGCCGAGGAGCTGGCCAAAATCTACGGCAAAGAGGAGGGCAAGGACTGGGTAAACCTGGGCTTTAAGCCCGGCGGGGCGTTCGTCGTCATCCTGGGCATGGGCCGCGACATCCAGAAAGTCTTCCCCACGGACCACCGCGGGGTAGACATCACCAAGCTCCCCGCCATGCGCGGCGTGCGCAACTTCGACGACATCGGCGTGGTCGTCACTATTTCCGGCGCCGCGTGGTATGCCACCTGGGTGCAGTTCGCCCAGGGGCGGTTCGGGGCGCACGTCGCCGCCGGCGTTACCGGCGTGATGGCCCCCGACTGCTACCCCTATCTGCAGACGGGCCAGCTTGTGGGGATGATCGGCGGGCTAAAGGGCGCCGCGGAATACGAGGAGCTCGTCGATCGGCCGTGGCACGGGAAGATCGGGATGAACTCCCAGTCCGTCGCTCATTTCACGATTATCCTGTTCGTCATCGTGGGAAACATTGCCGTGCTCGCTTCCGCGCGGGCACGCCGGAGAAGGCAGTGAGGAGGCTGCCCCAAGGTGTCGCCGGAGTTTACCACTAACTTGGGAATCGTCATCGCCGCCCTGCTCACCCTCGCCATCTACAGCTTTCTTTACCGCGACAACCCGGCATATAAGCTCGCCGAGTCCATCTACATCGGCATCGCCGCAGGGTATACCGTGGCCGTGGTCTACCATACGACAATTGTCCAAGAGCTTTATCAGCCGATGCTTCAGGCGGCGCACGAGGGGCAATATGGGGTAATCGTCCTGCGTCTTATCCCGGCGCTGATTGGGGTGCTCATGTGGGCGCGGTTCGTGCCCAATCTCGCTTATATGAGCCGCATTCCCATGGCGTTTATGATCGGCATGGGGGCCGGGGCGTCGATCCCCGCTGTGCTCAAGACCGACGTCATCGTGCAAGCGGCGTATACCATGCTCCCGCTTGCCGCGCGCGGCGAGGCGGGCGGGTTTGAGCTGTGGACCTCGCTCTCTAACATCCTGCTCATCTTTGCCGTGCTCAGCGTGCTCGCCTACTTCTACTTCTCCAAGCCCCACGAGGGGGCATATGGCAAGTTCTCGCGCGTGGGCATTTGGTTTTTGATGATCGGCTTCGGCGCCTCGTTCGGCTACACGGTCATGGCGCGTATCTCGCTGCTTTTAGATCGCGTCTATTTCCTGCTTAAGGATTTTCTCGGCGTGTTTGGCCTGCACATTGTTGATTAGCGCGGCGGTGGGGCCAATGGAGCTGCTTTATAAGCCCGACTGGCCGGAGGCCCGCCAGCGCATGGAGGCCTTTTGGCGCGGCGAGGAGCTCGACCGCATCCCCCTCTGGGTCACCGCGCCTCGGCGCACCCCCCTCCCCGGGCCACAGCCCCCGCCCGAGCCCCCCGACCCGAAAACGCGCAAAACCGACCCAAACTATCTCCTCGCCCGCGCCCAGGCCGCCTTTTCGCGAACGTTTTACGGGGGCGAGAGCGTCCCCGCGTTCGAGGCCAACCTCGGCCCCGGTTCGCTCGCCATCCACCTCGGCTCGCGCCCCGTGTTCATGCCGACCACCGTGTGGTACGAGCCTATCCTCGACGACCTGGAGCACGGGCCGGACCTCGCCTTTGACGAAAACGAGCCCTGGTGGCGCTGGACGGTGGAGCTTACCGCGCGCGCCCGCGAGGAGGGCCGGGGAAAGTTCCTCCTTGCCTTCCCGGACCTAATTGAGAACCTGGACACCCTGTGCAGCCTGCGCGGAACGCTTGAGCTGCTCACCGACCTTATCGACCACCCCCAAGCGGTGCACCGCTACCTCGAGCAAATCTTCCACGCCTACTTCGCCTGCTACGATGCCTTGGCTGAGCTGATGAACGTCGCCGAAAACGGCTCTTTGTTTACCATCTTTCGCGTTTGGGGGCCGGGGAGGGTGTGCAAGCTGCAAAGCGACATGTCGTGCATGATCTCCCCGGAGATGTTCGCGGAGTTCGCCGTGCCCTATCTTCGCCGGCAGTGCCAGCGCGTAGATCAGTCGTTTTTCCATCTCGACGGCCCGGGGGCGATAAAGCACCTCGACGCCCTGCTCGCCATTCCCGAGCTGGGCGGCATTCAGTGGACGCCGGGGGCCGGCGCCCCGCCCGTGCACTCCGAGCGGTGGTGGCCCATGTATCGCAAAATCCAAGCCGCGGGCAAGCGCCTGTTCCTCCTCGGCGTCCCGCCGGAGAAGGTCCCCGAGCTTGCCCGCCGGTTCGAGCGCAACCTAACGTATATCGCCACGCACTGCCCCAGCCAGGACGAGGCGGAGGCCCTGCTGCGCGAGGCCTCGCGCTGGTAGGCCTCAGGCGATGGTCAGGTCGCCCGGGTCGTCGGCCTTCTTCAGCCACTCTTGCACCAGCGCGTGCAGCTCCTCGCGCAGCTTGCGATAGCCCGGGTCGTTAACCAAGTTGCGCTGCTGGAAGGGGTCCTCCTCGTTGTCGTAGAGCACCCACGGGCCGGACCTGAGGTAGGCGTAGGTATAGCGCGTGGTGCGCACCCCGCGGAAGATCGGCGCCGGGTGGCGCACTCCGCCCGAGGCGTGGTGCTTGTCGATGTGCATTAGAAACTGCGACTCCGGCTCGCGCAGGGGCTTGCCCAAAAACGCCGCGGAAAGATCGCGCCCGTCGCATGTGCTCGGGATCTCCAGCCCGACCAGGCCGCACAGCGAGGGGAAGATGTCGATCGTCCCGAGCAGCGTATGGGCCACGTGCCCCGCGGGAATTTTCCCCGGCCAGCGCGCGAAAAACGGCACGCGGCACGATTCTTCAAACGGCAGGCGCTTGCCAAACCGCCCCTGCGAGCCCATCATCTCGCCGTGGTCCGCGGAATAGACGACGAGGGTGTTTTTCGCCTGCCCCGTCTCGTCGAGCGCGTCGAGCAGCCGCCCCAGCTCGCGGTCTACCGCGCTAATGTGCGCGCAGTAGCCTTGGAAGATCTCGCGGAAGTTCTTCCGCCGCAGCCCCGCGCGCGGGACGTTCGGCCGCAGCTTCAGCTCCTCAACCGGATAAAGCTTCTTTTGCTCCTCCGGGGCGTCGAGAAAATTCGGGTGCGGCGGGTTAAGCGAGACAAACAGGCACCACCGCTGCCCTCGGTTGGTCTTGATGAACTCGATCGCCTGGCCGACCATCAGCGTCGCGTTGTAACCCTTGGGCTGGCGAACGGCGTCGGGCGAGTCCTCGTAGTAAAACGACTTGTCCCAGTGCGCATTCGTGCGGTACCACACGCGCCACCACTCAAACCCGTGCCGCGCAGGGCCCGGGGGCTGGTAGATCCCACTTTTGCCCTGCAGGTGCCACTTCCCCACGTAGCCCGTGCGATAGCCCGCGCGCGCAAACACGTCGCCGATGGAGTTGCCGTCGCTTACCACGCGGATGTTGTTGTCGATTACCCCGGAGTGATAGGGCCACTTCCCCGTGATGAGCATCGCGCGGTGCGGCGAACACACGGGATAGTTGGAGATGCAGTTGACAAAGCGCACGCCCTCGCGCGCCAAGCGCTCCATGTTCGGGGCGATAATGTTTGAGTATGGCTCCCCGGGAAGCGACACAGCCCGGTGCTGGTCGCTAAACACATAAAGCAGGTTCGGGCGCGCCTCGGCGTTCACAGAGCGCTGGGCCAGCGCGGCGGCAGCGCCCGCCACCGCCCCGCCCGCGAGGGCCTTCAGAAAGCTTCGCCTGGTCCGTCGTGGATCTCCCATAGAGCGACCTCCTCCTTGCTAGCCTCCGTCCTACGTTTCGCAAGGCATGCGTGGGCCCCTCCGCTTCTTTCGCTTGTTCCCATTATTGGGTCCTCGCCCACGACCTAACTTGTCTTCGCCGGTGTGGGGACTAGTGCTTGGCGCACATCCGAGCGACAAGCGGGCAAAAGAGGCAATCCTTGCCTCAGCTTTTCACTTCTGGCAAAACTCCGCGGCTTAGCACACGAAAGGTCCGCGCGACCATAGTATGTTTATTCGGTTTTTTGCCGTACCTTTCCAGTGCAACCTGGGAACGACCTCTGAACTTCGCGCTTTCCTCGAGTGTGCACCACCCATCAGCGTAGCGTCGCCGCATCAGCGGTGCCAATGTGGCTACACGCTGGCAGGCCTGCGGCTCGATGAGGAGTCTTTTAATTGGTCAATTGCTCACCACTGGCTTCCTGAATGGCTGGGGTGGGTTGTCTGTGAGAAGATATAGCCCCAGTTTGAAGCGACTTCGGTACGAGGACAGGAAGGGGGAGTACGTTTGGTCACGCAGCTTCGACAGGGCGACGCTTGGTCCCTGCGTGTCTTCTCGCTTGTAGACACACTAACACACGTGCACTCCAGAAGCGGAGAGCTTCCCTTGGCCCTCTGCGGAACTTTCCTGAACAGTCCCAGAAAAAGAGCTATTTCCCGCTTCGACGCACCTGGTGCTCTGTGCGGAGACGGCGGCGCCCGGGGGAACAGCAATCCGACACGGCACGGGCAGTGGCGAAAGATGGAACGCAATACATACTGTCCCGCGGAGTACGCTTCGCCGGGGCAACACCGGTGCGAAACACATACTGCCACACTTGGCGTTTCCTTGCGCGCAGGCGTTGGAAGTAGGCCCAAGCGCATCTTTTGCTAAGGACCATAGACAGTTACCATGAAAAGTGTGCTAACAGTTGGCCTGCCCGTTGGTGATTGGGCCTGACGGGCAACATCAGAAGAACGGTTAGACCGCAGCAGGCGTTGCGGTGCAGGACTGCGAGCTGCTCCAGCCGAAACTTCGGTGCAAAAAGGGAGGCTTTGTTTATGGTGCGCGAGGACAGGCGAGAATATCTCCGCCACAAATGCGTGATGATGGGCCATGAGCGAATCGGAGGTATCGACGAGGAGTGGATCGAGAACACTGTTAAGCTAGAGCAGGAGGTGGCCGCAGACCCAAGTGACGTGGACAAGCGGTTTATGTTGGGGATGCTGTACTTGGCAAGCAGCATGCCTGCCATAGGAGGCGGTGTGGGAGGCCTGGGGATCCGTCATCTCGCCTTTGCTCTCAAGCACAAGGAGGACATCACCGATCCCGACAGTCGCTCTTACGCACAAAAGCTGCTGTCTGGCCTGTTCATTGAGGCAGCCGCGACGTACCGATACTACGCTGAGGCGGAGGCCGCGATACAGCTACGCGGTGGGGCAGTGCCTCCCCAACTGCAGAGTACTGTCGAGAGCATTCGGAAGTGGCGCAAGAAGCGGCGGGAGTATTTTCCTGGATGGCGCGACTGCCCTGCTGCGTTTCTATTGACCGAGCTACAGGCGTTAGCCGAGGCGCTTACGGCGCTGCAAGCGAGATCGCAGCCTGTTGAGCCGGAGCATTCATCACTTCTAAAAACGCTTTCTGCTGAGTTCTTTGACCTTCCCCTCGAGGAAGTGGTCGAGGCATTTGGGCACTCGGAACTCGCGCATTTTGCTGCGTGCGACGGAGCAAGGGAAGTTGCCGGCCCTAACCCGGAAATGGCCACGGACCCCGAGTGGGCGAAGCGCCGCCTCCGCGCGCTGATCGACGCCGTGGATAGCAATGAGCAGAAAGCGGAAATGCTTCATACCTTGGCCGAGCTGACGGAGGACCGTGAAGAGCGGTTGCCTCTCGTCCAGCAGGCACTGTCGCTTGACCCGAATTGCTTTAGTGCTATATGGGGTCTCGCGTGCCAGACACTTTTGAAAGCGGTATTAGTCGCCGGCGCGGGGCGCGAGGACGATGTGGCTCGTGCCTCTAGACTGTTTGCCAAAGCTAAAGAGCTGTCGCCGCACAGGTTTCAGCTCGCCCGTGGTGAACTATTGCAGCGAGCTTCGCTTCTGGAGCGACAAAAGGGTTTGCCACGCGGCGCTCTTCTGCGGTTCTTCAGCGAAGTTATAGACGGCACGTGGCATTCCGCCAGCCAAGAGATGCCGGCGTCAAACTCAGCCGGGTTGCAGCGTGAGCCCGTAGGGTGCGCACCTTGGATCGTCACTGCTCTAGCAGTCATCACCTTGGCGGTCGCTCTCGGGTGGGTCTGAGCCGCTTTTGCCTCATGGCGTCATGAAACTAGCTGGGAATCCGATTTAGTGTGCGAACACCATGAGGACGCTTCCGCAGCTACGCGTCTTGTCCACACTGAAAGAGAAGGGCGAGTCGCTCACCAGAGAACTCACTGAGGTGTTCTGAACCCTATGACAGTGTCCCGTGGTCGCCCGGCAACAAATCGATCAGAGCAACGAGCACCTTCTGCCAGCTCCATTGGGACATTAATTGTCGCTAGCGAAGCCCTTGCGCTGAAGGCGTCACGCGCACAGCGCACATCCTCACTGTCAGAACCCCGGAGGGCTGAGAGATGGAGGGCAACATCTACTTCGGCGACGCGCACATGAACATCCACACCGGGCCGATGATGGCCCAGGCCGAGGACATCTTTCGCGAGGCCCGCGGGCACCTCGACTTCTTCCCCGTAGCCTACTATCCGTTTAAGTTCTACACCATGCCCCAAGGGCTGCGCGTGGAGTCCATTGGCCACAGGCCGGAATACGACGCGGAATGGCAGCGCATCCTCGAGCTGTGCCGCGAGTTCTCCGAGGAGGGGCGGTTTGTCTGCTTCCCCGGCTACGAGTGGCATGGCGACCGCATTCGCTACGGCGACCACAACGTTTACTACAAACACAGCGGCCCGCTCAGCGCCGCACAAACCCTCCCCCAGCTCTATCAAGTGTTGCGCGAGCACGAGGGGATCGCCATCCCCCACCACACCGCCTATCAGCCCGGCCAACGGGGCAAGGACTGGGACTTTCACGACGACGAGCTCTCGCCCTGCGCCGAGATCTTCTCCTCGCACGGCTCCTCCGAGGGCTGCGGCACGCCATATAGCCTCTACAAAAACTCCTCCATGGGCCCGCGCACAAGCGGTGGCTCAGTGCAGGATGGCCTCGCTCGCGGCTATCGCCTGGGGATCATCTGCTCCGGCGACAACCACGGCGACTTCCCCGGCGTGTGGGGCAACGGCCTTGCTGCCATCTGCGCCCCGGAGCTTTCCCGCGATGCCCTGTGGCGGGCCATCCGCGAGCGCCGCGTTTACGGCGTAACGGGCGACCGCATTTTGCTCAGTTTCTCCTGCAACGGCGCGCCCATGGGCAGCGTCATCCCGCGGCAGCGGCCGCTGCGCTTTGCCGTCTCCGTCGTCTGCTGGGACGAGCTGGACCGCATCGAGCTTTTGCGCAACAACCGCGTGTTCGCCACCCACTGCCACCAGGGAACGTGGCAGGCGCCGGAGGAGGGCCGCGTGCGCCTGCGCCTGCGTGTGGAGTGCGGCTGGGGCCCGGCGCAGCGCTACGGCTACCACCCCACGCTGCATCGGTTCCAGGGCGAGGTGACCATCGGCGAGGGGCGCATCGTGCGCGCCCTGGGCTGCTTCACCATGCCCGGCCAGCGCATCGCGCCCCCGAGCGAGCGCGCTTGCCGCTTCTCCCTGGCGAGCATTCGCGAGCGCAACTTTACCCCCACCCAGGCCCTGCTGCTCGAGCTGGACATGCCCCTCGACGCCCCCATTTGCCTGGACGTGAACGGAAAGCGCGAGCAGTTTACCGCGCGCGAGGCGCTTTCCCGCGGGCGCATTGTCGCGTTTGTCGAGGAGGCCCAGGCGCGCGCCAAAGAGGTGTTTGGCCTTAACCCCGAGGATATCGAAAATCCCCGCGACAGCTTCTGGCACAACGCGCATAAGATCAAAATCCATCGCGCCGTCCCCGAAAGCGCATATTGCAAGACGGTGGAGTTCGTCGACGACGACCCCCCGCAGGGCTGGAGCTGGTACTATCTGCGCATCTCCCAGGTAAACGGGCAGATGGCCTGGTCGTCGCCCATCTTCGTTTCTGGCTGAGCGGCCGGGGGACGGAACGCCCCGCTTCGTGCGCTGTTTCGTCTTCGGCGGCCGGTATTGAAAAACCGGGCCGTGGCCGTCGGCGCAGAAAAAAATCGAGGCCGCCGGCACAGGCGGCGGCCTCGTCGCGTTCGCAGGGGACAAGCGCTTTAGTAGACGTATGCGTCCTTGGGGACCTCGACGCGCTCCTGGCGGGCCATCGCCTGGTTGGCGATGATCGCCGGGGCGGCGCTGCGGATGCCCACCTCGCCGTCGCACGTCGGCTTAAGCCCCTTGCGCACGGACTGCACAAACTCGAGCATCTCCAGCTCGTAGGTCGTCTTCTTCGGCCAGCCGCCCTTGTCCACCAGCTCATACAGCGGGATGTCGGCGATACGCGGCCCCTCGGGGTCCTGCGTCGCCGAAGCGTCGAGGATAATCGCGTCGCGGTCGCGCACACGCACCTCGGTGGCCTTCTCCGCGTGGTCGCCGATGGTGATCTTCTCCGCGGCGGCCATCCAAATCTCCTCGCGCGCCCCGCGCTCCAGGACGAACAGGCCGTAGGGCTTGGGCACGTTGGACAAAATGAGCGTCCCCTTGGTCCCCTTGATGATCTCCACCTGCTCGCCGAACATGCTAAACGCGTTGGTCGTCAGCGACTCCACGTGGAACTTAATCCCGCCGGGATACTCAAACACCACGTGCACGTTGTCGTACACCGTGCGCCCATCCTTGTAGTAGTCAATGCCTCCCACGCCCGTGGCGGCGACGGGCGTCTTGTCCAGCATCCAGTTCACCACGTCGGTCTGGTGGCTGGCGAGCTCGGTCATCAGCCCGCCGGAGAGCTCCTTATACAGCCGCCAGTTAACGAGGTGCTCGGCGTCGGGATAGCCCCACTTGGTAAAGTCCATGTTCTTGATAGAATCGGGCACGGGCCGGCGCCAGCTTGCGTTGCGGTTCCAGTGCGCGTGGACGAACGTTATCTCGCCGAGCAGGCCCTTCTCGATATACGCCTTCTTGGCGTGGTGGTACGTCGGGTGGTAGCGCAGATGATGGCCGATTTGCAAAATCTTGCCCGCCTTGCGCTGCGCGCGGAGCATGGCCTTGCACTGCTCCAGGTCATAGGCCATGGTCTTCTCGCAAAATACGTTAAGCCCGGCCTCAAACGCGGCAATGGTTACCTCGGCGTGCTTCCACAGGGGCACAGCAATGATTACCGCGTCGAGCTTGTCGGCCATCTCGTCCAGCAGCTTGCGGTAATCCTCGTAGCCCTTCGCCCCCTTCTCCGCCATGCGCAGGGCGCGCTCGCGGTTGTCCGGGCGAATGTCGCATACGGCTAAAAAGCGGCAGCCGGCGCGCTTGGCCGCGGGCATAAGCACGTGCGACCCCTGGCCGCCGGCCCCGATGATCGCCAAATTCAAACCTTCCACCTTCTCCTGGGCGAACGCCGGAATACCGATGTGCGCAGTGATCGCCGCGGCAGCGGCGGACTTAAGAAACTCCCGCCGACTGAGCCCCGCTTTGTTCTTCATCTTCAACCTCCTCCTTTTCCAGCGTGCAGTTTATTTCTCGCACCACCGCCGCACCGGACGGGCCCTTGTCCACGATTACCGCGCCTCCGCCGTTGTCCGCGCACCATTTGCGCGCTAGCTGTTCGCCGCCGACGAAGAACGCCGTAGACAGGGCATCGGCCACCACAGCGTCGCGCCCGATGACCGCCACAGAGAGCCGCTCCTCGCTCACGGGCCAGCCGGTGCGCGGGTCAATAACGTGGCAAAATCGCCTGCCCTGCGCCTCAAAGTATTGCACATAGGCCCCCGATGTGGCCAGGGCCTGGTCGCGCAGCAGCACGCTCCCGATGCGCGGCGACTCGTCGCCCTGCTCGCGCAGGCCAATACGCCACCCCTCGGCCACAGGGGGCCGGCCGAGAGCGTAGATCGTGCTCCGCCCCGCGTGAACGAGCGCCGCGCTTACCCCCCACTCGCGCAGGCGCTCCGCCGCACGGGCTACGGCGAACCCCTTGCCCACCGCGCCCAGGTTAATCTCTACCCCCGGCCGGTCAAACTGCACGGTAAGCGCCTCGGGATCGAGCACCACGTGCTCCATCCCCACGCGCTCCAAGGCGGCCTCCAGCGCTTCCTTTTCGGGCACCGCGCCCTGCCGCCGGTAAAAGCCCCAGCACTTTACCAACGGACCAACCGTTATGTCAAACGCGCCCTCGGTCTCCTCCCACAGCCGGCGGGCAAGCTCTAGCACGTCAAACGTATCTGGATGCACGGGCACCGGCCCGCGCGCCGCGTTTTCGTTTATCCAACACACATCGCTGCTCGGAATATATGCGCTAAGCAGCTCCTCCAGCCGGCGAATCTCGGCGAAAATGTCCTGGGCCATGTCGTCGAGCACGCCGCGCTCGCGGTCACCGTCGAGGATGAGCTCGAACGTGGTGGCCATGAGCTGCCGGGTATAATGCACGCGCACGCGCTGTTCCACGATCAAACAGACCCCCTGGCCCAGCGATCGTTTCGGCGCCGCTAGCGCCCGCGGAGCGTGGCCCCGTGCTCGCGCTCCAGCGCGGCGATCACGGCCTCGACGGCCCGCGCCACCTCCTCGCCGGTGAGCGTGCGGTCCGGCGCGCGGAACACCATGCGCAGGCCGATGCTCCGCTTGCCTGGGGGAATGCCCTTCCCCGCGTAAACGTCAAAACAGCGCACTTGCTCCAAAAACTCCCCCGCCGAGGCGAGCACTGTGGCCTCCAGCTCGGCATAGGGAATGTCGTAGTCCACGACGATGGAGATGTCGCGCTCTACGCTGGGCATGCGCGGCACGGGTTTGACGATAACCAGCTTCTTCGCAGCGTCGCGCAGCACGCCAAGGTCGAGCTCGAACAGATAAACGCTCCCCTCCAGCTCCAGCTCCTCCGCCGCGGCGGGCGCCAGCCGGCCCATTACCCCGGCCGGACACTCCGCGACGAAAAGTGCCGCCTGCTCGCTGGGGTCGAGCCAAGAGACTTCGCTCCGCTGCCACGCCGGCGGGTCTATATGAAGCTCCTCGAGCGCGCTCTCCAGCACGCCCTTCAGCCAGAGAAAGTCTATCTCGCGCCGGTGCTCCTCCCACTCCCCCTGGCGCACGGCGCCGGCAGCTACTCCGGCCACGGCCCACGCGTCGTCTCCCTCCCCGCGCACCACGCGGTCGATCTCAAAAAAGCGCAGGTCGGCATAGCCGCGGCGCTGGTTGCGCTGGGCGACCTCGAGCAGCCGAGGGAGCAGGGTCGGGCGCAGGGCGGACATGTCCTTGCTCATCGGGTTCTGCAGCTCCAGAGGCTCGCCGGCCTCCGCCAGGCGCCACTTGCGCAGCCGCGCGGGAGCGTCTAGGGGAAGGGTGTTCGCCTGCAAAAACCCCCGCGCAGACAGCGCCCGCGCCACGCGCCCCCGAAACGCGTCGAACTCCCGCCGCCTCCCGCGCGTAAGCGAAAGCCGCGGCGGCCGCAGGGGAATGTTGTCGTAGCCCAAAAGCCGCGCCACGTCCTCGGCCAAAACAACCGCGTCGTTGCAATCGATGCGCCGCGTGGGAACGACCACCGTCCCGTCCGCCTCGCGCTCGTAGCCCAGCCGGCGCAGGCAGTCGCTAACCTGTTCCTCGGTTACCGCGCAGCCCAAATAGCGCGAGACGAACTCCGCGGAGACGCGCAGCCGGCGGGGGGCAATGGGCTTGGGGTAAACATCAACCACGCCCCCGCGAACGTCGGCGCCGGCGAGCTCGGCAATCAGCGCCGTCGCCCGACGCAGCGCGCGCTCCAGTCCTTCGTTGGGGTCCATCCCGCGCTCGAAGCGATAGGAAGATTCCGTGGAAATACCCAACCGCTTCGCCGTGCGCCTGATAAGCACGGGGTCGAAATAGGCGCACTCTAGGAGAACGTCCGTCGTCTGCTCATCGGTCTGCGTCGCTGCTCCGCCCATCACCCCGGCGAGAGCGACGGGCCGCTTGGCGTCGGCGATTACCAGCACGTCCCGGTCGAGCTCCACGTGGCTCCCGTCCAAAAGCTCGATCGTCTCCCCCGGGGCGGCACGGCGAACGATGATCGTTCGCTCCTCCAAGCGGTTTAGGTCGAACGCGTGCAGGGGGTGGCCGCATTCGTAGAGCACGAAGTTTGTCACGTCAACGACATTGTTAATCGGCCGGCCGCCGGCGCAGGCGAGTCTTCCCGAAAGCCACGCGGGCGAGCGCCCCACGCGCACGTTGCGAAACACGCGGCAGGTATATCTGGGGCAGGCCTCCTCGTCCTCGATGATCACGGTAACGTCGTCCGGAGGCGGCTCCCCCTCGCCCAGCGGCCGGATCTCGGGGAGTTTCAGCTCCAGCCCGAAGTGCGCGGCGACCTCGCGCGCCATGCCTATTACGCTCAGGCAGTCCGGCCGGTTGGAGAGGATGTCGATGTCCACCAGGACATCCGAGATGTGAGCGACCTCGGTCAACGGCGTGCCCGGGGCGACGTCCTCGGGGAACACTTGCAGCCCCGAGCCGCGGGGCAAAATGCCCATGTCGCGGTCGAGGCAAATCATCCCCTGCGAGGGCACGCCGGCGTACTCTGCCACGGTAACCGCGACGCCCGTGGGCAGCTCCGCCCCAGGCAGGGCCACGGGCACACCCCAGCCCACCTCCACGGGGTGCTCGTCGGTGCACACAACCTGCCGCGGCTGGCCCTCGCCCAGGTCCACCTGGCATACGAACATCCCCGCCGCGCTGGGGTGCGCGCTCACCTCGCGCACAAAGCCCACGCGAATATAGCTCAGCTCCTCCTGCAGGCGGAGCACGCGGTCTAGGTCGAACCCGATCATCGGCAGGGCGGCGACGATCTCCTCTGCCTCGCACTCCCCGGCGAGGTATTCCTTAAGCCATTCCATGTTCAGGAGCACAGCCGTTCACATCCCTTTCGCGCCGGTCGGGAACGCGGCAACAGCGCCCTAAAACTGCCGCAGGAAGGGAATATCGTTCCAGTAGAACATGCGAATGTCGTCTACGCGGTGCAGTTGCATGGCAATGCGCTCGATGCCAATGCCAAACGCCAGGCCGCTGACCTTCTCCGGGTCGAGCCCCGCCGCACGGAGCACCTCGGGGCGCATCATCCCCGAGCCTAAGATCTCCACCCATCCCGTGCGCTTGCATGCCCCGCAGCCCTTCCCCCCGCACACTTGGCAGGACACGTCCATCTCCGCGCTCGGCGTGGTAAACGGAAAGTACGACGGGCGAAAGCGAATCCCCACCTTCTCCCCGAACACGGCCTTGGCCATCGTGCTTAAAATCCACTTTAAGTCGGCGAACGACACGCCCGGCTCCACGGCGATTCCGTCGAGCTGGCTGAACACGGGCGAGTGCGAGGGGTCGAACGGGTCGCGGCGATAACACCGCCCCGCGGTCATCTCGCGCAGCGGAGGCGGCCCGTGCCGCTCGATCGCCCGAATTTGAAACGCCGTGGTGTGCGTGCGCAGAACGCGGCCGTCGGAGGTATAAAAGCTGTCTTGCTCGTCGCGCGCGGGGTGCCACTTGGGCGTATTTAGGGCCTCGAAGTTGTGGTATTCGGTCTCGATCTCCGGATATTCGTCGTAGGAGAAGCCCAGGCCCAGGAAAACCTCCTTAAGCAGCTCTGTCGTCTGGGCGATGGGGTGCAGCCTGCCCGGGAAATCGCGCGGCGGGGGAAGGGTCACGTCAACGGCTTTGCGCGCCTTTTCCGCAGCGGCCGCCTTCTCGGCCAGCTCCTCGCGGCGTTGGGCAAGCGCCCGCTCAAGTTCCTGCCACGTCTCGTTAAGCTTCTTGCCCACCGCGGGCCGGTCCGCCTGGGGCAGGCTCCCCAGGCTCCGCCGCACCTGGGCCAGGGGCGACTTGCGCCCCAAATGCGCCGCCCGCGCCTGCTCTAGCGCGCGCAGGTCCTCCGCCGCTGCGATCGCCGCCAACGCCTCCTCGCGCAGCCGAGCGACGTTATCCAAAATCTCCGCTGCTTCAGACACCGCAGCAGCCTCCCGTCACGTGCACCTTGCGGACAGTCAGCGCCCGATTGTAACACGACTTTTGCGCGTCGCGGAAGACTACTGCCTGCGCCGCGCAAATGTCAACCGCCGCGTGGGCTGACGAGGGAAGCGGCGCAAAGCGCGCGAAATGTCAGTTGACCTTTCGCCCGCGCCCGCCGCGGGCAGGACACGGAGCGAGGGGAGGACGAGCATGGACCTGTTTGAGGCAATTGCCGCGCGGGCCTCTGTGCGCAGCTTTCGCCCCGCGGAAATACCCCAAGAGGACATCGAGAAAATTCTCGACGCCGGCCGGCGCGCACCCTCCGGCCGCAATATCCAACCGCTGGAGTTTGTCGTCATCAAAAACCGCGACACGCTCAGCCAGCTCGCCCAGGCCCAGGGGTGCATCGCCGAGGCCTCCCTGGCCATCGCCATCGTCGCCGACCCGCAAAAGTCGCAATATTGGCTCGAGGACGCCTCCGCCGCCGCGGAAAACATGCTCCTGGCCATCGCCGCCCTGGGCTATGGCAGCGTGTGGATCGAGGGCACCCTCCTCCCTGTGGAGGACAAGTGCAAGCAAATCCTCGGCGTCCCGCCCGAGCTGCGGCTAATCATCCTCCTGCCCATCGGCGCGCCCGCGGCGCCCCCGCGCCAAGCGGACAAGCGCCCCCTTGCCCAAATGACGCACTGGGAGCGCTATGGCCAGAGGCAGCCCTAGGGCAGCCCCCGCGCCCGACGGTCCGCTTCGCCCGGCAACCGCTGCGAAACGGAGGGAGCTTTCGTGAAAGCCATCCACGAGGACGAGGTGACCAAAAGCTTATACCCCGACCGCTGGAGCAAGGACCTTATCGGCGGCGACAAAATACCGACAACCGCGGGCTTTAGCTTGGGCGTCGCCGAATACCACGCGCGCGACTTCGGCCCGCGCCAAGTGCACGACGACCAAGAGGCGATCTACGTCATCTCCGGCGTGGGCGAGATCTGCTTGGACGACGAGGTCCTTCCGCTAAAGCCGGGCACGGCGGTATACGTTGCCCCGGGCGTGGCCCACGCCACCAGGCGCACGGGGCCCCAGCCGGTAAGGGTCGTTTACGCACACGGGGCGGTTTAGCAAAGCGCGGGGCAAAGCGGCCGTGGGGCAAGGCTAGCCGTTGGCGTTGTTATTGTTGTTCGCTTCTTCCTCGCCGCGGTAAATAGGCAGGCGGATGTAGAACGTGGCGCCTTTCCCCTCGCCCTCGGACTCCACCCACATCTCGCCGTTGTGCTGAAGAACGGTCTTGCGGTCGTTATAGAGCCCGGTCCCCGAGCCCTCCGGGTTAAACTCCTGCGCATTGGAGCAGCGCACGCACAGCTCAAACACGCCCGCCTCTTCGCCCTTGGGGATCCCAATGCCCGTATCTTGCACGGAGAACGTAACCGTGCTGTCGTCGGTCTTCAGCCGAACCCACACCTTGCCCCCTTCGGGGGTGTACTTAATCGCGTTGTTGATTACCTGGACGAACGGGCGCTTGATTTCCCGCTCCACGCCGAAGATCATCACTTCGCCGTCCTTGGTGTCCATCTCCAGCTTATATTCGATGGACTTTTGCTTGGCGTCGGGCTCGGACTCGTGGAACGCCGTGCGCACCAGCTCGTCCAGGCGAATGGGCTTCCACACCGGCGGCTTGCGCTTAATCAGGTCGTTCTGAATGTCCTGCAGCTCCTTGGCCAGGGCGGTCGTTGTCTCGCCGCACTCCAGCGCGCTCTGCAAGAACTCGGTGATCGTCCCGATCGTCGCCGCGTTAAGCTTTTCCGAAAGCGCGCGGTTGATCTCCAGGTGCTCTTTGGCGTAGTTGCGCAGCTCCTCGTAAACGGGGCGGAGGTTGTTCACCACCTCGCGCACTTGCTCAAACAGGGCCTCTTTGTCCTCGCTGTGAAGGGCCTTTTCCACGACATCGAGGGCCTTAAGCGTCTCCTGCAGGGCGCGCCGGCGCAGCTCCTGCAGCCGCTCGAATACCTGCATCTCCTCCACGGTAACGAGCATCCCCTCCTGGCGCACGTCCTCCCACTGCGTCCCGAGAACGGTCTGCAGGAAGCCCGTCACCGGCGAGATCTTGTTCTTAATGCGGTGGAGCATTACCGAGACTTCTTCGTAGAAGTTGGTCATTAACCGCCGGTTATAGGCTTCGCTAAACGCCAGCGCCAGGTCGCGCACGGCAGCGTGGATCACCCACAGCGCACGGCGGTAGGCGTCCGGCTCGTCGCGATACGCTTTGTAGAGGATAGGCTCGGCGATCTCCTCGAGGTGAGAGATCGCCCGCTCCACGTCGGAGATGGCAAAGCCGCGGGGCTCGAAAAAGTCCACCGTTTCGTCGAGATAGTCCTGCAGCGCGGTGACCATCTGGCCTTCGACCTTGCGGCTGGGGACGGGCTTGTCCTCCTGGCCGGTGAGGAAGAGCATTGCCGTGTCGAACGTGCGCTCGACGAACTCGCGCAGCTTCTCCTTGCTCACCACGGTAAAGTGCCGGCTCACCGCGCCGCTGGGCAGGTCGCGCTGCCACTTGCGCAAGACAAACTCGCGCTCGCGGGTGAGCAGCTCCTGCGAGGGGCGGCCCAGACGTTCGCTATAAACCTGGCGCAGCTCGGCGTTGAACGTCGACAGCCGCCGGTGCAGGTAGTCCTTCAGCGGCGTGTCGGACTTTTTGATAACGTCCATCGTGGCGTCGATAAACCCGAACAAAAACCCGCGCACGTCGCGGATGCCGATATAGTGCTCGTGCGCCGTGTCCACCATATAGTCGAACACTTGGTTCAGGTCATAGTAGTGGTGCTCGTCCAGAGCCTGGCAGATATAAGTGAACATGCGCTCGAGGATCTCTTCGGTGACGAACTCGCGGTGGCGGAAGAAATCGGGGTTCACCGAGGTGACGATGTAGTCGCGCCACTTCTTGATGATTTGATCCTTATGTCGATGCAGAAAGGCTAGTTCCTCAGAAGCCATAGCTGCGCCTCCGGACAAAAGGGCCGAGATCAGCAGCGCCGCCTACCTTGCGGCCGCCGCTTTTCTCGCAGAGGGGGCGCATCGTTGGATGACACACGAGAAAGCCGTCGACAAGTCAGCGACCACCGAGAGGCAGCGGCAACCCCCGGCCGCCCGCTGCCGCGCGGCCTCCCTCCGCGGTTTCAACTTCATCATAATTCTACCACATTTAGCCCCGCCACATAGCTCCGCCGCGCCCCAACCGCGAAGCGCCGCACGCATACCTATGCGGCGCCTCCGGCCAGCGCGCGCGAAAACCAACCTCATATCATAATCCGAAATCCGCGCCTCGTCTACTTCTTCCTGCCAACTCCTTTATCCTGCTTTCCCCGCTCCGCTCTCCCTCAAACGTTGCCTTGCCCGCTTTTCGCCATTTGCCGCTGCTCCGGTGCCCCTCACTGCCTACCTTGTGCAAAACTGTCTAGCGCGGCAGCGAGGTTCTGCAGGTAATATAAGTCGCCCAAAAATCGCGACGTATCCACATAGCGGACAAACTCTTCTCCCCGCTTGCCCAACACCCAATATTGCGCGAGCACATTGCCGTTTAGGTGTTGCAAGGGGCAGGTGCGATGCTCCGTCGCCCCTTGTTTGGGGGCCTCGCTGAGATACCAAAACGGCACCCAGTCGTCCAACAACGCGAGATACGTCTCGCACTCCGCGCGCGCATAGCGCCCGAGCAGCCGCCCTACTTCCTCGACGAGGTCCACAAACGGCGGCAGCTCCTGGTCCTGGTGCACCCCCGCGGTCACCGCCCCCCAGCCCACGATGGCGCAGGTGGTGTCGATGTGCAAAAGCGTGCGCCAGTCCTCTCGCTCGTCGCCGCGGACAAGCCCCATGCGGTGCATCTCGGCGACGTAGCGCGCCTGGCCCACGCGCGCCGCGGCGAGCTTCGCGCACAAATATCTCCCCAGCCGCTCCTCCTCGGCCCAGCCAAACCTCTGCGCCAAGCGCACAAGGCCGATCGCCCCCGCCAGCCAGCGGTTATACGTCGCCTGGCCCTGGAGGACGAAGTAGCGCAGGCGGTGCAGGTCACGCTCGGAGTAGATCCGCCGCGGGCCAAGCAGCGCCCAGTCCTGCCCCGCGAGAAGCTCGCGGCAAAGCTCCCCTGCCTTCTTGCGCAGCCTTTCCTCCTCCGGCCGGTCGCCGGTCAGCTCGAAGTACTCGTCCACACGGTATAGGTCGAAGAAAAAGCTCGACCGGCGGTAGAACATGTCGCGGCCCATGGCAAACCACTTGCGCCGCCCCATGTCCTCCCAAGGGATGGCATATGGCGTCCGCGCCGCCCCCTCGTCGTAGTAGCGCTCGCTAATCTCAAACGGCGGATAGTTCCTCCACTCCGCGCGCAAGTAGCGCACGACCTTCTCCTGCAGCGCGGGCGAGAGGTAGGGATAGGCCATGTACAGCGCGTGGGCCAGCTCGGGCGTCCCCACCCAGTAATAGTGCGCGTACCACGTGCCGCCGATGCCCCCGTAGATGTAAAACAGCGGCGCCAAGTGCCCCGCTTGCACCATCTCCGCCACGCGCCGTTCAAGCTTGGCCCTAAGCTCCTCGGCTTCCCGCGGGGCGGGGCTGCGCTTGCGCCGTTTAAGCAATTCGCCCAGCCCGCCGATGCGATACTCATAGCCCCGCGCGCCCTCGACAAACAGCGCTTTGCCCGGGGTGTCCATTAGGTTGTAGTCTACCGGGGCGACCTCTTTGCCGTTGACGTAAAACCGCGCGGGAAACCCGCCCCCAACGGCCAGCGCAAGCATCGGGGGAACCGGCGCGGCATACTGCTCCGCCGTGCCCCAGTCGTCCTGAAACGACTCCCACGCAAACTGCTGGACGATGCGCAGCTCATCGCCCGCGCCCGGAGCGACCGACTCCGCCACATCAACGGGAAAGTCGCGCAGGGCGCGCGCCCAGCGCCGCGCTTGCTCCACGACCGCGGCGGGCAGCTTGCGCGCCCAAGCCTCCGTCTCCTCGCCCAAAAACACCTGCCCACCGAACAGCGGCATCAGCGCAAGCTTGCCCGCGGGGCCGGCGAACGAAATGCGCAGCGCGCCATCCGTCCAGCGCAGCTCGCGCGGCTTGCGCTCCGAGCGGATGAGCAGGGGCAGGTCCAGCCGCTGGCAAAACCCGCTGTTCAGCCGATCGCGGTCCACACCGGTGCGGTCGTTAATGTCAAACGGCTCGGCATAGCCGGAAATGGCCGCCGCGCTGCCATACCAGGCGACGATCCACGGCTCTTCCAGGGCGACGGGCCGCCCCCGGGCGAGGTCCGCCGTGCGCAAAACGACAACCCGCCCGCCCTCGCAAAACGCCACATAGCGCAGCCCGGCCCCTGCTTGCCCGCCCTCTGTGCCGGCGGCACCCGCTGGCGGGGCAAGGGCGATCTCTTGCCCCTCGCTCTCCACAAGCACCGCCGGGCTAAGCCTGGTAAACGTAATCGCGGCCTTCTTTCCCCCGCGCAGGTTAAACGTCGCCCGCTGACGGACCCACGTCGCGCTGCGCGAAGCGGCGCCGGGCCCAGGCGCGCTGTCCAGCGCGAGGGTGACGAGCCAGTCCGCGACCCCGCGGTAGGCGGGATGTGGCCGGCGCAGCTCCTTGGGGTTCCAGAAATACGACGTCCTCCCTAAAACGGGCCAGGGCCCGCGCAGGTCCACGCGAAACGAAAACGCGCCGTCGCCCGAAAACGCCCGCGCCAGCGCCGCCGGCTGCTCCGCGGCGTGCGCCGAGCCGGCCAGCGCAAGCAGCGCCACACTGCTCAGCCACGCCGCAACGGCGGCGTGCGGCGCGCGAACGGTTGCTCCCTGGCCCTTCCCTTGCAGCGCCGCTCAACTCCCCTCGAACGCAAACAGCACCGAGCGCACCGATTTGTGGAACACATCGTTGTCCGAGATAACCATCGGCGAGCACGTGCTGTGGTATGCGCTGCCATATGTGCCATAGGCGCCCAACCTGTGCCGCGCGCTCACGTCGGGAATGAGGTACCTGTCCAGCCGCTGGGGAATGTGGAACATGTTGTGCGCCGGCGCTGTGCCCTTGTGCCCGGGGTCGCGCACCAAAAAGGCAATCTCCCCGCCCAAGCTCACGCCCCAGGACTGGTCGGAGACGGAGAATCCGCCGTCGAACGTGCTCCGCCGGGTAAACTGAGTTCCCGCGCGGGGCTGCCAGTGCCACTGCTCGGGGTGGGCGAGCTTGGGGGCGTAGCGATCGCGCAAAAGGGGCTCCATCGCCCCCGTGTCCAGGTTAAACCGGCCGAAAAACGCCCAGCCCGAGGCCCTCAGCCACACGTTGGCATACATCGTATACGCCCACCCGTCCGGAGCCACCGCCGGCGGCGGGCTCGTGCACGAGCCCCCGTTTACCCCGATCACGGGCACGGTGAACTTCTCCCTCCCCCTCTCCGGCTCAAGCACAAACACCGTCCGCTGGTGCGGGTGCTTCTCGTACCACCTCTTAAGCTCGGGAAAAACCTCGTCTTCAACAAGCACGGGGTCGTTTTTGTGCCGCTCGTTAAACGGGTTCATCACCGCCTGCTGGATCATCTCCTGCGTGGGGTGGCAGGCGTAGACGAGCTGCGTGGTTAGGACAATCGCGCGCTCCGTGGCCACAACCCAATACTCGCGCATCGCCGCCCCGGGAATCTTCGCCGACCTCCACACAAGCTTGCCCGAGCGCGCATCGTAGGCATAAACGCGCATATCGCCCGCGGCGACATATAGCCGGCCCTTGCAATACGCCGGCGTGTTCATAACCAAGCCGCCGATGGGGGCCTTCCAGAGCAACGCCCCGCTCGCTGCGTCGAGGGCATAGACGAACCCGTCGCGCCCGCCGACAAACACCTTCTCCTCGGCGACGACGGGCGCAGCCCAAATCGGCTCACCCGTGGCAAACCTCCAGCGCACGCGCCCATCGCTTGCGGAAAGCGCATAGCAGCGGCGGTCGAGCGAGGTCACGAAAACCGTTCCCGCCCAATACGCGGGCGAGGCAAACAGCGGCGCCCCGAGGTGTGTGCGCCAAATGCGCTTGCCCGTCTCACGGTCCAGGGCATAGATGTTGCCGTGGCCCGTGGTCAAGTAAATCTTGCCCTCGGCGACGATGGGCTGCGTCGCCGTTTGCGTAGGCTCGCCGATGTCCTGCACCCAGCGCAGGCGAAACGGCGGGCTGGGCTGATCCGGGGTATAGCCTGTGTGCCCCGCGTCGTGCTGAACTTGCGGCCAGTCCTCGGCGGCCGCGGGCAGTGCGGCAAACAGTGCCCCGAGCACAAGCGGCGCGATTCGCGCGCTCACCGCTCTCCCCCCGCGTGGCGCGGGCCGCGAGCGGGCCCACGCCGGCTCCGGCAGGGCCCGCTTGCCCCGCACGTCGCGCGCTAAAGCTTCATTACGTAGTGTATTTGCCGGGCAACCTCACGAAAACCCACGCGTGGGTAAAACGTGGTGGCCACCTTGTTTTGCTCCAGGGCCTCGATCTTCGCGTGCTCCATGCCCTGCGCGCGCAAGTATTCCAGCGCCGCGGCCATCAGCGCCTTCCCCACGCCCTTGCCCTGGTGCGCGCGGGCCACGGCCATGTTCGGAATGCGCCCCAAAAGCGTCTCGCGGTCGAGCACCGTGGTGATGTAGCCGATAACCTCGCCCTCCTCCTCGGCAACGAAAATCCCCTCGGCATTGGCGGCGATATCGGCGTCGATGTGCCGCAGCTTGCGCTGCACCCAGTTCGTCCCGTTAAGCAGGCCAAACATGTCCTCGATGTTCTTGTCGATCGACGTGTTCTCGAACGTCTCCGCGGTAATTTGCTTCAGCGCCTGAGCGTCGTCGGGTTTGAACTTTCTAATGCGCATCGTCGCTCACTTCCCGAAGGTCGCCTTGCGCCGCATGGGCGCTTTTAAGCAAGGCCAATTCGCAGGGCGGGCGGCATTTCCTGTGCCCTTGCCCTGCCTGCAAAGGAGTTACCCTACCGTGTTCGTATATCCAACTAAAGCGTATTGCGCGCTGGCGCTGAGACAACGGGCGCAGGGCGCAACGTCTTCCCGAAAAAGCGGCGAGTTGGTGAGCAAAATGGCACTGCGCGTAGCACTGTGCGTGGCGGCGCTGGTGCTGGCTGGTGCGTGGCTTGCTGGGTGCGGCCTGTTCCCCTCGCCCGGCGCACAGCCACCGGGAGCGACGCCCGCCCCGGGGGCAACACCCACGCCCACCCTCGCCCCGCTGCCCACGGGCGAGGTCGAGGGCTATGTCTACGTCAACCCCGCGCGCGCTCAAGCGCGGCAAACCACCGGCCTTTCGTTTATCGTCGCCCCCACGCCCATCGCCGGCGCGCAGGTCCCCGCCTCGGGCACGCAGGTGCAGGTGGGCACGACGGGCCTCGGCGCACAGCTCGACTCGCAAGGGCACTACCGCATTGCCAACGTGCCCATGGGCGTGCACGACTTGCGCGTGCTCGAGCCGGTAGATGGCCAGCTCGTTACGGAGAGCTTCGGCGACATCCTCGTCCTTCCCAACCAGGTTACGCGAGGCACCGACCCCCCGCAGGGGGCAACGCTTACCGTAACCTCGCCCGCGGGGGCGCAGCTCTCCGTCGGCCAGGAGGTGGACCTTACCGTCGAGCTGCGCACGGGCAGCGGCGAGCTCGTCCAGGGCTTCCCGGACTTTGCCTGGACGAGTTCCGACGACTCCGTGGCCACGGTTAGCGCGCAGGGCCACGTCGTCGCTCGCGGGCCGGGGACGGCGCGCATTACCGTTGCTGCGGGGCCGCTTGCCGCCAGCGTAGACCTCACCGTTCAGGGCCAGCCGGGCACCCCGGCCACGGTGAGCCTCGAGGTAACTATCGCCCAGTCCGTCGTCGGCCAAGTTGTTGTCCTAAACACGCTGCAGGTGGGCCCGGGAACGGGAAGCACGCTTACCGTCTCGCAAGCAGCGCAGTTTGTCGTCCTCGTCGGGTCGTTTTCGGACACTATCCCCGCGCAGCCGGTGAGCGGGGCGCAAAACGGCGCCGTTGAGCCAAGCAGGCAAATCTCGCTCAACGACACGGGGAGCACGGCGATTACCCTCCAACCGCCGTTTACCGAGCCGCTTGTGCTCAGCGACGGCCGCGGAGGCCAGTTGCGCATAAAGTCGCTCACCCTGCTCACGAACACCTCGGCGACGGAGGCTCTCCTGCCCAGCACGCTGCGCTTTACCCTGCCCATCGAGGGCCAGCCCATCTCCGCGGCAACGGTGGAAGCGAGCGGCCTGCCCGATGGCACAACGGTGCAGGTGGTTATGCAAACGGGGCAGGGGACATTCTCGGCATCGGGGCAAAGCTCCGGCGGCTCGGCAACCGTCTCCGGTTTCGGCCAGGGGACGATGGCCATGCTTCAAGCGCTCAAGGTTCAGTTCCAATAGCGCGCCCTTCCCCATAGGCCAGGGGGGCGGAGGCACACATGGCAAACATGGGCAAGCTCCGCTTACTGTGCCTGACCTTCGGCGCAGCGCTGACCTTCGCCGCCGCGCGCGCGGCGGCGGCCGAGGGCCCGCCTGCCCCGCAGCCCGAGCTTTTGCTTGAGCCGATGAAAATCGGCGAGAAGGTCGAGCTCCCCCCGCCCCGCGTCCGCCCCGTGTTCTCGCCAAACGGCCGGTTCGTCGCGTTTGTAGAGATCGCCGCGGGCAAGCAACTCGTGGTCATCGCCGACGTCGCCCAGCGGGCGATTGTCGCCAGCGCCGTGGTCAGCAACGACGTTGTCGCGGGCTGGCCCTCGTGGTCGCCGGACAGCCGCTGGGTGGGCTTCGCCACCGAGGGCTCGCGCGTCGCCTATCTCTCTATCGACGGCATCCGCAACGACTGGCGCGTTTCGTTCTACGGCGCGCTGCGCGGCCTTATCTGGCAGCCCATCTCCGGCACAAGGTTTATCGTGCTCAGCGAGCGCGCGGTGTGGAGCATAGGCGTCTCCGGCGCGCGCACCCCGCGCAAACTCGTCCTCGGCAAGCCCGGCGAGCACCCGACGAGCATCAGCCTAACCGCCGACGGGCGCAAGCTCGTCTACTGCTCCGGCGGGCGCGTGTGGCTCACCACGCGCCCGACAAGCCCGGGAAACATCATCGCCGCGCCGGAAAAACCCGTTGCCCAGCTCACGCGCGCCTGGGTTGCCCCAGACGGCTCGTGCGTCGTCGCGGCTGGCCCGGACGCTGCCGACCGCGAGAGGGAGAGGGCGATGCTCTTCGGCGTCGCCGAGGGCAGCGCGGCGCTGCTCGAAGTCGCGGGAAGGATTACCTCCGTCGCCTGGGCGCCCAACTCGCGCGCGTTTGCCCTTGCCGCAAACGGCAAGATTTTCGTGTTCTCCGCGAGCGGCAAACTGCTGGGCAAGCTGGTTGACGACGAGGCTACCGACCGCGACCCGTGCTGGGACCCCGACGGCGGGCGCATCGTGTTCTCCAGCGTCCGGCGCGACGCCGACCGCAACGGAAAAATCGACGCCAAAGACCCCGCCGACATCTACCTCATCGACGTCCCCCCGGCCCTGCGCGGCTAGCACATGACCCCCGCTTCAAAGGGCAAGAAGGCCCCGCTCAAGGCCCGCGCGAACGCCCACGTAGCCGCGTTGACGCTCGTTTGCGGCGCGGTGTAGAATGCCGCCGCTGAGCTACGTTCTGAGGAAGGATGCTGCCAGTTGAAAAAGGGAATCTGCCTTGGCTCACTCCCTCGCCAACTCAGCCTGCGCGACAAGCTCGCCCTCGCCAAAGACTCCGGCTTTGACGGAATCGAGTGCAACACGTGCGAGACGGAATCCGAGGCAGAACAGCTCCGCTCCCTCGCCAACGAACTAGGCCTTGAGATCCACAGCGTAATGGACTCGCTGCACTGGAAGTGCCCCCTCAGCTCGCCCGACGACGAGGTGCGCGAAAAGGGCATTGCCCATATCGAGCAGAGCGTGAAAACGGCGCAAATCGTCGGCGCGGACACCGTGCTCGTCGTCCCCGGGGTAGTGAACGAGCAGACGCCATATGAGCTAGCCTGGGAGCGCTCGCTCGACGCCCTAAAGAGGCTCGCCCCCGTGGCCGCCGAGGCGCAGGTCTACCTTTGCCTGGAGAACGTGTGGAACAAGTTCCTCCTCAGCCCGCGCGAGATGGTGGAGTTTATCGACTCCGTCGGCTCCCCCTGGGTGCAGGCGTATTTCGACTGCGGCAACATTATGGCCTACGGCTATCCGCAGCACTGGATTCGCTCCCTCGGCTCGCGGCTGAAGAAGGTTCATGTAAAGGGCTTTCATGTGGCGCACCATCGGTTCGTGTATCTGTTTGAGGGCGATGTTCCCTGGCCGCAGGTAATGCGCGCCCTGGGCGAGGTGGGCTACGACGGCTACCTCACCGCGGAGATGCCCCCGTATCCCTGCTGCCCCGGGGTCGCCGTGGCCGACATCGCCCGCCATCTCGATCAACTGATCGGTATGCTCTAGCCTGCGCGCTGCGCAGTTGGAGGCAACGGCCATGCTCTCGCTGACCAACGCCAGGGTGGTTTTGGAAGACCGCATTGTCGAGCGCGGCACGGTGGTCATCGACGGCGAGCGCATTGCCGAGGTGCGCGAGGACGGGTCCACCGTGGGCGAGGTGGTTGACCTCGGCGGCTGCTACCTCGCCCCGGGGTTTGTCGACGTCCACGTCCACGGCGGCGGGGGCTACGACTTAATGACGGGCACGGTAAACTCCGTCCTCGGCTGCGCCGACCACCTTGTCCGCTATGGCGTTACCTCGTTCCTCGGAACAACAACCACCGCCTCGCGCCAGGAGGTGGACGCGGCGATCGACGCCATGGTCGCGGCCACCGAGCGCCAGGGCCGCGGGGCGCGCATCCGCGGGATCCACATCGAGGGGCCGTATATTAACTGCGACCGCGCCGGCGCTCAATACTGGCGCGAGATCCGCCCTCCCGACCTCGACGAGGCCCAATCGTGGCTCGACCGCGGCCGGGGGCTGGTGAAAATGATGGTCCTCGCCCCGGAAATGCCCGGCGCGTTCGACCTCATTAAGCTCCTCTGCGAGCACGGCGTTACCGTGGCCCTCGGGCACACCGACGCCACCCTCGACGTCGCCCAGCGCGCGGTGGAGCTCGGCGCCTCACACGGCACGCATGTGTTCAACGCCATGCGCCCCCTGCACCACCGCGACGTGGGCGTCCTCGGCTGCCTGCTCACCGACGACCGCGTGTGGGCGGAGCTCATCGCCGACGGCGTGCACGTGCACCCCGTAACGTGCGACCTTGTCGTGCGCGCGAAGGGCGTGCGGCGCACGCTGCTCGTCAGCGATGCCATCGTCGCCGCGGGTTTGGGCGACGGCGAGTATGTGTTCGGCGGCCACCGGATTATCGTGCGCGAGGGGACGGCGCGCATCCCCGCGGGAAACCTTGCCGGGAGCACCCTAACCCTCGACCGCGCCGTGCGCAACATTATCCGCTTCGCCCACGTCTCCCTGCCAGACGCCGTGCGTATGGCCAGCCTCACCCCCGCGGAGAGCGTCGGCCTGGGCGAGGAGATCGGCAGCATTGCCCCGGGCAAGCTCGCCGACCTGTGCGTCCTCGACCCCGAAACGCTGGAGGTTAAGCGCACGTTCGTCGAGGGCCAGCCCGTCTTCGAAGCGGAATAGCTCAAGCTCCGCGGAGAGCCGCGCCGCGGCGCGCTCCCCTTTTGCGCCTGTGCCCGTTGTTGCCCGCTAAAAGGGAATGTCCAGCTTGGCGATGTCGCGCACGGGAAAGCACCAAGCGATCTTCCAGTGCGCGCCCTCTTTGACGAAAAACAGCGCCTGCGGCCCAAGGCTCGTGTCCACCGCCATATAGGCCTTCGTCTCCTGGGGGTCGAAGTAGCTAAAGTCCACCATGCGGTAGTAGCTAATCCGCCGCAGGTAGCCCCGCCCCACATGCTGGCGGAAAACGTTGTAGGGCACGCGCCGCTTTACCGGCGCAGCAAGGCACTCCCACATCGTCTTCCAGTCGCCCTTTTTGTTCGCATCGAGGTAGATCGTTGCCGCGCCGACAAAATCGCGGTCGGAAACGAGCGGATGCGCCGCCTGCGTTGTGCGAAACGAGCGGACGATGGCGAACACGAGCCCCGCGGCGACAATTGCGAGCACCGCGCTGGTCAGGCGCTCCGCAAGCCGCCTCCGTTGCGCCTTTTGCTCCAGCTCGCGCACGGTGAGGCCGCGCCGGTCGGCGGGCTGAGGGCGGTGGCGCGGCTCGCCGCGCTGCTCGCGCAGGTTGGCCCCGCACAGCGCGCAAAACTGCGCCCCCTCGGGGTTGTCCCTACCACATTTGCTACAGCGCACCGCCCCCGCCTCCCACCCCCTACAGTATAACGCGCGCGCCCCGCGGTCAAACGTTCGCTCTGGCTTTGGCCCTGGCGGGCAACGGCGCTGTGCGCCGCGCCAGCCGGCCAAACGTACTGCTCTCAGCTCGCGGGCGGCCAAGCGCCGTTGCCCTGCTTTGAAGAAGAGGCCGCGCCCCGCTGCTGCGCGAATGGAAAGCCCGCATAACGGGCAAGCCACAACGGCGCTTCGCCCCCGCTGCCGCTGCCTCGTTCCGCTCGCCGGCGAGTGACCCGCGCGCCGGCCAGCGGCGGCCGGGGCCACGCCCGCGTTTGCTGTGCGCGGCGCCAGCCGCGCTGTTGCGCCATGCTCGCGATCGAAAAGGCCGCCCACGAGCATGAGCCGGGGGTAATCGTGCTGCGCCTTTCCGGTGTAGCGGGCGAGCGTAGCGCCGAGCAACTGCGCAAGGCGCTCTCCGCTGCGCTGGAGGACGCGCCGCGCTGTGTTGTGCTTAACCTCAGCGGCCTAAGGCAAATGAGCAGTGCCTCGCTGGGCCGCCTCGTGGCGGCGATCAAGCGCCTGCGCGAGGCGGGGGGCCAGCTTGTGCTTTGCGGCGCGCGCCCGCCGGTAAGCGATGCCCTGCGCCTGCTCCGCCTGAACGAGATCGTGCCGCTTTATCCCAGCGAGGAGGAGGCGCTGCGCGCGCTGGGCGGCCAGCGCGACTAAGCATTGCCCCGCGCCCTGCGTTGGCCCTAGAGGAGAGTGCGGGCGCAGCGGCCGCTGCCGCCGCTTGGCGTCGCCACGCCTGCTTAGGCAGGTAATGCAGCCGCCGGCGCGAACTGCCCAACCACCCACAGCTCAGCAGGAAGGACGCCATGCACGCGTTGCTTTTCCTGCACACCGCTGCTTTGTTCTTCGCTGTTGCTGCCGAGCAGCCTAGCGCGCAGCAGTTTCTTGCCCCATACGTCAACCCCGAGGAGCATAAGCTTCCCGAGGACGGCATCTATCCCCTTGGCCGGCGCATGCCCCTCGGCGCCTACTCGAGCAACATAAACCAGCTTCGGCGCATGAGCGCCGCGGGGTTTACCATGGACGGCCCGCACTATGCCGGCCAAACGGGCCCTCCGCGCTGGGAGGCGGCCGAGGCCGCGGGGATGAAGGGCTGGTTTAGGCTGCGCATTAGCGACTATCGCGGCCAGTCCGGATGGGGCGCCGTCTTGCCACAAATGAACACGCTCGAGGGGCGAGCCAACCTAAAAAAGCAAATCGAGAACATGATTAACTACGTCCAGGCCAACCCCAAGCTCAACAATCACATCGCCGCGTGGTACGGCTACCCCGAGGAGCCCATCGCCCGCCCCAATACACCCATCGAGCAGCAGCGCGCCTACCTTAAGCTCGTCCACGAGGTGATCGTGGCCACCGACCGCAAGCGCCGCCCGTTTTACGTCAGCGAGCGCGGCGACTCTAGCCGGGAGAACATGATCGCCAACGCCTGCTTCCAAGACGGCTGCCTAAAGCAGAACTATCTCATCGAGAGCAACCCCTACAGCGGCGACGACGAGGCGCTCCTTACCCAATGGCAGTGGGCACGCGACCAAGTAATTGCCTGCCAAACGGCCGACCGCACCTGCCCCTCGTATACCGGCCGGCCGCGCGCGGCGATCAGCACGCTGGCCATGTTCCGCGACCCTAAGGACAAGTCGCGGCGCAACGAGCGCTGGCTGCGGAAGATCATTACCTACGACGTCTACGTTCAGCTCGCCGCGGGGATCGATGGCTTGTTGCTCTATACCTGGACGCGAAGCAGCGCCTATTGGCAAACCACCAAGGCCCTGCAGGAGAATATCTACCTGGACGTCCTCGGGCGCATCGCGCGCTCGGGCTTGGGGCGCGTGTTTCTCTGGGGCGCAGAGCGCGAGGACATTACGCTCGAGGTCCTCGAGGGCCCGCGCGAGGTGCGCTGGCGCAAATATCGCCGCTGGTTTACCGCGCCCGCGGTGTTCTTGCGCAACATTCAATATGGCCCGTGCCGCTATATTTTGCTTGTAAACAACTCCAAGAAGAGCGTGCGGGTCAAGCTCTCCCCGTTCCCCAGGGGCCTGCGCGTTGAGGAGATGCTTTCCGGCAAGACGTTCGACCTCGGCCCGGAGCTTTCGCCGGCGGTCGAGCCCCTCGGCGTGCGCATGTACAAAATCGCCCGCGCGGAGCAAAATCCCCAACGCGTGGCAGCGGCGCGGCTCGGCGCGGGGCCTTTTCCCTGGGGCGCGCTGGCGCGCGTGCTGGTCGATCGTCTCTTTCTCCCGGTCTGCCGCGCTGGCTAAAGCCGCCCGGTTTAGCTACCGCCCACAGCGGCGCAATGGCGCACAAGAGGGCGCCGCTTTCTGTTCTGTTTTCCTTGCCGATTCAAACGTTTTGCCCAATGTTTACCACCGCGCCTTCTCCTTTTCTCGCCTGTGGTGGCATAGGGCTAGTGGAAGCGCAGGCAAACGCCCACGGAGAGGAGAGGCCGCGATGACTTGGCGAGAGGTGCTGCGCAAGAGCCCGGTCCCCGCGACAGGTTCCCCGAGCGGCGGCGCTCGCCGGCCGAACCTTCTCGCGCTGTATCGCTCGAGCTTCTACCTGCTCTCCGTGGCCATCATGCTCAGCGCGTTCCTGCTCGCCGCGGAGCTGTTCGCCACACCCTCGCGCGCGGCAAACGATGTCGACGTTGTCGCCGCGCTGGGGCAGGCGGCCGAGGGCGCGGGCGATCTCCTGGGGGCGCTGGTTAGCGGAACGGCCGCGGCGCTCAAGCCCGCGGTGCACTGGCTCATCGTCTTCTTCGCCCTCGTCTACGCCTACGCTGCGGTGAAGCTTGTGGAGCGCAAGCATTACCTTGCCGCCGAGGCACCTCAGGGGCACGAGGAGCATTGTTCCCCACAGCCAGCTCCGGGCCATGCCTCGCCCGCGGATGTTACCGCCCTGGCTCGGCTCGAGGACAAGCTCGTGGAGCGCATCGTGGCCCACATGCCCCTGAGCGACCTCGCCGCGGCGCTCATCGACGCCGACGAGGAAACGATCGACGCTGTCCTGCGCAACATCTCCTCCTCGCGCGGCGAGCGCCTGCGGCAAGAGCTTCTCCTCGCCCAAGGCCTCTCCTCACGCTACCTGGAGCGCGCGCGGGCGCGGCTCGCGGAGGAGATCCGCCGCGCCCTCAGCGCCCAGGCTGCCTGAGCCTCACCATCTTGCTCGGGGAACGCTTGCCGACCGCCTTGCCGGTCGGCAACTCTTTTTGTATACACTAGTCCCCACGAGCTAGCGCAGGAGCAACCGAGGGCCTCTACCGGGGAGGGGTGCGCTGTGGCCGACGAGAGCGCCGTGGAAAGCTTTTCCCCAGACGACATCGTGGGCAGGCAGGTGGAGATCGCCATCGATGGCATCGAGGCCATCGTCTTCGGCCGCGTCGTCGCCGTAAGCGCCCAGGGGGTGTTTGTGCGCGCCGAGCAAACGAAGCTCCCCCGGGGCCTGCTTGTCCACACCTCTCCGGGGCCCGACCCCGAATCGCCCCTTGTCTTCGTCCCGTTTCGCAAAATCCTCATGGCCACAGTGGAGGCGGGGGAGAAAAAGTAGCGGGGCAGTTTGTCCCCTCCATGGAGGGCTTAGCGCGCGAGCACTCGAACCTCTCCTGCGCGTCCGCCCCCTCGCGGCCGCGCCAATCCTAGCCGGGGAAGTGAGTTTGCTCGCAAAATGAGTCCTCTCGACCTTGCTGTGGTCATCGCCTACCTCGTGGGCATCGCCGCCCTGGGCATCTACCAGACCGTGCGCGTAAAGACCTCCGGCGACTACTTTACCGGGGGGCGCAAGTTTAGCAAGTTCCTCATGGTCATGCACGCCTTGGGCACGGGAACCCACGCCGACGACCCCGTAGGCGTCGCCGGCGCCGCCTATCAGCGCGGCATCTCCGGCATTTGGTATACCTACGCCTACCTCTTCGTTACTCCGTTTTACTGGATCATGGCCCCCCTCTTCCGCCGCTCGCGGTTTATCACCACCGCGGACTTCTTCTCCTATCGCTTCGGCTCGAAAATGGGCACGCTATATACGGTAATGGGCATCATCATCTTCTCTCTGTTCACGGGAACCATCCTCCGCGGCACGGGGACGATCGTCGAAGCCGTTACCGAGGGCGCCGTTCCCGACTGGGTGGCCATTGCCGCGATGACCGTTATCTTCGTGGCCTATGGATTTGCCGGCGGATTGATCGCCACCGTGGTTACCGAGGCCATCCAGGGCGTGCTCATTGTCGTTATGTCGCTGCTGCTTGTTCCGTTTGGCCTGGTTGCCGTGGGCGGCTTTTCCGGCCTCCACCGCTGGGTCGAGAAGGCTTCGCCCACGGTCGACCTGTTCAGCCTCGCCGCGCCCGAGGAGATCACCACGACGTGGATCATCGTCGCCTCGATCATGATGCTCATCGGCATCGTCGCTCACCCGCACATCATGGAAGTGTGCTCCACGGGCAAGACGGAGTTTGAGGGGCGCGTGGGGTTTACCTATGGCAACTTCATTAAGCGCTTTTGTGCCATGGGCTGGGCGTTTACCGGGTTGATTATGGTCGCCCTGGTGGCCAAGGGCGACGTGCCTCCGCCTGCCGCGGGCGACCGCGAGTGGGCGTTTGGGATGGGCATTCGCCATCTGCTTCCCGCGGGGGCCACGGGGCTAATGTTCGCGGCGATCTTGGCCGCGCAGATGTCTAGCCTAAGCGCGTTTATGGTCGCTGGCGGGGCGCTCTTTGCGCGCAATATCTACAAACAATACATCAAGCCCGACGCCGGCGACCAAAGCGTCTTAGCCATCGGCCGAGTAACCGGCCTGCTCGTCGTTTTCCTCGGCTTGCTCGTGGCGTTTGTCATTACCGGCGTGGCTGAGGGCCTAACTTGGTTTTGGTCGGTAACGGGAATCTTGGGTGTCTCCATTTGGTTTGGCGTGCTCTGGCGGCGGGCGAACCGCGTCGGGGCGTGGTCCTCGTTTCTGCTTATGACGGCGATCTGGCTCGTCCTCGGGCCGATCGGGATGCGTTTTAGGGACCTTCTCGGGCTAGATTTTCTGGGCATGTTCGGCGAAAAGGCGGACCTGCCCAAGCTCGTCGCCTGCTACTTGCCCGCGGGGATTTTGGCGATGATCGTGGGCAGCCTCGTTACCCCGCCCGAGGACAAGCAGCGCATGGATCACTTCTACCTCCTCCTGCGCACGCCCGTGGGGAGAGAGGAGGAGTTGGAAAAGGCCGGCGTCGAGGTCGTCTACAAGGGCTCCACCGAGCCCCACCCCTGGGAGATCAACCACCCCGTGCTCGTCAACGTGCTGGGGTTTATCGCTGGCCTGCTTTTCGCCCTGGCCATTTTGGGCATTCTCTGGGGGCTCACGCGCATCGGGGCCTAGCTCGGGGCTATTGCTCTGTCTGTTCCTCCTGCTCGCCCGCCTCGCTCGCGTGCTTTTCGTACTCCGGCAGCGAGTCGTGGTAGTAGCTCTCCATGCGTGCGAGCAGCCGCTGGGGAAGCTTTTGCGAAACAAGCGTCTCCAGGGCCAGGGTAAGCACCTCCGCCGGGTCGTTCGTTTGGCAGGCCCACATTGCCTTTTGCATTAGCTCGTCCGAAAGCTCCACGGTAACGCGCATCGCTTGCCTCCGCTCGGGGGCGCCTTCGCTTGCTGCGCCGCTAAAGCGCCCGCTCGTTGTGCAGGACGTCGATCATCGTCTGGAAGTTCTCCACCGGGGTCATGGCCACAACCTGGTTTGAGCAGCCGACGATAATGCTCCCATATTCCTTCGCCGCCCTAAGCGCCGCGCGCGTCTCGCGCACAACATCCTCGCGCGTGCCCAGGTGCAGCGTCTCCGACGATATCCCGCCCATTAGGGTAAGGTGCGGGAAGCGCCGGCGCAGTTGGGCGAGGTCCATTCCCGCGCGGCCGTCGATCTCGTAGTAGCAGTCTACGCCCGATTCGCCGAACAGCTCCTGGGCCACAGGCCACAGGTTGCCATCGCTGGCGAACATGTGAAAGCAGCCCTGGCGTTTGCACTCCGCGGAAATCTCTTTCAGCCGCGGGAGCATTAGCGCGGAAAACGCCTGCGGGGAGTAAAACGGCCCGGCCTTCGAGGCAAAGTCGCCCCCGCCCTGAATAAAGCGCAGGCCCATCTCGGCCATCACGCGGATGTTTTTTCGCGCGCGCACAATCTGCGCCTCAAGCAGCATGTGCACGACCTCCGGGCGCAGAGCAATGGCCGCAAGCCACGCCTCTTGCCGCGGAATGCACAGCCCCGCCCCGCGGCCGGGCACGGCGCGCTCGCCCCCAAACTCGGCCAGCGCTGCGTTAAGGTCGGGAAAATCCTCCGGCCTGGGCCGATAGGCCTCGGCGGTCTCCCGCGCGCGCCGCGCCTCGCGCTCTAACTCCTCCAGCGTGGGCTCCGCCTCCGGGCTTCTCGCGACAACCTGGTACAGCTCCGTCTCCGGGTCAAAGCGCATAATGCGCCACGCGCCCTCCGGGTCGCCATAGAGAAACGTGCGCTCGTCCAGGCGCTTCGTTGGCCGCTGGGGCATGCGCCAGTAGGCCGAGCGGACAACGTCTAAATCGAGCACGCGAATAAGCTCCAACGCGTCGCGCAGGGAGCGCTCGAGAAACTCGCGGTGCGCCTCTTCACCCTCCCATAGCGCGCAGGCCTCGCGATACTGCTGAATCCCGCCCCCCACATACGCCTCACGGCCGAGCACCGCCGAGGCCACGCGCGAGGACAGCCCCGCGACATAGATGGGCACGCAGTCGTACTCGCGGTGCTCAAACGCGCACAACACGCGCTCTGCAGGCAGCATCGCCGCTCGCCGCCCTGCCTATTCCCGCCCCACGAGCGAGGATCCCTTCGCCGCCGCGGCGAAGCCCCTTGCCGAAGCTTGCCATACGCGAACCGGAGGCACCCTATGAGAGCAAAACAGTGGTTGGCCGTGGCGTTTATTTTCTGCCTTTCGCTTTGCGCGGCGTGCCGCGCGGCCGAGGTTTCCGTAGCGCTCACCGACGCCCAGAGCGGAGAGCCGATCGCCGGAGCGCAGGTAGCGTTTGTCTCCGCAGGAGCGTGGCGCGCGGCGACGGCGGACACCCAGGGCCTCGCCCGCGCGGCGCAGCTTGCGCCGGGGCTTGTCTGGTTCGCGGCCTACGCCCCGGGCTATCGCTGCGCCCTCGCGCGAACGTTTCTCTCCGGCCCCGAGGCAAAGGCAAAGATTTCCGTTCCCCTGCAGCGCGTGGGGTTCAGCGCGGTAGCGGGCCGAGCGCTTCTTCCCCAGGGCCAGGCTCCCGCCCAGGGGGCAACGCTGATCCTTCAGCGCGACCCCCTGGCCGCGCTCGCTCAGGCTGCCGCTGCGCAGGAGGGCGCAGGCCGCACGGAGCGCTTTTCCGCGACAGCCGACGCCCAGGGCCGGTTCCGCTTCGCCCGCGTCCCCGTGGGCCAGTTTCGCCTGCTTTACGTCCTCCCCGGCGAGGCGCCGGCGCAGGAGCGTCCCTGGCGCACTGTGCGCGTCGGCCCCGCCGAGCGCACGGAGCTCGGCGATGTCGTCCTCGCCCCGCCGCCCGCCAGCGAGCAACGCGCTGAGGAGCGGCCCAACCCTGTGCTCCAGGCCCAAGCCGCCCTCCAGCGATGCGTCGAGGTCAAGGACTTCGCTCAGCTCGCCGACGCCCTAACGAACGAGTCCGCCGCGGCGCTGAGCTTCGGGGCGATGATCGTTGCCGCGACGATCACCGCGTTTTCCGAGGACCAGCAAATGCAGGCCGACTTGGAGCGGGTGGTTAAGGAGCTCGGCGTTAACATCGCCGGCGGCCCGAGCGGCGCGCAGGGGCTCGACGTGCTCAAGGCCAACGGGCGCAACGTCCTGCGCGAGCTGGGGCTGTTTATCCAGCGCTGGGCCAAGGGGCAAAACAGCTTTACCCTCAACTACAACGGCCCGCGCGAGCTGGAGAAGCTCACCTACGTTGAGCTCGGCCCGCAGCGCGTGCGCATCATCGGCGGGGCGCTCGCTGTGGAGGGCCAGCCCATCGAGGCTCGGATCGAAGACGGCGCGTGGAGAATCCACCTCGGCGACTTCGAGGCCATTTTGCGCGCGATGAAAAAGCAGGGGCAAAAGCCCCCGCCCTAGCCCTCTCTCTCCGCCCCGTTAGCCCCCGCGGGCAAGCGCCTCCGGCGGCTTCACCCCGGGCGCCAGCTCAAGCTTGCTCTCCCACTCGCGCAGCAGCTTGCGGTGCTCGGCGAGCGCCGCAGCGTAGCGCGCCTCGCCCGCGACGTTTTTCGTCTCCCCAGGGTCGCGCTCCATGTCGAAAAGCTGCTCCGTCTCGTCGCCGTAGTATGTGATGTACTTAAAGCCCGGCGTGCGCACCATGCGCCCCGTGCGCTCCACCTCGGCGATAACGAACTCGCGCCAGGCGACGTTTCTCCCCTGCAGCAGCGGGACGAGGCTCCGCCCGCGCATCTTGGGCGGCGGGTTAACGCCGACGAGCTCGCACACCGTGGGCACGATGTCCAGCCCGGAGACAAGGTGCTCGCGGTCCACCTTCCCCTCGGGCAGCTCGCCCGGCCACGAGATGACCAGGGGAACCTTCACCGCCTCGTCGTAAAGATAGTTCTTGAGCACCATTTGGTGCCGTGCGCGGCCCTCGCCGTGGTCCGCGGTGAAGATCACCAGCGTGTTCTCCCGCTGCCCGGTGGCCTCGAGCGCCTGGAGCACGCGGCCGACCTCCGCGTCAACCATCTCCACGTGACGGTAATACGACCAGAGGTAGTAGCGCCACTGCTCCTCGCTCCAGCGCGGCGCACGCTCGTGTCGCAAGCGCACGGGGCGCGGCTCGCGCGGGTCGTAGTTAAAGTTCTCCGGCAGCGGCGGCAGCTCGTCCGCGATCTCCGGATAGGGCAGCTCGGCCGGCCCCTGGGCGTGCATCGTTACCCACTGGCAGATGTCGTGCGGCTGAAGGAACGAAGCGACGAGGAAAAACGGCCGGCTTCTCTCTCGCTCATAAAGATACGCCTCACAAGCGCGCGAGACCGCCGAATCGCACAGGTTCCCCAGCCCATGCAGCCCCGAACAGAGAACCCTAAACCCGGGAATGTTCACCGTATATGACCGCGGCAGGTGCCACTTACCGGAGTAGACGGCCTCGTAGCCGTGCTCGCCAAGCCACTGCGCGAGGTTGGGCATATCCTCACGAATGGGCAGGCCGTTGCGCACCACGCCGGTCTCCGAGGTAATTCTTCCCGTGAAAATGCTGCTCCGCGCGGGCGAGCATAGGGGGTTTGCGCTGTGCGACTGGGCAAACCACGTTCCCCCGCGCACAAGCTCGTCCATCGCTGGCGTGCGCAAATATGGGCAGCCGCAGGCGGAGATCGTGTCCAGCCCCTGCTGGTCGGTGATGATCAGCAAAATGTTCGGCGGGCGCTGGCGCCGCACCGCGGGAGCGGAAAACGCCCTCCCCGCGCCCGCGAACGCCCCGAGACACGCCGCCGCACCAACCTGCAAAAACCTCCGCCGCGAGAGTGCCATCCTGGGCTTGCTTTTCCTTGCCTGCTTTGCTCCCATCCCGCTCACCTCTCAGCGACTGCGCGGCGCAGTTCCGGCCAGCGCTCGCGCACCTTGGGGTCGTTGATATATGCCCTGGTGTGGCTAAACGCCAAAAGCAGGCGGTGGCCCTCGTCAACCCAATACTGATACGGCAAGATCCCGCGCCCGATTTGCTCGTAGCGCAAGCAGCGCACGGTCCGCTCCCCCAGGGTAATCTGACCCGTGCCGCGGAACGCGAGCCGCTGCTCCGGTTTGAGCATGTCCAGCTCCTCGAGCATGGCAAAGCGCAGGGGCTTCGTCGCCTGCCCGGGCAAGCGCTGGACAACATCAAACAGCACCCAGTCGCACGTCGCCGGCTCGGGCACGGCGAGCACGGTCGTCAAGCCGTTGCGCGTGGCGCGCAGGCATCCTGCGCTAAGCTCGGCCGTCTCGCACACGCGCAGCGGCTCCCCCTGGCCCTCCGCGGGGAGGACCTCTGCCTGCACGCGCCAGCGGCGCAGCGTGGCCAGGGCGTCCGCAGAGCATTCGATCTCCGCCGACGTGCGGTATGCAGGGCCCGCGAACAGCGCCAGGGCCTTCTCCACGAAAAAGCGCACGGTGCGCCCGTCCGCGGCGGGCTCGCGGCGGATGTGCACAAAGCCCACGTTGGCCCGCGCCTTGCCGCTTGTTACCGCCCACAGGCGAAAGCTCTGCTCCCACGCGCCCGTTGGGTCAAGCGGCTCCGCTGGCGGTGCGAGGCCCTCCAGCGCCCCCAGCTCAGCGAGGACCTGCGGGCTCAGCGGCCGCGAGCGGGCGAAGTTGCTGTACTTAGCCATTAGCAACACCTCGTTTGTTCCGTTTCCCTTCCCCGCGCCGAGCACCTTCTCCAGGAACGGCGGAAGAAGGCCAAGCTCCGCGCCCCGCGGAATTGGCCCACCCAAGCTGCCCGTCGTAGCTCTTGCGCCGGGGGAGGGTCGCCATGGCTATTGTCGCCTTTGCCCTAGTTTGTGTTCTGCTTTTCGCCTGTTTCGCCTGCGCGCAGCAAAGCGCTACTTTTCCCTTTCCCTTAAACAGCTTGGCCGCGCCGAAGACGCCGATCGATCTTTCCGCGTTGAACAAAAAGCCCGCCGGCGCGGACGGCTATATCCGCGTTCAAGGCGGCCACTTCGTCGACGGCGCGGGCCGGCGCATTCGCTTTTTGGGAACAAACCTTACCTTTGCCGCGGCGTTTCCCGACAAATCCAAGGCCCAAGCCCTCGCCGCGCGCATGAGCCAGTTCGGCATTAACGTCGTCCGCTTGCACCACCTGGACAACCAGTCCGCCCCCGGCGGAATCTGGAACAAGGACAAGACGGCGTTCGACCCCGAGCAACTCGACCGCTTGGACATGCTCATCTACCAGCTCAAGCAGCACGGGATTTACGTAAACATCAACCTCCACGTTTCGCGCAACTACCCCGGGCTGCCTAAAGACCGCACCTATCGCTACGGCAAGGTGCTCGACAACTTCTACCCGCAGTACATCCAGATGCAAAAGGACTACGCCCGCGCCTTGCTCACCCACGTAAACCGATATACCAAGACCCCTTATGCCAAGGAGCCGGCCGTGGCGTTTGTCGAGATAAACAACGAAAACACCCTGCTCGGCGCCCCGCTGAGCAAGTTGCGCGAGCTTCCCGAGCCGTTCCTCAGCGAGCTTACGCGCCAGTGGCGCCGCTGGCTAAAGCAGCGCTATGGGACAACCGAGGCCCTGCGCCGCGCGTGGGACATAGGCGCCGAGCCCCTGGGCGGCGAGCTGCTGCGCAATGGCAACTTCGCCGCGGGGCTCGACGGCTGGACATTTGAGCAGGGCAACGGGGCAAAGCTTTCCGCGGAAGTCGCCCCCGGCCCGCGCCCCGGCGAGCGCGCCCTGCTCGTAACCACCCTTCGCCCGGGCAAGCTCTCCTGGAACCTCCAGGTGCACCAGGTCGGCCTCACCCTGCGCGAGGGCAAGATCTACACCCTCGCCTTCCAGGCCAAGTCCGACGAGCCGCGGACGATCTCCGTCGGCGTGCGCCTCGATCAAGCTCCGTGGACGTTCGTGGGCCTGAGCGTTCCCGTTAAGCTGAGCACAGAGTGGCAGAAGTTCAGCTTTTCGTTCGTCGCCGCAAACACCGCGCCCGGGCACGTGCGCGTGAGCTTTAACCTGCAAAATGCCCTGGGCCGGTTTTGGTTTGCCAACGTCTCGCTGCGCCCCGGGGGGACGGTGGGCCTGGCCGAGGGGCTGTCGCTCGAGGCCGACAATATCCCCCTTCCCCCGCCCAACGCCTCGCGCGCGCAGCTTGCGGACTTCCTCGCCTTTAAGGCGGACACCGAGCGCGCCTATGTCGCGGAGATGGTTCGCTTCCTAAAGCAGGAGCTCGGCGTCCAGGCGAACATCGTGGACACCCAGGCCTCCTATGGCGCGCTGGGCGGCGTGCTCCGCGAGGCCACCCTGTGCGACTACATCGACATTCACGCCTACTGGCAGCACCCGCACTTCCCCAACCGCCCCTGGGACCGCCGCGACTGGGTAATCGGCAACAGCCCGCTCGTGCGCGAAAGCTCCGGGGGAACGCTAACCCGCCTTGCCGCGCACCGCGTCGCGGGCAAGCCGTTTACCGTGAGCGAATACGACCACTCCGCGCCGAGCGAATACTGCGCCGAGATGTTCCCCATGTATGCCTCGTTCGCCGCCTTTCAGGACTGGGACGGCATCTATCAGTTCTGCTATGGCCGGCAGGAGGAGCCGCGCATCGAAAGCTACTTCGCCATGCGCAACCACCCCGGCAAAATGTGCTTCGTCCCCGTCGCCGCGGTAATGTTCCGCATGGGCGCCGTGCACCCCGCGCGCATGAAAGTTACGCTAACCGTGCCCCAGGAAAGCGTGCTCGCGCATCTCGCGAGCGGCTCGGGGGCCGTTCAGAGGGCTTGGGAGAAGGGCGGCGTATCGGCGCTCGCCGCGCTGTGCCACGCGGTTCAAATTCGCCTTGTCCCGGGCAAGGGCCAGTTCGTCGCCCAGCCCAAAGTCCAAATCCCCCAGGGCGTGCGCCAGAGCGACACGGGCGAGATCGTTTGGGACACTACCGACCCAAAACAGGCGACATATCTGGTCAACGCCCCCGCGGTGCGCGCGGCAGTGGGCTATGTCGCGGGGCGCAAGTTTAACCTCGGCGACGTTACCGTGCGCTTCGGCCAAAGCGCAAATAACTTCGCCAGCTTCGCCCTCGCCGCGCTCGACGGCCGGCCCATCGCCCAAAGCAAGCGCCTGCTGCTCGTCGCTTGCGGCCGCGTGGAGAACACGGGCATGGTATGGAACGACCAGCGCACATCGGTGGCCGACCGCTGGGGCACGGCGCCTACCGTGGTCGAGGGGATCGCCCTCCAGGTAACCGTTCCTGGGTCGCTCGCCCGCGTGGCCGCGCTCGACGGCACAGCCGTGCCGCAAGCCGAGGTCCCCACATCGTCCGTTGGCGGGGCGACGGTCCTCGACCTTGGCCCCAGTTGGAAAACCGTGTGGTACTACCTCGAGCGCTAGGCGAGGGGCCCATGCCGCCGTTTTGGGAGATTCGCAAGCGCCTGCTCAAGCCCACGCAAAGGTTTGCCTGCGAGCTCGTTGCCCGCCGGCCGGGGTGCGTCATCCTGCGCTATGTCTCCGACAGGCCGTTTACCATTGCCGGCCGCGCCGTGCCCATCGGCTCGGTAACCCTCGCCCGCTACTGCGAGGGCGAGGACTTTGTCCTCTGGGAGATGCGCCGGCCCGATGGCCCGCTGTTCGGCCACCTTGTCCACCTCTGCCGCAACGTGCGCGTGGGCGAGGACGAGGTGCAATACGAGGACCTGCTTTTAGACATTTGGCGCCCCGCGGGCGGAAAACCCGCCCTGCTTGACGAGGACGAGCTAACCGAGGCCCTGCGCACAGGGGCGCTTTCCACCGAGGAGGCGGAACGCATACGCCGACGCGCCGCGGAGCTCTGCGCCCGGTTGGACGAGCTCGCCGCGCAACTTCGCGCGGAGCTTTCGCGCCAGGGCTAGGCAGCGCCGCCCGACCTCTCCCCGTGCAGCCAGGGGTCGGCGGTCTCCTCGCGCCACCTCTGGAGCTTGGCCGAAAGCTCGCGCTCGACCTGTGTCGCTTGGGCCTTGCCCGCGAGGTTGTTCAGCTCCCCGGGGTCCTCCGCCAGGTCATATAGCTCCCGGCCCCCGTCGAGGTACACGTTTAGCTTCCAGCGTTCGGTGCGAATGGTGCGAATGGGGTTTGCCCAGTGCTGCTTGGCGTAGTACTCGGAAAACACCTCAGCGCGCCACGGCGCACGCGGCTGGCGCGCCACCTCAAGCAGCGACCGCCCGACAAGCTTCTCCGGCCAGCGCACGCCCGCCGCTTCGCAGCACGTGGGGACGATGTCCACCTGGCTCGCCAGGGCATCGCATACGCGCCCCGCGGGCAACCCCGCCGGCCAGCACAACACCAGGGGAATGCGCAAAAGCTCCTCGTACATCATCGGCCCTTTAAACGGCAGCCCGTGCCCCCCAGCCATGTCCCCATGGTCCGAGGTATAGATGACCAGCGTGTTCTCCGCCTGCCCCTTCTCCTCCAGGGCGTCGAGGATCGTCCCCAGGTGCCCGTCCACCTTCTCGATCAGCTCGCAATAGAAGCTGCGGTAGCGCAGCCACGTCTCCTCCGTAGCTCCGACAAACGGCTGGCCCTGGTCTTTTTCCAAAAACTGCCGCTGCGGGGCGGGCTTTGTAGAAAGGTCGTCATTGAGGTTGCGCGGCGGCTTAACCCCGGGGCGAATGGGATAGTCACGCCGCTTGGGGAACCGGTAGATGTCGTGCGGATTGACGAAGCTCACCCAAAGCATCCACGGCGTGCGCTTCTGCTCGGCGATCCACTGCGCCGCGGCGCGGGCGAGCTTCTCCCCGCGCAGCATTCTCCAGCGAGGAAAGCCAAACTTGTCCAGCCCATCGCTGTCGTTGCCCAGGTGCCACTTGCCCAGGTAGCCCGTGGCATAGCCCTGCTCGGCAAACACTCTCCCAATGCACGGCACGCTGGGCGAAAGCGGCTTGCCCATCGAGCTGCGGTCCACGTTTGTGTTTACCCCCGCCTGGTGCGGAAAACGCCCGGTGAGCAGGGTAGACCGCGCCGCGGAGCACTGCGGCGTGGTGCAGAAGAATCTGCGCAGGCGCACGCCGCGCTCCTCTAGCCGCCGGCGATGGGGCAGGCGGAGCACGCCCTCGTGCTCCTCGCGAAACACCTCGCTCTCTTGGTCGGAGAAGACCACGAGGATGTTCGGCCGCTGGCGCTCGGCGCTCTGCCCCACGTCTTTCGCCGCAGCGAGGGCCACCACGCCTGCGCCCAGCGTTTGCAAAAACCTCCTCCGCTCGCTCATTTGCGCATGCCTCCGCCCAGCGCATTTCTCGCGCCCAGGCAAAACACCTTCCTCTCGCGCGGGCGACGGCCCCCGTGCAGCAGGTTTGACCGAAGCCGCGGGGAAAAACAAAGTGCAAGGCGAACTTTTCTACCCCGGAGGTCTTGCCATGAACCGCAGGCTGTCGCTTATCGTCGCTCTCCTGTTTGGCGTAGGCGCGGCGCTCGCCGCGTTGTCCGTCGTCCGCGTGCCAAGCGCGTTTTCCGCCCCGCCGGCCGAGGACGAGGAGGGGTTTGTCCCGCTGTTCGACGGCAAATCGCTCGACGGATGGATGGGCGCGAAGTATCTCGTGGAAAACGGGATGCTCGTTTGCCCGGCCAAGGGCGGCGGGACGATCCTCACCAAAAAGCAGTACGACAACTTCATTTTGCGCTTTGAGTTTCGCCTTACCCCCGGCGGGAACAACGGCGTAGCCATTCGCGCGCCGGCCAAGGGCAACCCCGCCTATCAGGGGATGGAAATTCAGATCCTAGACAACTCCTCGCCGCGCTACGCCAAGCTGCGTCCCGCGCAATACCACGGCTCGATCTACGACGTCGTTCCCGCAAAGCGCGGGGCGCTGAAGCCCGTGGGCGAGTGGAACAGCGAGGAGATCGTCGCCCACGGCCAGTTCATCAAAGTCACGCTAAACGGCCAGGTGATCGTCGACGCCAACTTGGACGAGATAACGGATCCCAAGGTGCTCAAGAACCATCCTGGGCTAAAGCGCCCGCGGGGGCACATTGGGTTCATGGGTCATGGCTCGCGCGTGGAGTTTCGCAACATTCGCATCAAGGAGCTGCTCAACGTTCCCCCGCCGGGCTATGTCGCCCTGTTCAACGGGAAGGACCTGACGGGCTGGAAGGGCCTCGTCGCCAACCCGCCCAAGCGCGCGAAGATGACCCCGGAGGAGCTTGCCGCGGCGCAGAAAAAGGCCGACGAGATTATGCGCGCGCATTGGTCCGTCCAAGATGGCATCTTGGTTTTCGACGGCCAGGGGCAAAACCTGTGCACCGCTAAGGACTACGGCGACTTCGATCTATGGGTAGACTGGAAGATCGAGCCCGGCGGCGACAGCGGAATCTACCTCCGCGGCACCCCGCAGGTGCAAATTTGGGACCGCCCGGAGGGCTCCGGCGGCCTGTATAACAACAAAAAGAACCCCAGCAAGCCCCTCAAACGCGCAGATAACCCCCCAGGCGAGTGGAACACGTTCCGCATCATCATGGTCGGCGACAAGGTTACCGTGTATCTAAACGGCCAGCTCGTCGTAGACAACGTTACCATGGAGAACTACTGGGAGCGCGACAAGCCCATTTACCCCACAGGTCCCATCGAGCTGCAAAGCCACCGCAGCAAGCTGTGGTTTAAGAACATTTTCATCCGCGAGCTTCCCCGCAAGCAGGGCTGAGGGCCGGCGCAATGGTCGAGCTTTCTCGAGAGCAATATCGGCGTAAGGTCCTCGGCTGCTGGCGGGGCAAGTGCGCCGGGGGAACCCTCGGCCAGCCGTTTGAGGGCCGCCCCGGCCCGCTTAACCTTTCTTTCTACCACGAGCTGCCCCGCGGTGCCGCGCCCAACGACGACCTCGACCTGCAGGTCGTCTTCGCCGAGGTCCTGCGCCGCGTGGGCACGGCGTTCTCGCGGCTCGACCTCGCCCAGGCCTGGCTGCGCCAGGTCGAGTTTCCGTTCGACGAATACGGCATTGCCCTGTGCAACCTAAAGCGCGGCCTGCGCCCGCCCATCTCCGGCGCTTATGACAACTGGTTCACCGACTGCATGGGCGCGCCCATTCGCTCGGAGATCTGGGCCTGCCTCGCCCCCGGCGACCCCGCCCTTGCCGCCCAGCTCGCCTATGAGGACGCCGTGGTCGACCACAGCGGCGAGGGGCTTTTTGGCGAGATCTTCCTTGCCGCGTTACAGAGCGCGGCGTTTGTTCTCTCCGACCGCGACGCCCTACTCGACCTCGCGCTCGAGGCCGTCCCCGCAGAGTGCCGCGTCGCGCGCGCCGTGCGCCTCGTGCGCGAGAGCTTCGCCCGCGGCCTGTCCTGGGAGGAAAACCGCCGCGCGCTGCTCGAAGCGTTCGGCCACCCGAACTTCACCGACGCTCCGCAGAACCTGGCGATCATCGTCCTCGGCTGGCTTTATGGGGGCGACGATTTCGGCGCCGCGCTGTGCGCCGCAGTAAACGCGGGAAAAGACACCGACTGCACCGGCGCGACCCTCGGCGCGCTGCTCGGGATTATCATGGACGAGCGCCTCCCGCGGCGCTGGCTCGAGCCGTTGGGCGACGAGCTCGTCGTCTCCCCAGGGCTGAAATATCTGCACTACGACCCGACGATACAGCAATTTACAGACACCGTCTGCCGCCTGGGCGAGGAGTTCCTTGCGGCGAAATCCACCTCGGTAAGGCTCACCGACGCCCCGCCGCCCACGACTGTGCAGCGCCTCGATGTTAACTGGGCGCCCGTGCGCGAGCTGCTCGCCCGGCCGCGCAACACTTCGCTCCTCTACACCGCGGGTCCGCGCGTGTGGGCCGAGTATCCTGAGGGGCCGGTGCTCTGCTATGGCGAGGAGCTGACCGTTCGCTTATACATCTCCGGCCCGCCGGCCGTCGCCCCGGGCGATGTCTCGGTTGTCGCGCCGCGGGGGTGGGAGATGCGCCATAGCGCCCGCGCTACGGGGCGAGAGCTGGAGATCGAGCTTGTCCTCAGCGCTGGGCCGGGCGCGCCGATCTTTCCCACAAACCCTGTGCGCTATGCCCTGCGCTGCGGCGGAGCGACCATTGCCGGCGAGCTGGCTGTGCTCGGGCCATATTGCTGGGAGCGCGGGGAGTTTATCGCGTGCACGCGCGAGCAGTTCGCAAGCCTTCCCTTCCCCTCCGCCGGCGCATGGGAGCTGGTGCAGGAGCGCGAGCGCGACGTGGCGCTGGAGAAGCTCGCGCCCCGCGGGACAGCGGGCGCCCTGCCCCTGCGCACGCGAATATATTTTCCGCAGCTTGAGCAAAACGTGCGCTTTGTCTTCGCCTGCGACAGCCCCGTGCGCGCGTGGCTTGCCGGCGAGCCGCTGCTCTCCTGCCTCGACGACGGCCCGCAGATGCCCGCGGTGCACCGCCCGCGCAAGGGAACCGCGGCGGATAAGCCCCTGCGCCGCGGGTGGTACGAGCTTTGGCTGCTCATCTTCTGCCCGAGGGACAGAGTCCCGCGCTTTCGCCTCTCCCTCGGCGACGCCCACTCGCGCCACCTGCTCCCCGATGCCGACCTTAGCTCGTGGGTCGCGCGCAGGGGAGGGTAGGGCCGCTCGCGCCTCTGCCGCGTTGCCGCTATACTGTACGGGGCAACGACCGGCCGCGCGCGGTGTCTGACAAGTGCGAGGCATTTGCCCGGAAAAGGAGCCAAAACCATGACTTGCGCCAACCGTCGCCGCGCGTTTACGCTGATCGAGCTGCTCGTGGTCATCGCGATAATTTCCATTTTGGCGGGCATTTTGTTTCCCGTGTTCGCCAAGGCGCGGGAGAAGGCCCGCCAGGCGGCGTGCAACTCCAACGTGCGGCAGATCGCCATTGCCGTGCTCGAGTACGCCGAGGACTGGGAGGAGTGCGTGCCCTACGTCAACGCCGACGGCACGGTGCCCGTCGCCGGCCTCGCCGGCCCCTGGGGCAACTTTTGGATGGACGCGCTTTATCCATACGTCAAAAACGAGGGCCTGTTTCGCTGCGTCTCCGACGGCGATGAGATCGGCTACGGCTGGAATATCTTCGCCTTCGGCGACCAGGGACGGGTGCGGATTAACTTCTCCCGCGACAAACGCGGCCGCTGCCTCGCGGACATCGACGACGCCTCAAACTGCATCGTCGTCGGCGACAACGCCGATGCCATGGGCTCGCTGGACAGCGACCCGCCCGTGTTCACCGACTTCTCCGCCCCCGACGAGGAGCACACCTGCCTGAGGCACAACGATGGAGGAAACTATGCGTTTATCGACGGCCATACGAAGTGGTTCCCCGCGGTGCA
>CAZMGT010000022.1:0-54221 GCA_964565895.1 uncultured Armatimonadia bacterium
TGCCCGCCACTCGTTTCTGAGCATGCGCAGCTCGTCCAGGGTGCGCTCCCAGCCGGTGTTAACCCCGCGCAGGCCTCGGCGCCAGGCGTCCATTTTGTCCACCGGCGCGGGCGGCGCGGCGCTGCGCGAAAGGCCAGCCAGGCACGCGCCGGCGCAGGCGAAGAGAGCCACGGCAGCGGCCGCTCGGGTAGGGTTCATCTTTCCCGTTCCTCCCCTGCCGCGCGCGAGGGCGAAGGGCGCGGCTTTTTGCCCTGGTTTTTGCGTGGCGAGCAAAATCCCTTCGCCCCTGCGCCGCCCGTTGACCCTTTGCCCCACAGCGGGCGTCTTTATTTCGGGGCAGGGCGCGAGCCAGACTGCGTGTCCGCCACGAGGGGGAGGGAAGCGATGGCCATCTCGCTGGTCATGCTTTTTTCCGCGGCGCTAGCGGTGCAAGCGCCCGGCGCGGGAAAAAACCTTCTCGCCAACGGCTCGTTCGAGGAGCTCGGCCGGGGCGGGCTGCCCGCCGGGTGGTACGCGCCGCCGCGCGAGGTCGCCGCGCAGCGCGTGGCGGTTGTCGCCGACGAGGCGGCCGAGGGCCGGCGCTCGCTGCGCCTCAGCTCGCGCGCGTTGGGCCAGGTGCGGGTGGTTAGCGAGCCGGTCGCCGTCTCGCCCGGGCAATGGCTTTTGGTTCGCTGGAAATGCAAAACGCGCGCGCTAGACGGCGGGGCAAGCGTTGACCCCATGCTCCCCGCGCCGCTGAAGATCGACGGCGTGGCGCAGGCGGGAACGGTGGGCTGGACGGCGCACGAGTATTACCTCTGCCTTCCCGCGGGGGCGCGGGAGCTGCGCCTGGCGCTGGCCCTGCGCGGCGCGGGCGAGGCGTGGTTCGATGAGCTGTCCGTCGCGCCGTGCCCCCAGCCGCAGGCGCGCGCGCCGGGGCTTGCCCAAAGCTGCTTTGAGCTTCCCGCGCAGGCCGGCTGCCGCTTGGCCTATAACTACCCCGTGGTGAAAATCTTTCCCGACGACCCCTGGCCCGCCGGCGCACCGGCCGAGGCCGTGCGGCTGTCTTTGGCGCGCAACGAGTACGAGGCGTTTCAGCTCCTGCTTCAGCCCCAACGCAAGCTAACTATCTCGCGGGCGAGGGCCGTGGGCGCGGCGCCGCTGAAAATTACCGTGCGCCGTGTGGGGACGATCGACCTGCCCCCGAGCTGCGCGCACGATGTTTGCGCGCGGCCTGGGCCAAACCCCGACCCGCTATATCCGCTGGGGACGCTGGAGCTCGCCGCGGGAGAGCGCGCCGTGCTTTGGGTGGAGGTTTACGCGCCCAAAGAGGCCCCCGCGGGCGCGCTTTCCGCGAAGCTCAGGCTAGAGGGCTCGGCCACTTTGGAGGTCCCCCTGCGCCTGCGCGTGTGGCGCTTTGCGCTTCCCGAAAAGCCGCGCCTGCGCTCGTTTGCGAGCACGGCGATTAGGGACTATACGGGCCGCTTTCGCGCGCGGCGCGAGGAGCTTTTGCCCGCGCTTGTGGAGAACCTGCGCCGGCACCGCGTGGCGCCGTGGGAGTTGGCCACGGGCGACCTTGTGGGCAGCGACTGGGTAAAGCTACGCCCCGACGGCGGGGTGGACATCGACTTCGCAGCGTTCGATCGCGGGGTTGAGGCTTATCACGCCCAGGGGTTTGAGGGGTTCGTTATCGTGCCCCGCAACTTCCGCGCGCGCACCCCGCGTGGGGTGCGGATGAGGCCCTGGCTTTCGCTCGTTCCCCTCACCGCGGAGTTCGACCGCGCCTATGGCGACTTCTGCCGCAAAATGGCCCAGCACCTGCGCGAGCGGGGGTGGATCGACGAAGCGGTGTGGTATCCCTGGGACGAGCCGAACGAGCGCGAATACGACGAGTTCGAGCACATCGTGCGGCTGATAAAGAGCGCCGACGAGGGCCTGCGGGTGGCCGTCGCCGGGGCGCAGCTGCCTTTGCCTCGCTTCTACGGGCTGGTAGACATGTGGACGACGAACCTGCGCTGGTATGAGGCGAACACGCTTCAGCGGCGCATCTCCGAGCGCCTCGCCGCGGGCGACCGCGTGGGCGGCTATGGGAACAACCGCTATCAGGTGCAGTTTCCGCTGACCTGGCCGCGGGCCTGGGGGTGGACGTTGTTTCGCTATGGCTTGGAGCACACCGGCTGGTGGTCGGTTTGCCTGTGGCGAGGCGAGGGGCAGCCGCGGCGCGGGGCGCGGCAGACAGCGGCCCCGGAGGATCCGGGAGCAGGAATGTTCCTCTACCCGCCCGCGGGGCCCGGCGGCGTGCTGTGCGATTCCCTGCGCTGGGAGGCCATCCGCGACGGCGTGGAGGACTACGAATATCTCTGCCTGCTCGCCGAGCGTAGCGGGCGCGAGCGCGCCCTGGAGGCGGCGCGGCAGATCGCCTGGGGGAGCTTTGCCTGGGAGTTTGAGCGCGACGCGGCGAAGATCGCCGCCCTGCGCGAGAAGATAGCCGCGGAGCTGGGGGGCTAGCCCGCGCCGCGCACGGGGCCGCTGCGCTAAGCGCCCTCTTCGCCTGGGGGAGGGGCGGGCGGCTCCTCGGCGTAGCACAAGAGGCCCTTTAAATATTCGCTTTCCGGAAAAGAAAGCAGCACGGGATGGTCTGCGCTTTGCGTCATGCGCGCGATAATGCGCACCTCGCGCTCCGCGTCGCGCGCAGCGTCGAAAACGACTTTTTGAAAAAGCGGCGTGGGGATAACCGCGCTGCACGAGAACGTGGCAAGGATTCCCCCAGGGCGGAGGAGCTTAAGGGCGAGGAGGTTAATGTCCTTATATCCGCGGCAGGCGCGCTCGACTTGGCTGCGGGCCAGGGCAAACCGCGGCGGGTCGAGGATGATCATGTCGAAGCTCTGGCGCGAGTCGCGCAGGTAGCGCAGATACTTGGAGACATCGGCGGAGACGTGCTCCGCGCGGTCGGCAACGCCGTTTAGCTCGCAGTTACGCTTGCCCAGCTCAAGCAGCGCCTCGGAGGATTCGACGTTAACGACGCGCGCCGCGCCGGCGCACAGGCAAGCGACGGCAAACGCCGCGGTGTAAGAGTAGCAGTTAAGCACCTCGCGGCCCTCGGCGCGCTGGGCGACGAGGCGGCGGTTTTCGCGCTGGTCGAGGTACCACCCCGTCTTCTGCCCTCGGCGCACGTCTACGAGAAAGCGCGCCCCGTGCTCGTGGATCTCAATAAGCTCCGGCGGCTCCTCGCCAAGCAGCGGCCCCGCGGCGCGCTCCAGCCCCTCCTTCTCGCGGGTGTCGGTGTCGCTGCGCTCGTAGACCCCGCGGCAGCCGACAAGCTCGGCGAGCTCGCGGGCGACGAGCTCCTTATAGCGCTCCATCCCCAGGCAGGTGCACTGGAGCACGAGCCACTGCTCGTAGCGGTCGACGATGAGCCCGGGGAGGTTGTCGGACTCGGCGTAAATGAGCCGGCAAGCGGAGGGCAGGCCGCCCTGGAACAACGCCTGGCGGCGCTCGACGGCCCGACGCACCGCGGCGCGGATGAATTGCTCGTCGGGAAACGCCGCCTCGTTAAACGAGATGGCCCGGGCGATAATCTGCGAGTTGCGGTTTAGCAGCGCCCAGGCGAGAAACTCGCCCCCAGCGCCGACCACCTCGACCACCGCGCCGTTGTCCGGCGAGCCGCTGAGCGCCGAGACCGCGCCAGAGAACACCCAGGGGTGGTGCAGGCGCAGGGAGCGATCGCGGCCGGGCTTAAGCACGAGCACGCCACGGTCCATCGGTGTTGCTCACTCCCGCAGCATAGGATAGCATTTGCGCAAGTTGGGCGAGAGAGCAAATTAACATGCTGCGCAATGTTTTGGCTGCTGGATGTGCTTGTATTTGCGCGCAGCGCGCGGCACGGGCCTGGCGCTGGCTGGCGCTTGCCCTCGCCGTGGGAGCCGTGCCCGCGCTCGCCCAACCGCCGCGGCTTTCTCCCACGCCTCAGCCGCTGCGGCCCCGAGGGCCGAGCTATGACGTAGAGCTGGCCATTGCGCGCGGCGAGCGCGCGGAGGAGGGCGACTGCCTGGAGCTGCTGCTCGACTGGGACGAGGAGCAAGGCGCGGGGCTCGCCTTGTTCTGCGGGGCGCGGGAGACGGCTGTTTTTCTCTGGCACGGTGGGCTGCGCGAGGAGCTTGCGCGAGGGCCAGGAGTGCTCCCCGCGCCAGGCGAGCAGACCCTGCTGCGCATAAAACGCCGGCGGGGGAGCGTGCGCCTTTTGGCCGACGATCGCCTGGCCCTGGTGGCGTTCGGTGCGCCGGCGGTGCGCGGCGCAGTTGGCCTGTCGCGCGCGGAGGGCGTGCGCTGTCCGAAAGTGCGCCTATGGCAGGCGGGGCCGGTGGCCTTTGGCGCGGACTTTGAGCAGACGAAAAACCCGCTTGAGGGCTGGCACATGCTCCTCGGCAAGTGGCGCCACGCGGTATATCGCGACCCGTTCGTGGCGCGCACTAAAGGGCCGCCCAATGCCTGCTGGCTGGAGGGCGAGGGAGCGAACGGGGCGCTTGCCGTGGTGGGCCGCGGGTGGTGGGCCGACTACGCGGTGGAGGCAAGCGTTCTTGCCCCCGAGGAGGGCGAGGCGGGCGTTGCCTGCTACGCGCACGGCGGGGAGAGGTTTTGCGCGTTTGCCATATCGCAAGCGGGCGGCACGCCGGCGTGTCGGCTGTTTGTCGTTGAGGGCGGAAAAGAGCACGTGCTCGGCCGACGGCGGCTGGCGCAGCGCCCGCGGTGGTGGTATCGCCTGCGCCTGGAGGCAAGCGCGGGCTATGTGCGGGCGCTGGTTAACGGGGCAGAGGTTCTCTCCGGCTATGCGGGGGGTCTGTGCGACGGCCAAGCGGGCGTTTATGCCCGCGGGCAAAAGGCGGAGTTCGACGACTTTTTCGCAGCGAGCTTTCGCTCTGCAATAAGCGACTTTGCCCCAGGGGCGCAAGCGGGGCTGTGGGGCGAGAGCGAGGGCGAATGGCGCGCCGTGCGTGGTGCGCTGGTGGCCTATCCCTCGTCGCGCTGCGCAAGGTGGCTGCGCGGGGAGCCGTGGGAGGCTGTTGACGCACGCGTTTGGGCCGCGGCGCACGGCGAGGCGCGCGGGGGACTTGCCCTGCGCGGCGCGGGGAGCGAAGGCGAGGAGGTTAACCTGCTCGTTGAGCCCAGCGGGTGGCGCGTTGTCTGCGCGGGCGAGGAGCTGGCCGCGGGCAAGCGCCAAGGCTGGGGCGCGGAGCTGCGCGTAGTCGTCCGCCGTTGGTCGGTCTCCTGCTATGTGGAGGGGCGGCTGGTCGCGCGGCGGTTTGCGCTTCGCCCGGGGGGCGTGCGCGTGGGGTTGGTTGCCGAGGGCGAGGGCCAGGTGCGCTTCGAGCGCTTCCGCGCGGTGGAGCTTGCGCGCGAGCCCGTGGGCACGCGGCTGGACGATACGGCGTGCGTCTATCGCTCGGAGGAGCTGCGGGGCAAGCGCGTGGGCCTGCACGTTGGGGTGAACTGGCGGCCGGAGGAGGGAAAGTGGCGCGAGGGCGACGTGGGGGATGTGGGGCTGGCCATTTCGGCGCAGGCCGCGGGGAACAAGCCCGCGCTGCTGCGCTATGCCGAGCCGGTGTGCGGAGACGTTGCCGCGCAGGTGGCGCTCGTGCGCCCGGCGGAGGGAGCGGCGGGGCTGGCCATTTGCACGGAAGAGAAGCGCTGGCCCTCGGGCTATGCGTTGGCGATGGAGGAGAAGGCAAAGAGGCTTGTGCTTTTGCGCGAGGGGCAGGAAGTGGCCCAAGCGGAGGTTGGCGCGCTGAGCGAGGAGGACTTTCCCCTGGCCCTGCGCCTCGTGCGCGAGGGGCGGGCGGTGTTCGGCGAGCTGGGGGAGAAGGCGCGCGTGCTGTTTGTTGACGAGCAGCCGCTGCGCGGGCTAGGCGTGGCCCTGTTCGCTGAGGGCGAGGCCCTGTTTGCAGAGCCGCTCGTGGGCAACCTGCGCGCCATGGCCCACTCGTTCCGCTCCGTGGAGCCGGAGTGGACGCCGCTTTGCGGAACGTGGCTCGCCCACAGCGGGATGGCGTGCATCCCCTGGAGCCACTGGATTAGCGGGATGTCGCGCGAGCTCGCCGTGCTCGAGCTCGACCGGCCGGTTTTCGGCGAGCAGATCGTTCGCGTGCGCATTTCGGAATATACCGAGGGCTACGAGACGGGCGAGCACAGGCATTTTCCGCTGCACGACGTGCGCGTCTCGCTCTGCGCGGAGCAGGGCAAGCCGGACAGCGGCTATACCGTGGAGCTGGGGGGCGAGGGGGGCAAATATACGCGCATTTGGCGGCGGGGAAAGGTCGTTGCCGAGACGGCGGACGAGAAGTTTCGCATTACCATGGGCAGCCACTGCAACTCGCCGCGGGAGATCGCCTGCGTGGTCATCTTCCGCGGGGGCAAGCTTTCCGTGACGTTCAACGGCGCGCCGTGCATATCGTTTCAGGACAAAGAGCCGCTTTCCGGGGGCTACATTTCGCTCGGCGTGGCCCGGGGGCAGGCGAACTTCGCCGACTTTGCCGCCATGCCCGACACGGTGGGGGCGGACGAGGCGCAGGGCGCGAGGTGAGGGGCAGTGACCGCGCGGGACAGGGCAATTTTGCGCGACCTGGCCAAGCGCATTGCCGAGATCGCCGCGCAGCCGGCGCAGGAGGAGAAGCGGCGGCTGTGGTATGCGCAAAACAGCCTGCGCCCCGTGCGGCCGATGGTCCTCTGCTGGCCGGAGGGCGGGTGGCGGGAGCTGTTGCCCGAGGAGGCGCTGCGCTGCGAGGGCCAGCGCGCGCGGCGCATCGAAGCTGAGCTGCGCCGGAGAATCTACTCCGCGGAGCACTTTCGCGACGACCAGGTGTGCGACAACGTCTATCGCGTGCCCTATGTTATGAAAAACACGGGCTGGGGCGTGGGGCCGGAGTTTATCTTTAGCGAGTTTGAGCGAGGAGCCTATACCTGGGACCCGCCGATAAAGACCATGGCGGACATCGAGAAAATCAAAAATCCCACCGCGGTGCACGACGCTGAGGCGAGCGCGCGGGAGCTTGACTTTTTCCAGGACCTTTTCGGCGACATCCTCGACGTGCGGCTGCATGGGAGGCACTGGTGGGGGCTGGGGCTGATCGACGAGTGGACGATGCTGCGGGGGATCGAGCAGACGTTTTGGGACATGGCGGAGAACCCGGAGATGGTGCACGCGGGGATGCAGCGGCTGATGGAGGGGCGGCTAGCCTGGCTGGAGTCGCTCGAGGCGCAGGGCGTGCTCTCGCTGAACAACGAGAACAGCTATGTCGGCTCGGGCGGGTTTGGGTTTACCGAGGAGCTGCCCGCGGAGGACTTTAACGGCAAGGTGCGGCTTAAAGACCTGTGGGGATTTTGCGACGCGCAAAGCATGTCCGAGGTTTCTCCGGCGATGCACGAGGAGTTCGTCCTGCCCTATCAGCTACGCATTTTGGAGCGGTTTGGGCTTAACTGCTATGGCTGCTGCGAGCCGCTGCACCTGAAGCTGGACATGTTGAAAAAGCACGTGCCGCGGCTGCGCCGGGTGTCCATTAGCCCGTGGGCGGACAAGAGAATTAGCGCGGAGAAGTTGGGCGACGAGATAATTTTCTCCTGGAAACCCAACCCCGCCCCGCTGGCCGCGTTTTCGTTCGACGAGGAGCTCGTCCGCCGCGACATTCGCGAGACGATAGAGATCGCCAAGGCGCACGGGTGCGTGCTGGAGATAATTTTGAAGGACACGCACACCTGCCGCAACGAGCCATGGCGGTTTGACCGCTGGTCGGAGATCGCCATGGAGGAGGCGGAGCGCGCGGCGGAATAGGGGCAATTGGCGCAGGGGACAGGGAACGGCGGGCAAGGGGGCGAAACAGGGGGCGCAAACAGGGCAAAGCGCAGCGCCCGCGAGGGGCGCTAATTGGAGGATTGAGCCGTGGACAAGGTGCGGGTCGGAGTCATCGGCACGGGCGGCATGGGCACGGGCCACTGCCGCTATATGGACCAGATCGAGGAAGTGGAGCTGACCGCGGTTTGCGACATCGTCCCCGAGGTGTGCCAGGCGGTGGCCGAGGAGTATGGGGTAAAGGGGTTCGAGAAGCACACGGAGCTGTTGGACAGCGGGCTGGTGGACATGGTGCTTATCGCCACGCCGCACTATGCGCACCCGCCGATCGCCATCGACGCCTTTGCGCGGGGGATCCACGTGTTGTCGGAGAAGCCGATCTCGGTAACGGTGAGCGCGGCGGACGAGATGATCGCGGCGTGGAAGGAGTCGGGGTGCAAGTTTGGCGTGATGTATCAGATGCGCAGCTCGCCGGCGTGCCGCGCGGCGAAGAAGATCGTCGAGGAGGGGCGGTTAGGGGAGATTTATCGCACGAACATGATCATGGCCTCCTACCGCAGCCAGGCATATTATGACTCGGCCGGCTGGCGCGCCACATGGACGGGCGAGGGCGGGGGCGTGCTCATTAACCAGGCCCCGCATTACATCGACCTGTTCGCGTGGCTCGCCGGCCTGCCCAAGCGTATCGTGGGCAATGTGCGCACCCGCCTGCACGAGATCGAGGTCGAGGACGAGGCGTTTGCCTTCTTGGAGTACGAAAACGGGGCGCACGGCTACCTTTACGCGTGCACCATCGAGGCCCCGGGGACGAACCTGATCGAGATCTGCGGCGACAAGGGCAAGCTCGTCCTCTATGAGCGCAACCTGCGCTTTTGGGAGCTGAAAACGCCGATTAAGCAGTTTACCCAAGAGAGCGAGTCCATGTGGGGCGGCCCGGAGGTCGAGGAGGTTGAGGTGGAGATCCCCGAGGCGGAGTCCGGCCATAAGGCGATTACTAGGAACATGGCGCGGGCTATCCTCTACGACGAGCCGCTTATTGCCCCGGGCGAAGAGGGGCTTAACGCGATGGAGATCATCAACGGGATAATCCTCTCCGGCAAGACGGGCCAGCCGGTAGACATCCCCGTAGACCGCGCGGCCTACGACGAGCTGCTGGAAAAGCTTAAGGCAACCTCAAAGGGCAAAAAGCGCGTGCGCGAGCAGCGAATTACCGACCCGAGCTTTAAGTAGGCGCGCTAGGGCTCCCCGCCCAAGCGTCGAGGAACGTGCGCCGTGCCCAGGCGATGAGCATCATGCGCTCCGGGCGCTCCAAGGGAATGCCGCGCAGGCCGGGGGCGACCTCGATCGTCGCCACGCCGGCAAATCCCACGGCCTTTAGCCCGCGTACGGCGCCGGCAAGATCTAGCGTCCCGCTGCCCAAAGACTCGTGCCTGTCGCGCTCGCCGTTGTTGTCGTGTACGTGAAGCTCGATAATGGGCAGGGGGAGGGACTTGATGTACTCCTCGATGGGCTGCGCGAACTGGGCGTCGTGGACGTGGATGTTGGCGTGGCCGAGGTCGAGGATCATCGCCAGGTCGGCAAACGCATGCTCGCGGATGCGCTCGAGGTGCTCCGCGGTGCCCTCGCGCAGCCAGCCGTTCTCCACGCCCACGGCAATGCCCAGGGGGGCGAGGCGCTCGTGGGCGCGGCGGAGCATCTCGCCCGTTTCGGGATAGGCCATTTGCGGCCGGCCCTCGCCCTGGGGCGAGCGGGTGAGGGGGTCGAACGTTACGTTGCGCACAGGGCCGACCTCGTTGTGCCAGCGCTCGACCTCGCCCAGGCGGCGGTCGAGTAGGGCGAGATCGAGCCCCTGGTCCACGCGGCCGAGGCCGAAGTGAAACGTGGTTACCAGGCCCTCGCGCTGGACGATTTTCGCGCAGTTCTCCCAGTCTGCGTCGTCGCGCACAAGCTCGGTGGTGTTTAAGGAGATCGCCTCAAAGCCCTGCTCAACGAGCCAAAGGAGCCTGCTCGCGCAGGTCTCCGCCTCGATGCACCAGACAGCTTGACCGACCAGCGGTGCCTCGCTCATGCCTACCCTCCGCGTCGCGCAAGTCGCACGGCTGCCCCAGCGGGCAGCGCAAGCGGGGCAAGGGGCGCGCCTAGTGTGGGGCGGCGCGGCCCACGGCAATTATATACAACGGGTCGTGCCCGGGAAGAAGAGGGAGGATGTCTGCGCAGCGCTCGTCGTAAAACGCGCCCACGGCGACGGAGTCCAGCCCTAGGGCAACGGCCTGCAGGTGAATGTTTTGCGCGGCGTGGCCCACCTCCATGAGCACGTAGCGCTGGGCGCGCTGGCCGTACTTCGCTGCCGTGCGGCTGATGTCCGCGGCGATAACGATGTCCACGGGCGCCTGGGCGACGAACTGCTGGCCCAAAGCGGCGGCGCACAAGCCCTGGCGCAGGTCTGTCGGCGAGAGCTTCTCCAGGGCGTGCTCCGCGGGGAGGTAGCGGAATACGCCGGAGCGCTGCACGACGTAAAGCTCTAGCGGATAAAGCGCGCCGGCGGAGGGCGCGGCGCGAAAGCCCTGCCGCTCCTCGGTAATCCCCTGCGCCGCCCAGAGAAGCTGGCCCAGCTCCTCCGCGGCTAGCTCGTCGCCGGAATAGGCGCGCACCGAGCGCCGCCGGGCAATGGCCTCCTCAAGGCTCATCTCCCCGCGCATCCGCGGCGGGGGAAGGTTAACGATCTCCGCGCCCCGCTTTGCGCCCATGGCCGTCCCTCCCGAAAGCCATTTATTCCTCGCCGATTACGCAGCGAAAGTATTTGTTCGTCGTCCACTGTTTGTAGCGCGGGTCGGTTTTCCACTGGCGATAGTTGTCCTGAACATTCTGCGCGAGCGGGCGATCGAGGAGCGTGCGCCCGCCTTCGACAATCGCGATCCGCCCGCCCACAGGGCCGGACTTGTTAAACAGCACGACAAACGTGCGCCGGCCAGCGAGGACGCGGGCGCCCACGCGGCCGCCCTCCTCCACGCGCTCTACGGGAACCATTTGGGCGACGTTGGCGTCGGCCGCCTGGAGCACGTGGAGGAACAGGTCGTCGTTTTCGCGCGTTTGCGGCTCGACCTCCACGCGCCACCAACCGATGCCGATGCGGTTGAGGAAGTCCTGGCCCACGCGCTCGTACCACACGTCGTACATGTCGTAGTTTTCGCCGTTGACCTCGAACTGGTGCCCCTTGCCCCCGATTTTGCGGATCGTCGCTCGCTCGGGGAGGAGCGTGGTGCAAAACAGGCGCCCGCCGTGGTGCTCCGCGGTCCACGTGCGGCCGCGGAAGAGGAAGTGCCCCTCGGGATGGACGGAGGTGTCGCGCACCTCGGCGCCGTCCAGGGAGCGCGGCTCGCCCATGGTGTGGCAATACCAGCGCTTGGGGTCCTCGGCGCGCACGGAGCGCACGCGGTCGAAGATGACGAAATAGTCGGGCTTAACGTAGACAAACTGGCGGACGAACAGGGCGACCTTGTCCGGGCTGTAGGAACGTGTGGCGTCGCCCGCGCAGTAGTCGAACAACGGCGAGGTCTCATAGGCGACGATCTTCCCCGCCTGTGGGGTATAGAGGTTCTCACCGGTGATGGGGATGCCCCAGCGCACGAGCCACTCTTTTTTCGGGCGCGAGACCTGCCCCCCGCAGACCGCCGTCCAGCCGTTGCCCGCGATGTCCTCCGTGCCCACGGTAATACTGTTGTGGGCGATGGTTTGCACGAAATAGCGGTTGTGGTGGCGCCCGTCGCTCATGTCCTTCAGCTCGGGATTGTTTAGCCCGCGCGTGCCCGAGTCGCAGGCGAGGTAGTCGTGCTTGTAAATGATAAAGCTGTTGTTGTCGGCGTTGTTGCGCCAGTCGCTTTCGAACCGCCCGCAGTGGAAGTGGGCGAACGTCGCCTGGGGCGACCAGTCGCTGCGCATGCACAAGTAGCCGCGCACGGGAAACAGGCGCGTTTCGGGGAAGTTGTCCGGGCTGAGCTCGGGGATGGAGGGGTCGAGCCAGAGCAGCGCCCCCCACCAGCGGTTGAACACCTGATAGTCGCGCCGGCCGGCCATGATTACGTTGCGCACCCACCACTGGGCCAGGCCGTCCTGCCACTTCGCCGCGGCAATGGCGGTAAAGTTGCACGCGCCCGTCTCCGCGGGAAACGAGTTGTTGCCCCAGCAGTTGATCCCGATGTGGCAGGTGTCCGTGCGCCCGGGGAGGTAGTGGTAGACGTAGTAGCTGGCCATATACTTGGCCCAGTTAAAGCCCTCGAACAGGTCCTCGCCGGTGCAGCACTTCCACGCCTGCATCGCGCCCATGGTGCCCACATATTCGTGCTGGCCGATGTAGCCGTGGCTGTTGCCCGCGCCGCCGCGGTTTGCCGCCCAGGCGTTGAGCTTTTTCTTGTGCTCCACAAGATAGCGATAGGCCAGGGAGACCTGCTCGGCGATAAGCTCCTCGTCGTGCCCGCAGCCGTAGATGGCCAGGGCGTGCAGCGCACGGGCGCGCGGGCGCCACTTCTCGCGGCGCAAAAACTCAACCGACTTGTCCTCGCACGCCCGCCGCTCCTCCGGCGTGAGCAGGTCGTAAACCATGTCGTAGCCGTAAAGCCCCAGGGCGGCGTAGACGCCGAACGTTCCGCGGTGGACGACGAAGTCGCGGCACGCCTGACCATAGCGCTCGTCGCCGGTGAGGTGGTAGAGCAGGCCGAGCATAACGCAGGCGTCTTTCGCGCGCTGCGAGCCGCGACGCAGGCCGTCGTCGATCATCTGCTTGGCGAACAGGTAGTAGTCGCGTATCGGGCCGGGGGTTGAGATGCGCTCCCTTAGCTTGGGGATGTCGGCCTTGGTAAACAGCAGGCGCGGGTGCTCGCGGCGAGCGAGGGGGCAGTCCGCGGGGACCTCGACGGCGCCGATGCGCACAGTCTGCCCGCGCGCGCACAGGCCGGGGCCGCTTTTGCCCAGGGCGAGCCAAGCCATGGCGCAAAGCAGCAGAACAAGCGGAAAAGCAGCGGCAATGACGCGCCTCATCCGCCCCACCTGGGAAGCGATGGTTGCTGGGCAGAGGTTCGGCGGGGCAGGCAGCGCTCCCTGCCCGGGGCGGGGCACAAAAAGCAAAACGCCCGGGCCAAAGGGGCCCAGGCGCTGGCGATCTCCCGCCGCGGGCTATAGCTCGCGCTGATAGCCCAGGCGCAAAAACGGCGCCCCGTTAAGCACGCCCGGGGTGATTTGCACGGGGTGGGTGTGGCCCACGGTAATGTTCGCGGCATACATCATCCGGCCCTGGTAGTTGGCGACGACGAGGCCGAGGCGGTGGCCCACTTGGGCCTGAATGGCGCCGAAGAACATGTTGCCGTGGCGCCCCCAGCCATAGCCCAGGTGCCCGCGGATGATGGGGTCGGAGAAATGGGGAGGCCCATGCTGCTCGCGAATGTTATAGGCGGCGACGATGTAGGGGGAGAAGAGCGTGCTGCCCCCGATGTTCGCGCCGTTGGGGTTGTAAAAGCCGATGTTAACGGAGGGGCGGTCGTCGGTTTCGGTAATCGCCGTCCAGTTGGCGGTCATCTCGATGCTCAGCGGGCCGCCGGCGGGCTGGACGGCGTGGAAGCCGATCTCCAAGCGGTCCTCGATGCCATAGAACACCTCGGCCCAGTGGACCGGGGCCCCGCCCTGGGGCTGGACGAAGATGTAGTTGTACTCGATGTTCGTGTCGGGCATGAGGTTGCCCATGGGGACGGTGGCCACATCGCCGCAGAACGCCACGCTGCCCAAGAGCAACACCGCGGCAGCGGCCACAGCCCAAGCGACTCTGTTCACAGCATGGCCCTCCTCTTCGCTGGCGGGTAATGTAAGCCGCACAAGCGGCTGCGCGTGGGCAATGTTCAGCTTGTCAATGTGCGAGTCCTTCCTTGCCCAAGTCAAAAAACGAAACGCCCGCGCCCCCTGTTCGGAGAGGAGGGCAAGCCTTGTCATTTGCTCTGCCGAGCTGCTAAGATGGGGCAGCCCAGTACGCAGCCAAGGAGCCGCCGCGGCAGTGGACGAGGTCCTCGAACCGACATCGGTCTATACCCACCCCGAGCTTTACGACATTGCCTTCGGCTACCGCGACATCCCCCGCGAGGTAGACTTTATCGAAGCGGCGTTTGCCCGCTACTGCGCGCGGCCGATGAAATCTGCCCTCGATCTCGCCTGCGGCACGGCGCCACACGGCATCGAGCTCGCCCGGCGGGGGAAGGTCGTCACGGCGATCGACCGCTCGCCGGCGATGCTCGACTATGCCGCGGAGAAGGCGGAGATCGCCGGCGTGGAGATCGACCTCGTCCAGGCGGACATTTGCGACTTCGAGCTCGACCGAACGTACGACTGCGCGGTGTGCATGCTCAACTCGCTGGCCTACCTCACGGACAACCGGCAGTTTATCGCGCACTTTGCCTGCGTGGCCCGAGCGTTAGCGCCGGACGGAATCTACGTCGTGGAGCTGGCCAACCCGCGGAGCTGGGTCACCGACCCCCCGCACTCGCGGCGCGAGCGCTGGGACGCCCAGTGCTGGACCGTAGTGCGCGAGGGGACGCGCGTGCGGGCTACGCTCTACCGCGACCCGATGGACCTGCTCACGGAGACGGCGCGGATCGAGATGACGCTGGACATTACGCAGCGGGGGACGTCGAAGAGAATCCACGACGTGTCGGTCCAGCGGGTGCTGTTTCCCCAGGGGTTGGCGGCGCTGGCGGCGGCGGGGGGAAGATTTCGCCTGGCAGGGTATTTTGAGGATTTCGACTTAGAGAGCCGGTTTACCGACGGCTCGCGAACGAACAGAATGATCGGGGTGTTCCTCAACACTCGGCGGGGGAAGGAGCACGGCAGCGCGCAGGCGAAACTGTGATGAAACTGTGATGAATGTAAACGCGGCGTTAAGGAATTGCTAACGCAGCGTAAAAACTTCGCCTTTCGTATTGCCTCCCTGTGATCGCTCGGCCAAACTACGCCCCGTACTTTTGGGAGGCAACTTTTTTCCTACGGCGGCAATTCGCGGAAAAGGAGCTTTGCCTCATCGTGTAGTGCGCACAACACAGTGAGGCGCTAACCCGCACTTTCTCCGGCGCGAGCGCCGGAGCCCCCAACTCTTTCATCCCCGCAGGCCTTTTTCCGTGCCCTGCGCCTTGGCGTGTACGGCCGGCTGCGGGGACGCCGTGCGGGATGGCGCGAGCGATGCAGAGGAGGAAAGGAGCGCGCGGCCGGCCAGCACGCCGGCCGACTGAGGAACAGATGAACACGAAGATCGGTGCGTTTTGCGTAGGAGCGGGAATCGCCGGCATAGTGGCGGTATGCGCCGCTGTTCCGGCGAGTGTTGACAGAGGCGCGGCGGAGGGGAGCGCTGCGGTGCGCGTAGCGACGCCCCCCGCGGCGTGGCCCGTGGTCTGCGGCGTGGTCCGCCCCGCGCCGGCCGGGGCGGTGCTGCTTGCTCCGGGGCGGGAAGCGATGGGCGAGCAGGAGAGGGCCGCGGGGCAGCCCACGCCCACCCCGCAGCGCGAGCTGTGGCCGTTTGAGATCGACGCCGCGCGAGCGCGCGAGCTGGCGCAGATGATCGTTGCCCTGCAGCCCGATGTTCCCCGCTGGCTCGTTTCGGAGATCGCCTACTACACGGCGAAGTATACGCGAAACATGCGCAGCGTGGCGGAGATTCCCCCGGAGGTGTTCATTTCGCTAATTTGCGAGGAGAGCTTTTTCCGCCCCAACGCGCGCGGGGCGAGCGGCGAGATGGGCATGGTTCAGATTCTCCCCTCGACCGCGCGGCGGCAGGGATATGACGTGCAGCGGCTGCGGCGCGACGTTGGCTATCAGATCGAGTGCGGCGTAGCCTATCTTGCCGGCTGCGTGCGCAGCGCGGGGGGAGACCTGCGCGAGGGGCTGGCGCGCTATAACGGCGGGCAGCGGCCCGGGCGGCGCAGCTATGCCTATGCCGACCGTGTGCTGCGCCGGGCGGAGCGGTTTATGCGCCAGGCGCGGGAAAGCGACGTTGCCGCCGTTCGGTAGACGCCGCGGAAGCAGTCTGATATGATGATTGCCGGCTGACCAGCAGGCAGGTTTTGCGCTGATCGGCAAACGATGGCGCTGCCCTGAAGTTGGGCAGCGCTAAAGGCGTGTGCTTATGGTATGGCGCGCGCCGCGAGTTGGGGCGAAAAGTTATGAGACACGGGACGGCATGGGCCATCGTTGCGGCGGGGGTGGTTTTCGGGATCCTCGGGTGCCAACGGCAGGAAAATGCTCTTGTCGTAGTAAACGGCAAGCCGCTGACGGCGAAGGACTGCTTCCGCTATGTCTCGCCGCAGCAGCGGCTGGAGGCGATCGACTCTGCGATCTATTACACGCTGTTGCGGGCCGAGGCGGAGAAGGCGGGGATTACCATTACCCCGGAGCAGGTTCAGGAGGAAATGACGCGCTTTGCCAAGTTCTTAAAGCAGGCCGGCTATGAGGGGACGTTGGAGGATTATTACAAAGAGCGCGGCTATACCCTCGAGGAATATCAGGAGATGATCGAGCTTTCGCTGCTGCAGTTTGAGCTGGGCGCGGCGAACATTAGCTATAGCGACGAGGACCTAAAGCGCTACCTCGCCGAGCATCGCACGCTGTTCGACAAGCCGGCGCTTTATCGCGTGCGATGCATTTTGGTGGCCACGAAGGACAAGGGGGAGGAGATCGTTAAGCGGCTGGCGCGCGGGGAGAAGTTCGAGGAGATCGCGCGCAGGGAGTCGCTGGACCGGGGCACGGCGGAGCGGGGGGGCCTGCTCGGGGAGTTTACCGCGGACCAGTTGCGCCTGCGCCCGGGCGGGGCGGAGCTTTTGCAGAAAAAGGTGGGGGAGATCGTGGGGCCCGTTGCCGAGGAGGTGGAGGGGGAGACGCGGTGGTGGATTTTGGTCAACGACCGCCGGACGAAGCCCGAGAAGGCGACGCTGGAGAAGGATCGGGAGGAGATTCGGCGGGCATTTTTGCAAAGCCACCCCAAGTTTCAGTCGCCGCAGCGGCTGCACGATCGGCTGTTTAAGGCGGCGAACATTAAGTTTTTGGCGCCTGGGTTAGACATTTTGCAAAAGCAATATGAGGCGCTGCACGCCAAGCCGACCCCGCTGCTCATACCAGGAGTGGAGGGGACGCCGGGGGCCGAGGCGCCCCCCGCGCCCGCGGGCGAGGAGTAGCTCCGAAGTGAGCGAAGCGGACAGCGATTCCCGGAGCGCACAGGACCAGGTGGCCCGGCTCGTGCAAATTATGGCGCGGCTGCGCGACCCGGAGAGGGGCTGCCCCTGGGACCTGCAGCAGGACCACCGCAGCCTGTGCAAGTTCCTCCTCGAAGAGTGCTATGAGGTTATCGAGGCCGCAGAGCAGGCCGACGACGACCTGCTCGAGGAGGAGCTGGGCGACCTGCTCTTGCAAATCGTTTTTCACTGCCAAATTGCCAAAGAGCGCGGGCGGTTTGACCTGCACTCCGTCGCCCGGCGCATTTGCGACAAGCTAGAGCGGCGGCATCCGCACGTGTTCGGCGACGTTGTCGTTGCCGACGCCGCGGAGGTCGTGCGCAACTGGGAGGAGATTAAGCGCGAGGAGCGCGGGGGCGCGGAGGGCGAGCGATCGCTGCTCGACGGCGTGCCCAAGGCGCTGCCCGCGTTGCGCCGCGCGGAGGAAGTGCAGAAGCGGGCGAGCACCGTGGGGTTTGACTGGCGCGACGTCGCCGGGCCGCTGGCCAAGGCGCGCGAGGAGCTGGCGGAGCTTGAGCAAGCGATTGCCGCCGGCGACAAGCAGCGCGCGGGGGAGGAGCTGGGCGACGCGCTGTTTGCCCTGGTTAACGTGGGGCGGTTTGTCGGGGTGAGCGCGGAGCAGGCATTGCGCGAGGCGGTAAGAAGATTTATTTTTCGATTTGCGCATATCGAGCAGGAGGCCCGGCGGCGGGGTCTGGATCTGCGCGAGATGACCCTGGAGCAGATGGACCTCCTGTGGGAAGAGGCGAAGGGCTCCGGGGACAAGCCGTGCGGCTGGACAAGTTCCTCAAAGTCGCGGGAATAATCCGTCGGCGCACCGTAGCGAAAGACATCGCCGAGGCCGGCCGGATAACGGTGGACGGTCGGCCGGCGAAGGGTTCGACGACAGTGCGCCCGGGGCAGAGGATTACCCTGGACCTGGGGCGCAAGACGGTAACCTATGAGGTGCTGAGCGTGCCCGAGGGGCCGGTGCCCCGGGAGATGGCGCGGGAGCTCACCCGCCTGGTGGCGGAGAGGATAAACGATCTCTGGTAGGCGCGGGGCGCCTGCCTGGGAAGAGGGAGAACGTTGGCCATGGCGAGCAAACGCGTGTGGATGTTCGACGAAGGGAACAAGGAGATGCGCGACCTTCTCGGGGGCAAGGGGGCGAACCTGGCCGAGATGACCAACTACGGCCTCCCCGTGCCCTATGGGTTCACGATTACCACCGAGGTGTGCAACGAGTTTTTGGCGCGCGGCGAGAAATTCCCAGAAGGGCTGGAGGAAGAGGTAGAGCAAGCCCTGCGCAAAGTAGAGGAGCGCACGGGGAAGAAGTTCGGCGACCCGCAAAACCCGTTGCTCGTCTCCGTGCGCAGCGGGGCGAAGATCTCCATGCCCGGGATGATGGATACGGTGCTTAACCTGGGGCTGAACGACGAGACGGTGGAGGGGCTGGCGCGGCTGACGAACAACGAGCGGTTCGCCTACGACGCCTATCGGCGGTTCATTATGATGTTCAGCGACATCGTGCGCGGGGTGGAGCGCGAGCTATTTGAGGAGAAGCTGGACGAGAAGAAGGCGCAGCTTGGCGTGCAGAGCGACACGGAGGTTCCCGCGGAGGCGCTGAAGGAGCTCGTCGAGGAGTATAAGGCCATTTTTCGGGAGAAGCTGGGGGAGGAGTTTCCCCAGGACCCGAAGCTGCAACTGCGCCAGGCGATCGAAGCGGTGTTCCGCTCGTGGAACGGCAAGCGCGCGGTGGACTATCGCAACTTCCATAAGATCCCGCACGACCTGGGCACGGCGGTTAACGTGCAGGAGATGGTGTTTGGGAACATGGGCGAGGATTCGGGGACGGGCGTGGCGTTTACGCGCGACGTGGCCACGGGGGAGAAGGTGATCTACGGGGAGTATTTGCCCAACGCGCAGGGCGAGGACGTAGTCGCCGGGGTGCGCACGCCGATGAAGATCGCGGAGCTGGCGGAGCGCAGCCCGGAGATCTACAAGCAGTTCGAAGAGATCTGCGCGCTGCTGGAGAAGAGCTATCGGGACGTGATGGACATTGAGTTCACGGTGGAGCGGGGGAAGCTCTATATCCTGCAGTGCCGCGTGGGCAAGCGCACGGGCCCGGCGGCGGTGAAGATCGCCGTGGACATGGTTAACGAGGGGCTGATCGACAAGAAGGAGGCCCTGCGCCGGGTGGAGCCCAACGCGGTGACCCAGCTTTTGCTCCCGCGGTTTAGCGAGGAGGACAAGCGCAAGGCGATACAAGAGGGGCGGCTTTTGGCCACGGGGCTGAACGCCTCGCCGGGAGCGGCGGCGGGGAAGGCCGTGTTCGACGCCGACCGCGCCGAGGAGCTGGGGAGCGCCGGCGAGGACGTCATCCTCGTCCGCCCGGAGACCAGCCCCGACGACGTGCACGGGATGCTCGTTTCGCGGGGCATTTTGACGGCGCGCGGCGGGGCGACCTCGCACGCGGCGGTGGTTGCCCGCGGCCTGGGGCTGCCCTGTGTCGCGGGGGCGCAGGCCCTGCGCGTGGATGTGGACGCGGCGAAGCTCTCCGTTGACGGCAAGGTCGTCAACGAGGGCGACTATATCTCGATCGACGGGACGACGGGCGAGGTGTTCCTCGGGCGCATCGAGACGATCGAGCCCAAGTTCGAGGAGGAGAAGGAGCTGCAGACGCTTCTCTCCTGGGCCGACGAGGTGCGCCGCCTGGAGGTCTGGGCGAACGCCGACTATCCGCGCGACGCCAAGCGCGCGCGGGAGTTTGGCGCGCAGGGGATCGGCCTGTGCCGCACGGAGCATATGTTTATGGAGGAGGAGCGCCTGCCCATTGTTCAGCAGATGATCCTCGCCAAGGACCAGGAGGAGCGCAAGCAGGCGCTGGACAAACTCCTGCCGTTCCAGCAGAGCGACTTCGAGGGCCTGTTTGAGGTAATGGACGGGCTGCCCGTGGTCATCCGGCTGATCGACCCGCCGCTGCACGAGTTTCTCCCCAACTACGAGGAGCTGCTCGCGGAGGTCATTGAGCTGCGCATTAAGCAGCCCGACTCGCCGGAGCTCGCCGAGAAGGAGAAGCTGCTCGCCGAGGTAGACGCGATGCGCGAGCTAAACCCCATGCTCGGGCTGCGCGGCTGTCGCCTGGGGCTGCTCGTCCCGGAGATTATCGAGATGCAGACGCGGGCGATCTTAAGCGCCGCCCTGGCGTGCAAGAAGCGGGGGATCGACGTGCACCCGAAGATCATGATCCCCCTGGTGAGCCACGTGAACGAGCTGAAGGCCACGCGGGAGAAGCTCGAGGAGGTGGCCAAGGACGTCCTCGGCGAGGAGGAGCTGGACTATAAGTTCGGGACGATGATCGAGATCCCCCGTGCCGCGCTGACCGCGGACGAGATCGCCGAGGTCGCGGACTTCTTCTCGTTCGGGACGAACGACCTGACGCAGACGTGCTTTGGCATTAGCCGCGACGACGCGGAGGGGAAGTTTTTGCTGAAGTACGTCGAGGACCATATTTTGCCCGACAACCCGTTCCAGGTGCTCGACCGCGCGGGAGTGGGCAAGCTGGTGGCCACGGCGTGCGAGCTGGGGCGCAAGACGCGGCCGGACCTGGAGCTGGGCATTTGCGGGGAGCACGGGGGCGAGCCGTCGTCCATTGAGTTCTGCCACCAGGTGGGGCTGGACTACGTGAGCTGCTCGCCGTTCCGCGTGCCCGTGGCGCGGCTGGCCGCGGCGCAGGCGGTGCTGAAAGAGGAAGAGCAGGCGAGCGAGGGGAGCAAGTAGCGGGCGCGGGCCGGCGCGCGCCGGCCCGTTTTTTTTCTGGCGAAGGGAGCGATGAACGCGATGACCGGCATCGTGGATGTCATCGGCCGGCAGATACTGGACTCGCGCGGGAACCCCACGGTGGAGGTTGAGGTGCACCTGGAGAGCGGGGACTACGGCGTGGCCGCGGTGCCCTCTGGGGCGTCCACGGGGGCGCACGAGGCGGTGGAGCTGCGCGATGGCGACCCGGAGGTTTACGGGGGCAAGGGCGTGCTCCGCGCGGTGGACAACGTGAACACGATTATCGGGCCGCAGATCGAGGGGATGAATGTGCTCGATCAGGTGGCCCTTGACGAGATGTTGCTGGAGCTGGACGGGACGCCGAACAAGTCGAAGCTGGGGGCGAACGCCATTTTGGGCGTGTCGCTGGCTTGCGCGAAGGCGGCCGCGGCACTGCTCGACATTCCGCTGTATCGCTACATCGGCGGGGTGGCCGCGCGCACGCTGCCCGTGCCCATGATGAACATCTTAAACGGAGGCAAGCACGCGGACTGGAGCGTGGACCTGCAGGAGTTCATGGTCATGCCCATCGGCGCGGAGAGCTTCTCCGAGGGCCTGCGCATGGGGACCGAGGTGTTCCACGCGCTGAAGAAGGTACTCTCCGAGCGCGGGCTGAATACGCACGTGGGCGACGAGGGGGGCTATGCCCCGGCCCTGGGGAGCAACGAGGAAGCGCTGAAAGTGATCCTCGAGGCGATCGAGAAGGCGAACTATACCCCGGGGGAGGACGTTGCACTGGCGATGGACCCCGCGGCCACCGAGCTGTGGCAGGACGGGAAGTATGTCTTCCGCAGCGAGGGGTGCGAGCGGACGAGCGAGGAGATGGTGGACTACTTCGCCGAGCTGTGCGACAAGTATCCCATCGTCTCGCTGGAGGACCCCCTGGCCGAGGACGACTGGGAGGGGTGGCAAAAGCTTACCGCGCGGCTTGGCGAGCGCATTCAGATCGTCGGCGACGACCTATATGTCACGAACACGGAGCGGCTCAAAAAGGGCATTGAGTGCCAGGCGACGAACTCCATTTTGATCAAGGTCAACCAAATTGGGACGCTGACGGAGACCCTCGCGGCGATCGAGATGGCCAAGCGGGCGGGGTTTACCACGGTTATCTCGCACCGCTCGGGGGAGACGGAGGACACGACGATCGCCGACTTAGCGGTGGCCACAAACGCGGGGCAGATTAAGACGGGTGCTCCGTCGCGCACGGACCGCGTGTGCAAGTATAACCGGCTGCTGCGCATCGAGGAGGAGCTGCAGGAGTCGGCGCTCTACCTCGGGCGCGAGGCGTTTTACAACGTGCAGCGGGGGTAGCCGAGGCGCGCGGATGAGGTCGCGGCTCCCCCGCGGGCGCGGGAGGTGCGGCCCCATGCCGCGCACGGCGGGAAGGCTGAACGTAGCGTCGCGCGAGCCGCAATATGCGGGGGCGGTGATCCTCGCCGGCCTGCTTGTGGTTCTCGCGGCGCTTTTGTTCGTTAAGGTCTACGAGCCATATCGGCGGGGCCGCGAGGCCCTGCGCGAGGTGCGGGAGATCGAGGCCAAGCTGGCCGAGGTGGCGCGCGAGAACCAGCGCCTGGCGGAGCAGGCGGCGCTGCTCGACACTGAGCGCGGGCTGGAGCTCGCCGCGCGGCGCGAGCACTATATCCGCCGGGGAGAAATTCCCATTCGCCCCGTCCCCCCCGTAGGCGCCGAGGAGGAGCAGGAGGAGGGGGCCGCCCCGCCCGGGGCCCAGTCTATGGCGGAGTGCGTGGCGCAACAGTCGGCGGCAGCGGTGCACTGGCTATATCGGCGGCTGTGCCGGCGTGGCGCGGAGGAGCAGGGCGAGCAGTAGGGCTGGCGCGCGGCGAGGATAATCCCCCAGCGAAACGAAGTTTTCCCCAACGGGAGAGAAGCGATGCGTGGGCCGTTGCGTCTGTTCGTCGGCGACCGGGCGATTTTGAAAAAGCCCCACGCCTGCGGGGCAAATGAGTGGCGGATTTTGCGCGTGGGGTGCGATATTAAGGCGGAATGCGTGGGCTGCGGGCGGCGCATTATGCTTGCCCGAAGGGAGTTTGAGCGGCGGGTAAAGCGGCTTATTGGGCGGGAGGAGAGCGAGGGATGATTTGCCCGCGCTGCCGCAGCGAGGTGCCCGATAGCGCGCCGCTTTGCCCGCGCTGCCGGCTGCCGTTTGTCATCCCCGCGGGGCCGGCGCTCCCTGTGGCGCGCGAGCGCACGTGGCGCGAGGCGCTGGAGCAGTGGCTGAGCTTCGGCGACGTCCCCTGGAAAAATTTTCTCCTCGGCGGGGCGATTGTCGCGCTGTTTGTGTTGTGGGCGATCGCGGACATCGTGCACTACCAAGCGCGGGAGCCCAAGCGCGTGCACATTGCCTACATGCTCTCCGACGCAGAGAAGCTTGTCGTGGCGTTTTCCGTGCTCGATGAGGAGGAGAAGTCGCTCGCCGCGGTGGGCGAGGTGACGGTAGATGTGCTCAAGCGCGTGCCGCGCGGGTGGCGCGGGGTGTCGCGCTTTGTGCGGCGCATTGGGCGCGCGGACTACGGGTGGGCTACGGTTGCCGGGAAAGTGGATTTGGTGTGCGAGGTAACGATTTTCTACCGCAAGAGCGCGCGGCTGCGCAGGGAAGCGCGGCGGGGGATGGAGGCGCGGGTGCGGGTGACGTTTCGCCCGCGGGGGAAGGGGCGGCTGCCCGCGCAGTCCATGCGCGTTTGGCTTTCCGCGGCATAGGATAAAAGGGCGAAAAGCGGTGCGCGGAGAGCAACCCCCGGGGAGCGACAGGATATGGGGAACATCCCAATGGCGCGTGTGGCGGTGGTCGCATTGGCGCTGGCGCTCGCTGGGCCGGCGAGCGGCGAGATGCTTATGTCGAGCAGCTTCGAGGAGCCCGACCCGGACTTTCCCCAGTTTCCCGCAGGCTGGCTTGAGCTAAGCATTTGGCACGACACGAGCGGCGTGTGCGCCTGGATTAAGGGCGAGGGGCACCGCGGGGAGCGGTGCGTGCGCATTGTCGACGTGAAAACGCGCCGCGGGTTTCAGTATACGCGGCAGCCGACCTCGCCCCAGGACGCGCTGAAGCTTACGGGATGGATTCGCGCGGAGGGAGTGGAGGAGGGGGCGTACCTCGCGTTGCGCTGGTTCGACAAGCGCATGCGCCCGCTGGCGCTAACGCTCTCGCAGCCCATGCGCGATACAGAGGGGCGCTGGCGGAGGTGCGTGCTCGAGGCCGTAGCGCCGGCAGGGGCGGCGTATGTCTCGCCCGTGGTGCTCGTCGCCGGTGGGGGCGCGGCGTGGTTCGACGACGTGCGGCTTTACCGCAGGGAAGGGGCCCGCGCGCGCTGGCTGCGGGCGGAGGTGCCGGCGGTGGTGAGGCAGGGGACGCCCCTGCGCCTGAGCATCACCCTGGAGCCGAAGGAAGCGCTCGCTGACGCGGCGGAGCTGATCGTTCAGCTTGTGCACCTAACGACGGACAAGGAGATGGCGCAGAAGAGAGTTGCGCTGCCCGAGGCGCGGCGGTGGAAGCCCGGGGAGGAGCTGCGCCTGGGCCCGTTTGAGGTCGAGCTGCCGGAGTACGCCCCGCTGGGGCGCTATCGGGTGGTTGTTAGTTTTTCAAACATCGCGCTCGAAGGGGCGCAGGCGCTGTACTTTCGCCTTGCCCCGCGAGAAAGCGAGGGCTTTTCGCCGACGTGGCTGCGCCTGACCGTGGAGCCCGTCGCGCGGGAGGTGCGCGCGGGGCAGGAGCTGCCCGTCGCCCTGCGCGCGGCACCGGTTAACGAGGCGCCGGAGGGGGCGGTTTTCGGCTATGTATCGCTCTTTTCGGACGACGGCCGCCTCTATGCCGAAACATGGGCCAAGCTTGAGGGCAAGGAAAAGGGCGAGCTTTTAGGCGAGGCGTTTTTGCCCATTCCCGAGGGGATCGCGCCGGGGGAGTATATCGTCCGCGGCGAGCTTTGCGGGAGGGCGCGCACGGTGGGCGAGCCGCGGGCGGAGATCGCTGTCCGCGGGGCGCGGGCGAAGCGGCCGCTGAGGTCGCTCGCCCACGGGACGTTCGTTGACGAGCGGGGCGTGCGCCACCGCTGGGTGGTAGAGCGCGACGGGACGCTGATTTGGGACGGCGAGCCGTGGCTGCCCGTGGGCGGGGTTGTGGCCACGCAGTTTCTCGCGTCTTATCCTCCGGATGGGGGGAAGCCGGACAAGGAGGCCGAGCGCAGCTTTCGCGAGGCAATGCGCCGCGTTGCCGCGGCGGGCGTGCGCGATGTGCTGCTTACGCCGGCGCCCCTGCTCGGCTTGGACGAGCGCCCGGCGGAGGCCACGCAGCGGATCGTTGACCGTTTCGAGGAGCTCGGGCTGCGCTATGGGATACAGCTCGGGGGCGCGGTGGACGAGGGCTATGCGGCGTATTTGGTGACCGACGAGTTTGCCCAGCGGCATGTTCCGGCGGGGCAGGAGCGCGTGGTGAACATTCCCTATCCCACGCCACCGGAGGCCGTGGCCCTGGTTGTGGCGATGAACGAGGGGACGGGGAAGTTTTTGGCGCCGATGGTCGTGCCCATTGTCAAGGCGCGGCCGGGGCAGCGGGTGGGCGTGGTGAGCTTTACCATAGGGCGCGAGGCGACGGGGGAGACGTATTCGGTGTTTGTGGTGCCCGAGGTATGGGTGGCGCGGGGGCGCGGAGTGGGGGACATTTGGACGAATTTTGCGCGGCGGCGGGCACAGGTAGTGAATTTTCTGCGCAAGCTGCGCTTGGGGGAAGGGTTTAGGTTTTTCCTGGACCCGCTGTGCGCGGAGCTGCAGCTTCGCCCGGCGCGCGCCCTGCCCACGGCAAAGAGCGACTTTTGCCTGCAGTTTGCGCAGTGGCTCGCCGAGCGCTATGGCGAGCCGAAGCGGCTTTGCGCGGCGTGGGGCATCGCGGGCGAGCTGCCGAACTTCCAAGTTGCCGCGCGGCTTGTCCCCGTGCCCACGGGTGGCCGAGGGATCGTTGCCGTGGATCCTGAGGGGCGGTTTAGCTACGTTATCCCGCCGGGCAACACGACGATCGTCGCGGACATCGAGGCGTTTCGCGAGCAGAGCATCGCCGAGATGCTCGACCGGCTGTGCGAGGATATTCGGCACGAGGTGGCCGATGTGCCCATTGTCATCACGCGGCACGGGGAGACGCGGCGGTTTTTCCTTGCGCCAAGCGCCGTGGGCGGGCCGACGGGGATCGGAGCGCAGCCGTTTGGCGGGCCAAACGACCTGGCGCAAATGGACGGGGTAATGGCCATTGGGGAGAGTCTGCTTTCCGAGCGGACGGTGTGGCCGGTGGTCTGCGGGACGCGGGAATATTTGGTTCCTCCGCCGGCGCAGATAGGCTACTCGAGCAGAGGGGAACTGATCGGATGTCTGAAGCGGCTTGGGGAGCTCGGTTTTCGGGGGATATTTTGCGTTGCCGCCTCAGCCGACGGGGTGGAGGAGCTGGCCTCGTTTGACATGTCGCAGGCGCCGGGGCAGTTGGGCTGGCTCGCCGCCTATGCCACGATGAACCGTGGCAAACGCTGGCGGGGACGAGCGCGGATTGTGTTTACCTTTCCCGCGGCGCGCCCGGCGTGGGCGCGGGGGCTGGAGATAGGCGGAGCGTTCGGGCTGGACGGAAACTTTGCCTCGCGCCCGCCGGCGCTGTGCGCCGATGGGTGCTATGCTGTGCCCGCGGCGGCGCTTCCTTTGCGCTGCCCGGAGCTGTTCTTGGCGCACCTGCCCCGCGCGCTTGGCAACTACGAGGCGGCGCGCGAGCTGGACGCCGCAATTGCCGCGGGCGTGCGCGTGTGCTATGTCGGCCAGCGCGAGGACTTGGGGATGCTCCCCGCGCTGGATCAGTGGTTTACCGAGGAGCTTGCGCCCTGCGGGGCGGGGAAGGCGCAGGTTTTGAAAGCCGAGGGCGAAGCGGAGGTTCTCGGGCAAACGGCCGAGGGCGCACCGTGGCACATCCGCGCGGGGGAGCTGAGGATCGTCTCGCGCTGGCCGCTGCAGCTCGATGAGGCGCTGACGCTCGCCTTGGGCGGCGCGGCGGAGCCTGCACCTACTCTTTAGCCGCGCTGGCGCCTGGCGTTTTTCGGGCGGCGGTTTTTTTTTGTTGTTTTGCGGCCAGGTTTGGCCCCACCTCACATATGGCAAGGGCGCGGCTGTTTTTCTGAGACAGTGTAAAGTGCGCGCAAGCTGAGCCAAAAGGAGGAGGCCAGCGGGCGAGCCGAGCGGGCGGTCGCTTGCTGCGAAGGGAACGAAGGACAGGCGAGAGAAGCTGGACGTTGAGGCAGCGCGGCTAGGCGAACGCTGAGCATGAAGCAAAGGCGCTTTTGCAGCAGGGAGGGAACAAGCCGCCGCGCCGCCTGCGGGAGAGAGGGCAAAGCATGGGCGAGCGGGAGTGGGAGCAACTGCGCGAGGCCGTGCGCGCTTGCCGCAGGCTGCTGTTTGAGAGCGACGGCCAGGTTAGGCCGTGGGACTACCTCGTGCTCACCGCGGCGACCGAGGCCCAGGCGGAGGTTTTCGAGGGCGAGATTGCCGAGCGGCGGGCGCGCGGGCTCATCCCCGCGCGGACCAAGACGCTTGTTGTTCCCGACCCTGGGGGGAGGCGGATCGGGAGCGGCGGAGCGACGCTGCACGCGTTGCGCGCGGTGGTGCACGAGATAGCGCGGGAGAGGCGGGCGAGGGACGCCGGCGAGGCGCTGCGGCTGCTGCGCCGGCGGCGGGTGGTTATCGTGCATTGCGGCGGCGACAGCCGGCGGGCGCCGCTTCTTTCGGCCACGGGGAAGGTGTTTGCGCATCTGCCGGCGCTGTTGCCGGATGGATTTGCCTCGACGATCTTCGACGAGCTTTGGGCGTTGCTCAAGCCGTTGCCGGCGCGGGCCGGGCCGTGCCTGCTCGTGACGGCGGGAGATGTGTTGCTTGCCTTCGACCCATGGTCGGTGAGTTGGCCCGAGGCGGAGGTGTGTGGCCTGGCCTGTTGGGCGGAGGCTGCCACGGGCGCGCGGCACGGGGTTTATCTGTGCGAGGAAAGCGGGCGCGTGACGGGGTTTTTGCAAAAGGCGTCCGCGAGCAGGCTGCGCCGCGCAGGGGCAGTTGAGCGCGGGGGCCGAGTGCGTGTGGACAGCGGGCTTTTGCTCTTTCGGGCACAGGCGCTGCGCGGGCTGGCGGAGCTGGCTTGCGGCGTGGGAGCGGGCGGTGGAAAGCTGTCGGAGCAGGCGGCCGAAGCAGTTTGGGACGGGGAACAGCCGCTGAGCCTATATGAGGATTTCGTATCCGTTCTTCTGCCAGAGGGATTTGAGCCAAGCGCGAGGGGGCAGGCGCAGGGGGAGGGAGAGACACCGGCGCGGGCGGCGCTGGCGCGGGCGCTGGGCGGGTGCCGCTTTTGCGTGGCTGTTCCGGAGCCCTCGCTGTTCGTACACCTGGGGACGACGCGGCAGCTTGTGGAGCACCTCACGCGGGACCGCGCCGTGCGCCGGATATATGAGCTGCGCCAGGTGGCCGAAGCGCGAACGGGGGCGTGCAAGCTGTCGCGCTCGGCGCGGCTATACCTGAGCTATATGCGCGACAGCGGCCGCGTTGAGGCGCAGGCGCTTGTGCACGCCACAGATGCCGAGGGCGGGGTGCGCGTGGGCCGGCGGGCGATCCTCGCCGGCGTGTCGGTGCACGGCGAGGCGGTAACCGTGCGCGACGAAGTTGTGCTTAGCGCGGTGCCTGTGCGCTATGGCGACAACGGCGCCGTGCGTCGGGGAACGGCGTATTTGGTTTACGGCATCGGGGACGACCCGCGCGAGCCGCTGGAGAGCGAAAGGTGCACGTTTGCCGGCGAGCCGCTGCGAGAGTGGCTGCGGCGGCGGCGTATTCCCCAGCGCGCGGTGTGGCCAGACGTTCCCCCGGGCAAGCGGGCGCTGTGGAACGCAAAGCTATTTCCCGTTGTGCAAGACGGGGGCGGGGATGGCCTGCGCCAGGTTTTGTGGATGCAGGAGAAGTCCGCTCCCGCGGGGGAGCTGGTGCGCTCGTGGCTGAAGCGGCGGCGGGTGTCATTTTCGGAGCTCCCCGCGCTCGTCGATGCGGAAAAGGTGCACGAGCGCGCCCTGGCCCTGCACGCGAAGACCGCGGCGGCGGAGATTATCGAAGATGCCGAGGCGCGGGGGAACCTGCACATCGCGGGCTGCCTCCTGCGCCTGCCCCCGCGCACGCGGGCACGCGCGATGTGCCTGCTGGCGGACTATGCACAGAGCGCGAGGGACCCGCTGGCGCGCTGCCGCGTGGTTAAGGCGCTGGGCGATGTGCTGCGCGAGGGAGGGGGCGAGGTGCTTGAGCAGCGCGCGGTTCGCGCAGCATTGGGCAAGCTCAGCGTAGAGGCGGCCGCGGGACGCAGGCGCGGGGGGAGCGCTGCGCGGCAGGCGGCGCGCGCGCTGGAGAGCGCGGCGTTTGACCTTGTGGGCGAGGCGATTGCCCGCGAGACGCCGCGGATTATCGCCGCGCCGCGGCGGGCCGTGGGGTTTGACCAGTGCGTGGTTACCGAGGCGCCGGTGCGCGTGGATCTTGCCGGGGGGTGGACGGACACCCCGCCCTATTGCCTGGAGCAGGGGGGCAATGTACTAAACGTCGCGCTTAACGTAAGCGGGGCGGCGCCGATTCGCGTGGTGGCCCGGCCGCTTAAGGAGCCGGTCGTTCGGCTTGTCTCGGAGGATCAGCACGTGGCCCTGCAGACGCGGCGGGTGGGGCCGCTGCTCAGCTATGCTCGCCCGGGCGATGCGCTGTCGCTGCCCAAGGCGGCGCTCGTGCGCCTGGGGATCGTGCGCGAGGGCGGGGGTATGCTGCGGGAAATGCTGGAGGAGTTCGGCGGGGGGATTGAGCTGCGCGTGCGCTGCGCGGTGCCCAAGGGGTCGGGGCTAGGGGCGAGCAGCATCGTCGGGGCGGCGCTTGTTGCTTGCTTGGCGCGGCTGTGCGGGCGGCGGCTGACGAGGCAGGAGCTGTTTAACGAAGTGCTCATGCTGGAGCAGATGCTGGGCACGGGTGGCGGCTGGCAGGACCAAGTGGGCGGGGCGATTGGCGGGGTGAAGTTTATTTGCAGCGCACCGGGAGCGGGGCAGAAACTGCGCGTAAGCAAGATTAAGCTCGACGAAGAGTTTGCTCGGGCGCTGAGCGAGCGGATGCTGCTTGTGGATACGGGGCTGACGCGCGTGGCGCGGGACATTCTGCGGGTGATTATGGGGAGGTATATCTCGCGCGAGGGGCAAGCGGTGCGCGCGCTGAGCAAGATCCGCGAGAACGGGAGGAAGATGTACGAGGCGTTTTGCGCCGGCGACGTGGAGCGGGTGGGCGAGCTGATGACAGCGCAGTGGGAGTGCAACAAGCAATTGGACCCGGAGAGCACTAATGATGCGATCGAACGATTGTTCCATGCCATAAAGCAATATGCAACAGGTTATAAGCTGGCCGGCGCGGGAGGCGGGGGGTTTGCGGTTATTCTCTGTCGCGAGGGGAAGAGGGAGCAAGCGAGGCGCGCGCTGCAGCGGCTGAAAACAGGGGCGAAGGTGCGCGTTTTCGACTTTGAGATAAACGAGCAGGGGCTGCGCACCGGGGTGTTTCCCGCGGGCGAGGCGAAGTAGCAAGCGGGCGCTGGGCGAGCGATGGGCGGGGCAGGTTGCGCGAACGAGCGTATTGAATGCACGGGTGAGATGTGTTATTCTCGCGAGGCTTGCCGAGCGCGGGTTTTGGCGCGTTTTTTGCTGCACAGCTTCAGCCAAACGGCGTCCTCAACGGACAACCATGTGAAGTCCCAGAGGGGTGAAAGGCGCTGAGCCGCCCAGGGAGAGAGAAGTTTTCCTGTTTTGGGGCAGTGCTTTTTGCGGCGGTTTTGGCGCTGTGCGCTGCGGGGTGGGGGCAGCAGCGGCCGCCCCTGCGGCTCATGGAGGACGACATTTTGCAGCTTAACGTCCCCCAGGCGCCGGAGCTCACCCTGCAGATGACCGTGCGCTCCGACGGGACGATTTCCATCCCCCACGTAGGCGCGGTGCGCGTGGCCGGGCTGACGCTTAGCGAGGCCGAGGAGGCGCTGCGTGAGCCGCTTAAGCGCTATTTGAAAAACCCCCAGTTTTCGCTGGAGATCGTGCAGAAGGCCCCGCGGCTGGTCTACGTCACAGGCGAAGTGATGCAACCCGGGGCGTATTTCTGGGAGCAGGCGCTGACCGCCGTTGAGGCGCTAACCGTTGCCGGCGGGCCAACGCCGCGCGCCGATCTCAGCGCGGTAGCCCTGGTGCGCGACGGCCAAGAGGTCGCGAAGATCGATCTTTACGACAAGCTCGTTTCGGGCAAGCAAGGGGCGCCGGTGCCTCTGCTCCCGCGCGACCAGCTCGTTGTTCCGCGCAAGCCGCGCGTGTTCGTTGCCGGCGCGGTAGCGCAGCCGGGGGAGTATGACTTCGAGCGCAGGCAGACGGTGACCCAGGCGCTGGCCCTGGCCGGCGGGCCGCTTGCCGACGCCGAGCTGCGGCGGGTGAGGCTCCTGCGGGGCACGGAGGAGCACGTGCTTAACTTGGAGGAGGCCTATCGCGGAACGGAGTTTCGCAGCGACATAGAGCTTGCCGACGGCGACCGCATTTTCGTCCCCGCGCGAGGCAAGGTGTGGGTGTTGGGGCAGGTGGCCAAGCCGGGGAGCTACGACGTGATGCTTGCGCGGACGTTGGCCCAGGCGCTGTCCGCGGCGGGCGGGCCGGCGCAGGGCGCGGACTTAGCGCGGGTTTACATCGTGCGCGAGCAAGAGGCGCTTGTCGTTGACGCTACGGGACTGCTTAGCGGGGCGAGCTGGGAGGCGAACGTGCGGCTGGAGGGCGGCGATGTGGTGCTCGTCCCGTTGGCGCGGGTGGTCGTCCTAGGCGAGGTGACCGCGCCGGGCGAATACCCCATTCGCTCGGGGACGCGGGTGGCCGACGCTTTGGCTCTCGCGCGGGGGACGCGCGAGGAAGCGGATCTCTCGCGCGTGCTGCTCATTCGCGGGCGGACGGAGCGCGAGCTTAACCTGTCCTCGCTGATCACGGGGGCGGGCGGGGCGGACAACGTTGTCCTCCAGAGCGACGACATCATCGTGGTGCCGCGGGGGCTGGTTTACGTAGCGGGCGAAGTGACGCGACCGGGGGCGTATCCGTATATGACGGCGCGCACGGCGCGCCAGGCGATCGTTCAGGCGGGTGGGTTTGCGGAAACAGCGGACAAGGAGGAAGTGCGCGTAATTAGGTTCGACGCTCAGCGCGCGGAGCACCAGGTGGCCGCAGAAGGGGCGGCGGCGCTGGACGCTCCGCTGCGCTCTGGGGACACGGTGCTTGTTCCGCGGCGGCAAGGGAAGGACATATATGTGCTGGGCGAGGTGGCGCGGCCGGGGCTGATTAGGTATGAGGAAGCGCAGACGGTGCTCCAGGCGATCTCCATGGCGGGCGGGGTAGATCCCGAGACGGCGGACTTGCTGAACACGCGGATCGTGCGCCGGGGGAGGTCGGTTAAGGTTAACCTGGGCGCGCTGCTGCGGGGGCAGGGGAAGGAGCGCGACGTGGCCCTGGAGCCCGGGGATATGGTTATCGTGCCCCAGGTGACGACCGGCTTTGTGTATGTCGTGGGCGAGGTAGTGAAGCCTGGGGCATACGTCTATCGGCCGGATCTTACCCTCAGTCAAGCTTTGGGGATGGCCGGCGGGCTTACCGACGACGGCGCCTATAGCCACATCGAGATTACCCGGCGCGAGCCGGGACGGGCCGAGCCCCTCGTGATTAACTTCGACGACTACATTAAAACAGGCGACCCCGCGAAGGACATCCCGCTTAGGCAGGGAGACATCGTTCGGGTATTTGAGCGCAAGGGCGTAAAGACGAGGCGGCGCGTGCGCGACTTTAGCGTTTTGGGGAGCTTCTGGTGGTTCCTCAAGGGGCTGTTCTAGCGGCAGAGCACGATGAATAGCGAACAGCAGGCAATAGGGGAATACGCAGAGGCGGAACGAGACTATTTCGGTAACTTGAGCGCCGTGCTGCGGCGGCGCAGGTGGCCGTTTGGGCTGACGTTTGCACTTGTGGTAGTCGTCGGGGCGACGGCGCTGCTTGTTTTGCCACCGGCATATCGGGCGCGGGCGAAACTGCTTGTCCAGACGCAGCGGCCAAGCGCGTTATTTACCTCGGACGTTTTGGGGGCAATCGATGTATTAGGGTTTGGCGCGACGCGCGACGTGGCCACGCAGGCGGAACTGGTTAAATCGCTGGACACCCTGGAGCGCGCGATAAAGAACTGGAACCTAAACATTGAGCTTGAGGATCTGGAGAAGTGCGTTGACGTTAATACGGTAAGTCAGACGGATGTAATCGAGGTAGCGGTGGAACGGTCGGACCCCAACGAGGCAGCGCGGATCGCCAACGCCATTGCCCAGCAATATGTGGACGACACGGTGGCCAGCTTGCAGAGCGCGGCGCGCGCGGGAAGAACGTCGATTAAAAAACAGGTGGAGGCGGCGCGCCAGGAGCTGGAGCGGTGCCAGGCGGAGCTTACGGATTTTCGCACGCGCACGGGGGTCATCGAGCTCGACGCAGAGACGGAGGAGATGGCCAAGCGGCTGGGGGAGCTGCAAGCGGAGCTGCTTCGGGCGCGGGCGAGCGCCGAGGCGGGGCGGGCGCTGGTCGCCGAGCTGCGCCGGGAGATGCGGGCTTATGAGAAGGGCGAAGCGGTTGCTGTGGCCATGGTGAGCAACCCCCTGGTGCAGCAACTGCGCACAGACCTTTCCGCGGCGGAGCTGGAGCGCATTTCCCTGCTTGAGACATATTCCGAAGAGGCGCCCCAGGTAAAGGCCGTCGAGGCGCGCATCGAGCGCCTGCGCCAGGAGATCCAGGCGGAGCTGCAGCGGGTGCGGCGCGGGGAGGTGGGCTCCGCCGACCCGCGCTATGCGGAGTTGGCGACGAAGTTGGCCCTCGCCCAGGCGGAGGCGATGAGCGAGTCGGCGCGGGCCTCGGCGATTCAGACGGCGCTGTCGCAGTTTATGGTGGAGCTAAAGGAGCTTCCCGCGCAACAGGCGGAGCTGGCGCGGCTGATACGAGAGACGACGGCCGCGGAAAAGATGTATCTCAGCCTGCTCGAGCGCTATCACCAGTATTGCATTACAGAGGAGCTGAACATTCCCACGGCGCGAATTATCGAGAAGGCGCGCCCGCCGGAGGATCCCGTGCGGCCCAGCCCGGCGCACGCCATCGGCACGGTGGCCGTGGCGCTGCTGTTGGCGTTTGGGCTGGTGCTTGTGCTCGAGCGGGCAGACCCGACGGTGCACGCGGGGCGCGAAGTGGAGGCGGCGTTGGGCGCGCCGGTGCTCTGCGCCATTCCGCGGGCGGAGGAAGGGGGGGCGCTGCTCCTCGAGGAGGCCGCGCGGGAGGGGCCTGTTGCCGAGGCGTTTCGCGAGCTGCAGGCAAACCTGCGCTTTGCTGAGGCAAGCGTGCCCATGAATACGTTGGTCGTCGCCTCGACGCTTGCGGGAGAGGGAAGGACGACCGTTGTCGCCAACCTCGGGCTAACCATGGCGCGCATGGGCGTGGCGACGGTTGTCGTAGACTGCGACCTGCGCCATCCGAAACTGCACGAAATGCTAGGGGTCACGCCGCGCGGGGGGCTGGCCGAGGTCGTTGCCGGGCAGGGGAGCGCGGAGCAATTGCTGTGTGAGACGAGCGAGCCAAACCTGCGGCTGCTCGCCGCGGGGGCGCACGCGGCAAAGCCCGCGGAACTTCTCGGAACACCGCAATTCAAACAGGCGCTTAGCGCGCTTAAAGATCGCGCAGATGTGGTGATCGTCGACGTGCCGGCGATCGCCGAGGTGAGCGACGCGCTGATCGTCTGCGGGCAGTGCGACGCGGTGATATTTGTGGTGGAGCTGGACCGCGTGGCGGAGGAAGAGCTGCGCGAGGCGGGGGAGAAGGTCGGGCGGTCGGGCGCGACAATTGTGGGGGCTGTGCTAAATAAGGTGCGCGAACGGAGATAGGCGGAGGGGAGGGCGTGGAGAGACGTTTTGCGGTGTTGGGGAAAGTGTTGTGGTGCGGCGAGGGGAAAATTGCCGCAAGCTAAATAACACAGGGAACGGAGAAGGGGAGGAACGGAATAGATGCTGTGCGCTCGTTCGCCGTTGCGGATCGATCTTGTGGGGATGACCGATTATCGGCCGGCATGTAAGGCATTTGGGGGAAGTATCGTTAATGCGACGATTAACAAGTACATCTATGCTACAGCGCAGTGGCGCGATGATAAGAAGATTGTGTTAAACGCGCCGGATCAGGACGTAAAGCGGGTGGAGGTGGAGAGCGCGAAGGCGCTTTCGGCAGAGGGGGAGCTGGGCCTGGCGCAGGAGATAATTCGGCAGTTTAACCTAGACCGAGGGATCGAGCTGACGACGTATTCGGAGATGCCCGGGGGCGCGGGGCTGGGGTCGTCCTCGACGATCGCCACGTGCATAATCGCGCTGCTCAACGCGATGACGGGCTGGCAATTGTGCAACTACGACATGGCGCTGATGGCCATTGAGTCCGAGGAGCGGGCGCTGGGGACGCGCTACGGCTGGCAGGACCAGTTCTCGCCGGTCACCGGGGGCGGGGTAAAGTATATGAAGCACTGGCCGGATTCGGATGGGCGAGGGATCGAGGTGGACGTGCTTCCCCTGCCCGACGCGGTGCTCGCCGAGCTGCAGAAGTCGCTGGTGATCTGCTACACGGGAATTTCGCGGCCGGCGAAGTCTATTTTGGACAAGGTGGCGCACGGGTTTGAGGCAAACGACCCGGTGGTGATCGAGGGGCTAAAGCGGATGAGCGAGTGCGCGGACCGCATTCGCTTCCACCTGCTTGAGGGGCGGCCGCAGGAGGTGGGCCGGCTGCTCAGCGAGGTGTGGGAGCTGCACAAAACCTTGCACCCCGACGTGACCAACGAGCGCATCGAGCATCTTTATCGCATTGCCCTGGAAAACGGGGCGATCGGGGGCCGGGTGTGCGGCGCGGGGGGCGGGGGGACGATGCTCTTCTATTGCGCGCCGAACACCGACTACGACGTGAAGCAGGCGCTGCAGGCGGCCGGGGCGACGGTGTTTGACTTTTCGTTTGACATGCACGGGCTGCTCGTTTGGGAGAGCACGGACGAGGGCGTGGGCCAGGCGGTATCGACGCCGAAGGGGTTGTGAGGGCCGGGCGCGCGGGGGCGGCTAGTAGGCGCCGGTGCCCTTGATTACGGCGATGGGCGTTTTGAGCAGGATTTTAATGTCTAACAGCAGCGAGTAGTTTCGGATGTAGTAGATGTCGTCCTCGGTGCTTAGGTGCATCGGTTTTTCCGCGCGGCCGTTGATCTGCCACCAGCCGGTGATTCCCTGAGGGACGGAAAAGCGCTCGAACTGCCAGGGCTCGTATTGCTCGACGACCCAGGGCATTTCCGGCCTGGGGCCGACGAGGCTCATGTCGCCGCGGATGACGTTAAATAGCTGGGGCAGCTCGTCGAGGCTCCAGCGGCGGAGAAGGCGGCCGATTTTCGTCACGCGCGGGTCGTTTTCGTGCTTGTGCAGGCGCTTGCCGTTGTCGAGCACGATGTTTACCTGCTCTTGGAGCTCCTCGGCGCCGGCGATCATCGTGCGAAACTTAAGCATTTTAAACGGGCGCATGTTTTCGCCCAGGCGCTCCTGGCGGAAGAGGATGGGGCCCGGCGAGGTAAGCTTGATGAGCAGGGCGATGACCGCCATGAGGGGGAGGGCAAGCACCGTCGCGGGCACGGCGAGGGCGAGGTCGATCGCTCGCTTGGCCGCTCTTTGCCACGGGGTAAGCCTGGGCGGGAAGCGCGGGGGGTTCACTGGCCCTCGCCCTCCTCGGGCTTTTTCTCGCTGAGGAGCATAACGCGCAACTGCTCGTAGGGGACGGGCTCGGGCTCCGGATAGCGCACGATGCGCAGCAGTTGCAACGTGAGGTAAAACACGAACAACGGGTTGTTGACCAGGTAGCGACGCCACAGGCGGCGGGGCTCGGTGCACAGGCGAAAGGCCCACTCCAGGCACATTTTGCGCAAAATCGGTGGGGCCTGCTTTTTCACGCCGGCGATGAAGTCGAACGCCGCGCCGACACCGATGAGCACGGGGGCGTGGACAAGGCCCACGTGCTGGGCCATCCAGCGCTCTTGCTTGGGCGCGCCAAGGCCGACCCAAAGGATGTCCGGCCGGGCGGCGTTGATCATCGAGACGACCGCGCGGTCCTCCTCATCGCTGAGCTCGCGGAACGGCGGGGAATAGGTGCCCGCCACGGCGAGGTCGGGAAAGCGCAACTTAAGCCGGCGGACGAGTTTTTCGGGCACGCCGGGCTCGCCGCCGTAGAAGAAATGGCGGTAGCCGCGCTCGACGGAGTGCTCGCAGAGGGCGAGCATGAGGTCCGGGCCGTAGACGCGCTCGGTAGAAGGAAAGCGCAGTTTTTTGCACAGCCAGACAAGGGGCATGCCGTCGGGAGTGGTCAGCCCGCTGGCGTTATAGACCATGCGCAGGACGGGGTCACGCTGGGCCTCCATTACCCCGTAGACGTTGCACAGGCAGACATAGTGCGGCTCGCGCCGCGTAATCCAGGAGTCGATGGTGCGCAGGGCATCGCCCATGGTAATGGCGTCGATGCCCACGCCGAGGACGTTCACGCGGTCTGTGCACTGCTCGCCCACTGGCATAGCACCCCGAAGCAAAACTGGGCGGGCGGGAGGGAGAACTAACCCGCCCGAGCAACCGGCTGCAGGCCGGCGAAAAACAATATCCCGCTCGCATCACCACCGAAGACCCTGGCGAACGGCGCGCGGGAACTGCACATGGTAACAGAGACGCAGCCCACAGGCAATAACACCCTGCGGCCGGCAGTTGCTCACGCGCCGGCGCTGCGCCCGGGATATGCGCCGGATAATTGCAAAGGGGCGAAAACGAGAGCGACAGCGCGCCGGGGCGGACGCACCGCCCGAGGGCACGAACAGCGGAGGCTGGAAAGTTGCAACGGCCTTCGCGCACACCTCCTTGGGGCGGCCCGTCCGAGCCGCCAATTGGTTTCGCAAACCGCGGGGAGATCTCCTTGCTTCAGGGAACGATTCGCGGGCCCGGGCAAGCGGGGGCGGCGCGCTGGGCTAGCTTGTTTTCGCTTGCCGCGCGCCAAGGGCGGCCCAGTAGCGCCGCGCCCGCGCGCCGGGCCTGCTTGGGGGCGCCGCTCGCGCTGCGCTTGTCGCGCGCAGGGCGAGCAGGCGGCGACGCAGGCCGAACGCAAAGCCGAGGAGGAGGTAGAAGGGAATCGCGCCATGGGAGAACTCGAGCCAGGGCTGGACGCTGGTTAAAAATAGCCCGAGGACATAAAACGAAAACAGCCAGGCGTAAACGTCGCGGTGCATGGGCAGCCTGCGCGCGCGCCGGAGCTCGCTGAGGAACATGCGCACGATGTGCCAGTGCAACAGGGCCCAGAAGGCAAAGCCCACAATGCCCAGGCGGGCGAGGACGGAAAGGTGTGTGTTGTGGGGCTGCCTGGTGATTACCCCGCCGGCGAGCCGCCAGCCGGTAAGCGGCATGCCAAAGCCCATGCCCACGAGCACGGCGACGGGATGCTCAAGCCAGCGCGCGATGAGGTGGCGCATGATCTCAATGCGCCAGGTTATTGTTCCCACAGCGGGCGCCCCGGGGCGGAGGAGGAGGCTTTGGAGGTGCTCGATGTAAAACTCGGGCTGGACCGGCCCAACGCGCCCTGCGGCCTGCACCCCAGCGAGGGCGAGGACGAGCAAAAACAACCCCGCCGCGGCAAGCAAGCCCACAGCGAGAGGCAACGCGCGCCGCGCGCCGAGAAGAAAGAACATTACGATAATTCCCAAAACAAGCGCAACGTAGGCATAGCGCGCCTGGAACACAAGCGACCAGCTTGCCTGAAGCATGGCCAAAAACCACAGCGTGGCCGGGGGAAGACGGGTGATGTGGCGGGCGACAGTGAAGCAAAACAGGGCGCCGACGATTAAAAACAGCGCTGTTTGGCTGTAAAAGCCGAACAGGGGGACGCGGAGGAAGATCCCCGACTTGGGCGAGAGAGCGATGAGTGACTCGCGCATGGGAAAAGTAAGGGCATAAAGAAAGTTGGCCACGAAGATGAGCCCCAGCACGCGCAGGAGCATCGCCGAGCCGCGGGCGGAGCGCGCCCAGAGAAAGCCGAGGAGCAAAAACGCGCCCTCGACGATGAACGTCGTGTCGCGCAGCGCGAAGATTCCGTATTGGGGAAAGTCAAACGAAAGGTGAAGCAGAGTAGCGAACAGGAGCAGGAGCCAGAGAACGCCCACCGGGCTGGCGAGGAACTCGCGCGCTTCACGGGGCCGAGCGGCAGCGGCAAGGCCCAGGGCGGCAAACGCCAGGAGATGGCCGACGGGAAGCGGGAGACCGACGGGCAAGCCGAGGTTGGTAAACCCGTAGTTGAGGATGATATAGCCGGCGAGGCAGAACGCGGCGAGCAGTTGCCACGTCGCCGGCCGGCGCTGGACGGAAAAGACGAGGAACGCGAGCAGGGCCATCCCCACCGCGCAAGCGCTATATAGCGGCCAAAACGCGCTCGCCAACCCAGCGCAGAGCAGCGCCGCGGCGGCGAGGGGCAGATAGGGCGAATGTCGGCGCGCTAGCGTGTGCATTGCTCCGTTAGCTTGCGATATAGTTCGGCGGCGAACCGGCCGCGGGCCTCCCACGAGAAACACTCGGCGACTCTGCGGCGGGCGGCCTCGCTCATTTGCCGAAGCCGGGCGTGGTCGCCGGCGAGGGCCACCATTGCCCGAGCGAAATCGCGCACGGCTTGGTCCGGCGTCGTTGGGGTGATTTTAAACCCCGTCTGCTCGGTTACCTGCAAGGAAAGGCCGGCAATGTCGAAACAGATTACAGGCAAGCCGGCGGCCATTGCCTCTAACGAGACGGTGGGCGAGGACTCGTGAAAGCTGGGGTGGACTAAGGCGTGGCATTGGGGAAGGAGCTCGAGAACCTTGTCGCGGGGGACGCGCCCCCAGAATTTTACCTTCTGCGCAATGTGCAACTCGTCGCACAGGGCCTCCAGGCGCTTTCGCTCCGGCCCGTCGCCGATGATCCAGTATTGCGCTTGGGGGAGGTCGGCTTGCGCGGCGGCGAACGCGGAGAGGGCGATGTGCAGGCCCTTTAACGGAATAAGCCGGCCGACGCTGACGAAGCGAAACGGCGGCGGAGGAGGGGAATTTGCACGGAGGCGAGCGATCTCCGCGGCGCTGAGGGCAAGCTGCACGGGCTCGTGGACGGAGCGGGCGCCGAGGCGGACCAGGCGACGGCGCGTTTGCGCTGTGCAAGGGAGGGCAAGGGCGGCTTTGCGCGCGGTGAGGCGCACGAGGGGGTCGAGCTCGCCGAGCGAGAGGGCGGCGTTGCGCAGAAGCTCATAGAGTTTTCCGCGAAAGCTGAGGGTTTTTAAAAACGGCGCGGGGGTGCGATCGGCACCGCCGACGGGGCCCCACACGAACGGCGGGGGGAGCAGGCAAAGGAGGCTGGGCTTCCAATAGGTGACGAAAGTCACGTGATGGACGACGTCGAAGCGGTGCTTGGCGTGGAGCTTTTTCGCGAGAAAGAAAGCGCCAATTTGCCAGAGGTAATAATAAAGATGAATTCCGCGCTGGCCTTTTTTCCAAAAGCACAGCCAGCGGGGGAGGTCGAAGTATACCCAGGAGACCCTGCGCAGGTGCTCCTCGTCCAAGGCGCGCTCGATGGCCGGGCGGTTGTTGGCGCGGGTGAGCACCCAGACGTCGCAATAGCGGGCGACCTCGCACACCCAGTTCCACCCCACGCCGGGCTCGGAGCCCTCGCCGGGCTCGCAGGCGTAGGCGGAGAGCAGGACTCTCAGGCGCCTTTGCATTCAGCTCGGGCTCTCCTCCCCGGCAAGAAGCACGCCTAACATGCGCGCCCACGCGCGGCGCAGGCGAAGCTGGCCGGCGGTCGCCCGATAGCCGGAGCGGGACAAGTCCCAAGTTAGCATATCCGCGACAAACAGGACAAGCAGAGCGGGGGCATGCTCCTCGGCGAGGCCGATCTCACGCAGGTGCCGGCCGAGGGCAGGATGGCGCAGCACGCGCTGAACGGCAGCAGCGGGCTCCGCCCCGTCTAACAAAAGAGCGGTTTGCACGAGGAAATGGAACACGTCCCACGCGGGCGGAGAGGCAGGCGAAGCGTACTCCCAATCGAAGACAAACAGCCGGCCGTCGGGCAGGAGCCAAGTGTTCCACGGGGCGAAGTCGCCGTGCTTGAGCGAGAAGGGGAGGGCGGCCTCGCCGAGCTGGCGCTGCGCATAGCGCATGGCGCGGCGGACGAGATCGGAGAAGAAGGGAAAGTTAAACGCAAGCGCCTCCGTCCTCCCCTCCAGCGTGCGCCAAAACGGGCTTTCGGGCAAGGTGCTGCGCGAGGCGTCGAGGCGGGCGAGGCAGGCGAGGAGCTTTAGGTGGCGGTCGTCAAGCGTTCGTGGGGGCGGCAGCGGTTCGGCCGACGGAGCGGAAAGGACAAGCAGGCGTTTGCCCTCCCACAAGCCAGCGAAAAGCACGCGCGGGACGGCGGCGGGAAGCTGCGCTGCGCTTAGGCGCAGGAGGGTTCGCTGCTCGTTCTCGACGATGGCCGCGGTGGCTTCGTTCCAGCCCACCTTAGCATAGCCCAGGATCTCTCCCTCGCTGCTCATGAGCTGCACGGTGGGCTTTCTGTGCACCCCGGGAGTCCCGAGGGAGAGGGCGAGGTGCAGGTCTGGCTGGCCGAGGCGGTCGGCGAGGAAGCGGCCGAGCGAGCTTATGCGCGCGATGAGCTCAGGGGATTGCGCAGCGACGGCCGCGCCGTGCCGCGGGGCAAGCAGCGAGCGGGCAGCGCCTGAGGTAATGGCCAGCGCGGCGAGCGCCTTGGCCAGGCGCGCCACGGGCCTCTGCGCGTTGAGCAGGCGCAGGGAGCTGAGGGCGACGCGCGTGGGCGAGGCGGGGATGAGAAGCCTTGGCGCGCGGGCGCTGGGCAGAGCGAGGAAGGGCGCCCCATTGTCGCGGGCGGTTGGCCGGCTGGGCCGTGAGTTGAGCTGCGCTTTATCGTTTGGTGCGAGGGCGCGCGAGAGCCAGGCAAGGCCGTGTTCCTCGGGCAGGCGGGAGCTGAGCCAAACGCGGCCTCGCTCGAGCCGGTGGAAGTATCTTGCATGGAGGTAGTCGAGCACGGCGTCGGCGGCGCAGAGGGCAACGTGCTCCGCGGGCGCCGAGGCGTCGAGAAGCAGTGCCTCGGGCAGGCTACGCGCGAGCAGGCGGTACTCACGGCACTGGCGGTTTAGCTCCTCTGGGGCAACCTCGCGCTTGCGCTCGAGGAGCACGTGCGGAGGAGCGTCGAGGATGAGATATAGCTGTGGGCGAGGGATAAGCTTCGCGCAGGCGGCGGCGAGCCAGCGCGGCCCGGCAAAGCGCAGGCGGCGCGGATCGACGAGGAGGTCCTCGTAGTAGCGGTCGAACAGCACCAGGGTAGAGCGAAGGAGCATGGGCCAGATGCGCAGAGCATAGCCGAGGTTGTAGGAGGCGACATAGTAGGCGAGCTTGGCCAACGAGCCAAAGAGCGAACGCGGCGGGCTGGCGTGAGGGGCGGTTACGGGCGGGCCGGCGGGCCCCTTGCCCCGGAGCGTGGGGCGGAGGTGAAACAGCGCGCGGCAGGCAAACGCCGGGCGCAGGGCCTCGTTGAGCAGGGAGATGACGGTGCTTTTTCCCGCGCCATCGGGCCCGAGAACGGCGACGAAGATCCCCGTGGGGTTGCGCGCGCGCATCGCGGCCCACCTTGCCAGGCGGACGAGCTCGGAGAGCCAATAGCGCGCGGGGCTGAGTGGGTCGCGCTTGAGGGTTTGGCGGGCGAGAGCGCGCCGGAGGCGGGGAAGGACGGCGTCCAAAGCGGGCCAGTCGCGCTGAAGAAGAGCGCGATATACCTCCTCGCCGGCGGAGCCGAAGGTGTGGCGCAAAGCAGCACGCGCCTCTGAGCCAAGCTCGCGGGCGAGCTGGGCCAGACGCGCGCGTTGGTCGGCGGAAAGCTCGCCCTTAAGCGCCCTTTTCGCGAGGATATACTGCAGCTCGACCGCGGGGCTGGCCAACGACAGCCCGTTGCTCTCGCGGCGGCCGCGGAGCAGTTGCTCCGCGCGAAGCACGACAAGGCCGTGGGAGCGATAGTCGGTGGCCGCATCTACTGCAAGGAAGCGAAAACGCGGGCGCGCGGGAAGTGCGAGGATGAAGTAAAAGGATTTCGGCTGGCGATGCAACAGATGGACAAGGCGCGCCCCAGGAAACTGCTCGAGCGCGCGGCGCAGGCGGGGAAGATGCTCCGGGCGGACGGCGATGTCTATGTCGGACCATGCGCTATCGCCGAGCTTGTCTGCGCCGTGGAGAAGGGCATAGTCCACACCTGCCGCGGAAAGCGCACGGAGGATTTGCTCAGCAGCGCTCATGCCAACCTATCCTTGGCCAACGCAATGTGGCGTGTCAAGCAGGGGCGGGCGGAGGTGCTGGGGGAGCCTCCGCGCTGAAAAACCGGCGGCAAAACAAAGCCATTACCACAGCGGTGCAGAACGAACCGAGAAGCAACCCGCACACGGCGCCGAAGACGCCGAGCTGCGAAGCGAGAAGCAACCCGCCGAGAAACGTTAGCGCGCTCGAAGCGGCATAGGCCCAAAACACCGCGTCCGGCCGCTCGCCCGCGCGCAGGGCGCTTCCGAAAACAGCGACGAGGCTAATGGCCAGGGGAAGCAGGCCAATAAACAGGATGAGCTCGGAGAACTCCTGATATTTCCCCTTGTAGAGTATGTCCATAAGCCGCGACCGGAAGGCGAGGAGAAAAAGGTAATAGGCGAGGCTCCCTGCGGCAAAGAGGAGGGCAAACCGGCTTGTTGTGTGCCGCGCTCTCGCGCGGTGGTCCTTTAGCTGGCGGGCGAGAACGGGGAGGATGAGCAGGGAAAGGGCGCCCGTAGAATGCAGCGCGGGCATGACGAGGTTCATAAGCGCTTTGAGCGCCGCGGTGCCCTCGAGCCCGACCCACAGGGGAAGGGCGACGTAGTAGACGTTGGTCGGGACCCAAGTTAGCGCGGCGGTGCCCAGGGCCCAGCGGCCGTAGCGCCAGTGCTCGGCGGCGACCATGGCGGGCGTGGGATTGGGCGCGCCCCTCCAGCGCGGGCGAAGGCTTGCCAAGAACAACAGGCTGACGAGCAAGGCGCTCGCCCCCATGCACAAAAACACCGTGCTTTGCGAGATAACGCCGTAGGCGCGGAGCAGGAACACCGCGGCGATAAGACACGTGGCATAGATCGCTGCGCCGCTAGCGGCGCGCGCCGGTTGAAGCTGGACGTAGAGCGCGCGGCGCACGAGCCAGAGGAGAAGGATTAGCGGCGTAGCCGCGGCCAAGCCGAGGAAAGCGGCCTGGACATCGCGCGAGTAGAGCGGGCCAATGAACAGCGCGGCAAGGAAGAACAAGACGCCAAAAGGCACGGTCAGGCCGACGTGGCCGCAGAGGAGCATGGCGAGGTATTTGCGAAAGCGCGGGGCATACTTTCCCGCGCCGAAGACCATCATGGGCTCGGTGATGATCGCCGTGTGGAACGTGGCAAACAGGGTAAACACGGAGTAGGCAAGGGCAAACGCGCCATATTGGGCAGGTTCGAGCCAGCGCGCGAGGAGGACGCTGACGAGGAAGTTGCTGCCCGCGATAAGCGCCTGGTCAACAATGGCCAGCGTGCCTCGCTGAAACCACTTCCACAAGCCCCATTGTGCGGTGTCGTCGTTTGCGGCCATCGCTGCCCCGAGGTTAGCAGATGTCTGCTGCGCACTGGCCTAGTCTTATCGCACAACGCTGCCCCGGCGTCAACGAGGGGAGGGGCGAAGCCAGCTCTGCGCTAGAGCGTGCGCGGCGCGCGCAGCGGGCAGAGGAAAGGAAGCCCCCGGCGAGGCAAGCAGCTTCACGCCGCCGGAAAAGCGAGCGAAGGCGATGGCCGGCGAAGAGCAGTTGGTAAAGGACGAAAGGGGCAGCTAAGGCTCGCCGTCGAGCGCGCGCTGGACGCGGTTGGCCAGGATAAAGTGCAGGACGAAAAAGCCGAGGACGAGCCAGATGAGCCAACGCGTGGCGGTTTCTGAGCCGAAGCGCAGCTCAGCCGCCCAGGCCGCGGCGACGAGCGCCGCCGAGGAAGGCAGAGCGGCGAGCGCATGCGCCAGCGCAGTGGGGCGCACGCCGAACAGCAGCGGCTCGCCGCCGTAGGCGCGGACGTAGTCGGCGGAGGCGGCGAGGTCCATGGGAAGGGCGAGGTCGTCCTCGCCGCCCCACCAGGCAAGCAGGCGCTGGGCAAGCGGCCGGCAGGCGCGGCGTAGCTCGCCGATCGTTCGCACATCGAGGGGCTCGAGCGTCATGGCCCCGAGGCCGGTGTCGGGAGCGCGCCAGCATATTACCGTGCGCCTAATGCCCTGGAGGGGCGCGGTAAGGCGAATGGCGGCTATCTGCTCTTTGGGCAGGGCAAACGAAAGGGCGTCGCCATAGTAGCGCAGCTCGTCGGAGCAGAGAAGCAAAAAGCCGACATCGAAGTTCGTGTCGCCCTCAAACAGCGCGGGATGCGCGCCCGGGGAGTAGCCGACGAACAGGCCCTCGGAGACGTCAATGCCTCGCTCAGCGAGGCGCCGGGCAAGCGCGCGGCGCAGCTCGGGATAGCCGCGAAGGCCCAGGAGCTCGCCGATGAGGTGAAGGAGGACGATGGCCAGGGACATGCCCAGCGCAGCGGAGGCAGCGGCAAGGACGACCTCGCCGCGGAAGACGAGCAGCCAGGAGCCAGCGCCGCCGGCGGCTGCGGGGAGGAGGCTGAGGAGGCTATATATGGCCGCGGCGCGGACGTTTTGCCGGCGGAACTCGCGCGAGAACAGACGGCGAGGATAGGGTTGCACGGTGCGGGCCTAGCCTTCCCCAGGGGTGAGCGGGACAAGGTCGCGCACGGGCTGCGGAGGGCCGCCCACGGGCTCGGGCGGGGGACCATATGGGCCCTCGTCGGCAGCCGCCGGGCGACGCTCGCCCGGGATAAGCTCGATCAGGTCGCGCTCGCTGCGCAGGTAGTCGGGTGGCTTCTCTTCCTCCTCCTCTTCGGCGGAGGGGATCTCGCGGAAGGCGATTTTGGGGAGATGGATCTCGCTGCCCGGGCCGGGGAACTGCCCGCCGCGGGCGTTGGCGAGGTCGAGCGCCTTGGCCATGATGCTCTTCCAGATGGGCGCGGCGACGGTCCCGCCATAGGCGCGGCCGAGCATGGGGGTGTTGTCGTCGTTGCCGATCCACACCACGCAGGCGAGCTTTGGGGTGAGGCCGACGAACCAGGTGTCCATGGCGTATTCGGTGGTTCCCGTTTTACCGATGGTCGGGACGCCAAGGCCTTGGGCGCGGGTTCCCGTGCCGAATTTGATGACTCCGGCGAGCATGCGGTTCATGATGTACGCCGTGCGCTTGGTGAGCACGCGCTTGCGCTCGGGGAGGGAGTCGTCGATGACCACGCCGTTGCGGTCGGTAACGCGCTCGATTGTCGTCGGCTCGACGCGCAGGCCGCCGTTGGCGAAGCAGCAGAAGGCGGTGAGCAGCTCGAGGGGGCTGACGCACTCCGTGCCCAAGGCGATGGAGAGGAACGGGCGGATGTCGGACTTAATGCCCATGCGCTTGGCCATGCGCACCACGGCCTCGGGGCCGATGCGGTAGATGAGCTTGCAGGTGATGATGTTGTGGGAGATGGCCAGGGCGGTAGCCAGGGTGTAGCTGCCGCCGCCCCCGCCGCGGGGTTTCCAGCGGCCGCTGGCGAGGCGGAACTCCACGGGCGCGCCGGAGACGACGGTGGCCGGGGAGTAGCCCATGGCGATGGCCGTGGTGTAAACGAACGGCTTGAACGCCGAGCCTGGGGGGCGCTTGGCCTGCCAGGCGCGGTTATATTGGTCTTTTTCGCTAAACCCCAAGCCGCCGACCATAGCGAGGATCTTGCCGTTGCGGGGGTCCATGAGGACGGTGGCCCCTTGGGAGGCGCGGATGCGGCGGTTGCGCTCGACGCCCTTTATTAGCTCGCGCTGGGCGTGCTCTTGGAGGGCGAGGTTGAGCGTGGTATAGACGCGCAGGCCGCCGCCCCAGACCAAGTCGCGGCCATAGCGGCGCTCGAGCTCGCGGATGCAATAGGTGGTGAAATAGGGGGCTTTGTAGCTCATCAAGCCGCGCACGGGGCGGGGGGCGACTTTAAGGGGCATTTTCTCGGCCTTTTCCGCCTGCTCGCGGGAGATAAAGCCGAGCTGGGCCATTTTCTCCAGGACGAGGTTGCGCCGGGCCTTCGCCCCCTCGGGGTTGGTATATGGCGACCAGCGCGAGGGGTTGTTGGGCAGGGCGGCGAGCAGGGCGGCCTCGTGCAGCTTGAGGTCTTTGGCCGACTTGCGGAAGTAGGTTTTCGCCGCGGCCTCGATGCCGTAGGCGCCGCTGCCGTAAAACACCTGGTTGAGATACATCTCGAGGATTTCCTCTTTGGAGTAGCGGCGCTCGATTTCGATGGCCAGGGCCATTTCCTGCACCTTGCGCCCGCCCACCTTGCGCTGGGAGAGGTAGATGCTGCGCGCGAGCTGCTGGGTGATGGTGCTCGCGCCCTGGGTCATGGAGCGGGACTGGATGTCGGCCTTGGCGGCGCGGATGATGGCGCGCAGGTCAACGCCGCGGTGCTCGTAGAAGCGTTCGTCCTCGATGGCGATGGTCGCCAGCTTGACGTATTGGGGAAGATCGGCGATGTCGACTATCTCGCGCTCGTCGTAGCTGTTTTCCTCGAGGGTTAGCGTGGCGAGGAGCTCGCCATTTGCGGCGTAGATTTTGGTGGAGCTGGGGGGCTCGTAGCCGGCGAGGTCGGCCTCTTTGGGGAGGACGTCGGCGACGCTGCGCCAGGCGCCATAGGCCGCGCCGAGGCAGGTTACGGCGAGGACAAGGAAGACGATCTCCACGGAGATGACGAGCCACTTAGCGAGGCGGAGAGCGATCCGCCACCAGGGGAGCCTGGCTTGGGAGGACTTCCGCCCGGCACGTGTGATGGCCATCGCAGGACCTCCGCAAGCGACGCGGCGCGCGGGCTAGGGCGCTGGGGCAAGCGGCGGGACCACGCGACCGCGGGCGACGCTAGGCACCCTCGGGAAGGGAGCGCTTGTAGTCGCGCAGGAGCTTGAGCAACTGCTCGAGCTGGAAGATGACCTTGTCGATATCGATCTTACCCTCTTCCGTGCGCGGGAGCTCGCTGGGGATTTCCGGGAAGGGCACGCCGGTGAGCCGCGCGGAGCCGGGGTCGCCCCAGACTTCGAGCTCGCCCATCTCCACGAAACGCGAGTTGCCCCAGTTGGAGTTTATTTTGATGCGCACGTATTTCGCGAGCCGCGGCTCGAAGGTAAACACCTGGTCCTCGCCCGTGGGCTCGAGCTGGGCGGTGAGGATCGTCTCGAAGTCCTCGTCGCGCTTGCCCGTGGTGGAGATTTGGATCTCGATGTCCTTCGCCCAGCGCGTCTTAAACAGGTCCGGAGCGCCGGTCATGGAGTTGATCACGACCTTGGATACCTCGTAGGCGCGGCCGTCTTTGAACTGAACGGTGAGATATTGCGGATATTGGGGCGAAGGGGCGGAGGCCCAGCCGTTGCCATCGCTCTCGTTGCCCTTGATGCCATCGTTGAGCTTGCTCGGGGAGAACGTGGAGTCGAGGAACGAGGAGGCGATAATCGTTCCCCCGTTTTCGGCGAGGGCGAGGTTGACGAGCTGCTTGGCCTCGGTGGGCTGCTCGGCAGCGGCGGGAGCGGCAGGCTCGGCGGGAGCAGGGGGCGTGGTCGGAGCTGCCGGAGCGCTGGGCTCGGCGGGCGTGGCAGGGGCGGTCGGCGCGGCGGGCTCGGCCGGTGCGGCAGGTGCGCTGGGCTCGCTAGGCGGGGTGGGGACAGGCGGGGTAACGGGCTCGGTGGGCTGTGCGGGAGCGGTAGGCGCCGCGGGCGTGGTCGGCTCCGCAGGCGGTGAGGGCTGCTCCGGAGCGGCGGGGGCGGCAGGCGTGGTAGGCTGAGCAGGCTTGGTAGGCTCGGCCGGCTGGCTGGGCTGGGCGGGAGCGGAGGGCGCGGCAGGGGCGGCGGGCTCGCTCGGTGTAGCGGGAGGCGCGGGGGTAGTCGGCTGAGCAGGAGCAGCGGGGGCGGAGGGCTCGGCGGGAGCGGTAGGCTCGCTGGGCGGCTGGGCAGGAGCGGCAGGGGCCGCCGGAGCGGCGGGCTTTGGGGGCTGGGCGGGCGGCGCGGCGGGCGGTTTTTCCGTGGCGTAAACCTCGACCTCGCTGAGCTCTACGGCTTGGCCGCCGCTTTGGCTGGAGAGAATGCGAATTTTGACGTATTTTGCCTCGCGCGGCTCAGGGAGGACAAGGGCCTGGTCGTCCTCGACGGGCTTGAGGGTGATTCGGCCGACCTCGGAGAAGTCGCCCTCGGCGGTGCCTGTTGCGGAGAGGAGCACGGCGACATCTTTGGCGAGGCGGAACTTGATCAGGCTCAGGTAGCCCGTTTTGACATTAAACACGACCTTGGAAACGAGCACCGGTTCGTCGCCAGCGAGGTCAATAATGATCTCCTGGGGAAGAGTAGCATTAGGGGCGCTGGACCAGCCGTCGGTGCCCTTTACGCCGTTAATGAGGTTCGAGGCGGCGAAGTTTGGGCCAGCCTCGCTGGTGGCCGAGACGATCGCTCCGCCGTTCGCCTGCAGGGCGACGTTTTTCTCCTGCTCGGCGCCGGCGGCGACGGAAAACAATGCCAGGGCCAGACACACGACCGAGATCGACCGGATCACCGCTCCGACCCCCTCGTCGAGGCTGTGTTGGCGAAAATGGTACATCACGCCTGATTTTAGTGTCAAACAAAGCGCTCAAGCGCGAGCGTGCGCGGCCCCGCTGCCGCGAGGCAAGCAATAACATGCCCGCCCGCGGGGGGCCCCAGGGCAACGCGGGGCGAGCTTTGCCAAACCAACGTGTCGCCCGCGGCCGCGGTTCGACTTTGCCATGGTATACGCATGGGCGGTGGGGGAACTTCAGTTGCGCCGATTCGTCATAGCAGAAGAAAATTCGGGCAGGGGGAGGGAAGGCGGCGCGGAGGACGAGCTTGTTAAGCGGTGCCAAGAGGGGGACACGGAGGCGTTCGGCGAGCTCGTGCGGCGCTATGAGGGGCGGATTTATAGCATCGTCTATCACTATGTGCGCAACCCGGAGGACGCCGTGGATATTACGCGCGAGGTGTTTATAAAGGCGTTTAATTCGATTAAAAGATTCCGGGGCACGGCGAAGCTTTCGAGCTGGCTGTGCCGAATTGCGATTAACCAGAGCATTGACTTCGTGCGGCGCAAGCGCACGGTGCGTTTTGAGTCGCTGGAGGGGGGCCAGGCAGGGCCGGAGGGCGAAGGGCCTGGGGAGCGCGATTTTCCCGACCCCGGGCGCACGCCGGAGGAGGCCGTTGTCGGCGAAGAGCTGGCCCAGCGTATCGCGCGCGCCGTGGACAAGCTGTCGGAGAAGCTACGCACGGTGATCATCCTCAGGGAGTATGAGGGGATGTCGATCGAGGAGATCGCCGAGGTGTTGGGGTGCTCGCAGGGGACGGTGAAGTCGCGAATTTTTCGAGCGCGCGAGCGACTGCGCAGAATGCTCGAGCCGTATATTGAGGGATAAGTATGAACTGCAGAGAGGCGCGAAGGCTGATTTTGCTGAGCGTTGAGCAAGAGCTGCGCGAGGACCAGCGGCGCGAGCTGGAGGAGCACGTGCGCGCGTGCGCAAGCTGCGCTCGGGCGCGGCGGGCGCACGAGCTGCTGGCACAGGCGCTGCGGGCAAGCGCCGCGCCGGCGATGCCCCGCTCGGTGGCCGGCGACGTGCTGCGCGCGGTGCGTGCGGCGCCTGCGCGGGAGGTGCGCTGGACGCGGCGGGTGGCCGGCTTCGCTGCGGTGCTCGCGGGTGTTGTCCTTTTGCTTGTTGCCGTGCTCGTTGGCCCGCGGATGGTCGAGCGGGAAGGGCCGGCGCTGCCCACGGCGGCCTCCGCGACGGCGACGAGCGTGGTCGCGGAGATCGACGACGTGCTGACGCACGAGCACGCGGCGTTTTCCGCAGGGGCGGGGGCGATCGACGACGCGAGCTGGCTGGTTATCCAGGCAGAGGAGTCGGCGCGGCTGATTCGCTGAGCGCGAGGTGCGGGAGAGTAGAGTGAGCGGGCGATGAGCAGACGGGCGGTGTGGATTTTTGTGTGCCTGGCCGTTGCCGGGGCGACGGCTTGGGGGCAGGGGCCGTTTGACCCGGTGCAGGTGATCGCGCGCTCGAACGACGCGCTGGAGGGGCTGCGCTACGAGGGCCGGCGGCTGGTGACCAATTTCGACCTGCTTGGGCGGAAGACCGAGGTGGAGTATCGCGAGTATTTCGATGGGGCGCGGCAGGGGGTGCCCCTGCGCCGGCTGGAGTATGTGCGCGACAGCCACCTGCAGGGGATCATCATGGTCGACGACGGGAGGTTTGTCTGGCAGTATAACCCGCGGACGAAGCGCGCCATTCGCCAGCGGAGCGGGCCGCACATGCTTCCCGAGGTGTTGGCGCGGCGCACGGAGCTTTTGCTGGAGAACTACGACTGCCGGGAGCGGGGGATGGAGCAGGTGGCGGGGCGGAAGTGCTACGTGGTGGAGCTGCTTCCGCGGGTGCCCGGGAATCCCTCGCGCACCGTTTACGCCGATGTGTTTACCTACCTGCCGCTGAAGACGGTTAACCTGCGGGGGACGGGGACGCTGAAGAGCATTAGCGAGTTTACCTCGATCAACTTCCACCCGCGGTTTGGGAAGGACCTGTTTGCCGTGCCGCGCGATGTGGTGGTCGTCGGGGGGATCTCGCGCGAGGGGCCGTATGACCTGCAGCGGGCGGCGGGGCGGTTGGGGGTGGCCATTCGCACGCCGAAATATCTGCCCCCGGGGTATGTGTTTGCCGGCGCGCACTGCCTGTGGGGCGCGGGCGGGGCGCGGGCGGTGCACCTTTTGTATTTCGACGGGCTGTCCACCATCTCGCTGTTTGAGGAGCCGACGACGCACCACGTGGTTGAGCGCTGGCTGCCCGCGGGCTCGGTGCATGAGTTCCGCTGGGCGGACGGGGCGATGAAATATACGCTCATCGGGGACATTGTCCCCGCGGAGCTAGCGCGGATTAAGGACTCGCTTTAGCTTAAGCGCCGAGCGCGGGCCTCAAGCGCGCAACGTAGTGCGCCTGGGGATTAAGGCTGAGCCCTAGCGCCCAGCCCGCGCGAGGGGCGCGCGGAGAGCAGTTGGCCAGCGCCGTGGGCGTGGCGAGTGCCGCGTTGTTCGCTGGCAACTGCTGGGCAAGAGCGCCTACCAGGCAATGCTCACCACGAGCTCGTCGCCGGCGGAAAGCCGCGCTGGGCTGAGGAGCTCGACGCGCACCTCGTCGCCCTCCGCGGCAAACCGCGCGGGAAGCAGCTTTCTTCGCGTTTGCACAGTAACCGTTTTCGGCCGCGCAGGCTCGGGGAGCTGGAAGATAAGCTGGCGCAGGGCAAGCGTGCCATAGCGCAGGGCGATGCGCTCGGTTTGCCGGCGGCCGTCGCGCGTTTGGGCGAAGACGCCCCAGCCTTGTGCGGTGGAGAAGAACGAGACGTGGTCTTCCGGGCGCCAGAGGGGTTTGAACCCGAGGATGCCCTGCGGGCCGTCGTAGATGAACCCCTGGCAGGCGAGGAGCACGGACCAGATGCTCATTGTCCGCGCGTAGAACTTGCCGCACTCGTCGTCGCAAAATGGGTTTCCGCTATAGCCCCAGGCGGCGCTGGCCAAGCCTGTGCGCAGACGGCCATCGTAGCGCATCCACGCCCCACGGAGCACGGTAAACCCCTCGCGCAGCAGGCCGGCATAGATCATCATCGCCGCAGCGGAGTACTCAAAGCCGCTCATTACCTCGTCGGCGTAGCGCGTGTGCTTTTCCGGCCGGCCGCCGTGAGGCCAGGTAATCATTTGCATGCCCGGGTCGTCGTCGGCGACGAATTTGCGCGGGGCCTGGGTTATCCCGTGGAACGTAGCTTTGAAGTTGTACTTAAACAACGCGCGCAACGCGCTACGCACATGCTCCGGGGGGTAGAGCCAGCCGAGATTTAGCTGCAGGGCCCACCACTGCCCGAGCACCTGGTCGATGGCGCAGCCGGTGACGTAGTCCTGCTCGCCCTTGGGGTCGGGGATTTGGATGTAGTACTCGCCGTTGAACAGGGTTTCGTCCTGGGCCTTCGCCCCGCGCTCGCGGATTTGGCGATAGCGCCGCGCGGCGAGGGCGTCGCCCTCGATTGCGGCCATTTTCTCTGCGGCGGCGAGCGCGGCGAGGTACATCGTCCCCAGCCACGAGGAGCTCCCGCTGAGGTTGCCGTCGAGGGTGTTCCACTGCGCGCCGGAGAGAACGCCGTCTTCGTCGGCGTCCCAGGTAGCGATAACGTAGTCCATGGCGCGCTTAATCGCCGGCCAGTGGCGGTCGAGCCAGCGCTGGTCGGTGCTCAGCAGGTGCTCGCGGAAGGCGCCGAGGATGTCGCCGCACTGGCCGTCGAACGCGGGGTGGCTTTTCGGCTGGCGATGGGGAATGGCGCCGTCGGGCGATTGATAGAAAAACGCCTGCTCGCGCATTTGCCGGCCGAGGGCGGGGAACAGCCGGGCGTGGGCTTGGGCATATTGCCAGACGTGGTTGCAGTTGCCCGGGCAGCAGCCGGCATTGATGCGGCAACCCTCCCAGCCGCCGAAGTAGCCGTCTTTGGTCCAGAAGCAGGTGGGGCTGCGAATGTCAACAAGCTGGGCGCTTATTCTGTCGAGCAGCCAGCGGGGGAGGTTTGTGCTGTAGAAGGTGTCGTGAAACAGGCGGGTGTTCGCGGAAAGCTCGTTAAACCGGCGAGCGACCTCGCAGGCGACATCTAAGGCGTCGGCCCACCAGTTGCTATACATATTTCCCCGGCCGCCCCAGTCGCGCGCGCCGTGCGTGGCGTTTGGGAAATACCACGTGAGCACGAAGGACACCGTTTTCCTCTCGCCAGGGGCAAGCGGGAAGGCCACGGCGAGAGCGCCGTCGAGGGTCTGCCCTTGGGGCGAGGGGCCAGCGCGCTCGGGGCCCTCGAGCTTGCCCGCCTCACGGAACTGCTGGGCGAGCTGGCCGAGGTCGTCCCACGAAGCGGTGGCGCTCGCCTGCTCGGAGAGCGCGGCGAGGGCCATGTCGCCAAACCCGGGGGCGCCCTCGGGCAGGGCGGCGGTGGTCATGTGCAAAATGGTCGCCCCAGGCTCACGCACAATGCGGTTTACGTTGCCCCCGTAG